>NZ_CP048836.1:0-605234 GCF_010983895.1 Nitrogeniibacter mangrovi
GTGACGCAAGATTTCTGGAATTTCTGTCTGGTCCGACTCCAGGGCGAGCTGCCTCCGCAGCAGTTTTCCACCTGGATCAAGGCACTGCGCGCCGAGGACGTCAATGACGCCGAGACGCCCGCCGTGCGCATCGTCGCGCCCAACCGTTTCGTCCTCCAGTGGGTGCGCGAGCGCTACGTGCGTCGCATCGGCGAGCTGGGGCAGGAGTTCTACGGCGCGCCGGTCGATCTGGCGCTGAGCCTGCCGGGCAGTGGCGAGGCCGCCGCCGCGCGCCCGGTGCGTCCGGCGCCGAGTGCCGCACAGCCGGCCGTGGCAGCCCCGGTAGCGACGCCGACGCCGGCCGTCGCACCAGCCGCAGCGCCCGCCGCGCCGGCACGCGAATCCAGGGCGCCCAAGGCGGTGGCGCCGGCGCGCAACAACGGTTCGAGCTACGAGAAGAGCCGCCTGAACCCGGACTTCACCTTCGAGACCCTGGTCACCGGCCGCGCCAACGACCTGGCCCGTGCCGCGGCCATGCAGGTGGCCGACAACCCGGGCGTGTCCTACAACCCGCTGTTCGTCTATGGCGGCGTGGGCCTGGGCAAGACCCACCTGATCCACGCCCTGGGCAACGAGGTGCACCGGCGCAATCCGAAGGCGATCATCCGTTACGTGCACGCCGAGGACTACTACGCCGACGTGGTGCGTGCCTACCAGCAGAAGAGCTTCGACGTCTTCAAGCGCTACTACCGCTCGCTCGACGTGCTGATGATCGACGACATCCAGTTCTTCAACAACAAGAACCGGACCCAGGAAGAGTTCTTCCACGCCTTCAACGCCCTCACCGAGGCCAAGAAGCAGATCATCATCACCTGCGACACCTACCCCAAGGACATCCAGGGCCTGGAAGACCGGCTCATCTCCCGCTTCGACTGGGGCCTCACGGTGCAGATCGAGCCGCCCGAGCTCGAGATGCGGGTGGCGATCCTGAAAAAGAAGGCCGAGAGCCACGGCGTGCCCCTGTGCGACGACGTGGCCTTCCTCATCGCCAAGAACCTGCGCGCCAACGTGCGCGAGCTCGAGGGCGCGCTCACCAAGGTGGTCGCCTTCGCCCGCTTCCACAACCGCGACATCACCCTGGACGTGGCCAAGGAGGCGCTCAAGGACCTGCTGCACGCCCACAACCGGCAGCTGTCCATCGAGCACATCCAGAAGACGGTGGCCGACTACTACAAGATCAAGGTCGCCGACATGCACTCCAAGAAGCGCACCCGGGTCATCGCCCGGCCGCGCCAGGTCGCCATGTTCCTGGCCAAGGACATCACCCCCATGAGCCTGCCGGCCATCGGCGAGGCCTTCGGCGGGCGCGACCACACCACGGTGCTGCACGCCTGCCGCACCATTGCCGATCTGCGCCGCAACGACGCCCAGCTCAATCACGATCTGCACGTGCTCACCCAGGTCCTGCGCGGCTGAGCGCGTATCCCGATATCATCGACAAACGCGAACGTACCCGATCCACGGAGACCGAAAAACAATGCAACTGCTGACCACCACCCGCGATGCCCTGCTCGGACCGCTCCAGTCGGTGTCCGGCATTGTGGAAAAGCGCCACACGCTGCCGATCCTGTCCAACGTGCTGATCGAAAAGCACGGCAGCCAGCTCACCCTGCTGGCCACCGACATCGAGATCCAGATCCGCACCACGGCCGAGGTGGGGCCGGGCGGTGAAGACACCAGCATCACCGTGGGTGCGCGCAAGCTGCAGGACATCCTGCGTGCGCTGCCCGGCGACAACGACGTCGCCCTCACCCTCGACGACGCGCGCATGACCGTCAAGGCCGGCCGCTCGCGCTTCGCCCTGCAGACCCTGCCGGCGGCCGACTACCCGCGCCTCTCCGTGGAAGAGGGCGAAGGCGTGCGCTTCAGCGTGCCCCAGGGCGCCTTCAAGAAGCAGCTCGCCCTGGTGCAGTACGCCATGGCCCAGCAGGATATCCGCTACTACCTCAACGGCCTGCTCACCATGGTCGAGGGCAACACCCTGCGCATGGTCGCCACCGACGGCCACCGCCTGGCCTACGCCGAGAGCGGCATCGCGGGCAACTTCGAGCGCACCGAAGTCATCCTGCCGCGCAAGACCGTGCTCGAACTGGCGCGCCAGCTCACCGACTCCGAAGAGCCGCTGGAGGTCATCATCGCCGGCAACCAGATCGTGTTCCGCTTCGGCCCCATCGAGCTCATCTCCAAGCTCATCGACGGCAAGTTCCCCGACTACGAGCGCGTCATCCCCAAGAACCATCCCAAGGAACTGCACCTGGCGCGTCAGCCGCTGCATGCCGCCCTGTCGCGCGCGGCCATTCTCACCAACGAGAAGTTCCGCGGCGTGCGCGTGGTGCTCGAAGACGGCAGCCTCAAGATCATCAGCTCCAACGCCGAACAGGAAGAGGCCCAGGAAGAGCTCGAGATCGACTACCACGGCGAGGGCCTGGACATCGGCTTCAACGTCACCTACCTGCTCGACGTGCTCAACAACGTCTCGGCGGACGAGGTGGTGGTGCGCCTCAACGACGGCAACTCCAGCGCGCTCATCAGCCTGCCCGGCAACGACAGCTTCAAGTATGTCGTCATGCCGATGCGCATCTGAGCGCCGCCACTCCTGATGGATCGCGGGCGCCAGCGGGCGCCCGGTTTGAAAAGAGAACTCAATGTCCGAATCGCAGAACCCGACGCCGCAAGGCGGCTACGACGAATCGTCCATCCAGCAACTCGAAGGCCTCGAGGCGGTGCGCAAGCGCCCCGGCATGTACATCGGCGACACCTCCGATGGCACCGGCCTGCACCACATGGTGTTCGAGGTGGTGGATAACGCCATCGACGAGGCGCTGGCCGGGTACTGCGACGACATCCTCGTCACCATCCACACCGACAACTCCATCTCGGTGACCGACAACGGCCGCGGCATCCCCACCGGCATCAAGATGGACGACAAGCACGAGCCCCGGCGCTCGGCGGCCGAAATCGTGATGTGCGTGCTGCACGCCGGTGGCAAGTTCAACCAGAACAGCTACAAGGTCTCCGGCGGCCTGCACGGCGTCGGCGTCTCGTGCGTGAACGCGCTGTCCAAGTGGCTGCGCCTCACTATCCGCCGCGACGGCCAGAAGCACTTCCTCGAATTCAACCGCGGCAAGGCCGTGGACCGCGAGATCCAGGTGGTGGACGGCGTCGAGGTCTCGCCCATGAAGGTCATCGGCGAGAGCGCCAAGACCGGCACCGAGCTGCACTTCCTGGCCGACGAAGAAATCTTCGGCACCGTCGAGTTCCACTACGAGATCCTCGCCAAGCGCCTGCGCGAGCTCTCCTTCCTCAACAACGGCGTGCGCATCCGCCTCGTGGACCAGCGCACCAGCAAGGAAGAGGACTTCGCCTTCGCCGGCGGCGTGCGTGGCTTCGTGGACTACATCAACCGCGCCAAGACCGTGCTGCACCCCAACGTGTTCTACTCCGAAGGCACGGCCAAGACCTCCAACGGCACCGACCACGACATCGAAGTGAGCGTGGAAGTGGCCATGCAGTGGAACGACAGCTACCAGGAACAGGTGCTGTGCTTCACCAACAACATCCCCCAGGCCGACGGCGGCACCCACCTCACCGGCCTGCGCGCGGCCATGACCCGCGTCATCAACAAGTACATCGAAGAGAACGAGATCGCCAAGAAGGCCAAGGTGAACATCACCGGCGACGACATGCGCGAAGGCCTCGCCTGCGTGCTCTCGGTCAAGATGCCCGACCCCAAGTTCGCCAGCCAGACCAAGATGAAGCTGGTCTCCAGCGAGGCGCGCCCCGCGGTGGAAGAAGTGGTCGCCAGCAAGCTGGCCGACTACCTGCTCGAAAACCCCATCGACGCCAAGACCATCTGCAGCAAGATCGTCGAGGCCGCCCGCGCCCGTGACGCCGCCCGCAAGGCCCGCGAAATGACCCGCCGCAAGGGCATCCTCGACGGCGTCGGCATGCCCGGCAAGCTCGCCGACTGCCAGGAGAAGGACCCGTCCAAGTGCGAGATCTACATCGTCGAGGGGGACTCCGCCGGCGGCTCCGCCAAGCAGGGCCGCGACCGTAAGTTCCAGGCCATCCTGCCGCTGCGCGGCAAGGTGCTCAACGTCGAGAAGGCGCGTTTCGACAAGCTCATCTCCTCCGAGCAGATCGCCACCCTCATCACCGCCCTGGGCACCGGCATCGGCAAGGAAGAGTTCAACCCCGACAAACTGCGCTACCACCGCATCATCATCATGACCGATGCCGACGTGGACGGCGCCCACATCCGCACCCTGCTGCTCACCCTCTTCTATCGCCAGATGCCCGAGCTGGTCGAACGCGGCCACATCTACATCGCCCAGCCGCCGCTGTACAAGATCAAGCACGGCAAGAGCGAGATGTACGTGAAGGACGACGCCGAGCTCAACGCCCACCTGCTCAAGCTCGCCCTCGACGGTGCCGAACTGCGCCCCGCCGAAAACGCCGAGCCCATCAGCGGCTCCGCCCTGGGCGAACTGGCGCGCAACTACCTGCTCGCCGAAGCCGTCATCCAGCGTCTGGCCGGCTACATCGAGCCGCCCGTGCTCTACGCCCTGCTCGAACGCAACGTCGCCCTCAGCCTCGAATCCGAAGACGCCGCCCGCGCCAGCGCCCAGGCCCTGCAACCGCACCTGGGCGACGACATGACCGTGCACGCCGAATTCGACGAAGAAGGCGAAGCCTGGCGCCTCGTCGTCGAGCGCATGCACCACGGCAACCGCAAGACCTGCACCATCGAGGAAGACTTCCTCGTCTCCGGCGACTACGCCACCATCCGCAGCGCCGCCGAAGCCATCGCCGGCCTCGTCACCGAAGGCGCCGTCATCCGCCGCGGCGAAAAGGAACAGGCCATCAAGGGCTTCGGCCCCGCCATCCGCTGGCTGCTCGCCGACGTGGAGCGCAACATGGGCAAACAGCGCTACAAGGGCCTGGGCGAAATGAACCCCGGCCAGCTCTGGGAAACCACCATGGACCCCACCGTCCGCCGCCTGCTCAAGGTGCAGATCGAAGACGCCATCGCCGCCGACGAAATCTTCACCACGCTGATGGGCGACCAGGTGGAGCCGCGCAGGGCGTTCATCGAGAGCAACGCGCTGTATGCGCGGAATATTGATGTGTGAGGTTGTCGGGTGACACAAAAGATGAGATTTGTGCCAAATAGGTGAGATGTTTTTGTCACAGATGATGAGAAGAAATGCAAAACAGCTCCCTTGGGAGCTGTTTTGCATTTCTGAATCTGTTGCTGGTGAGAAATCGGCCAAAGCAGCCTTTCAAGAGCCCGCGTTCGAATGACAGCTGTCGAGCGAGCTCGATTCGTTAGTCATCGCGAACTGAATCCACCACGTCTTCAGCGGGGATCGTCTCGTATATGACCTTGGACAGCACCGCAAACGCGGCATCTTCGAACGCCTTGTCATCCATGTAGCGCGAAACGATCTTGTCGTTCTCGCTCATCCGCTGAATCATCAGGTCTTCCAGCATCTGGCGCAGGCCCAACTGGAACTTGTCGAAGGGGTTGGCTTGCCGGAGGCGAACCACCTCTGGGCTATTGGTCGCCTTCTCTCTGATCTGCTCGAAGAACAGCCGGTCTTCCTCGGAAAAATTGGTTCCGAAGCGCTCATTCAGCACTTCGATGATCTCCGACAGCGGGGCTTTGTCCTCCCTGGCCCTGCCGCTGCCGATATCCGTTGGGCTCTTGACCCCGTACTCAGCTTCACCTTCGCGCAGCTCGATGGCGCCCGAATAGACCCGCTGAAGACGGTAGTACTGCAGGCCGACCTCGTCGCCCAACGTGACGGTGCTGGTATCGCGCTCCAACGGCAGGAGCGGCAGCAAGAAGCGGCCATAGCTGTAGAGCATTTCCAGGTCCGCGTCGCCATAGGGAATGATCTGGCTGAGAAAGCTGTATACCTTCACATAGCCGCTCAGCTTGTCGCGGAATTCGCCGCGCTGTTCCTCGTCCTCCATCGCCTTGAAGCGATCCACTGCTGGTTGCAGATGGCGCTGCAAATGGGCGTGGTCGGCCGGATTCTGTTTTCCCGGTGTCCGGTAAAAGATATGGGCAAAGGCCTCCACTTCGCTCCAGTGGTAGACCTGAAAGGTGTCGAGCTCGTGCTTGAGCTGTTCGAGCTGGGCGGGGTCGGAACCTTCCTGCAGGCTGGTGGCGTCGTAGTAGGGTTTGAAGGCTCGGTAGATGTCCTCGGCCTCGTTGACAAAGTCGAGCACGAAAGGCGTCTCCTTGCCTGGCACCATGCGATTAAGGCGCGACAAGGTCTGCACCGCCTGCACGCCGTCCAGCCGCTTGTCCACGTACATGGCCATCAACAGCGGCTGGTCGAAGCCGGTCTGGTACTTGTTGGCCACCAGCAGCACCTGGTAGTCCGGTGAAGCGAACCGCTCCGGCAACTGTTTTTCGCTGATCGGCTTGCCGCTGACCACATCGATGTTCATGCCCGGTTCCGTGTATTCCTGGCCGGACTCCGGGTCGCGTACCGTACCGCTGAAGGCCACGAGTGGGCGGACGTCGCCGTAGCCCTTCTCCACGATATAGCGTTGGAAGGCCTCCATGTACTTCACCGCCTGCAGGCGCGAACTGGTCACCACCATCGCCTTCGCACGCCCGCCCAGGTGAGTGCGCACATGGCTGCGGAAATGCTCGACGATCACCTCAATCTTCTGGCCGATGTTGGTCGGGTGCATCACCAGGAACTTGGCGAGCGCCCGCGCTGCTTTCTTCTTCGGCAGATTGGGGTCGTCCTCCACTGCCTTGACCAGCTTGAAGTAGGTCTTGTAGGTCGTGTAGTTCTGCAGCACGTCCAGGATGAACCCTTCCTCAATGGCCTGGCGCATGCTGTAGAGGTGAAACGGCTCCGGTTTGCCGCTGGGGCCGGTGCGGCCGAACAGTTCCAGCGTCTTGCCCTTGGGCGTGGCGGTATAGGCGAAGAAACTCAGGTTCGGCTGACGGCCACGCGAGGCCATCACAGAAGCAAGGCCGTCCTCCCAGTCGGCTTCCTGATCGGCTTCGTCTCCTGCCCCGTTGGCAGCGCCAGTGCCGAGAATCGCCTTCAACTCCCGCGCCGTCTCGCCGGTCTGGGATGAATGCGCTTCATCGACGATCACCGCGTAGCGACGCTTGCCGATCTGCGCTTCCCAGGCCTTTGCCTGCTTCTCGGTCGCCTCGTCCGGCTCGTCAGCATTTTCAGCGCCTGCAGCGTGGAGCAGCCCCCTCAGCACGAAGGGAAACTTCTGCAGCGTGGTGACCACGATCCTGGTGCCGTCTATCAGCGCTTCGGCCAGTTGCTTCGAATCCTGGTCGATCGCCCTGACTACCCCCTGGGTGTGCTCGATCTGGTAGATGGCGTCTTGCAACTGGCGGTCGAGCACCTGCCGGTCGGTGATCACGATCACGCAGTCGAAGACCTTGTGCTCGCTCTCGTCGTGCAGGCTGGCGAGTCGATGCGACAGCCAGGAGATGGAGTTGGTCTTGCCGCTGCCCGCCGAATGCTGGATGAGGTAGTTCTGCCCCGGCCCCTCGTCGCGGGCGGCAGCGATCAGCCTGCGGGTGGCATCGAGCTGGTGATAGCGGGGGAAGATCATCGTCTCCCGGGTCACCAGGCGCATGCAGCCCTTGCCGTCGTCAAGCTTCTCTTCCTTCTTCTCGACGAAGACGAAGTGGCCGAGGATGTCGAGAAAGCTTTCCCGCTCCAGCACTTCTTCCCAGAAATAGCCGCTGCGGTAGCCGGAGGCGTGCTGCGGATTGCCCGCGCCGCACAGCACCTCGCCGGGGTGGCTGCCGCGATTGAAGGGCAGGAAGAAGGTCTTGCCGCCGGCGAGCCGGGTGGTCATGTGAACTTCGTCCGGATCGGCGGCAAAGTGCACCAGCGCCCGCTGCTTGAACTCGAACAACGGCGCACGCGGGTTGCGGTCCTCCTTGTACTGCCGCACCGCGTTGCGCCAGCTCTGCCCGGTCCAGGGATTCTTCAGCTCGCAGGTTGCCACCGGCAGGCCATTGACGGCGAACACCAGATCCACCGTCGAATGGTCGCCCGGGTGGCAGGGTACCTGCCGGGTCACGGTCAGGCGGTTGGCTTGGTATTGCGCCAACACCTCTTGGTTGAGGCCATGGGCGGGCTTGAAGTAGGCCAGCCGAAAGGTCTTGCCGTAGAACTTGAAGCCGTGGCGCAGCACATGCAGCGAGCCCTTGATGGCAAGCTCCTTCACCAGCGTCGCCAGCAGCATCGGCTCAAGCTGTGTCCCATGCTGACCGCGCATCGCCTCCCACAACTGCGGCTGGGTTTCGGCGATGAAATCAGTGATCGCCTGCGGGAAGAGCGCCAGTTCCTTGTCCCAGCCACTGACGACGCCTTGCTGCCAGCCCTTGGCCAGCAGCATCTGCGCCACGTAGGATTCGAAGGCCTTTTCGGTGGTCTGGGTCATGCCGGTTCCCGTCAGGTCATTCCGTTGATCTCGAACACCCGATACTTGAGCCACTTGGCAATGCCGTCGAGATCGGGGAACAACTGTTTGTCGAAGACGCCGTACTGGTCCAGCCGACGGCGAATATCGTCATGGGCCGCATGGCTGATCACGATTTCCAGCACGTCTTTCTCCTCAAGAGGCAGCATCGGCTGATGGCAGGCGAGCAACACGCCATCCTGGGCGCGGATCCGCGGCGAGACATGCGGCGGGTCGTAGATGACGTTGGCGCTGATTTCGAAGGGAGATGGATCACCCTCCTTGGCTGTTTCTGACTGGGAGCGAGGTCTGGCAATGGTCGCTGTCTCCAGCTCGTCGTCCACGACCACGGGCGGCTCGCCCTCCTCATCCAACTCGTAGTTGTCGTAGCCATCTTCATCGCCGGCTACTGCGATGGCGGTCTCAGATTCCGCCACTTTGGCGCCACCGTTCTTCTGCTGTCGGCGCAACTCGCTGTAACGCGGCGGTTCGCTGATCAGCACGTAAACAGCGCTGTCCAGCGGGTTCCCATCCTTGTCCTTTTTGGACTCGCGGCAGGCGAAGTAGAGCGCCACCAGCGGGTTGGTGGTCCAGTCCATGAAACGGGTGGGCAGGCCGTGGTGCTGGGCAATGGCCAGCGCCTCCCAGTCGTTGCGCGGCAGGTGGTTTACATAGGTGAGGAGATGGTTGCCGAAGGTTTCCAGCACCTCGTTTTCCAGCCTGTCGCGCTCGGCGGGCGGCAGGCCGCTCAGATGGTCATAGCGGCCGATGGAAGGCTTAAGGTCGTACCCTTCGAAGGCCCGTTTGCTCTGGCCGCGGAAATACCGGCGCACCCGCTTGCCGTTCTTCTCCACGACACCCAGGCTGTCGCGGACCTTGGTCAGGTATTCCTCGAAGCTCTCGACGGTGAACTCGTTCATGCCACCGCCTCCCGAACGTCGATCTTGCCGGTCACGGCGGCCGTGATCAGGGCAGTGCGGTATTCCTGCAAACGGGCAATGGCCGCCTCGATCTTTTTCACCAGCCGGTCGATCTTGGCGGTTTCGCGGTCGAGGTAGGAGACGATGGCGGTTTGTTCAATGGGATGGGGACATGCAACTCTAATTGACCGGATCTTTTCCTGACTGATATTTGGCTGCCCGCCACCCGACGCCAACAAAATGATTTGTTCGCGGAATGCCTGAAACCAGAAAAACATGAAGCGAACACTTAAGGCGCGCTCGCCATACAGGACACAGCATGCCTGATTCGTTGCAGCTCGCAGCCCTAGTATGCCAAGGCGGCCAATAGTCGCCCCGTACATTGCAATGGCAAGGGATCCTTCTGGGAAAAGTTTGAGTGCGCTAAATGTCGCTACCGCGTCTTCGGAAATTTTTTTTTTGGTATCAAAAATAATTGACTCTCTGAGCTCAGAGGTTGTTATCCAGGGAATGTCACCGTCGAACCAAGCGTCATTATCAGATGGTGGAGTGGTGCCGCTGCCGGTGCTTCGAAAACCGTGCGAGATTTTCCACACCTCCCACATCTCAGGCACCTCGCCCAGCCATTCAATTCCGGAATCCTTGAACCGGGTGTGCGGTTCGAGGCCGAATTCGCGGGCGGCGTCTTCTGGCAGACCACGGGTAACGGTGCGGGAGATGAGCGCGGAGCGCTTCTCCTTGAGCAGCGCTATCAGCCGCCGCTTCTTCGCCACCAGCGTATCGATCCGCCCCGTCTCCCGGTCGAGGAAATCGGCGATGGTGGTTTGTTCATCTTCAGAAGGCAACGGAATCGCTATGTCGCCGATCTCCGATGCGTTCACCGCGGGGTAACTGACGCCTGTCGAACGAGCGACAATGCTTTCGACGAAATAGGACTCGCGTAGCGCATATGCGAGAAAAGCTGAACTCACTTTCCTCGGGCGAATTACCGCAAACCCTGTTGACACAACAAGGGGGTCGAAAATCTCTGGAATTGGGGCTATGGCTCGAAGGTAGGTCCTGACGGTGGAAACAATGGAATCTCCAGGCGCGACCTTGCGTCGTGCCCTTGAAGGAGCATTCTCGAAAATCATTGGTTCGGTGCTTGTGATGCCTTCTCCCGGACTCACACTGCCGATATCGACATAGGAGAACTCGAAATCCGGGTCAGTTGTTTCCGGCAAGGCGTCATCGTTAATCGTGGCCGAGAATTTCAGCCGCTTCACCTCCCAATGCCCCGGCACACGCCCCAACCACTGGACGCCGCTATCTCTGTACTCGGGATAGGCGGGGAATCTCATACGCCCCTCCCTTGCGAGTTGCACCGTGCTGCACTCGTATGGCTCAAGCCCCCGCATCCACCTTGGCGGCGGTTTCCAGTCAAGCAACGGTCAAGCAACACGCTGGCCGCAACGCGTTGAAATGCAAAGGAATGGAGGGAGGGCGACCCGAAAACCGGCCCTCCAGTCAAACAACGGTCAAGCAATGGCCGGTTCTCCATCACGCCCACCTCGGCAGGTACTTCCTGGCCCGACTGCCGACCGTCTCGTCATGGCAGCGGATCAGGCCGGCCTCGATGGCATCCTTGATGATGCGGGAGACCATGGAGCTGTTCTTCTCGTCGATGCCGAAGCGCTCCCGCAGGGTGGTGTTGGTCATATAGTCCCGCTGCACGTAGCGCAGGCAGGCGTGCAGGTAGCAGGCGCGGATACGGTCGCCCTTGTCCATCTCCTTGAATTCGCGGTGGGCGAAGAGGACGGCGCGGGTGTGGTCGTCGCTGGTTTCGAACAGCGGCGCGGGAAGCTGGTAGAACTCGGTCTGGAAAACCACCTTGTCCACGCCGCTGCCGCGCTCCTCGCAGACGCCGACGCGGCGCATGAAGGAGGCCAGTGCCTCGTTGCGGGAGCGGGGCGGGCTGTCGAGAAAGCGATCGGTCTGCACCAGCGGCAGGCCGGGGTTGGTGATCTCCATGCGATCGGAAAAGATCTCCACCATGGGGCCGGTGCCGGTGAGGTGGAAATCCTGGTGGATGATGGCGTTGGCCACCAGCTCGCGGATGGCCAGTTCCGGGAACATGGGCACCTGCTTGCGCAGGGCCTGGCCGATCACTTCGTTGCTGGGCAGCAGATTGGTGACAAATCCGATCAGCCCCTCGAAACCAGCGCCATAGCCCTTGCCGCCCTCCTGCTCGCGCACGGTTTCCACCCGGCTCTCACCCTTGTAGAGCACCACCCGCACCGCCTTGCGAGTGAGGGTGCGGAAATTGGCGAGACGTTTGGCGAACAGCACGGCGCCCAGGTTGGTGATGTTCCACTTGCCGCCCTTGCCGGGGGCGATCATGTCGTCGGCTGCCAGGGCGGCGAGGATGCCGTCCCGGCCTTCGGGCAGCGGCAGGGAGAGCAGGTCGAAATAGGCCGGATACTCGAGTAGTCGCAGTACCTCCTCGGCGGTAACGTTTTCGGCGGCGATCTCCTTCTCGAAGGGGATGCGGTCGAACACCCGCCACAGCTCGCGCTCCTTTTCCGGGAAGTCCTTCAGCTTCTTCTTGTAGGAACCGATGCGGATGTACTCCGTGCCCTTGAACTGCACCGGGTGGCGGAAGGCAGCACCGATTTCCAACAGAACCACCGGTTTGTTCTCTGCCTGAAGGGCGTAGAAGCGGAAGTTGATCTTGGGCGAGAGCAGACGCAGCAGCCAGCTTTCCAGTTCTTCGTTGCCGACGCGGGCGGCTGCCGGGTTGAACGTGGTATCGATAATTGCATGGGAGTCATTGTCCACGCCCCAGACGAGCCAGGCGTGGACCTTGCCGGTCAAGGCGGCGGCATTGGCGAGGGCGGACAGGTATTCACCGATCTCGTCCGGATCGGCGTTGTTGTGCTTGAACTCCACCCACTCGGTCTCGCTGGGCAGTTTGCGCAGCTCGGTCAGGATGCCGAGAAGATCGCTCTCCGGCCGGTCGATGCTCACGCAGTGACCTCCCTGAGCAGGTCGAGGATTTCGCCTTCCAGCCCTTTGATTTCGGCCTCGATCTCGGCCAGCTCGCGCGGTGGTTCATAGCGGTAGAAGTGGCGGTTCATGGGGATTTCGTAGCCGACCTTGGTCTTGCTGTGGTCGATCCAGGCGTCGGGCACGTGGGGCAGCACTTCGCGCTGGAAGTACGCTTCGATGCTCTCCTTGAGCGGTACGGTTTCGGTGTCGCGCAGGTCGGTGTCCGGTTCTGGCTCGCCCTTCTTGTCGCGGCAGATTTCGGCCGTTTCATCTCGCTCGCTCATGGCGGCGAGCACCGCCTTCAGTTCGGGCGCGGAGAGTTTCACCCCGTGGGCGCGGTCGATGTCGCGCAAGGCGAGCAGGAACTGTTTGCGGTCCTTGAACAGGGCTTCGCCGTGCCGTTCGGCAAAGGCGGCAAGCAGATCGCGGATCTCCTGCTGGCGCGCGCGGCCGGCCGCGATTTCCTGCTGGCGGATGGTCTCGTTCTTCTTGTTGCTGGAGGCGATGTTCTTGAAGGCGGTTTGTTCCTCCAGGCGGGCAATGCGCTCGGCCGTCGCCTGGAAGTTGAGGCGCAGCGGGCGTTCGACGGTGATCTTGTGGTAGCCGAAGTCGTCGTTGTCGAACACCTTACTGACGATCAGCTCCTTCTCCTTGCCGTCGAGGCTGAAGCTGCGCGTTTCGCCGTCCTGGAAGCTCTCGTAGATGCGGGTGATTTCGGCGATATGGTCCGGGTCTCTGGCCTTGTCCTGCGGGTCGCCGATGCGGCGGCGCTTGTTGCCGAGCGACTTTTCCATCGGCACCCAGAAGTTGCGGGCGTCGATCAACTGAACCCTGCCCTTGCGCGCCCGGGCCTTGCGGTTGGTGATGACCCAGACGTAGGTGGCGATGCCGGTGTTGTAGAAGAGCTGTTCGGGCAGGGCGACGATCGCCTCCAGCCAGTCGTTTTCGATGATCCAGCGGCGAATCTCGCTCTCGCCGCTGCCGGCGTCGCCGGTGAAGAGCGGCGAGCCGTTGAAGACGATGGCGATGCGGCTGCCGTCCTTATCGACCGGGCGCATCTTCGAGATCATGTGCTGCAGGAACAGCAATGCCCCATCGTTGATACGCGGCGTGCCGGCGCCGAAGCGTCCGGCGTAGCCCAGGGTGTCTGCCTCCTGGTTGATGTATTTCTGCTGCTGCTTCCACTCCACGCCGAAGGGGGGGTTAGCCAGCATGTAGTCGAAGGTCCACTTGTTGCCGTCGGGATCACGGTCGAAGCCGTCGCGAGTGAAGGTGTCGCCGAGAATGATGTTGTCGGCATCCTCCCCTTTGATGAGCATGTCCGATTTGCACACCGCCCAGGCCTCGTCGTTCCAGTCCTGACCGAAGAGCTTGGGTTTTGCCTCACTGTTGAGATGACGGATGTATTCCTCGGCGACCGAGAGCATGCCGCCGGTGCCGCAGGCCGGATCGTAGATGGTCTTGACCACGTGGCTCTTGGCAAGATCCTGTTCGGGCGCCAGCAACAGGTTGACCATCAGCATGATGACCTCGCGCGGCGTGAAGTGCTCCCCGGCCTCTTCGTTCGACTGTTCCGCCCCGATGCGGATGAGTTCCTCGAACACATAGCCCATCTGTATCTGATCCACCCGTTGGGGGGAAAGATCGATTTTGGCAAAGGCCTTGACCACCTCGAACAGGATGTTCTTCTCCCCCATGTGTGCGATCTGCTCGCTGAACTTGAACTTTTCCATGATGGCGCGAACGTTGGGGGAGAAGCCGTTGATGTAGCTGTTCAGGTTCGGTGCGAGGTTGTTGGGGTCGTCCAGCAATGAATGAATCTTCTCACCCGGCAGGGTGAGCTGCATTCGCGACAGGTTGTAGAACCGGTGGCCGGTGATCTGCTGCAACCGTGCCTGCTGGACACGCTCGGGCTTGGTCTTGAGCGATTGAAACGCTTCAAACGCGGCGTGGCGCGTCGGCGCCAACAGACACTCGAAGCGACGCAGTACAGTCAGCGGAAGGATGACCTTGCGGTACTCGTTGCGCTTGTAGGGGCCGCGCAGCAGGTTGCAGATGGACCAGATGAAGTTGGCCAGTTGGCTGTGGGTTTCGCCGTTCATTTTGTTAGGTCTTTCTTGTCGGAGCCGCTGCTTGCGTTGGTATGCGCCTTCATCCAGCGATCGATCGCCTCACGGTCGAATCGCCACTGGCTGCCTATCTTGGAGGCGGGGATCTCGCCGCGCTGAGCCATGCCGTAGAGCTTGGTGCGGCTCAGCTTGATGTAGCTGGCCAACTCGTCAATGGTCAGCCATTTATCGAGTGCGTCCATGGCCTCACGGTAGGGGAGAAAGTTAGTCAGAAATTGATAACGGACGATAACCTTAGATAGTGCCAACTACAAGAGCGTGATTTACGTCCGCCCCAGCGCAATACTCAGGACCCTTTGGTGGGACATTTAAACGCAATCGGTCTGTGCCGCAAGGGTCGCGTCAGTGGGGGCGCCGAGAACTTGGGACGTGAATTCCGAAGCAGCCGTTCACTCACGGAAGACCGACCGGCCGCTTAGGCCGACCAGCCGCCGCTTCACGGTGACATGCCTACCTTCACCAACGCGCGGCAATGCAATCCACTCAACGTGACGATGCGCGATGTCAAAAGGGATCAAAAAGTCCTTTTAGGGTGATGACGTAAACGCCAACATGGCACCAGCGCGTGTACGCCTAGTTCGCACCAGCACCACCGTAGTCCTCCTAAACCGGCCTCGCGACAAATTCCGACGGCGCAAGCACGCACGATTCCCTCAAGTGCCCCTGCAATGCAAACACTCGTGGCGCCACGCGGAACCTGAAGATCCGGTACAGGAAGTAGCGCGTCGCGTTGTCACGCGAGAACCGCAGTTCGTTCGGGGAGATGAAGAACGGCGTGTTCTTGCCGTATTTGGTGGTCTTCACTTCGATGAAGCGATCCGCGCCGCTAGTTTCGAAGGAGCGGATGTCGAAGCCGGCCGATGGGCCCACAGTGGTGGAGACCTGTTCGATGCGCTCGGTGAGGGCGTCCTTGCCGGCGTGGATGAGGCGGGCGCGTTCGAAGTTGAGGACGAATTGTTCGCCCGCTTCGCCCAGTGATTGGTTTCGGGCTTCGAGTTCGAGGTAATTGACGCCGGCCGGGTTGTAAATGGCGGGGGGCTCGGCAACGCCCGGCGTGTGGCGCGCTTCCGGTGTGGGAGGCGCTTCCATCGCGGCGAGGAAATCGTGAACAGTCGGCGTTTGTGGTGTGGTTTGCGAGTCGCTGGCGAACAGGGTTTGCAGGTCGGGGTGCCGTGTCAGGTAGTCCGTCACCACGCCGGGTAGCAGCGTTCGCTGGTAGTTGGTGCGGGGTTTGTAGCCGTCGATGTAGGGGATGCCCATTTCGATCAGCACGGCGCTGATGTTCTGATGTTTCAGCTCGACCGACCCGTCGGAGCGGTGGTTCAACTGCGCCATCAGCGCATGGCGATGCCGCGTCTTGTTGTAGCGCTGGCCTGTCAGTTCGAGACGCAGCATGTCGAAGTAGTCTTCGACGGCGGCTCGGACTTCGGCTTCGGACCAGTGGTGTGCCATGGGGGATCGTGACGGGCGCGAGATGTCTTGGATGGTATCAAAGCCGCCTGAGTGGCATGGGTCGGCGATTCCACGTGAAACGGCGCTGCTGTGGGTTGCCTCAGCCGTGCCGCAGCCCCTACCCGAACCGACCGAACCGCAGCGCCATCGTCGGCAGCACGAGCAGATTCAGGGCGGTGGAGCTGAACAGGCCGCCGAGGATGACGATGGCCATGGGGCCTTCGATCTCGTTGCCCGGGGCGCCGCTGGTGAGCGCCAGCGGGAGCAGGGCGAGGCCGGTGACGAGGGCGGTCATGAGGATGGGGATCAGGCGCTCGGAGGCGCCGCGCACGGCGGTGTCCAGCCCCCAGGGCAGCTTTTCGACGTATACCAGGTGCTCGAAGTGGCTCACGAGCATGATCGAGTTGCGCAGGGAGATGCCGAACAGGGTGACGAAGCCGACCATGGCGCCGAGTGACAGGTCACCGCCGGCGCCGGCTACGCTGACCACGCCGCCGACGAGGGCGAAGGGCAGGTTGGCCATCACCAGGGCGACGCCGCGGCGGCTTTGCAGGGCGAGGAACAGCAGCATGGCGATGCCGACGCCGGCCATGGCGCCGTGCAGCAGCAGGTCGCGCTGGGCGCGGCCGCGCGCTTCGTTTTCGCCGGAGAAGATGGCGTAGGTGCCCGGCGGCATCTTCACTTCGCGTGCGACCCGCTCGCGGGCGTCGCGCACGAAGTCGCTCACCGGTCGGTCGCCGAGGACGACCGACACCATCTGCATGCGCCGGCCCCCGTCGTGGCTGATCTGGTAGCGGCCGGCCACCTGGCGCACGGTGGCCAGGCGGGCGAGCGGCACCATCAGCCCGTCCGGGCTGCGCAGGGGCAGCTCGGCGAGCTGGGCGACGCGTTCGCGGTCCTCGGGGGCAAGGACGACCACCACGTCGCGGCTGCGGTTGCCGTCGTGGATCTGGCCGACGGTGGCGCCCTGGTAGGCGTCGTGGATGGCGTCGAGCACCTGCCCGGGGGCGAAGCCCCAGCGGTTCAGGGCGGCCGGATCGAGGCGGATCGACAGCGCCGGCATGCCCGGTTGCGAGTCGACCCGCACGCCGGCGGCGCCGTCGATGGCCGCGACCACCTGGGCGATTTCCTGCGCCTTGGCGTCGATGATGTCCAGATTGTCGCCGAACACCTGGATCACGACCGGCGCCGGCGCGCCGGAGATGGTCTCGTCGATGCGCTCGACGAGAAAGGTGTTGACCGAGGCGGTGACGCCGGGAAAGTCCGCCAGCGCGCGGCGGATGCCCTGCAGCGTGCGCTCCTGGCCCTCGCCGTCCATGGGCTCGAGTTCCACCTCGATTTCGCTCAGTTGCACGCCCACCGGGTCGACCATCTCGTCGGCGCGCCCGGCCCGCTGGCCGACCAGCCGCACCCCGGGCACGGCCAGCAGCGCGGTGGAGATCTGCCGGCCGACGCGCATGGACTCCGCCAGCGAGGTGCCGGGGGCCACGCCGACATGGGCGATGTAGTGGCCTTCGTGCAGTTGCGGGATGTAGCTGCCGCTGAGGAAGGGCAGCGTCGCCAGGGCCGCGAGCGTGAGCAGCACGGAGGCGGTCATGACCGTCCGCGGCGCGCGTTCGAGGCGGGCCAGCACCGCGCGGTAGTGGCGCTTGAGCCAGCGCGGGAAGGCCGGTTCGTCGCGCGCCGCGGTTTCCTTGGCCAGCAAGGCCAGGGCCATGGCCGGGGTCAGCGTGAGCGCCACCGCCAGGGAGGCGAGCACGGCGAGGATGTAGGCGATGCCCAGCGGCGCGAACAGGCGCCCGGCCACGCCGCTCAGGCCCAGCACCGGCAGGAAGATGAGGATCACGATGAAGGTGGCGAACACCACCGCGCTGCGCACCTCCAGCGAGGCCGTCAGCACCACCGCGAAGGCGGAGCGCGGCTCGGCCAGGGCGCGGTTCTGCAGCAGGCGCCGGTGGATGTTCTCGACATCGATGATGGCGTCGTCCACCACCTCGCCGAGGGCGATGGCCAGGCCGCCCAGGGTCATGGTGTTGAGGGTGACGCCGAACGCGCTCAGGGCGATCACCGCGGCGAGCAGCGAGATCGGGATCGCCACCGCCGAAATGAGCGCGGAGCGCACGTTGAGCAGGAACAGGAACAGCACCGCCACCACCAGCACCGCGCCCACCAGCAGCGCGAGGCGCAGGTGCTCCAGCGACGAATGGATGAAGCCGGCCGGGTTGAACACGTCCGAATACAGCGTCACGCCCTGCTGCGCGAAGGCCGGTGCCAGGGCCTCGAGCCGGGCCTCGATGTCGCGGGTCACCTCCAGCGTGTTGCTGCCGTACTGGCTCTCGATCACCATCATGATGCCCGGGTCGCCGTTGATGGACGCCGCCCCCACCGCCGGCGCGCTGGCGTAGGTCACCCGCGCCACGTCGCGCAGGCGCACCGCCGCACCGTCATGCCAGCGCAGTACCGTGGCCCCCACCGTGGCCGGCGTGGTCGCGGGCGTCTCGGCCTGCAGGGTGATGCGCTGGTTGGCGTTCTCGATGAAGCCGGCGCCGCGCACGCCGGTGGCCTGGCGCGCGGCGGCCACCACCTCCGCCATGGCCAGGCCGTGGCGGGTGAGGCGGGCCGGATCGACCTGGATCTGCAGTTGCCGCGGCGAGCCGCCGAAGACGATCGCGTCGGCCACGCCGGGCACGTTGAGCAGCTGCGGCCGGAGCGTCCATTCGGCGAATTCGCGTACGTCGGCGACGCGCCCCGAGGCGTTGGTGAGGCCGATGATGCGGGCCACGTTGGTGGCGGTCGTCAGCGGCAGCACGCGCGGCGGGCCGGTGCCGGCGGGCAGCGTGGTGCGCACCGCGCCCAGGCGTTCGGACACGCGCTGGCGCACCTGCCACACGTCGGCGTCGTCGCCGAACACCAGGGTGACCATCGACAGCCCCTGCAGCGAATGGGAACGCATGGAGCGCAGCCCGGTGATGCCGCCCAGGGCGTTTTCGATGGGCTGGGTGACCAGGGTCTCCACCTGTTCGCTCGACAGCCCCGGCGCCTCGGTGTGCACCATCGTCATCGGCGGCGCGAACTCGGGAAACACGTCCAGCCGCGCGCGGCTCAGGGTATACACCCCGTAGCCGACGAGGAGCACCGCCAGCGCATAGACGATGCCGCGAAAGCGCAGCGAGAAGCGGATGATGGCGTCGAGCATCGCTCAGCTCCGCCCGGTCGTGGTCGACGCCGGCGTGCGCATCAGTCGTCGCATTCGGGCGGGTCCTCGCACTCGGCGGCGGCGCCACGCGGCCGCAGCTCTTCGGACAGCAGCAGCTGCGCGCCGCGCACCACGACCCGGTCGCCCGGGTGCAGCGCGCCGGTGGGCACGACCCGCACGTCCGTGTCTTCCGCCACCGGCAGGGGGCGGCGCACGAAGCGTTCGGGCGCCGGGCTCACATAGACCCAGCGCTGCCCGCCGTACCACACCACCGCGTCCTTCGGCACCGTCACCCCGGTGGCGGGGGAGGCGGTGTCGGCGGTGTAGCGCGCCTCGGTGCGCATGCCGCCGGGCAGGCCCCGGTCCGCCAGATAGAGCCACGGCTGGCCCTGGATCTGCGGGTCGCTGTGCGGGAAGGGCGACAGCCGCTGCGCGGACACCGGGGTGCCGTTCGGGTCGGCGAGGGTCACGCTGGCGGGTGCCGGCATCGGCGTGGCAGGCGGGAAGGTGACCCGCACCAGCGCCGCGTTGCCGGCCAGGATGGCCTCCAGCCGCTGGCCGGTCCGCGCGTCCTCGACGCCGGCCAGTGCCGGCCCGAACTGCAGGCGCAGCGCGGCGCGGGCGCCCTGCACCGCGGTGCGCGCCGCATTCACCTGCTGTTGTGCCACGGCGGCGGCGGCCTGGGCCTGCTGGAGCGCCTTGGCCGAGGTGTTGCGGTCGTCCGCGAACAGGGCGCGGGTGCGCCGGTATTCCGCCTGCGCGGCGTCGGCACCGGTGCGTGCCTGCGCCAGCTGGGCCTGCGCCGCGAGCAGGCGGGCGCGCAGCTCGAACAGCGGTTGCGGATCGAGCACGGTGGCGTAGGCGGTGGACTCGGTGGTGATCTCGGCCGCCGCCAGGGGCGCGGTGGCGAGGTCGGCGGCGCGCTGTTCGGCCGCGTCGAGGGTGATGACCGTCTCGCCGTCGACGGTGCTGACACGGGGCGTCTGCGCCGCTGGCGGGGCGTCATCGGTGGCGGGCGGGCGCTCGACGGCCCGCTCGCCCAGCCAGGCGCCGGCCGCCAGCACGGCGACGACGACGAGGGCGAGGATGAGGCGTCGGGCGCTCATGGCGACACCCCCGCGGCGGCCGCCTCGGTGGCCGGGCCGAGTGGCATTTGCATGGCGTTCTCCAGATCGCCGGCGGCCCGCTGGGTCGCGAGCCGGGCGTTGAGGTGGTCGATGGCGGCGGCGTCCTGCTCCGTCGCCGCCTGGACCAGCGCGAGGCGGCCGATGTCGCCCGCGGCGAAGCGGGCCTTGAGGCGGGCGAAGGTGCGCGTGGCGCTGGCGAGCGCGTCGCTGGCGGCCCGGTCGGTGCGCCGGGCCTGGCGGTAGCGGGACACGGCGCGCTCCAGTGCGTTGAGGATGCGGTACTGCAGGGCGGCGGTGCGCGCGGCGGCTTCCTTGCGCCCGGCTTCGGCCTCGGCGATGCCGCCCTGGTTGCGGTCGAACACCGGCAGGGTGATGCCCGGCAGGCCGAAGGCGATCCGGTGGTCGCCCTGGTCGTAGCTGAAGCCGGGGCCGAGGTGGATGTCGGGGTATTGCCGCGCCACCTCCAGCTGCAGGGCCGCCTGGCTGGCTTCGTAACGCGCCAGCGAGGCGAGCAGATCGGCGCGATGGAAGAGGGCGGCGCGGTCGGCATCGTCCGGCGCGGGCGGCAGCGGCCGGTCGAACTCGTCCAGATCGAGCCTCAGCGCGTCCAGCGCCGCGACCGGGACGCCGATGGCCCGGGCCAGGGTGGCGCGCGCATCGATCCAGGCGCCTTCGGCCGCGGCCAGCGCGGTGCGGGCGCGGCTCAGCGCCAGGGCGGACAGGTCCGCCGCCGCGGCCGGGCTGTCGCCGACCGCGACCCGGCGTTCGATCATGGCGTGGATCTGCTCCCGGTCCGCGACCTGGCGGCGCGCCAGGCGGCGATGCTCGCGCGCGCCGAACAGCCCCAGCAGCGCCTGGCGGACCTCGCCGCGCACCTGCCAGGCCCGGTCGAGGACGTCGAGACGCGCGGCCTCGGCCAGCGCCTGCGCCTGGCGGATGCGATCGTCGCGCTTGCCCGCCGTTTCGATGGGGATGTCGAGCAGCAGGCCGGCGGTCCACGGGCTCGTGGTGCCGCGGGCGTCGGTGGTGTACTCCAGCGGCAGCTGCAGGGTCGGATTGGGCATCGCGCCGGCCACCTCGATGCCGGCGACGGCCCGCTGCCAGCGGGCGCGGGCGATCGCCAGCTCGGGGTTGAAATGCCACGCGGCGCGCGTCAGCAAGGTGCGGTCCCAGCGCGCGGGGGGCCAGGAGGCCGGTGCATGGCCGAGCTGCTCGGTCAGCGCGTGGCGCATGTCGTCGCCGGTGAGCGAGCGCTGCTCGAACTGCTGCGCGAGCCCGGCCGGGGTGATGGGCGCCGGCACATAGCTGGCGCAGCCGGCCAGCGCGGCGCAGGCGAGGATCAGGCTGCGGCGCATGGGTGGGCGTCGGGGCGCGCGGCGGCGGCGGGTGGGTGCGTGTCGGGCATCTTGTTCCGGCGCGGGGGCGGTGAGCGTTAGGCGAGTGTCGGGAAAACGGCGGATTCTTGCAACTTCGGGCGCCACCGGCCCGGCGTGGCGGGTCAGCGCGCCGCCATCACCGCGTCGAGCCCGGCGAGCAGGCGGTCGACGTCGTCGGCGCTGGTGTAATGCACCATGGACAGGCGCAGCACCCCGCGCGCCGGATCGATGCCTATCGCCTCGAGCAGCCGCACCGCGTAGAAGTGGCTGGCGCCCACCATCAGGCCGCGCTGGCCGAGGGCTTCGGCCAGCGCCAGCGGGGTGGGCTCGTCCGGCACCACGGCGACGGTGGCGGCGCGAGCGTCCGGCGTTTGCGGCCCGAGGACGCGCAGCCCCGGGCGGGCGGCCAGGCCGTCGAGGAGGCGGGCGAGCAGCGCCGTGTCCGCCGCGTGCATCAGTGCGCGCACCCGCGCCGGACGGTCCGCGGCCGGGGCACCCGGGTGGTGGTGGGCGTCGAGCGCGTCGAAGTAGTCGGCGATGCCCGCGGCGGCGGCCACCTGGGCATGGTCCGGGCCGGCCGGGGTCAGGCATTTGCGTGGCTGGTCGGCGTTGAAATAGTGCCCTTCGTTGCCCAGTTCCGCGCGCAGCTCGGGGCGGATCACCATCAGGCCCTGATGGGGGCCGAAGGTCTTGTAGAGCGAGAACAGATAGGCATCGGCGCCCAGCGCGGCCACGTCCGGGAAGCCATGGCCGGCGAAGGACACCGCGTCGACCACGCAATGCGCGCCGTGGGCGTGCGCCATGGCCACGATGTCGGCCACCGGGTTGATCTCGGCGACGATGTTGGAGCAATGGGGGAAGCACACCAGCCGGGTGCGGGGGCCGAGCAGCCGGGCCAGGGCCGCGGGGTCGAGGTGGCCGCTGTCCGGGTCCACCCGCCATTCGCGTACCGCCACCCCGTCGGCCGCGAGCCGTCGCCACACGCCGCTGTTGGCCTCGTGGTCCTGGTTGGTGACGACGATCTCGTCGCCGGGCGCGAGCCGGCGCCGGAACGCCTGCGCGAGCACATAGGTGTTCTGCGAGGTGGACGGGCCGAAATGCAGCCAGTCGTCGGGCACGCCGAGGTAGGGGGCCAGGCGGCGATAGGACTCGTCCATCCATTCACCCGCTTCGCGCGAGGCCGGGTAGGCGCCGTAAGGCTGCACCTTGAGGCGCCGGATGTAGGTGTCGAGCCGGTCGATGACCGGCGCGCAGGCATAGGAGCCGCCGGCGTTCTCGAAGAACGCGGTCGACGTCAGCGTCGGCTCGGCAAACGCGGGAAAGCAGCGGCGGACGAAGTCGAGATCCAGGGGCATCGGGCGGGCTCCGGGGGCAAACGCCCAGTATGCCAGCCCGCGCCCGGCGGACCTCGTGCGCCGGCGGCCTCAGTGCGGCTCGTCGGGCGAGTCGAAGTAGTAGTAGCCCGGCGTGGGCACCTCGCTCTCGTCGCGTTCATGCTGGGCCTTCAGGTCCACCTGCTTGTCCCAGAAGATGCGCCAGCCGTCGCGCTGTTCCTCGCGTTCCTCGGGGTGGTGGTCCATGAAGTCCTCCATGAAACGGGTGAACTCCGACACATAGGCGCGCTCTGGCGCCCCCTTGTGATGATGAAACCGATGCATGACTCGCCTCCTTGTCGGTGGTGCTGTCCACAGGGTGGACGGACCGGCGGCGGGGGCGGTTCCGTTCGTGTCTACGGAGCCTGGCCGGTGTGGGCGGCGCGCACTTCCTCGCGCAAGGCGTCGGGCGCGTCGGCGTAGCGCGGCGAGAAATGGAAGGGAATCACCTCGCGGGCCTGCAGCCGGCGCGCGATGGTGCCGGCCTGGTGGGCGGTGAGGTGGTGCTTGCGCTCGGCGTGGTCGGCGTCGCGCTGACGGAACACGGCCTCGATGTAGAGCTGGTCGGGCGCGGGCATGAGGTGTTCGAGGGCGGCGACGTTGGCGGCGGTGAAGCACAGGTCGGTCACGTAGCCGATGCGCCGTGCCGGCACGAGGTCGAGCACCTGGGCGCGCAGGAGGCCCACGGTCTGGCGCGCGCTGTGATCGCCGTCGCGGTCGCGCCAGCGCATCTCGATGGGGGTGTCGTCGGGCATGCCGCGCAGCACCGCCTGCTTGAGCTCGGTGAGCCAGGCGCCGCGGGTGTAGCCGGCCGCGGCGAGGCGGGCCGGGTCGACCCGCGGGCGGGCGGCTTCCTCGATCAGGTAGGCCAGGCAGGGGGTGCCGTGGTCCACCACCGTGGCGCGCACGCGCAGGGCGGGCTCGTCGAGCAGCAGGCCGCCGGTGACGGGCAGCGGGGTGTCGTCCTCGCGCGCGAAGCGGTGCCGGCTGGAGAAGCGGGCCCGGCGCAGGGTGTCGGCGCCGTCGTACTCGCGTGCCTCCAGGCGCAGCTCCACCGGGTAGCGATGGGCCACGTTCCAGCAGTAGGCGGCCAGCTTGTGGGCGACCGCGTCGATGAAGCCGGGGCCGCCGGTGAGCACCAGGGCCGGCTTGCGTCCGAGGATCACGCGCAGCAGGTGGTCGAAGCCGGCGAAGTGGTCCATGTGGGTATGGGTGACGAACACATGCGACAGGCGCATCAGATGGCGCGGCCACAGCGGGCGCAGCTCGCCCAGGTCGAACAGCAGCGCGCGCCGCGCCTCGCGCACGTCCACGTACAGACCCGGGTCGCCGAAGACGTCGTTCACCAGCCGGGGGGCGAGCAAGGTGTCCATGCCCTGATTCTGGGTCGGCCGGCGGCGCTTCGCCAGGGCGGGAACAAAACAGGACCAAGCAGGTACTAATTGACGTATCCACCACGGAGCGGCGCGATGTTGCGACTGGCGAAACTGACCGACTACGGCATGGTGATGCTCACCGCCATGGCGCGCGAGCCGCGCCGCCACTTTGCCACCGCGGCCCTGGCCGCCGGCGCCCAGGTGAGCCACGCGACCGCGGCCAAGATCCTCAAGACCCTGGTGCGTGCCGGCGTGCTCGCGTCCATGCGCGGCGCCCACGGCGGCTACGCGCTGGCGCGGCCGGCCGAGGCGATCTCGCTGGCCGAGGTGATCGAGGCCCTCGAAGGTCCGCTGGGCGTGACCGAGTGCGCGGTGCGCTCGGGCCTGTGCGCGCAGGAGGCCTCGTGCGCGGTGCGCGGCAACTGGCTGGCGCTGGACCGCGTGCTGCGCCGGACCCTGGAGCAGACCAGCCTGGCCGACATGACGCGGCCGCCGGTCCTGCCCGTGGCGCCACCACCGACAACGACGGGAGAACACGTGACATGAGCACCCGAACGACCCCCCAATCCGTGCCGCAACCGAGCCGCGACAAGGCCGGGCGCACCCAGCTCGACCGCCTGATCGGGCGCGAATACGCCCATGGCTTCTATTCGCCGCTGGAATCCGACACCGTGCCCGTGGGCCTGTCCGAAGACGTGATCCGCCTGATCTCGGCCAAGAAGAACGAGCCCGAGTTCATGCTCGAGTGGCGTCTGGCGGCCTACCGCCACTGGCTCACGATGCGCGAGCCGCAGTGGGCCACGGTGACCCACCCGCCCATCGACTACCAGGCCATCGCCTATTACTCGGCGCCGAAAACCAAAAACGACGGCCCGGCCAGCCTCGACGAGGTCGACCCGGAGCTGCTGCGCATCTACGACAAGCTGGGCGTGCCCCTGGCCGAGCGCGAGCTGCTCGCCGGGGTGGCGGTGGACGCGGTGTTCGACAGCGTCTCGGTGGCCACCACCTTCAAGGACAAGCTCGCCGACCTGGGCATCATCTTCTGCTCGTTTTCCGAGGCGGTGCAGCAGCACCCGGACCTGGTGCAGAAGTATCTGGGCACGGTCGTGCCCTACACCGACAACTTCTTCGCCACGCTCAACTCGGCGGTGTTCACCGACGGCTCGTTCTGCTACGTGCCGGCCGGGGTGCGCTGCCCGATGGAACTGTCCACCTACTTTCGCATCAACGCCATGAACACCGGCCAGTTCGAGCGCACCCTGATCATCGCCGAGCCGGGGGCCTATGTGAGCTACCTGGAAGGGTGCACCGCGCCCATGCGCGACGAGAACCAGCTGCACGCCGCGGTGGTGGAGCTGATCGCGCTGGAAGACGCGCACATCAAGTATTCCACGGTGCAGAACTGGTACCCGGGCGACAAGGACGGGCGCGGCGGCATCTACAACTTCGTCACCAAGCGCGGCGAGTGCCGTGGCGACCGCGCCCGGATCTCGTGGACCCAGGTGGAGACCGGCTCGGCCATCACCTGGAAGTACCCCAGCGTGATCCTGCGCGGCGACGACTCGGTGGGCGAGTTCCACTCCGTGGCCCTGACCAACCACCATCAGCAGGCGGACACCGGCACCAAGATGATCCACGTGGGGCGCAACACGAAAAGCACCATCGTCTCCAAGGGCATTTCCGCCGGTCACGGCAGCAACGCCTATCGCGGCCTGGTGCGGGTGGCCAAGAGCGCCGAGAACGCGCGCAACTACACCCAGTGCGATTCGCTCCTGCTGGGCGACACCTGCGCGGCGCACACCTTTCCGTACATCGAGGTCAAGCACCCGAGCGCGCACGTGGAGCACGAGGCGAGCACCTCGCGCATCGGCGAAGACCAGCTCTTCTACTGCCGCAACCGCGGCCTGTCGGGCGAGGACGCGGTGTCGCTGATCGTGAGCGGCTTCTGCAAGGAGGTGTTCCGCGAGCTGCCCATGGAGTTCGCCGTCGAGGCGCAGAAGCTGCTGGGCGTGAGCCTGGAAGGGAGTGTCGGATGAACCCGCCGGGTGACGCGCGCCATCCCCCCACGTAGGTCGGACTTCAGTCCGACATCGATGGTGGATAGGGCGGAGTTGTCCGACTGAAGTCCGACCGCCGGACGCGACGGCGCGCGGCTCGGCCCGGAAAACGAACGGTATGGAGGTAAACGAACCATGTTGAGCATCACCAACCTGCACGTCACCGTCGACGGCAAGCCCATCCTCAAGGGGCTGGACCTGACCGTCGACGCCGGCGAAGTGCACGCCATCATGGGCCCCAACGGCTCGGGCAAGAGCACCCTCGCCCATGTACTGGCGGGGCGCGAGGGCTACGCGGTGACCGACGGCACGGTCACCTACGACGGCCGCGACCTGCTCGCGCTCGAACCCGAGGAACGGGCCCGCGAGGGCGTGTTTCTCGCCTTCCAGTACCCGGTCGAGATTCCCGGGGTGGCCAACGTGAACCTGCTCAAGGCGGCGCTCAACGCCCAGCGCCGGCACCGCGGCGAGGAGGAGCTGGACGCCATGGACTTTCTCGAGCTGGTCAAGGACCGTCTCGCGCTCATGCAGATGGACGAGGCCATGCTCTACCGGGCGGTGAACGAAGGCTTCTCCGGCGGCGAGAAGAAGCGCAACGAGATCCTGCAGATGGCCGTGCTCGAGCCGCGTCTGGCCATCCTCGACGAGACCGACTCGGGGCTCGACATCGACGCCCTCAAGGTGGTCGCCGGCGGGGTCAACGCGCTGCGCGCGCCGGAGCGCGCCATGTTGCTCGTGACCCACTATCAGCGCCTGCTCGATCACATCGCCCCCGACCGGGTGCATGTGCTCGCCGGCGGGCGCATCGTGCGTTCGGGCGGCCCCGAGCTGGCGCGCGAGCTGGAGGCGCGCGGCTACGGCTGGCTCGACGATACGGCGGCCGGCGCGGATGTCGCGCCGAGGAGCTGAGCATGGGCGCGCGCGAACACTTCCTCGACCAGCTCGAACAGCGCCAGGCCGCCCTGCCCGGCACCCAGCTGCCCTGGCTGCGCCGCGCGCGCGGGGCGGCGCGGCGCCGCTTCGCCGAGCTGGGCCTGCCGACGACGCGTGACGAGGACTGGAAATACACCCGCCTCACCCACCTCGACGCCCAACCGCTCGAGCTCGCCGGCCCGGCACGCATCACGCCCGAGGCGGCCCTGCTCGCGCCCCATCTGATCGCCGGCTGCGACCGCCTGGTGTTCGTGGACGGGCGCCTGGCCCCGGCGCTGTCGTGCCTGGAGGCGCATGCCGAGGATGTGGTCATCGAGGGTCTGGCGAACGCCCTCGACACGGTCCCCATGCGCTGCGCGCACTGGCTGCGGGCCGACGCCGACGGGGTGGCCCACGCGGACGGCTTCACCGCCCTGGCCGCCGCCGCGTGGACCGACGGCGCCTTCATCGACCTGCCGGCCGGGCACGGGCTGGCGCGGCCGCTGCAGCTGCTGTTCGTCACCACCCTCAGTGACGCCACCCTGTGCACCCGCAACCGGATCCGCCTGGGCGCCGGCGCGCGCGCCCGGATCGTCGAGCACCACGTGGGCCTGGGCACGGGCGCCTGCCTGAACGACACCCTCACCGAGATCGAGCTCGCCGACGGCGCACATCTCGACCACGTGAAACTGCAGGCGGAGGGGCCGCGCGCCACCCACATCGCGGCGCTGCGCGTCGACCAGGCCGCCGGCAGCCGGCTCGCGTCCACCTCGATCGCGCTCGGCGCCCGCCTGTCGCGCACCGGCATCGCCACCCGGCTGGGCGGCGAGGGCGCGCAGGCCGGGCTGAACGGGCTCTACCTGGCCGACGGGCGCCGCCATGTGGACCACCACACCCTGGTCGACCACGCCAGCCCCGGCGCCACCAGCCGCGAGCGCTACAAGGGCATCGTGGACGGCGGTGGCCGGGCGGTCTTCAACGGCCGCGTGATCGTGCGCGCCGACGCCCAGGGCAGCGACGCGGCACAGGCCAACCACAACCTGCTGCTCTCCGAGCACGCCGAGGTGGATACCAAACCGCAACTGGAGATCTGGGCCGACGACGTCAAGTGCAGCCACGGCGCCACCGTGGGCCAGCTCGATGCGGACGCCCTGCACTATCTGCGCAGCCGCGGCATCGGCGCGACGGCGGCGCGGGCCCTGTTGATCGAGGCCTTCGCCGGCGACATCGTCGCCGGGCTGGAGCCGCCGGCGCTGCGGGCCCATGTCGACGCCTGCGTGCGCGAGCGCCTGCCCGGCGCGGGAGGAAGCTCATGACCCAACCGACCGACGTCACCGTCGTGTGCCGGCCCTTCGAGATCGCCGGCATCCGTGCGGATTTCCCCATCCTGGCGCGCACCGTCAACGCGCGCCCGCTGGTCTACCTGGACAACGCCGCCACGGCGCAGAAGCCGCAGGCCGTGATCGACGCCGAACTGGCCTGCTATCGGGACTACAACGCCAACATCCACCGTGGCGTGCACGCCCTCAGCCAGCAGGCCACCGAGGCCTACGAAGGCGCGCGCGAACGGGTGCGCCGCTTCCTCAACGCCGAACGCGTCGAGGAGATCGTGTTCGTGCGTGGCGCCACCGAGGCCATCAACCTGGTGGCCGCCAGCTTCGGCCAGCGCCTGCAGCCGGGCGACGAAATCCTCGTCACCGAGATGGAGCACCACTCCAACATCGTGCCCTGGCAGCTGCTGTGCGCACGCAGCGGCGCGACCCTGCGGGTGGCGCCCATCGACGAGAGCGGCGCGCTGCCGCCCGACGCCTTCGCCCGCCACCTGAACCGGCGCACCCGCCTGGTGGCGGTGACCCACCTGTCCAACGCGCTGGGCACGGTCAACCCGGTGCGCCACATCGTCGAGCTGGCCCACGCCCACGGCGTGCCGGTGCTGGTGGACGGCGCCCAGGCGGCGCCGCACCTGGCGGTGGACGTGCAGGCCCTGGACTGCGATTTCTATGCCTTCTCCGGGCACAAGCTGTACGGCCCGACGGGCATCGGCGTGCTCTACGGCAAGGCCGCGCTGCTCGACGAGATGCCCCCTGGCAGGGCGGCGGCGACATGATCCGCCGGGTGCGCTTCGAAGGCACCACCTACAACGACCTGCCCTACAAGTTCGAGGCCGGCACCCCCAACATCGCCGGCGCCATCGGCCTCGGCGCCGCCATCGACTACCTGGAGGCGCTCGGCTTCGACGCCATCGGCGCCCATGAGCATGACCTGCTCGACTACGCCACCGCCCGCGCGCAGGACGTCCCCGGCCTGCGCCTGATCGGCACCGCGCCGCGCAAGGCGGGGGTGCTGTCCTTCGTGCTCGACGGGGTGCATGCCCACGACGTGGGCACCATCCTCGACCACCACGGTGTCGCGGTGCGCACCGGCCATCACTGCGCCATGCCGGTCATGGATCACTTCGGCGTGGCGGCCACGGTGCGGGCCTCGTTCGCGCTGTACAACACGCGCGCGGAGGTGGACGCCCTGTTCGAGGCGCTGGCTGCGGTGCGGGAGGTGTTCGGCGATGGCTGACCTGCGCGGGCTCTACCAGGAGCTGATCCTCGACCACGGCCGCCGGCCGCGCAACTTCGGGCCCCTGCCCGAAGCCAACCGCGATGCCGAAGGCGTCAATCCCCTGTGCGGCGACCAGCTCCACCTGCATCTGAAGGTGGAGGACGGGCGCATCGTCGACCTGCGATTCGATGGCCATGGCTGCGCCATCTCCACCGCCTCGGCCTCGCTCATGACCCAGGCCCTCAAGGGCCGGACGGTGGCCGAGGCCGAGGCCCTGTTCGACGCTTTTCACGCGCTCATGACCGGCACCCCGGCGCCCGACGCCGCGCCCCTGGGCAAGCTCGAGGTGCTCGCCGGGGTGCGCGAGTTCCCCACCCGCATCAAGTGCGCCACCCTCGCCTGGCACACCCTGGCCGCGGCGCTGCACGGCGGGGACGAGACCGTGAGCACCGAATGAGGTACGTCGTTGCCGGCGGGTGTAGGGCGGATCAGCGGCGCAGCCGCGCCATTCGCCGGTCCACGCCTCACGCGTGCCCGGTGTTTGCGACGCCACCTGCGGCGGATGGCGCTGCGCTGATCCGCCCTACGCCGGCCCGATGAGGCAAGGAGTTGTCATGACCAAGTTCAAATGGCTGTCGAAACGCGAGACCCGCGAGGTCGAATCCGGCGCACCGGAGCGCCCCCTGCGCGAGCGCATCATCGCCGCGCTGCGCCAGGTGCACGACCCCGAGATCCCGATCAACATCTACGACCTGGGCCTCGTCTATGAGCTGCACGCCGACGAGACCACCGGCACCGTGCACCTGCGCATGACCCTCACCGCCCCCGGCTGCCCGGTGGCGCAGACCTTCCCCGGCGTGGTCGAGCGCGCCGTCGAGGCGGTCGACGGGGTCGAGGAGGCGCAGGTGGAACTGGTGTGGGAGCCGCCGTGGACGCCCGAGCGCATGAGCGAAGCGGCCCGCATCCATCTCGGGCTGGTGTGAGCACCGACAAGGAGGACCGACATGGATGAGTGGACCGATGTGGCGCCCGTCGACGACTTTCCCGCCGGCACCGTGCGCACCGTCGACCTCGACGGCACGCCGGTGGCGGTGGTCAACGTCGATGGCCGATACCATGCCATCGAGGACCTGTGCAGCCACGAGGAGGAGACCCTGTCCACCGGCGCGGTGGAGGGCGACCAGATCATCTGCCCGCGCCACGGCGCGCGCTTCTCGCTCGTCACCGGCGCGGCCCTGAGCGCCCCGGCGTGCGAGCCGGTGACCTGCTTCCCGGTGCGCGTCGAGGCAGGCACGGTGCAGGTGCGGGACGATCGCTGGGACTGAGCCGCCGCGCTCATCATGCCACTGCCAGCGGGCGGGTGACGGACCCTAGCGCGCCCCGCCCAGGCGCTGGATGCGCTGCTGCATCACCTCTTCGTAGAGACCGTAGTCCTTGAGCTTCTGGTAGAGCGTGCTCTTGGCGATGGCCAGCTGGCGGGCGGCGCGGGTGAGGTTGCCGCCGGTGGCGGCGATGGTGCGGCGGATGAGGTCGGCTTCGACCTCGCTGACACACTGGCCGATCTGGGTGGGCGCGGCCGGGTCGCGGGTGTCGACGGCGGTGTCTTCCAGTTCCGGCGGCAGCATGTCGGGGCCGATGCGGTCGCCGTCGCAGATGAGCAGCATGCTCTCGACCACGTTGCGCAGTTCGCGCACGTTGCCCGGCCAGCCGTAGCGGGCGAGGCGGGTGAGCACGGCCTCGTCCACGGTGGGCACGGCCCGTTCGTGGCGCTCGGCGAAGTGGGCGAGGAAGTGGCGCACCAGCAGGGGAATGTCGCCGGGCCGGTCGCGCAGGGTGGGGATGCGCACCGAGGTGACGGCGACCCGGTAGTACAGGTCCATGCGGAAGCGGCCGTCGGCCACCTCCTGGCGCAGGTCGCGGTGGGTGGCGGCGATGAGGCGGAAGTTGGTCTTGCGCGGCACGTTCTCGCCGAGGCGGTAGATCTCGCCCTGTTCGAGCACCCGCAGCAGGTGCGGCTGCAGGTCCATGGGCATCTCGCCGATCTCGTCGAGGAACAGGGTGCCGCCGTTGGCCGCCTCGATCTTGCCCACCAGCCCGCCGCGCCGGGCGCCGGTGAACGCGCCCTCCACGTAGCCGAACAGCTCGCTGGCGAGCAGCTCGCGTGACAGGCCGCCGCAGTTGAGCGGCACGAAGGGGCCGTCGCCGAAGGGGCTGGCGCGGTGGATGCCCTGGGCGAACTCCTCCTTGCCGACGCCGGTCTCGCCGAGCAGCAGCACCGGCACCCGGGAGCGGGCCAGCTGGCCGGCCTTCTTCACCGCCGCCTTGAGGCCACGGTTGTCGGTGATGATGTTGGCGAAGCCGGTGCTCGCGGTGGGGGCGTCGTCCTCGTCGGCGGGCGCCGTGCGGCTGCGGCCGAGCGTGGGCAGGGGCAGGACCAGCAGGGTGCCGATGCGCTCGCCATGCTCCACCACCGGCGACAGCCATTCCGGCCGCAGCCAGGGCGGCAGCCGGGTCGCGTCGCCGTCGAGGGCGAGGGCGGGGATGCGCCGTGGCTGGGTCAGGTCGAGGTCGGCGCCGACGGCGGCGAGCACAGCCTGGGCGTTGCCGTTGGCCTTGATGGGGTAGCCGCGGCGGTCGAACAGCACCACGCTGTCGGTGCCCGAGGTCCAGTAGGGTAGCGCGGCTTCGAGCAGGCGCAGGCGCAGCTCGGTCTCGCGCATGGTGAGCCGGCTCTCGATGCGGTTGGCGGTGGTCACCACCAGGGCGAGGCTCTGCCGGTTGTAGGTCTCGGAGAGGCCGGAGACGTCCACCACGCCGAGGATCTCGCCGTCGATGGGGTGGCGGATCACCATGGCCGAGCAGGTCCAGCGCTTGATGCCGGCGCAGTAGTGTTCGGCCGAGTGGATCTGCACCGGCTCGCCCACAGCCAGCGCGGTGCCGATGGCGTTGGTGCCGCACAGGCGCTCGCTCCAGGGCACGCCGGGCATCAGGTGGATGTTCTCGGCGGCACCCAGGGTGCGGGTGTCGCCTTCCATGCTGAGGATGGTGCAGCGGGTGTCGGCCAGCGCCATGACGGTGCCGGTCTCGGCGAGGAAGTCGCGCGCGCAGGCCATGATCGGTGCACTGGCGCGGACGAGCTCGTCGTGGGCGTTGCGCAGGGATTCGAGCCGGGAGTCGGTGACCGGCTGCGGGGCGCTGCGCTTGTCGGGGTCCACATTGTGGTCGCGGCAGCGCCGCCAGGAGCCTTCGACCAGGCTGCGCAGCGCGTCGCCGGGGCGGCCGCTGCCGTCGAGAAAGCGTTCCCAGGCGGTCATGACCGCGGCGTCGTTGCCGGGCTCGGAAAAGCGCTGGCCTTCAGATGTCCACGTCATCCGTTCGATCTCCTCCTTGTCGAAAGCAGTGTCCTGCTGCTCTGGCGGCAGCTGGGGTCGGCGGTGCCGCCCGGTGGCGACTGCTCGATGCCCCGCGCGGCGGGATGTGTCGGCGCGAACGCGCACATCCCGTCACGCGGGACGGGTGTGTTTCTACATTAGCAAAGACGGTGCCATCGTGCCGATGTTTGAGCACCGTCCGGAGACGACCGCATGGCGACGATCCGCCGCGGCCGGCGGCGGCCGTGGCGGTGGGGTTGGGGGCGATGCGTTCGATTGTCGAACGTTCGTCGGACGCCGACCGTTCGACAATCGAACGTTTTTTCAGACCACCGCTTCGAGTGAATCGCGATAGTCGCGCAGCGCGTCGAGCGCGGACGGATTCTCCAGCGAACCGAGGTCGCCCGGATCGGCGCCGAGCCAGACCGCCCGTACCAGGCGGCGCAGGATCTTGCCGTTGCGGGTGCGCGGCAGCGCGCTCACCCGGTGCACCCGTGCCGGCGCCAGCGGCTTGCCCAGCAGGCCGGCCACATGGGCGATGAGGGCGGTCTCGTGGGCGTGCCAGTCGGCGCTGTCGGCCGCCGCCGGGTCGGCGAGGGTGACGAAGCAGGTGGCCACCTCGCCCTTGACCGGATGGGGCACGCCGATGGCCACCGCCTCGGCCACCAGGGGGTGGGCGACCAGGGCCGACTCGTACTCGGCCGGGCCGACCCGCTTGCCGGCGATCTTGAGGGTGTCGTCGCTGCGCCCCTGGATGAACCAGTGGCCGTCGGCGTCCACCCGGGCCCAGTCGCCATGCACCCACAGGCCGGGAAAGCGCGACCAGTAGGTGTCCAGGTAACGCGCCGCGTCGCGCCAGAAACCGTGGGCCATGCCGGGCCAGGGCGCGCGCAGCACCAGTTCGCCGACTTCGTCGCCGTCCTGGTCGAGCAGCGAGGTGCCCTCGGCGTCCACCACGTCGGCCTGCATGCCCGGGATCGGGCCGGCGAAGCCGCAGGGTTTCTGCGCCAATCCGGGGAAGCAGCCGAGGATGCCGCCGCCGATCTCGGTGCCGCCGGAGTAGTTGATGATCGGGCAGCGGCCCTGGCCGACGCTCTCGAACAGCCAGTGCCAGGGGGCATCGTTCCACGGCTCGCCGGTGGAGCCGAACACGCGCAGGCTATCGAGCTGGCCCGGTTGCGGCAGGCCGGCGTCGCCGGCGGCCATGAGCAGGCGCGCGAGCGTGGGCGACAGGCCCAGGTGGGTGAGGCGGTGGCGGCCCACCAGCTGCCAGATGCGGTCCGGCGTGGGGTGGTCGGGGGTGCCTTCGAAGAACACCAGGGTGGCGCCGCGCAGCAGGCCGCCGAACACCAGCCACGGCCCCATCATCCAGCCCATGTCGGTGATCCACGCGAGGCGGTCGCCCGGGTTGAGGTCGAAGGCCATGAGCAGATCCTGCGCGGCCTTGAGGGGAAACCCCGCGTGGGTGTGCACCACGCCCTTGGGGCGGCCGGTGGTGCCCGAGGTGTACAGGATCATCAGCGGCGTCGCGGTGCCGTGGATGGTCGGGCCGGTGTCGGGATCGCAGGCCGCCACCAGGCTGCGGTAGTCCCACTCGCGCCACTGCCCGCTCGCCTGCGGCGCCCAGGGCGTGCCCAGGCGCGGCACCACCAGCAGGTGGGCGAGGGCCGGGGCGGCCGCGGCGGCGCTGCGCGCCTCGCCGAGCATGTCGACGCGCTTGCCGCGGCGCAGGTAGCCGTCGGCGCACACCATCACCATCGCTTCGCTGTCGATCAGGCGGCTGGCCACGGCGTCGGCGCCGTAGCCGGAGAACAGCGGCAGCACGATGGCGCCGAGGCGCGCGGCGGCGAGGAACACCACCGCGGTTTCGGGCACCATCGGCAGGTACATGGCGATGCGCTCGCCCGGGCACACGCCCAGCCGCGCCAGCGCGGTGGTGAGGCGCCGCGCCGCGTCGTCCAGCTCGCGCCAGCTGAAGCGGCGCAGGTCGCCGTCGTCGCCCTCCCAGATCAGGGCGGGCTGCTCGGGCGTGGCGCGGGCGCGGCGGCCGACGAGGTTCTCGAACAGGTCGAGCTCGCCGCCCACGAACCAGCGCGGCCACTCGGGGCCGTGGGACAGGTCGCACACGGTGTGATAGCGCCGGTGCCAGGTGAGGCCGACGGCGTCCTCGACCTCGGCCCAGAACCGGGTGGGCTCCTCGCGGGCGCTGGCGTGCAGGGCGTCCAGGTCGGCATGGCCGTAGTCGTTCAGGAATCGGCACAGCGCGGTGTCTTCGAACCGGGTGCCGTGCGCCAGATAGGTCTTCATGGGGGCGAGCTCCTCCATCGTCAATGCCGCTCAGGCTTCGAGGATCACTTTCATCGCCTTCTCGCGGGCGGCGTCGCCGAACACGCGATAGGCTTCCTCGATGTCGTCGAGGGCGAAGCGATGGGTGACCAGCGACCCGGGCGAGAGGGTGCCGGCCTGGACGGTCTGCAGCAGCATCGGGGTGGTGTTGGTGCTGACCAGGCCGGTGGTGAGGGTGATGTTGCGGATCCAGAGCTTTTCCAGATGCAGGTTCACGCTCGTGCCATGGACGCCCACGTTGGCGATGTGGCCGCCGGCGGCGATGATCTCCTGGCACACCTCGAAGGTGGCGGGAATGCCCACCGCCTCGATGGCCACGTCGGCGCCGCGTCCGCCGGTGAGCGCCATGACGCGTTCGACGATGTCGCCCTCGGCGGCGTTGAAGGCGTGGGTGGCGCCGAGCTGGCGGGCGGTGTCGAGGCGGTTGGCGTCCATGTCCACCATCACCAGCCGGGCCGGCGAGTAGAACTGGGCGGTGAGCAGCGCCGCCATGCCGACCGGGCCGGCGCCGACGATGACCACCGTGTCGCCGGGTTTGACCTGGCCGTTGAGCACGCCGATCTCCAGGCCCGTGGGCAGGATGTCGCTGAGCATCACCAGCGCTTCCTCGTCGGCGCCTTCCGGGATCGGGTGCAGGCTGTTGTCGGCATGGGGGATGCGCACGTACTCGGCCTGGGTGCCGTCGATGAGGTGGCCGAGAATCCAGCCGCCGTCGTCGCAATGCGCGTAGAGCTGGCGCTTGCAGTTGAGGCAGCGGCCACAGGCGCTGATGCAGGAGATGAGGACGTGGTCGCCGGGCTTGAAGTTGCTCACGCCGTCGCCCACGGATTCGACGATGCCCACGCCCTCGTGGCCGAGGGTGCGCCCCGGCGTGACGGTGGGCACGTCGCCCTTGAGGATGTGCAGGTCGGTGCCGCAGATGGTGGTGCGGGTGATGCGGACGATGGCGTCGGTCGGCTTGTCGATGACCGGGGCGGCCTTGTCCTGCCAGGCCATCTTGCCGGGGCCTTGATAGACGAGTGCTTTCATGGGAACTCCGAAAAAAGGTGCCGACGCGGCTCGATCGGACCGCGCCGGCAGGAGAGAACTGAAACAAAGGGGCGGCGCCCCGGCGGCCGGGGCGGGTGCGACGGGTTCGGCTCAGGCGGCCTTCTCGGGCACCGGCAGGCCGACCCACTCTTCGTAGAAGGCCTCGATGTCGGGCTCGAAGTCGTGGATCACCGGGTACCACGGCGTCGGCGCTTCGACGTCGTGCATGGTCCCGCAGCTGGGGCAGTAGTACTCGCGATAGACCTGCCAGGCGGTGTCCGGCGCCATGAGCTTGGGATAGACCTCGGTCATGGCTTCTTCGGTGTCGCGCACGTACACCACCGCCTCGAGCTTCCAGTTGTCGCGGTAGTCGCCGAACTCGTGGCCGCACTCGCACTTGGTGACCCATTGCTTGCTCTTGGCGTTTTGGGCGATGTACAGGTGCGGGCCCAGCGGCAGGACGATCTTGTCGGCCCAGCTCACCTTCTTCTGCAGGGCCTCCACGTAGAGGCTGAAGCGCTCGTTGTCCTTGGGCATGGCGAGCATGCGCATGGTGGTGTCCCAGTCGAGCTTGCCGTCGGCGAGTTTGGCGACCTGTTCTTTCGTGTAGGTAGACATCTTGATTACTCCTTGGATTCGGGTTGGCTTGCGCGGCGCTGGCAAACCCATCCCCACCCCGACCCTCCCCTTGAAGGGGAGGGGGCTGCGTGCCCCATGCAGGATTCGGGGCGGCGCGCAGTCGGGCGGGCTCTGCCTTTACCCTCCCCTTCAAGGGGAGGGCAAGGGTGGGGATGGGGTCAGCGTCGGCGCGTCAGTTGCTGCTCCGGTGGGCGGTCATTCCTCGACCAGGGTCACGGTGCGTACGTCGGGCATCTTCGCCAGGTCCATGCGGTACTTGCTGCCGTAGGACGGCACGTCCAGCTCGTCCTCGGTGAGGTTCCAGTCGGCGGGCAGGTTCCAGAACGCCTTGAACTGGGCGAGGAACTTGGCCGACAGGCCGAAGCTGGTGGCGAACATGTGCTTGACCTGGGCGCTGGCATGCTTGGTGACGATGCGCTCGCGTTCCTCATGCATCCAGTCGCGGGTGGGCACGGCGCGGGCGAGCCGCTCCTTGCGTACTTCCGCACGCCGAGCCTTCGTCGCCTCGGCATCGACGCTCCACACCCCCTTGTCGTCCTGCGCAATCACCGCGCCATAGACCTTCTGCGCGTATTCCGGCAGCAGCCACGCGTTGTTCAGGTCGCGGGCGATGGCCTCCGGCTCGCGGTCGAGCGGGTCGCCGTAGCCGGGGCCGCCACGCAGGTAGTTGAGGTACAGGTCGTAGTTCTCGTAGCAGTCCTCGGTGGTCATGCACTGGTGATCGCGCTTGACCCGGGCGCCGGCATCGATGTGGCGTTCGTAGTCCGGTTCGTCCGGATTCACGTCGGCGCCCAGCGGCAGGGTGTCGCCCACCACGATGCGCTGCTCGAGACCCGTCTTGTGGGCCTCGAAGCGGTAGCCGGTGGCGGACGGGTAGCCGCCCATCAGGCCCCAGTCGCTGTTCATGAAGCCGTTGCCCATGAAGAACATGGTCCAGTCCTGCGCCTTCCACACCATGCGCAGGGTCTCGAAGCCGCAGCCGCCGCGGTACTGGCCGTAGCCGCCGGAGTTGCACTTGGCGTTGCGACCGAGGTAGAGCAGCGGTTCGGCCATCTCCCAGATCTCGATGTCGCCCATGTCGCCTTCCGGGTTCCAGATCGCGGCGGCGTGGTTGAGGCCGTCGCGGATGGCCGATGCGCCGGTGCCGCAGGAGGAGGCCTCGAAGGAGTTGACCGCGTGGATCTCGCCGTCCTGGTTGATGCCGCCGCCCTGCAGCCAGTTGGAGGTGTTGGCGTTGCCGGCGTTGACCTCTTCCAGATAGCCGCGGCTGAAGTAAGCCTGGGAGAGGCCGCGCCACATGGTGGTCCAGGCCGAGACCAGGAAGTGCCAGGCGTAGGCGTGGCCGGTGCGGCGGTCGTCCGGGTTGTTCCAGCCGCCCTTGGGCATGTGGAACTCGGTGCCGTAGTAGGCGCCGTCGTTGATGCGCTGGGTGGGCACCAGGGTCTGGGTCATCATCACCCAGATGCCGCTGGTGAAGGCCACCTGGTGGGCGTTGTAGCTGTGCCACCCCCAGCGGCTGGCGCCCTCGAAGTCGAGGCGCCAGGTGCCGTCCTTGCGGATCTCCATCTCCACCGGCGCATGCATGATGGTGTCGAGCTTGGCGAAGGCATTCGACGTTTGCACATCCTCGTGGGCGTAGGGCACGTCCACGAAGGCCACCTTGCGGTAGGTGCCCGGCAGGGTCATGGCTTTGAGACGGGTCGAGAGGCCGCGGCGGCCTTCCTCGATGACCTCGAAGGCGAACTTCTCGTAGGCCTCCAGGCCGTCCTCGGCGATCACCTCTTCGACCAGCTGGCGGATCATGTGGCAGCCGGCGATGCGGGTCTTCTCGTCGAGAATCCAGTACTTGGGCGTGCGCACCGAGCGCTGCGACTCGTGCAGCCAGTCGCGCAGCGGCTGGTCGTTCACCCCGGTCTTGCGGCAGGTGATCATGTAGCCGTCGCCGAAGCGCTGGGTCTGGCCGGTGGACATGGAGCCTGGGGTGACCGCGCCGGTGTCGATCACATGGGTGACGCCGCCGACCCAGCCGATGAGCTTGCCGTCGTGGAAGATGGGCACGATGGTGGCGATGTCGCAGGGGTGCACGTTGCCGATCGAGCAGTCGTTGTTGGTGAACATGTCACCGGGGTTGATGCCGGGGTTGGCCTCCCAGTTGTTCTCGATCATGTACTTGATCGCGGCGCCCATGGTGCCCACGTGGATGATGATGCCGGTGGAGGTCAGGATGCAGTCGCCGGCGGCGTTGTAGAGGGTGAAGCACAGCTCGCCTTCCTGCTCCACGATCGGGCTGGCGGCGATCTTCTTGGCGGTCTCCCGCGCATGCACCAGGCCGCCGCGCAGCTTGGAGAACAGCTTCTCGTAGCGGATCGGGTCGGCCTCGCGCAGCTCGAGCGTCTCCAGGCCGTTGTAGTGGCCGGTGGCCGCGGTGCGCTCCAGGATCGCGTCGCGGTATTGCTTCAGGGTCTGGCCGGTGCCGAGCAGGTTGGCGAAACCGGTTTCCTTGTTGGTCATCATGTTCATGCTTGTCTCCTCACTTCACTTCGCGGAGGTGGAAAAGGCGATGCTTGTCGAGCCGGGTGGCGAAGCCGTCGGGCACGACGAAGGTGGTGGCGTCCGATTCGATGATGGCGGGGCCGGTGATCTCGTTGCCCGGCTTGAGCGCCTCCATCTTCCACAGCACCGCATCGACCCATTGCTTGTTGCGGTAGAAGGGGCGGGTGCCCAGATGGGCTTCCTGCGGCGGGGTCGGGCCGGCTTCCTCGTCCTCGGGCAGCGAGGGCTTCTGCACCGTGACCAGGCCGCGCATGATGGCGCCGGTGACCGAGAAGCCCAGTTCCGGCGAGCGCGCCGAGCTGGCATACACGCGCGAGTAGGTCTCCTCGTAGGCCTCGACCATCTTGTCCCAGTCCGCGGCGGTGGCGGCGCCGGTGACCGGCGAGTCGATCTCCAGGTCGTTGAGCTGGCCCATGTACTGCATGCGGTAGCCCGGGCGCAGGATCACGTCCTCCGGCTTGAAGCCGTTGATGACGAATTCCTCCACCACCTTGGCGGCCAGTTCCTCCCACGCGGCCTGGAGGGTCTGGCTGGCGGCGACCTTCTCTTCGTCGCTGCCGTGCTGGGCCACGGCCACGTCCACGCTCTTGTCGTAGCGGTACTCGAAGTCGGCGCAGGCGCAGCCGAAGGCCGAGAAGCCCGCCGCCCAGGCCGGCACGATCACGTCCTTGAAGCCGGCGCCCTCGGTGTAGCCGTAGGTGTGCACCGGGCCGGCGCCACCGTAGGAGAAGCACACGAAGTCGGCCGCGTTGTAGCCCTTGGCGCTGATGTTGGCGCGCAGGTAGTCACGCAGCTGCAGGTCGAGCAGCTCGATCACGCCGGCGGCGGCGTCTTCCACCGACAGGCCGAGCGGGTCGGCGAGTTGTTCCTTGATGTGCTGACGGGCGCGGTCCACGTCCAGGGTGATGGCACCGCCGAGGAAGTTGTCCGGATTCAGGTAGCCGAGCACCACGTGGCAGTCGGACACCGACACCGTGTCGAGCCCGCTTTCCGGCCAGCAGGTGCCGACCCGGTAGCCGGCCGAATCCGGCCCCAGCTTGATGCCGCCGCTGTACGGGTCGATGCGCACGAAGCTGCCCGCGCCCGCGCCCACCGAGTCCATCGCCACCAGCGGCAACGACAGCACCAGCCGCGCCATGTCCGGGTCGGAGTGGATGGAGAAGCTGCCCTTGGTGATCAGCGCCATGTCGAAGGAGGTGCCGCCGATGTCGGAGCAGGCGATGTTCTCGTAGCCCAGGGTCTCGCCCAGCAGCTTGGAGCCGATCACCCCGCCGATGGGGCCGGAGACGATGGTGCGCGCCAGCTCCTTGGCCTTCCAGCTGATGGTGCCGCCGTGGGTGGCCATCACCCGCAGGTCGAACTTGGCGCCATGCTTCTTGAAGCGGTCGGAGACCTTCTTCAGCGTCTGGCGCGAGGGCTCGGCCGCATAGGCTTCGAGCACCGTGGTGTTCATGCGGTGGCTCTCCTTGCGCGAGGGGTAGTAGTCCACCGAGGCGAACACCGGGATGTCCACGCCCAGGGCCGCCAGTTCCTCGCGGCACACGTCGCGGGCGCGCTTCTCGCTGGTCTCGTTCTTGTGCGACTGGAGCAGGCAGATCACGATCGCCTGGGCGCCGGCCTCGACCAGCTCGCGGGTGGCCTGGCGCACCTCGTGCTCGCGCAGCGGGATCACCACCTGGCCCTGCACGTCGGTGCGCTCGGTGACGCCTCGGGTGCGCGCCAGCGGCACCAGCGGCTCGTCGTAGCGGTGGGTGTTCAGGTGGATGCGGTCTTCCAGCGCGTAGCCCAGGTAGCTCTGGATCGCCCGGCCCATGGAATGGACCTGCTCGAAGCCCTTGTTGCACATCAGGCCCACGTCCAGGCCCTTGCGCTGCACCACCCGGTTGAGCATGGCGGTGCCCGAATACACGCAGGTGACCAGCTCCGGATAGACCTGGTCCACGGTGCGGGCCCAGTGGGCCAGCGCGTCCTCGGAGGAGTTGAAGATGGCGAGCGATTCGTCCGCCGGGTTGCTCTGCGCCTTGCCGACCACGAAGCGGCCGTCTTCACGCACGAAGAAGGTGTCGGTCATCGTGCCGCCGGCATCGATGCCCATCACCTCCACACGGGATGCGGTTTGAACTTCCATGAGTGTCTCCGTTCCTTGTTGTCGATGGCGGCGCACGGTGTCGCGCCGCACCGACCGTCCAGTGGCAAGCGTCATGCCGGAACGGAAATGCTGCGATGCATTTGGCTCGCAGAACGCGACCCGAATGGAAGTCAGGGCGATGTGCGTTGCGCCGCAACGATGTTGTGCGATCTTGAAAAAACGGCGCGAAAGACAATGAACGTCTGGAAATCAAACGCTTTCGTCAGGGCTTGGCGCGTGTCGTCGGGGGGTGATTCAACGCCGGCGGCCGGCGCTGGCAACGTGTCGTCGAGACACGGGGGACGGCGGGCAGCGCACGATGGCGCTCCGCAGCGGGCGTCGGTCCGCCGAAACGCCCGCCTGGCGGGCGAGAGCGCAATTAAGCGTGACCACACGGGCAAGGATAGGTTTCCCGCGGCGGGGATTCGGGCTATCAAAAAACGGCCTGATCTGAAGGCGCGGCCGGCCCGGATGCTTGTTGTGAGTGCACCGTTTGGCTATTGTGAAACTGCTTTTTCACATAAAAGCGACGCTCCTGAAAAGAAATAATTCCAATTAAATACATATATAAGGCGGGCTCGATGTGATGACCTCCCGCCGCAGCCTCAGGAGCGGGAAAGGAGGCCGTTGTTCATGACAGAGAAGGCAGCAAAAGGGGCATCCGAAAATTACCCGGAGGATATGGCGCGCCATGCCCGGATTCTGACCCGGGATCCGTGCGAACACGCCGCGAGCCTGCCGGCGTGGTCACAGGAATATCTGCAATTGACGCCCGGTCTGTTCGAAGGCGAGATATCCGAAGCCACGTTTGGGCCGGTGCAGGTTTTTCGCGAAACCATCGCGCAGTGCGTCGACGAGAAAGCCAATCCCAGGAAAAACAGCTACACGCTGGGTGTGCCGATCCGCGTGGAACCGGATGGGCTGTGGCAGGGCCGTGAATTGGTCCCCGATTCGCTCATGTCACTGCGGCCCAACGAGGAACTGCATTTCCGGACGCCGCCCTATTCGAGCATTCTGGTGACGGTGATCGACTGCCATGCGCTCGAGGCCTTTGCCGACGAGGTCGAGCAGTCCGATGTGGACGTGCTGATGACACGCCCCCATGCGGAGCAGATCCGGCCGGCAGACGCCGAGGCCTTTCGCGGGACTCTTGCCCGTACGCTCGAGATGGCCCTCGCGTCGCCCGAGGCGCTTCGCTATCCGGCGGTGCGTGATTCACTGAGTGAAACGGTCATGAGTGCCGCGCTCGGGGCCCTGGAGGGTGAGAGGGCATCGGCGCGCCGATGCGTGTCCGGACAGCTGGTCCAGCGTGCGATCGTGGAGCGCGCGCGCGGCTACGTGCTGGCGAATCGCGGCCGTGCCATCAGCGTCGGGGAGTTATGCACCTACCTCAAAATGAGCCGGCGCGGCGTGCATCATGCCTTCATGAACGTGCTTGGCATCAATGCCGTCAGCTTTCTCAGATACGTCCGGCTGCACGGGGTCCGGAAAGATCTGCTGGCTGCCGAGCCGGAACAGACGGTGTCTTCGATCGCCTTCAGCTGGGGCTTCTGGCACATGGGTATGTTCGCCACCTATTACAGACAGTTGTTCGGAGAGACGCCCTCGACCACGCTCAAGAAACGTATGCATCGTCACGCCCGGATGCGGGAGCCGGTGAGTTGATCCGAAATCGATTGGGAAGATATCGGTTTTAATTATTCGTATCCAATCAACAAAAAGCCGCGATTCAATCGAATCGCGGCTTTTTGTTTTCTTCTCCAGGTTCCCGGATGCCGTTTCAGTGTGGCCGTTATTTGATAACCGGGCCTTTTGGACGGCCGATTCTTGATAACGGAACGGCCGCGGTCATTTTTATAGTGATTGACGCCGGCCAATATTAATCGGCTTGAAAGAATCCTGTCTTGCAACGGCAAGCGCGGGGTTGTCCGCAACCAACGGGAGAGGTCCCTAATGGGAAAAACAGTATATGCCAATGCGCTCGCGCGCAGCCTGTTGATCACCGCAGGCATCGCGTCGTCGACGTTTTCGTCCGGTGCGCTGTCCGCACCGTCCGGTGAAACTCTGGTCAATAGCAAATGTACGGCGTGTCATGCGCCCAAGGCCGATGGCCAGCTCGACCGCATCAGCGATTCGCGTCGCACCCCGGAAGGCTGGGACATGACGGTGGCCCGCATGGGCTATGCCCATGGCGTCAAGCTGACGCGGGAGGAGCGCGGCGCGATCGTCAAGTACCTGTCCGATAACTACGGCCTGGCGCCGGAGGAGACGGAGCACTACCGCTACATCATCGACCGCACGCCCAGCGTGGTCGAGCACGCGGAAAACCAGCTGGTCTTCGATACCTGTGCCCGCTGTCACTCCTACGGGCGCATCGCCGTGCAGCGGCGCACCGAGGACGACTGGCGCAAGCTGGTGCATTTCCACCTCGGTCAGTTCCCGGCGATCGAGATTCAGGCCGGCGGCCGGGACCGGAACTGGTTCGAGATCGCCACCGGGGACGTGGCCCGGACGCTGGGCAACATCTACAGCTACGAGTCCGCGGCCTGGAGCAAATGGAAAGCCATGAAGGCGGCCGATGCCAGCGGCCAGTGGCGCGTGGTGGGCCGCAAGCCGGGACGTGGCGACTACCAGGGTGAAGCGCGCATCGAGCGCAGCGGCGACGATCGCTATCGCATCGAGATGACCCTGCACTACGCGGATGGCAAGACCGAGACATCCTCGGGCAACGCCATCGTCTACACCGGCCACGAGTGGCGGGGGACGGTCCAGCAGGGCGGGCGCGAGATCAACCAGATCTTCAACCTGCTCGATGGCGGCAAGGCGCTCACCGGGCGCTGGTTCGAGACCGACAACGACGCCATCGGCGGCACCCTGCGCGCCGTTCGCATGGGCGATGCCCCTGCGGTGCTGTCGATCACGCCGACCGCGGTACGCGCCGGCTCGTCCGGACGCCTGACGGTCAACGGCGTGGGGCTCGGCGGTGACGTCGATCTGGGCGGTGTGAAGGTGACCAAGGTCGTCAAGCGCAGCGCCGACCAGGTGGTGGTCGACTACGTGGCGCCGGCCTCGCTGGGCACGGGTGAAGTCGCCGTGAAGATCGGCGGCACGTCCGCGCCGATGCCGCTGGCCACCTACGCCCGCATCGACCATGTGAAGGTCACGCCCGAGCATCCCATGGCCCGTGTCGGCGGCAACGGCGGGTCGATGCCCAAGGTGCCGGCGCAGCTCGAAGCGGTGGCCTTCGCCAACGGTCCGGACGGCAAGCCCGATACCGACGACGACGTTCGCCTCGGTGTGATGCCGGCGAAGTGGTCGGTGGCCAACCTGAATCCGGTGGCCGCGAAGATGCGCGACACCGAATTCGCCGGGCACATCACCCAGGACGGCCTGTTCGTTCCGAACGGCGCGGGCCCGAATCCGAAGCGCAAGTTCGGCACCAACAACGCCGGCGAGCTGAAGGTGACGGCCACCGTCCGCGATGGCGACCGCGATGTGAGCGGCTCGGCCGCGCTGATCGTCACGGTCCAGCGCTTCAACGATCCCCCGATCCGCTGATCACCCCATTTCAAGGAGAGAGGCTCATGAGTGAATCAAGCGCCCTCTATGTGGACAGCCACGCCTATCACGACTTCGTCGTCAAGGATCGACACGTGATGCTTCACGTGCCGAGCAGCGGCATCTTCGATCTGGACGGCCTGACCGGCTCGATCGTCGATTACCTGCGTGGCAAGGAACAGGTCACCTACGACGAAATCCGGCGCACGTTCGCGTCCGCGCCGGAGCCGGGGCGGCTGGCCGAGTCCATCGAGGATCTCAAATCGCTGGGTGTATTGAGCGAGCACTTCCCGACGCGCGACCTGGGTGCCCAGGTCAGCGTCACGGAGTTCCCGCTGAGCACCATCGTCATCAACGTGAATACCGGCTGCAACCTCAGCTGTACGTATTGCTACAAGGAGGATCTGACCACCCCCGCCAAGGGGGAGAAGATGGACCTGGACAAGGCGCGCAAGAGCATCGATCTGCTGCTGGCGGAAGGGGCGAAGCGGGACCGCCTGAACGTGGTCTTCTTCGGCGGCGAGCCGCTGACGAACATGCCGCTGATCCGGGCGGTGACCGACTATGCCGAGCTGCGGTGTGCGGCCGGAGGCAAGGGGCTGGACCTGTCCCTGACGACGAACGCCACCATGCTGACCGAAGAGATCATCGATTTCTTCGACGCCCACCGCTTCGGCATCTCGATCAGCATGGACGGCCCCCAGGCCGTTCATGACGCCCGGCGCAAGACCATCGGCGGCAAGGGGACCTACGAGGTGGTGGCGGCCAAGTCGCGCATGCTGCTCGAGCGCTACCGGTCGCGGCCGGTGGGTGCGCGGGTGACGCTCACCGCGGGGTATTCCGACGTGGCGGCGATTCATCGCCACCTGAAGGACGAGATCGGCTTTGCCGAGGTCGGCTTCGCGCCGGTGACGAGCAACCCGATCACCACCTTCAACCTCGTCGGCGACGAGTTGCGCGCGGTGTTCGACGCCATGAAGGCCCTCGGGCGCGAGTATGTGGCGGCGGCCCTCGAGAACCGGAACATCGGCTTCTCGAACATGCACCAGATGCTCTCCGACCTGTACGAGGGGCGCAAGAAGGCCCTGCCCTGCGGGGCGGGAATCGGCCTGCTCGCGGTGGACCACGAAGGCAAGCTCAACCTGTGCCATCGCTTCACCGGGTCGGAACTGCCCACCTTCGGCGACGTGGACTCGGGCATCGACAAGCCCCGCCTCGGCGAATTCCTCGACCAGGCGCTGGACCGGAGCGAACGCGGCTGCAGTACCTGCCGGATCCGCAACCTGTGTTCCGGCGGCTGCTACCACGAGTCCTACGCCAACTTCAGCGACCCCCACTCACCCGTCTATCACTACTGCGAATTGCTCAGGGAATGGGTCGATTTCGGGATCGAGGCCTACCTCGAGATCCTCGAGAAGAACCCCGCCTTCCTTCAGCGGCATGTTGCCAACAGGAGCTCAGAGTTATGAAACGAATGAAAGCGTTGAACAAGAAAGCGCACCAGATCGGGTCCTCGACGGACCAGGGTGCCATCGACCAGGTGGTCGCCATGTCGGCCTCGGTGGCCGGCTGTGCCACGACCTTCGACCCGGGCTGGGAGCTGGACCCGTTCCTCGGCGTGGCCGGGCTGTGCCAGCCCATGGAAGCGGATCTGTACGGATGTTCCGACCCGTGCTGGTGGCCGGCGCAGGTGCCCGACACGCTGCACAGCTACACCGACTGGAACGAGGGCCGGGACGACGCGGCCCGCGACTGGAAGGCCCTGAAAAGTGTGTTCCCGAAGTGATGCAACGGGAACTTTCAAGCGTTTTCACCCGGAGGAAACCATCCATCATGGCTAATACCGTGTTTCGTATCGCGCGTCGCGCGCTGATCGCCGCGACCTCGATTCTCGCGTTGCATTCGACCGGCGCGCTGGCGGCGAAGGACTACATCGTCACCGCCGCGCGCCCGAACCTGATCTTCGTGGCCGATGCCAAGGCGCGCAAGGTCGTGCGCTCCTTCGAGATCCCCAATACGTCGATGGGCAACAGCCCGCAGGCGCTGGTGGTGTCCAAGGACGGCAAGGTCGGCTACGTCATCCACAACCGCTGGGAGACGATCTCCGGCATCGATCTGGACAACGGCAAGGAAGTGTTCCGCGCCGAGCTGTCGGGGGGCGACATTCGCGGCAAGGCGCCGTTCGCCATCGACCTGAGCCCGGACGGCAAGGAGCTGGCGGTGTTCGTCAATCCGACCCAGCTGTTGCCCGGCGAGTACAAGTCGCTCGATCCGTACATCGCCATCTACCGCACCGATGCCGGCGTGGGCGCCCAGCCGGAGCGCAAGCTGAAGACGCCGCGGCGGGTCTCGTCGCTCATCTACTCGGCCAAGGGCGACATCCTGTACGTCTATAGCTGGGACATGCTCAAGCTCGATCCGAAGACCGGCGAAGTCAAGGGCAAGCATCCGTGGCGCGACTGGAAACGCAAGGATCGCGGCGAGCCGGACACCCTGGCGATCTGGCCGCAGTGGGAGCAGAGCAACATCTTCGCCACGCCGTTCTACGTGGCCGACACCACCCGCGACACCAGCGATTTCTCGACCTATCGGGCGGGGATCTGGTCGCTGGACCTGGAGACCGACCAGGTGAAGTTCACCGAATTCGAGGACGCCTCGGTGGTGCTGTTCTCCACCGCGGTCAACCCGGTCCGGCGCAACGAAACCTACACGGTCTACACCCAGCTGACCAAGGTGGACCTGGACACCGGGAAGATGCAACGGGTCGATCTGGACCACACGTATTACGACGTGAACGTGTCCAGCGATGGCTCCGAGCTCTACATCGGCGGCACCCAGGGCGACATCGCGGTCTATGACAGCAAGACCCTGAAGCGGCTCGGCAACATCCGTACCCCGAGCGGCGGCGACCAGGTGTTGTCGTCCCTGCGCATGTTCACCCGCTGAGCGACGCATGAGCACCGATACCCTGGGCATGGCCACGGGCGGGCAGGCAATCGCCGTGCCCGCACCGGCCGACATGGCGGATCGCGGTCTGCGGGCATGGATCACATCCTGCCTGCGCCCGGAGTATCCGGCGCTCATCCTCATCTTGTTCCTGTCGGTGGTCGCGGTGCTGGCGGGGCTGGCCCAGCCCTACCTCACCAAGGCCCTGATCGACGGCGGCATCCTCGCCGGCGATCGCGACACCATCGTCCTGGTCGGCGCGGGCATGGTGGGGCTGTCCCTGGCCTCGCTCGGCGTCGGCCTGGCCTGTCGCCGGGTGCATGTGGCGGTGTCGGCGCGGGTGCTTCATCGCCTCCGCGAAGACCTGTTCGCCCATGTGCTGACCCTGCCGCCGGCCTTCTTTTCCCGGATCCGCCAGGGCGATCTGCTGACGCGCCTCGAAGGCGATCTGGGCGAGGTGCAACGGTTTGCCGTCGATGCCCTGCTCTCGGCGGTGAGCGCGGTGCTCACCCTGATCGGTACCGTGATCGTGCTCAGTACCCTGAGCGTCAAGCTGGCGCTGTTCCTCGGCGGGCTCATCGCCCTCAACAGCCTCGCGCTTGCCTGGGTACGGCCGCGCATCGAGGTGTTGTCCAGACGGGTGCGCGACGCGGGCGTGGACATGTCCAGCTTCCTGGTCGAGCGCGTGGGCAAGGTGCGCTGCGTGCAGACCCATCTGGCCGAGACGCGCGAACTGACGCAGCTCCAGGGCCTGCATCAGGTGCTGCGCCGGCGCATGATCGACGCCCAGCTGTTCGGTTATCTCGGTGGCGCCATTCCCAACCTGGTGTTGTCGCTGGCGGTCATCGGCATCTTCGTGTTCGGGGCGCTGGCCATGCTCGGCGGCGAGGCGCTCACGCTCGGCACCCTGGTGGCGTTCGCCACCTACGTCCAGCGGGCCAGTGCCCCGGTGCACAGCCTGATGGGCATCTACATGCAGTGGCAGCGGGTCAAGGTCGGCCTCGCACGGGTCGATGCCCTGCGCGCGGTGGCCGCGACCGCGCCGGGCGGTGGCGACGCCTTCCGCCCTGGGGACATCGTCATCCGCGGCCTCACGCATGCCTATCCCGACGCCGCGGCACCGGTGCTCGACGGCGTCGACTGCCGCATTGCGCGCGGCGCCAAGGTCTGGCTGCGCGGGCCGTCGGGCTGCGGCAAGTCCACCCTCATCGATCTGCTCCATCGCCAGCTGGCCTGCCAGTCGGGCGAGATCACCATCGGCGGGCGGGCCATCGACACGATCGAGCTGGCCGCCTTGCGTGCCCAGGTGGTGGTGGTGTCCCAGCAGACCGAGCTGTTCGCCTGTTCCCTCCTCGACAACATCCGCTATGGCCGGCCATCGGCCGGCGCGGCGGACGTGCAGGCCGTGGTCGAGGCCTCGGGGGTGGGCCGCTTTGCCGCGCGTCTGCCCCAGGGGCTGGACACCGTGGTGGGCACCAGCGGCACCACCCTGTCCGGTGGCGAACGCCAGCGCGTGGCCCTGGCGCGGGCGTTGTTGATGGCGCCGGCGGTGCTGATCGTGGACGAGGGCACGTCCTCGTTCGACGAGGCGCTCGAGCTCGATGCGCTGCGGGCCATCGACGCCCTGCTGCCCACCGCGACCCGCATCATCGTCAGCCATCGTCCGCTCGATCCCGAGGCGTTCGATCAGGTCATCGACATCGACCGGAGCGCCGCATGAAGCCGCGCATCCGGGTGGGGTTGATCGATGGCGCGGTGGCCGGCGAGGCGGCGCCGGCGGTGGTCGAGAGCCGTCGTTTCAACGGCCTCGACGCCGCCGACGGGGACCACGGCGGCCTGGTCGCGCAGTGCGTGCTCGAGCACTGCGCCGAGGCCGAGCTGATCGTCGCGCAGGTGTTCGACCGTCGCCGGGTGGCGCCGGTCGCCGCCATCGTCGATGCCATCGACTGGCTCGTCGAGCGCGACGTGGCGATCATCAACATGAGTTTCGGCATGGCCCACGAGACCCCGCTCATGGCGGCGATGTGCCGGTATGCCGCGGGCTGCGGAGCCACGCTCGTCGCGGCCGCGCCCGCGCACGGGCCGGCCGCGTTTCCGGCGCGGCTGGACGCCTGCCTCGCGGTGACCGGCGACGCGCGCTGCCAGCGCGGCGAGATCGCCTATCTGGGCACCGCCAACAGCGATTTCGGCACCCATCCCTTCGTGCGCCCGGGGCAGCCGCAGGCGGGCGGCGGGGCGAGCATCGCCACCGCCCGCATGAGCGGCCTGGTGGCGGCCCGGGTCGCCGCGGGGGTGCCCGCGTCCCGACTCCGTCAGACCCTCATCGGGGCAGCGCGACATGTGGGCCCGGAGGTGCGTCATGGCTAGTCGCCTCTTCGCCCTGTCGCTGGCCCTGTGCGCGATCACGCTGGCGCTCGTGCCGGCGCTGGGCAATGCCGTGCTCGTGGCGACGGCCCTGCTCGTGGTCGCCGCCTGCCGGCGGCCCGGCCAGCGCGACCGCTGGCTCGCGCTGGCCACCGGACTGGTCTGGGGCGCCCTGGCCGCCCTGGCGTTCGCCTTGCTGACCGACAACTTCGCACTGCGCTACGTGTGGATCTACAGCGGCGCCGAGCTGCCGGCGTATCTCAAGTTTGCCAACCTGTGGGGCGGTGACGAAGGCACCACCTTGCTGCTCGCGGCGGTGCTCCTGGCGCTGGCGCGCCGGCCGGCGGCACGCACCGCGCCCGGCCAGGCGACTGCCTGGCTGGCGGCCTGGTATCTGGCGGTCGCCGCATGGCTGGGGCCCTTTGCCGCCACCCCGGCCGACTGGCTGGCGCAGAAAGCGGCGCAGGGCATGAACGCCCATCTGATGGAGATCTGGATGGTCCTGCATGCGCCGCTGGTGCTCCTGGCCTATGCCTGGACCCTGGCCCTGTGCGCGCCGGCGCTCGATGCCCTGGCCGGGCGCCTCAAGCGCTGGCCGGCCGGGGCCTTGCACGACGCCCGGCGCGCCTGGGCGCTGCTGACCGCCGGCATCGGCTTCGGCATGATCTGGGCCTTCGAGGATGCGATGTACGGCCAGTTCTGGCATTGGGACCCGGTGCAGACGGCGGTGTTCGCGGTGTGGTGCGCCCTCGGCGCCCACCTGCATGGCGCGCGCGGCTGGTCGGCCCGCGCGGGGGCCTGGCGCTGGGTGCCGGTGTGGGCGTTGCTGGCGGCCGTGTTCACCGTGGCGGCCATGGCGGTGACGCGCAACGAGACCCTGGCCAGTTCCCATCGCTATATCGGGACCACCTCCTGGCGTGCCCATGGCCTCACCCTGGTGGCGTTGATCGTCGCCGGTGCGCTGGCGGCGTGGCGGGGCCGGGCACCGGCTGAGCCGACCGCCGCGCGGCCGCGCGCGGCCCCGCTCAACGCGCTCGCGCTGCGGCTGACCCAGCTGTGCTTCGTGGTGCTCGCCGTCTGTGCCGCGGCCTATCTGGCCTGGGCCTTCACCGCCAGCGCCCTCGGCCTGCCCCGGCCGGATCATCTGCGCCCGTTCTTCGAAACCCTGAACAACTGGGCCAACAGGACCGAGATACCGCAGCTGCGCGCCGCCTTCGCCCAGTGGGACATGGACGGCTACGGCGCCGCCCGCGGACTGATATGGCCGCTGGCCTGCCTGGGCGTGGTCGGCGGCTGGTTCTTCATGCGCCGCATCGCGCCGCTGGCCGGCTGGCTCTCGCTGCCCCCGGTGCTGCTCGCGGGCACCTGGGTGTTCCTGACCGGCGGGCCGCTCACCGAGGGCTATCGTGGTACCGGCGTGCTGTCCCAGTCCATCGTCCACCTCCTGCCGGGGCTCGACGTGTGCCTCGTGGCCGGTGCGTATCTGGCCATCGCCTGTGCGCTGTGGGCGCTCGGCCGGGCATGGAAGACCCCGTCCTCGGCCGGCTACGTGCTGCCGCTCGGCCTGGTGCATGTGGGGGCCATCCTCGCCCTCTGGGGCGGGCTGATGGCCACCGCGCTCAACGGCTATTCCCAGCACCGGATCGAAGTGGGCGAGGACTGGGTGCACGGCTATCGCGGCTATCAGCTGCGCATCACGGAGGTGGCGGTGGAACGGGGGGACGACGGCGGTGCCCGGGTCTCGCCGTCCCCCTACCGGGCGGCCGCCACCATCGAGGTGAAGCGCCCGGGCCGGCCGCGGGTGAGCGGCCAGGCGCTGTACCGCGACAGCCGCTCGGCGCTGGAGAACTACAGCGGCCCGGTGCGCCAGATCTGCGAAATCCTCGACTACCGCTACTCGCGCTACGCCTCGGTGCCCGGCTATGTGCTGCATCCGTTCATCGAGCACGGCTGGGGCCGCGACGTGCAGCTGTGGGTGAATCCGGCCGCCATCGTCGCCGGGCTGGGCGATGCGGGTGCGTCGCGTGAGGTGGTGGCGGTGCTGCGGATCTTCCCGTTCGCGTCGTGGCTGTGGATCGGCCTCACGCTGATGGCGCTGGCCAGCCTCTGGCTGGGATTCCTGCCGCCACGCAAAGCCAAGGAGCCTGTCGCATGAAATCGTCGCCGGTGATCGTTCTGGGCGCGGGTCCCGCCGCGAGCCTGTTGGCCATGGCCCTGGGCCGAAGCGGTATCGATGCCACCGTGATCGGGATGCCCCGCCGGGAGAGCGCGGTGGAGGGGTTGTCGCAGCGGGTGGTGGAGGCCCTGCAGCAGTTCGGCTGCGAGCACGCCTTGCGCCTGCTCGGGCCGCGCTGGTTGCGGGTGTCCCGATGGGGCGGCGAGGAATCGTCGATGAACGGCGAGTTCGTCGTCGAGCGGCGGGCCTTCGATCAAGCCCTGCTGCGCGACGCCGGCGACCATGGCGTGCGCCAGGTGGCGGGGCAGGTGCGCCGGGTACGCAAGGACGACGACGGCCGCGGCAGGGTGGTCGGCTGGACCGAAGCGGACGGTACCGAACAGACGGCGCGGGCGGCGCTGGTGGTGGAATGCCGTGGCCACACCGCGCCCAAAGGCGGCCCCGACCGCCATGCCGGCCGCCCCCTGGTGGCCATCAGCCGGACCTTTCAGGGCGCCCGCGCGCAGGCGCGCACGACGCTGACCGAATCCTTCCCGATGGGCTGGGCCTGGGGCGGGGTGGACCCGACCGGCACCGCCTGCATCCAGGTGGTAGTCCTGCCCGAGCTGGTCACCCGGTGCCGGGGCGATCTGGATGCGGTCCATGACGCCTGCCTGTCGCAGCTGACGCTGATCGGCGAGCGCCTCGGTCGGCGCCTGAGCCCGATCGGCACGGCCCGCGCACGGGGCATCCGCCCAGCGCTGCGCGATCGCTGTTTCGCCCCCGACTACCTGCGGGTGGGCGATGCCTGCTACACCAGCGATCCGCTCTCCGGACATGGTGTGTTCGAGGCGGCCTCGGGGGCCCTGGCCGCCGCGCCGGCCATCAACACCTTGCTCAACCACCCGGCCGAGGTGGCCACCGCCATCGACTATCTGGACGAGCGGGTCCGCACGGTTTACAGCGCGCGCATGAGCGCCGCCCGCGAGCACTACCGGGCCGAGAGCGCCTGGGCCGAGGCCCCGTTCTGGCGTTGCATGCATGCCATGAGCGTGCCCCAGGCGGCCGACGAGCTGGCGCCGGAGGCGCCGATGCGGCTGGTGGACAAGGGGGTGGTCGAGCATGGACGCATCGTGTCCCGTCCGGTCCTCGTGAGCCCGGCCTATCCGCGCGGCGTGCGTTTCGTGGGGGCGGTCGATCTGGGCGAGCTGATCGAAACCACCCGCCGGCAGCCGGGCCTGAGCGTCGACGACCTGAGCCGCGCCCTGCGCTTGCCCGCCGACGAGGTGAGCCGGGCGTGCGCCTTCATCCACCGTATTCGGCAAGCAGACCCTGCCGACACTCGAGAAGCAAACTCACGACATTCCTAAGGAGACAAACCAGTGAATCCAAGACGCAGCCAATTTGCCCTGATCGCCCTGCTGCTGGGGGCCTCGGCACCGGTCGGCCACGCCGTGGCGGGGGACATGACCGACCGTTTTTCGGTGACGACCAACGTCGGGCTGTTTTCCCAGTACATCTTCCGCGGCATCAGCTACACGCAGGAAAATCCGGCGGTGCAGGGGGGTGTGGACATCGCCCACGACAGCGGCCTCTACCTCGGCATCTGGGGCACCAACGTGAGCGATGCCGCCCTGAACAACGCGGCCGGTGAAATCGACGTGTATGGCGGCTACGCCGGTCAGGTGGGCGATTTCGGCTACGACGTCGGCTTCCTGCAGTTCCTCTTCCCGGGGGGCGAGATCAACGGCACCAGCGAGAGCTACAACACCCTGGAGCTGTATGCCGGCCTCAGCTGGGGCCCGATCGGCCTGAAGTACTCCCACACCGTGTCGGATTACTTCGGCTTCAACAACGACACCTTCGGCCAGGGGCGTGGCGGCTCGAGCGGCTCGAACTACATCGAGGCCAACTTCAACCACGAATTCCTGCCCGGCTGGTCGGTCAGCGCGCACGTGGGCCGCCAGCACGTCGAGGAATACAGCGAATACAGCTTCAACGACTGGAAGGTGGGCGTGGTGCGCCAGTTCGGCAGCGGCTGGGAGGCCGGGGTGGCCTGGGTCGACACCAGCGCGGATTCCGATCTGTACACCGTCTGTGACGACAACAGCCACTGCAAGGACACCGGCAAGGGCAAGTGGCTGGTGCATGTGAAGCGAAGCTTCTGAGCCCGCGGGCCGGGTTTCTCCTCGCCGCCGAAGGGCGGTGACTCCTAGCGCTGGATCTTGATTCCGAAAGCGGTGTGTCTCGTCCGGTGTTTCGCCCCGATCGCGTTGCGGTCGGGGCTTTTTTCGTGTGCGTCCCGTGCCCTCACGCCGCCACACGCGCCGCCGGGGCGGTGATCGAGGCCCGGAAATCCGACATCAGCTGCCGTGTCACCGGGCCGACCGGCCATTCGCGGGTGCCCGCGTCGGTGAGCAGCGCCACCACCGGCTGCAACTCCACCGAGGTGCCGGCGGTGAAGACCTCGTCGGCCGCGCGCAAGGTGTCGAGGCTCACGCGGCGCTCCTCCACCGTCAGGCCGCGCTGGCGGGCCAGCGCCATCACGTGGCGCTTGGTGATGCCGTCGAGGAAGCCCGTGGCGGTCGGCGTGATCAGGCGGCCGTCGTGCACCAGCAGCAGGTTGGTCGCGGTGGTCTCGGCCACATGGCCGTCGCTGTCGAGCAGCAGGGCGTCGTCGCAGCCGGCGGCCATGGCCTGGTGGCGGGCGAGGGTGCCGATCATGTACAGGCCCGAGCACTTGGCGGCGGTGGGAGCGGTGTCGGGCCGGGGGCGGCGCCAGGTGGACAGGTGCAGGCGGATGCCTTTGTCCGCCTCGCCGCGGGCCGCGGCGGTGGGCCAGTGCCAGGCGGCGATGGCCACGTGGATGCGGGCCTGTGGCGAGGCGATCGACACGCTCTCGGTGCCGCGCCAGGCGATGGGGCGGATGTAGGCGTCGGCCAGCCCGTTGGCGTCGAGCACCGCTTCGATGGCCTCGCTGAGCTGGTCGTGGGTCCACGGCAGATGGAAGTCGAGCAGGGATGCCGAGCGGGCGAGGCGTTCCAGATGCGGGGTGTTGAGGAACACCCGGCCGCCGTAGGCGCGCATGCCCTCGAAGACCGCGCCGCCCATGTGCAGGGCGTGGGTGAGCACATGCAGGCGCGCATCGCGCCAGGGGATGAGTGCGCCATCGAGCCAGATGTGGCCGTCGCGGTCGTCGAGCGGGATGAACATGGGGCGGGCCCGTCAGGTCGATTGAGAAGTCATCGAGTCTGCCAAGCCCCGCCGCGAAGCACGAGTGAGCAGTTTTCAGATCGGGTTGAGTTTTGTTCCACCGAGCGAAGGCGGCGATGCGGTTTAATGGGCGTCTTCGCCCATGCGTTCGTTCAGGAGGGGCTCGACCCATGCGCATTCCGGTTCCGCTCAACGCCCTGCGCGCCTTCGAGGCGGCGGCCCGCCACCTGTCGATCAAGGGCGCGGCCGTGGAGCTGGCGGTGACCCCCTCGGCGGTGAGCCATCAGCTGCGTGCCCTCGAGGACCTGCTCGGCGTCGAGCTGTTGCGGCGGGTGGGCACGCGCCTCGAGCTGACCGAGGCCGGCCGCCGCCTCGCCCCGGACCTGGAGGCCGGTTTCGGCCGCATCGCCGAGGCGGTGGCCGCGCTGCGCGATGCACGCCTGGCCGGGCCGCTGCGGCTGAACATGCTGCCCACCTTCGCCACCAACTGGCTCTCGCCCCGGCTGAGCCGCTATCCCTTCGACCGCCAGGGCTTCTCGCTCGAGATCTCCACCACCCAGGACGGCGCCGACCTGCTCGCCGGTGCCGCCGATGCCGGCATCTGGTTCGGCCACGGCGACTGGCCGGGCCTGCTGTCCGAACGCCTCTTCGAGGCCACCATCGACCTGTACGCGCAGCCTGGCTTCGCGGCAGGCGCACGCAAGGCGCGTCTCGCGACGGTACGCCGGGCCAACCTGTTCGTCTCCTGCCACTGCCTGACCTGGCGCCGATGGCTGGACAGCGTGCCGGGCGGGCCGCTGGACCCGGCCCTGGTGACCCATGTGGACTCCAGCGGCCTGACCCTGCAGGCCGCCGCCGACGGTGCCGGGGTGGCCATCGCGGTGTGCGAGCTGGCCGATCACGCGGTGCGCCAGGGGCGGCTCGCGTCGGTGTTCGCGCACCCCATCGACGCCGGTGCCGGCTTCTATCTGGTGTATCCCGAGGCCCTGTGCGAGGACCGCCGCCTCGGCAACCTGCGCCGCTGGCTGCACGAGCAGCTGCGCGGCGCGACGGCGGCGTGACGGTGCAGGGGCGGCGGCCGGCTCAGATCGAGGCACCGCCCGAGTGGTCTATCCGCGGGTGCGGAAGCGCAGGCGCAGCGGGCGTTTCCGACGCAGCGGATTGATTTCGACGACAAGCGCAATACGTGTCCACCCGGCGCGCTCGAAGGCGCGCAGGGACGGTGTGTTGGAATGCCAGACGCGGGCGTAGGCCTGGTGAAATCCCTTCGACAGGAGTTGGGCGTGGGAGGCGGCAATGAGCGTGGTCGCGACGCCTCGGCCCCGGGCGGCAGGGGTGGTGATGATCTGGACGAGCTTGGCTTCACCGGTGTCGAGTGGCCAGAAGTTCCGCGTGCGGTATCGATCGCCGTACCAGTAGATGCAGATACCCGCGAGACGGTCGTCGGCGAAACCGCCGTAGGCGAGCGCCTGGTCACCGAGATAGGGCAACTGTGCCCGGATCACCTCGTCATCGCAGGATTCGACCGCCGAGCGTTCCAGCAAGCGCACGTCGTCGGTGGTCGCCAGGGCATCGTGAGCCCGGTCCGGGCTGCGATAGATGTAGTACGCGGCATACTCGCCGAGCAGAAGGCGTGCTCCGGCTTTCAGGAGCTCCTTGGGCGTCGGGCGCATCAGCTCATTTAAACCGGATCAGACGCTTGATGCGGGCTTTCAGCCCGAGCTTGTCCAGCGTGTTGCCGAGCCAGTTGGAAAAACGGTTCATCAGATGATGCGAACGGACCACGGCGGCGTTGCGCAATGACGCCCGTACCATGAACACATGGGCGCGCAGCATCTGGTGGGTGGAGAACAGGCGCTTGTGGTCCGACTGACCTTCGGTGAAATCGAAGGCCTTGAAACCGCCTTCGGCAAACAGGGATTCGAGCGCCAGCCACTGCAGGACGGTACCCACCGAGTGCTTCATGTACCCGGGGTCGTAGCCCAGATAGGCGTAGATGAGGACATCGTTTTCGATGGGGCAGTAGAGGTAGGACACCGGCCGATCGCCGTCGAAAAGGATGTAGGCGCGCACGGTGCCGTTGGCGGCACGCGCCTCGGCCTCGCGGATGTAGTCCTCCGAGTCCGGTAGCCCCGCGTCGAGCAATCGTTCCTGATAACTCACCGCGGAGACTTCACGTGCCAGCCGGAAGAATTCGCGCATCTGCGCCGGCTCACGGTAGATCTTCCAGGGAATCTCGCCCCCGCAATGTTCGGCGTACTTGCGGATCTTGCGTTTGATCGTGGAGCGGGTCTTGGAAGAGAACTTCTCCTGGTAGCGCTCGAATCCGAGGGTCAGGTCGATGTAACAATGCTCGTATTGCAGCGGGACGTAACGCAGATAGTCGCCGGTTCGCGTGAGGGGCGGCAGGCGCTCCTCGAGGGGCAGGGCGCGGATCATGAACCCCTCGCTTCCGGGCAGGCGTTCGGCGTCGGGCGGTAGCGACGCCGGGATCGGCGCGCCCAGCAGGGTGGCGGATCGGCACTGCAGGGGCAGCGCACAGCTGAACAATGTCCAGTCGCTCAACTGGTACTTGAAGGGGACGTGTCGCAATTCCCAGGGGGTCATGAGTACTTCCTGCGATAGGCCTGTTCGAGAATACGTCTGCCTGTCTTCATAAACGAGGTTCTGAGCGGTGCGGGTTGCGTGTCGACGATGTGCGGCGCCAGATCCTTGAAGCCGCAGGTCCGGAAGCTGTCGCGGTGGCGCTCGAAGAAGCGGCACAGCTTTTCGAGTCGGGCGATGACGACCGGATCGGGCGCCGTCTTGCCCGGATTCAGCAGTTCGAAATTGTGGGACAGGATCACGAAGGACTTGCGTCCCGCCTCGAGCGATTGCCACAGCAGGGATTCCAGTTCGCCGAACGAGCAGGACGTCAGCTGCGTGTGGCGTGGCGAGCCGAGGCCATCGGTGAACACCGTCATCGGGTACTCGACGACGTTCTCGCATTCGACCGGTTCGATCAACTGCTCACCCGGCCGGACACCGCTGGCCGGCCCGAACATGGTGGCGTTGTAACTGCTGTCGAAGCGGATGCCGTTCGTGGCGAGCGCGCGCAAGGTATCGAGGTTGAAACCGAAGCTCCCGGCGCGGAACGCCTCGATACCGGACGCTCCCGCCTCGGCGAGCATGGCGGCGCCGGCACGGATGAGCTCGGTCTGTTCTTCCAGCGTGTAGTGGAAGAGGTGCTGGCGCTTCGTCGAGGTGTCCGCAATCAGCGGTTTGATGGATTCGTCGACCCACTCGGTATGCATATGGAGCTGGACGTCCTGCCCCTGGTCCTGAATCAGGCCGACGATGTCGGCGAGCGGTTGTGGGCCGAAGCGGGTGGAGAAGAGCGGTTCGACGAAGCAGGTGCCCAGTACGCCGTGATCCGCGAGCATCTGGAGCTGGAAGGGCAGGCCGTAGTCGCCCCGGGAGGTGGGGCCGAGGATGTATTTGCGGTAGGCCTCGGGGAACTTGCGGTCGATGTCGGTCCATCCGTCGCACCAGATTTCCACATCGATGGTGAAGAAGACGTCGAGCATGTCGTGTCAGGTCCGCAGTGGCACGAGTGTCGCGCAGGCGTGCATCGTGCCAGGCGCTTCATGGCTTTGCCACGGCGTCACGGACAGTGCGTTGGCGCCTGACGCATGAAAGCGGCTGCGCAGGGACGTGGGTGATGACAACAGTGTGGTTCCCGAGGCTGGTCGACACCGCGTCTGTCAATGACGGGCGCAAGAAATGGAAGGCATGATACTGCTTCCGATTCGCCGCGGATGCGAACTTGTTGGGACTGGCGGCCATTTACCGGTCCCATGATCCGAGTCATCCCCGGCGAGCTTCGAGCTTACGCGAGTTGCATGACACGCGTGGAACGCGGGCGTGGCCAGGGCTTCGAGCACGGACCTCCGCGACCCGGCGTTCCGCGCGGCCGCTCCCTTACCCCAGCTCCACCAGCAACTCCTTGGCCTGCACGGTCTCGCCCGGCTTCACATGCACGGCGGCGACGGTGCCGTCGTCCGGGGCGGTGAGCAGGGTTTCCATCTTCATGGCTTCGAGCGAGAGCAGCGCGTCGCCCTTCTTGACCTTCTGGCCGGGCTTGACCGAGACGGTGGCGATCATGCCCGGCATGGGGGCGCCGACCTGCTTCGGGTCACCGTCCTTGGCCAGCGGCCGGGCGGTGCCGGTGCCCTGGATGCCGGCCTTGGCCACGCGCACCGCGCGCGGCTGGCCGTTGAGCTCGAAGAAGACCTTGATCTTGCCCTCTTCATCCACGGTGTCGGAGCGGCCGGTCTGGCGGATGACCAGGGTCTTGCCCTTGTCGATGTCCACCGAGATCTCATCCAGGTCCGACAGGCCGTAGAAGAAGGCCGGGGTGGGGATGCGCGCGACGTCGCCGAACTGCTTGCGGTGCTTGGCGAAGTCGGTGAACACCTTCGGGTACATGAGCCAGGAGGCCAGATCGGTGTCGGTGACCTGACGCTCGATGGCGGTCTCTGCCTTGGCGCGGGCGGCTTCCAGATCCACCTCCGCCAGAGTGGCGCCCACGCGCCCTTCGACCGGCTTGCCGCCGCGCAGGATCTTGGCTTCCAGGTCCTTGGGGAAGCCGTCGGCCGGGAAGCCCAGTTCGCCACGGAACAGCTGCACCACGGATTCGGGGAAGTCGATCTCGCGCGCCGGGTTGCGCACATCGGCCGGGGTGAGGTCGTTGGCCACCATGAACAGGGCCATGTCGCCCACCACCTTGGAGGTGGGGGTGACCTTCACGATGTCGCCGAAGAGCTGGTTCACATCCGCATAGGCGCGGGAGACTTCCGGCCAGCGGTGCTCCAGCCCGATGGCGCGGGCCTGCTCGCGCAGGTTGGTGTACTGCCCGCCGGGCATCTCGTGGTTGTAGACGTCGGAGGTGCCGGCGCGCATGTCGGCCTCGAAGGGGCTGTACTGGCGGCGCACGCCCTCCCAGTAGTGGGAGAGGCGCTGCATGGCGTCCAGGTCGAGGCCCGGGTCGCGCTCGGCACCGGCCAGCGCGGCCGCGATGGAGCCGAGGTTGGGCTGGGAGGTCATGCCGCTCATGGCATCGAGCGCGCCATCGACCGCATCGCAGCCGGCCTCGATGGCCGCCAGCACCGAGGCGGCGGAGATGCCGCTGGTGTCATGGGTGTGGAAGTGGATGGGCAGGCCGACCTCCTGCTTGAGCGCCGTCACCAGTTCTTTCGCGGCGCGCGGCTTGCACACCCCGGCCATGTCCTTGATGCCCAGCACATGGGCGCCGGCCTTTTCCAACTCCTTGGCGAGATTCACGTAGTAGGCGAGGTCGTACTTGCTGCGCTTGGGGTCGTGCAGGTCGCCGGTGTAGCAGATGGCCGCCTCGCACAGGCCGCCGGACTCGATCACCGCATCCATGGCCACGCGCATGTTCTCCACCCAGTTGAGCGAGTCGAACACGCGGAAGATGTCGATGCCGTTCTCCGCCGCCTGCTGCACGAAGTATCGCACCACGTTGTCCGGGTAGTTGGTGTAGCCCACCGCGTTGGAGGCGCGCAGCAGCATCTGGAAGGGGATGTTGGGCACCGCTTCGCGCAGGCGGGCGAGGCGGTCCCACGGGTCTTCCTTCAAGAAGCGCATGGCCACGTCGAAGGTGGCGCCGCCCCAGCATTCCATGGAGAACAGCCCCGGCAGCATGCGCGCATAGTGCGGCGCGATGGCCAGCATGTCGTGGCTGCGCATGCGCGTGGCGAACAGCGACTGGTGCGCATCGCGCATGGTGGTGTCGGTGAGCAGCACCTGCTTGCAGTCGCGCATCCACTGGGCGAACCGGGTCGGGCCCATCTCCTTGAGGTAGTCGCGAGTGCCTTTCGGGATCTGGGTGCGCAGGTTCAGCGTCGGCTTGATGGGTTTGGCCAGCGGCAGCGCCGGGGCCACGCGGCCCTTCATCTCCGGGTTGCCGTTGATGGCCACTTCCCCCAGGAAGCGCAGCAATCGGGTGGCCCGGTCGCGGCGCTTCTGGAAGTTGAACAGCTCCGGCGTGGTGTCGATAAAGCGCGTGGTGCACTCGCCCGAACGGAACAGCGGGTGGTCGATCACGTTCTCGAGGAACTGCAGGTTGGTGGACAGCCCCCGCACGCGGAACTCGCGCAGTGCCCGGTCCATGCGCGAGGCCGCTTCATCGGGCGTGTGGCCCCAGGCGGTCACCTTCACCAGCAGGGAGTCGTAGTACGGGGTGATCACCGCGCCCGAGTACGCCGTGCCCGCATCCAGGCGGATGCCGCCACCGGCGGCGGAGCGATAGACCGCGATCTTGCCGTAGTCGGGGGTGAAGTTGTTCTCCGGGTCTTCGGTGGTCACCCGGCACTGCAGAGCGTGGCCGTTGAGGGCGATGTTCTCCTGCGCCGGCAGCAGGTCGTCGGCGCCGATGCGCTTGCCTTCGGTGACGCGGATCTGCGCCTTGACGATGTCCACGCCGGTCACTTCCTCGGTGACCGTGTGCTCCACCTGAATGCGCGGGTTCACTTCGATGAAGTAGAACTGGTCGGTGTCGGCGTCGAACAGGTATTCCACCGTGCCGGCGTGGGAGTAGTGCGCTTCGCGCGCCAGGCGCAGGGCGGATTCGCACAGCTCGGTGCGCTTGGTCTCGTCCATGTACGGCGCCGGGGCGCGTTCGACCACCTTCTGGTTGCGGCGCTGCACCGAGCAGTCGCGCTCGAACAGGTGCACCAGGTTGCCGTGGGTGTCGCCCAGCACCTGCACTTCCACATGGCGGGCGCGGCGGATGAGCTTCTCCAGGTACACCTCGTCATTGCCGAAGGCGGCGGCCGCCTCGCGGCGGGCCACGTCGATCATCGGCGCCAGGTCCGCTTCGGTCTCGATGGCGCGCATGCCGCGGCCACCGCCGCCCCAGCTCGCCTTGAGCATGAGCGGGTAGCCGATCTCGGCGGCCATGCGCTTCACTTCTTCGATGTCATCGGGCAGGGCGCCGGTGGCGGGCACCACCGGCACGCCGGCCTTGATCGCCACCTCGCGCGCCGCCACCTTGTTGCCCAGGGTGCGCATCACGTCGCCCTTGGGGCCGATGAAGGCGATGCCCGCCTTGGCGCAGGCGTCGGCAAACTCCGGGTTCTCGGACAGGAAGCCGTAGCCCGGGTGGATGGCGTCCACCGCGTTCTCTTTGGCGATGCGGATGATGTCGTCGATGTCCAGGTAGGCCTGCAGCGGCTTCTTGCCCGCGCCCACCAGATAGGATTCGTCCGCCTTGAAGCGGTGCAGGGCGAAGCGGTCTTCGTTGGAGAAGATGGCCACGGTGCGCAGCCCCAGTTCGGAGGCCGCGCGCAGCACCCGGATGGCGATCTCGCTGCGGTTGGCCACCAGGAGGCTCTTGATCTGTTTCATGTCGATTCCAGGGCCTGGCGCGCTCGCAGGCGCCCATGGCGGTGTGGATGGAGTGGATGGCAGATGCCGCAAGGGGCATGCCAGATGAACCGGAATGCCTGCCTGCCGCGGGCCTGCCGACGCTACCGCGTGTTGTTGTGGACTGCCGACCGAGCCGATGCCCCCGCCCCCCGCATCGACCCGGCCACCGACGGAAATCTTGCGAGATCCGCTGGCCTAATGGCGTTGTATGGCGTAAATTAACACAAAATCTCGAGATTTAAACCCAGCGCTCCGAGCCTCTGCGACAGCTGTGACGCATTTGCGGCCATCCATGGCACACCATGCGCCCGTGGCCACCGCGATGTCGCCCGGTGTCGACGGCCTTCAGGATACCCGCATGAACCTGCCCACCAACACCTTCAAACAGCGCCTGCTCGCCGGCGAGGCCCAGTACGGTCTGTGGCTCGGCCTGGCGCAGACCATCAGCACCGAGATCTGCGCCGGCGCCGGCTTCGACTGGCTGCTGGTCGACGCCGAGCACGGCCCCAACGACCTGCGCTCCATCCTCGCCCAGCTCCAGGTGATCGAAGCCTACGGCTCGCATCCGGTGGTGCGCCCGCCCCATGGCGACCATGTGCTCATCAAGCAGCTGCTGGAGACCGGCGTGCAGACGCTGATGATCCCCATGGTGGAATCCGCCGAACAGGCCGAGCAGCTGGTGCAGGCCATGCGCTATCCGCCCCACGGCATCCGCGGCGTGGGCAGCGCGCTGGCGCGGGCCTCGCGCTGGGGCCGCATCGGCGACTACATGCAGACCGCCAACGAGCAGATGTGCCTCATCGTCCAGGTCGAGACCCAGGCCGGGCTGGAGAACCTCGACGCGATCCGCCGGGTGGAGGGTGTGGACGGCATCTTCTTCGGCGCCGCCGACCTGGCCGCCTCCTTCGGCTTCCTCGGCGAGGCGGACCACCCCGACATCGTCAACAGGATCGAAGCCGGGCTCGCCCGGGTGAGCGCCGAGGGCAAGTGGGGCGGTGTGCTGTGCGGCGACCGCGCCCTGATCCGCCGCTACGAGGCCGCCGGTGCGCGCTTCGTCGCCGTGGGGGTGGATTCGATGATCCTCTCCGCCGCCACCTCGGCCCTGTGCGCGGAATTCAAGCCGGCATCGGGCCAGGCGGTGTCGGGCAGCTACTGACGCGCGGTTCGCGATAAGCTATCCGGCGACTCGCCCCTTGATCCCGGAGCCGGAGACCCCTCCCGTGAGTGCCCTGTTCGCCCCCATCCGCCTCGGCGCGCTCGCGCTGCCCAACCGCATCGTCGTCGCCCCCATGTGCCAGTACTCGGCCGAGGACGGCCGCGCCACCGACTGGCACCTGATCCACCTGGGCCACCTCGCCCTGTCGGGCGCCGGCCTGCTGATCCTCGAAGCTACCGGGGTGGTCCCCGAGGGCCGCATCACACCGCTCGACCTGGGGCTCTACGACGACGCCACCGAGGCCGCCCTGGCGCGGGTGCTCGACGGCGTGCGCCGCTATTCCGACATGCCCCTGGGCATCCAGCTCGCCCACGCCGGGCGCAAGGCCTCGAGCCGCGCGCCCTGGGACGGCGGTGCGCTGATCCTGCCCGAGGACGGCGGCTGGACCCCCGTGGCGCCCTCGGCGGTGCCCCACGGGGCCGACGAGCCGCCCCCGCAAGCCCTCGACGCCGCCGGCCTCGACCGGGTGCGCCGCGCCTTCGCGCAGGCGGCCGAGCGCAGCGCCCGGCTCGGCCTCGATCTGGTCGAATTGCACGCGGCCCACGGCTACCTGCTGCACCAGTTCCTCTCGCCCCTGGCCAACCGGCGCGAAGACGCCTACGGCGGTTCCCTGGAAAACCGCATGCGCTTTCCGCTCGAAGTTTTCGACGCGGTGCGCGCCGCCTTTCCGGCCGACAAGCCGGTGGGGATCCGCATCTCCGCCAGCGACTGGGTCGCCGGGGGCTGGGACCTCGAGCAGAGCCTCGCCTTCGCCGAGGCGCTCGACGCGCGCGGCTGCGACTTCATCCACGTCTCCAGCGGCGGGCTGGCCACCGCCCAGCAGATTCCGCTCGAACCGGGTTACCAGATCCACTTCGCCGCCGCCATCCGCCAGGCCGTGAAGATGCCCGTGATCGGCGTCGGCCTCATCACCGAACCCGAGCATGCCGAAGCCATCGTCGCCGCAGGCGAGGCCGACCTCGTGGCCCTGGCGCGCGGCATGCTCTACGATCCGCGCTGGCCCTGGCACGCGGCCGCCCGGCTGGGCGCCCAGGTGCATGCACCGAAGCAGTACTGGCGCTGTGAGCCGCACGAAGCGCGCGGCCTGTTCTTCGGCATGCGCGACGGCAAGCGCTGAGGCCGCCCCCACCGGCGCGCGCGCCAGCGGGGGCAACACCCGGTCAGCTCGCCCGGTTGTGACCCGGAAAGCGCCGGGTCTCGTCCCAGGCGTTCAAGGTGGCCATGAGCAGGGCGAGTTCGCCCTCGTCCAGGCGCCCGTCGCTGCGCATCACCGCGTACATGATCTCGAGGGTGCGCTCGCGCAGCGTCGGATCGGTAATCTCGTCCAGCAGATCCTGCACCTGGGTACGTGAGAGCACATAGCCGCCGCCCAGTGCCGGCATGCGGCCCACGTCGGCGCACAGCTCGTAGAGCACGGTGAAGAAGTCCTCCCGCGACAGGCCCAGCTGCGCCAGCCCCCCCTGATCGCACAACACGTCCACCTCGCACGGCGCCATGCGGCCGTTGGCCAGCAGGCTCAGGGCCAGCAGCCGTGCCTGGGCCTGGCCGCTGTCGCGCCCATAGTGACGCAGGGGGCGACGTCGCGGGCGGGCGCGCCGCCGGCCGACCGTCCGGCGTGTCGGGGACGGCTCCTCCGGAGTCGAAAAAGCGTCGAAGTCGTGTGCTGTCAGCATGGTCTGTCTCCTCGGGTCGATGATATGTCCGACGCACTCTACGCAAGCTGAAGATACGAATAAATCGAATTCAGATTGAGGTTATATTCCAGATTCTGGAAACCATGTTGAAGGTGGCGCAATGCGACCCGGCGATCTGAACTTTCGTCATCTGCTCTATTTCTGGGCCGTGGCCCGGGAAGGCAGCATCACGCGCGCCGCCCAGACCCTGGGGCTGTCGGTCCAGGCCATCAGCACCCAGCTGTCCCAGCTCGAAGCCCAGCTCGGCCACACCCTGCTGGTGCCCCGGAGCCGCGGACTCGTGCCCTCCGAGACCGGCCGCCTCGTCCTCGGTTATGCCGACCAGATCTTTCAGCTGGGCGCCGAACTGCGTGAAGTGCTGGACCGGGCCGAGCCGCCCGAGCGACGCCTGGTGGTGGGCCTGACCGATCCGATCCCGAAACTGGTGGCCTTTCACCTGCTCGAAGGGGTGCTGCGACCCGAGGCCGGCTACCGGCTCACCTGCATCGAGGGCGAACTGGACGATCTCATCGCCGATCTGGTGCTCAACCGGCTCGACGTGGTGCTCTCGCATCGTCCCGTCGTGCCGACCGCCAACCTCAAGGTGTATGCCCGTCCGCTGGGCAACTGGGCCATGGCCCTGTACGGCACCGACGCCCTGTGCGCGCACTATCAGCCGCAGTTCCCCGCCCGGCTCGGCGAAGCCCCCTTGCTGTTGCCGATGCCCGAATCCCCCTTGCGGCTCGCGCTGGAGGAATGGTTCCGCCGCCATCGGCTGGCCATGAAGGTGCGTGCCGAGTGCGCCGACAGCGCGTTGCTCAAGACCTTCGGCTGTGCCGGCGTCGGCCTGTTCGCCGCGCCCGCCTGCCTCGCCGACGACATGGCGCGCCAGTACGGTGTGCGCCAGGTGGGTGTGCTCGACGGGGTGAGCGACAGCTTCTACGCCATCTCGACCGAGCGGCGCATCCAGCATCCCGCCCTCCAGGCCATCGTCGCATCGGCACCGGATGTGGCCCGGTGAGTCCGCCCGACGCCGAGCCGCCGGCGCAAGAATGTGCGACGATCCGAGCTCATGCCGCCAAGTGAAGAGGAACACCTGCCATGGCTCGCCCCCTGCTTCGATTCGTCGGGCTTCTGATCGTCGTCGCCGCCGCCGGCGTCCTGCTCAACCCGTCGCCCGACAAACACCGCGACGCCATCCGCAAGGACGTGGCCGAACGCAGCCAGGTCGCCAACCTGCTCCAGCTCGGCACCATCACCGCCTTCTTCTCCGAATACCACTCCTTCGGTGTCGGCTCCTACACCACCGTCAACGGCAAGGTCGTGTCCATCGGCGCCTTTGGCGGGGTGTATGTGCGCGAGAACGCGGCGCGGGTGGATCCGGCGCCGTGACCCGTCGAGCTGCATAGCGCGTTCCGTCGCACCTCAACGGCCGAACAGCGCCTCGCAATCGTCGCAGGCGAAATGCCAGCGCTGGCGCTCGCACCGGATCACGCCGGTCATGGCCGCACTGATCTCGAAATCGCAGGGCATGTTGTCGTACTTCAGCGTGCCTTCGATCCGGCACGGCGCCAGCGGGTAGTTGTCCGCCAGCGCCTTTTCGCTCAACTGCCGGGCTCGGTGGAAGAACGCCTGGGCATCGTCGTTGCTCAGGTCCACATCCGCCGTGGTGCATCCAGTCGGGTCGGTGGAGGTGAAATCCGCGATGTAGAGTTCGGAGAGACCTGCCGTATCCAGACGCCCGGCCGCCGTGGCGCAAGCGGTCAGGCCGATCGCGGCCAGTGCGATCAGCGGTGTCTTCATTGCCATGTTGCGCTCGCCGCGTCGCCCGGATGCTTGTAGGACACCTCCGGATGGCGGAACACGTCACCGGCGTCGATGGAGGACATAAAGGCTTCCGGAGAGGAGAAGCCAGAAGATTATGACGAAGGGATGAATCGTGCAAGCCGTGCCGTGTGATGACTGTCCAGTCGCCCGGCACAGCGGCTGATGGCCCTACCGCCCCCGCAACGCCGCGTACCGCGCCAGCACCTTCGGCACATAGGCCTGCGTCTCCGCATACGGCGGGATCCGGCCGTCATGGCGCAGCACGGCGCCTTCGCCGGCGTTGTAGGCCGCCAGGGCGAGGGACAGCCGGCCGTCGAACTGCCGGATCAGATCGCTCAGGTAGCGGGCGCCGCCGAGCAGGTTCGCGGCCGGGTCGAGGGGATTGCGGACGCCATAGCGCGCCGCGGTGGCCGGCATGAGCTGCATGAGGCCGAGGGCCCCCTTCGGCGAGCGGGCGGCCGGGTCGAGGTTGCTCTCCACCTGGGCGACCGCCTGCAGCAGGGCCGGGTCGAGGCCGGTGAGGCGGGCGCTGTGCTCGATGTGTTTGCGCAGCGCGGCGGGCGCCGGCCGGGGGGCGTGGGCCGGGGCGCGACGCGGTGTGCTCCACACCTTGCGGTAGCGGGCATCGGCGCCCGGGTGGTCGGAAAAATGCACCACGCCGTTCGCGTCCTCGAAGCTGTAGAGGGCGTCGGCGAGGCCCGTCAGCGGGGTGGCGAGCAGGGCGAGCAGCAGCAGCCGGCGCAAGGGCTCAGAGCACCCACTCGCAGGTGTCGGGGTCGTCATCCAGAAATTCGTAGTCACCGTCGGTGAAATCGGCATCGTCGAAGACCGGCAGCGCGCCTTCGTCGGCCGACCACGCCCGGCGCATGCCGGTCAGGGCGATCGCGATCAGATCGAGTTCGTCGTTCATGGGTGCCTCCGGGCACGCGAACACAAGGGACGCCGATCATCCCGTCCACACATGACGCGGCTGTGTCAGGCCGGTGGTCCGGCATGCGGTCTGTCCACGGCATCGATCAATCAGGTCCTGTGCGTCAATCTTGTGGCGGGGGCGGGGGCGGCCTTGGCATCAAAGACATTCGGCGCAATGCGCTTCGCTTGTTGGCGCCCTGCGGAATCCGCCTTACGCGTTGGCTGTCAGGCCGAACTCCGCAGACAAACCAATCCAGGCAACGTGTGCTTGACCGGTGTATGCCAATTGGCCACTGATTGCTGCATTACCCGGAGGGTTGTTGTAACCAGGAGTCGTCGCTCGCGGGATATTTGCCCATCAACCCTTGAGGGTCGATGAACATCATCGGATTCCCCCCACATAGCCGTAGATATTCCACCCCCCATCCAGAACTGTAGGGCGGATAAGCGAAGCGCCATCCGCCGCATGGCGCGTCACGAACCCGCACGGGATTTGACGCCACCATCGACGCCCACAACGTTCAACGACGTCCCAAGTGAGCCCGGAGCGATTTCGACAGCAGTCTCGCATCAGAGCGGCATACCGATTCGACACCATCGGGGCATCGCGGAGCGATGGCATACGGCGGATGACGCTTCGCTTATCCGCTCTACGGAATCCGCCTTACGCGCGTTCAGGTTGTGCAGCCACGATGACGTCAGAGTTCGCTTCACAGTCCCGCATCAAGAAGTCGTTCAAATGGGCATGGTCCCACCCCGGCTGATGACGAATTTCGTGTGCGCATTTCGCAAAGAATGCCGATAGCTCCATGAGTTCTTCGCTCGTAGCCAAGAATGAAACCTCGCGAAGGCTCAGGAGTTCCTCTTCTCTATCTTCGCCAAGTGAGTACCCATAAATCTTCATATATCACCACCAAGAGAATCCGACAGGATCGTGCCCCCCATCTGCTGAAAGATCTGGCAAGCGCCAAGGTCACCCTCGGAACATTGCTGAGCAGCCATGCCCATCACCAAGTCCTCTAGGAGTGGTGGGCACCACATCAGTTTGAACCCCCGCGCTCGCAGGAAATTCTTGACCCGATTCTTCAGTTTGGACGGATCGGTATTGTGGCTACCGGTTCCATCTTTGTTGACCACGATCTCCTTGCAACCCTTTTCGCAGACGTGAGCGTGTGTTTGTTGTCCCGGCACGTGGGGAGGATCAATCCTCACTGTCGTAGGGCTGCCTCCAGGAATTTGGGTTGTTTGCCCCGAACTGGCCAGCCCGAGCGGATCAATGAACGAAACCGGATTCCCGCCGACATAGCCGTAAGTATTCCACCCCCCATCCAACCCGATGGGGTCGGACTGCACATACCTACCCGTCTCCGCATCATAGACCCGATGCCAGTTATAGCTCAGCCCCGATTCCTTGTCGTAATACTGGCCCGGGAATCGCAGGTTGAACACCACCGGATAGAGCCCGGCGGGGTTCTCGTCCGGCAGCACCTCGCCGAACGGCGGGCTGGTCCAGCGCCAGCTTGGGCTTTGGGTGGCATCGGTGAGCAGCCTGGGGGTGCCCAGGTGGTCGGTCTCGATGGCGTAGGCGGTGGTGGTGCCGTCGGTATTGGTGTCGATCACCGCCACGGGCAGGTCGCCGAGCCAGACGTATTCGCGGGTCGGGGTGCCGTCGGCCTGGTATTCACCGATGAGGTGATTCGCCTCGTCGTACATGAAGCGCTCCGCGCCGTTGGGCACGAGGCCGGCGGGGCCGGCCTTTTCGACGCGGCGGCCCTGGCCGTCGTAGCGGTAGGTGACCGTGCCGGCACCGGAGGTGGTGCTGCGCATGCGCCCGTCGGCGCCGTAGGCGAAGCTCTTGCCGGCCTCGGAGACGAGGTTGCCGGCCGCATCCAGGCTCTGGCTTTGGGTGCCGATCTGCGCGAGGCGGTTGCTGTCGGGCTGGTAGGTGAGGGCGGTGACGATGCCGGCGTAGCCGGTGAGCCGGTCGGCGGCATCGGGGACGGAAGTCGGTTTTCATGCGACAGAAGCATGACAACGTCGTTAATGGCTTGTGGCGGGACATTGCGCCGTATGTATCCGACTCCAAGGCCGCGTTCACGGCCATACCTCATCCGCCGATCCTCTCGAACTGCTCCGGCGACAGCAGACCCCCATCGCCGTCGGGAGAAATGCCACCTATCGATCCGCCAGGATTGTGCCAATATGACATTGGTGTGACAGAAACAAGCCTGTCACATTCGACGCCTACGCTACCCCTCTTCGCGAAATCGCCATCACCCCGTCCGGAGCCCGTGTCCCATGCGCATCCCGTCTGTCCGCGCTTCCCTTCGCCAGAGCGGCTTCACGCTGCTCGAGCTGCTTGTCGTCATGGTCATCATCGGGCTGCTGGCCGGCTACGTGGGGCCGCGCTTCTTTGCGCAGATCGGCAAGTCGCAGGTGAAGACGGCGCGGGCGCAGATCGACGGGCTGGAGAAGGCGCTGGATCAGTTCCGCCTCGACGTGGGCCGCTATCCGCTCACCGAGGAGGGGCTGGCCGCGCTGGATGCGGCGCCGGCGGGGGTGTCCAAGTGGCAGGGGCCGTACCTGCGCAAGGCGGTGCCGCTCGACCCCTGGGACAAGCCCTACCAGTACCGTTCGCCGGGCGAGCACGGTGACTTCGACCTGTACTCCTTCGGCAAGGACGGGCAGCCCGGCGGCGAGGGCGAGGCGGCCGACATCGTCAACTGGTAGGCGCCCGGGCGAGCGATGAGATACCAGGTCAAGGCCATCGCCCAGGGGGCCGACATCGTCGAGGTGGAGCTCGAGGCGGCCAACGAGGCGGAGGCGCGCTCGCTGGCCGATGCGCGCGGGCTGAGCATCCTCGCGGTGCGCGCGCTGCGCCAGGGCGGGCGCCGGGCGCGCTTTCCGCTGCTGCTGTTCAACCAGGAGCTGCTGGCGCTGCTGGCGGCGGGCATCCCGTTGGCCGAGGCCGTCGACGCGCTCGCCGAGAAGGAGTCCCGCCCCCCGGTGCGCGGGGTGCTCGACGACATCCGCACGGCGCTGCGCGAGGGGCGCACCCTGTCCTCGGCGCTGGCGTCGGCGCCGCAGGCCTTTCCCGATCTGTACGTGGCCATGATCCGCGCCGCCGAGCGCACCAGCGACCTGGTGCCGGCGGTGGCGCGCTTCATCGCCTATCGCCAGCAGGTGGAGGCGCTGCGCGGCAAGCTGGTGAGCGCGGCCATCTACCCGGTGCTGCTGGTGAGCGTGGGCTCGCTGGTGGTGCTGTTCCTGCTCGGCTACGTGGTGCCCAACTTCTCGCACATCTATGAAGACGTGGGCAGCGACCTGCCCTTCATGTCGCGCCTGCTCATGCAGTGGGGCCAGTTCGTGGAGGCCAACGCGCTGGCGATGGCCATCGGCGCGGTGGTGAGCGTGGCGGCGCTGGTGGTGGGCCTGCGCCAGCCGGCCACGGCGGCGGCCATCGGCCGCGCCCTGTGGCGCATGCCCATGATCGGCGAGCGCCTGCGGGTGTTCCAGCTGGCGCGCTTCTACCGCACCCTGGGCATGCTGCTCACCGGCGGCATTCCTGTGGTGACCGCGCTGGGCATGGTGGCCGGGCTGCTCACCCCGAGCCTGCGCAGCGGCCTGGAGACGGCCATCGCGCGCATCCGCGAGGGCAGCGGGTTCGCCGCCACCCTGGCGGCCCAGGGGCTGGCCACGCCGGTGGCCCTGCGCATGCTGCAGGTGGGCGAGCGCGCCGGCAACCTGGGCGAGATGCTCACCCGCGCGGCCGAGTTCCATGAGGAGGACACCGCTCGCCAGGTGGAATGGCTCACGCGCCTGTTCGGCCCGCTGCTGATGTTGTTCATCGGCGTGGCCATCGGCGGCATCGTGGTGCTCATGTACCTGCCGATCTTCCAGCTTGCCGAGGCGGTGGGATGAACGCGCCCGACATCCGCCCCTTCAGCGCCGACGAGCTGGCCGCCGCCCGGGTGGCGGGCGGGCGCATGCTCGACGCGCTGGCCACGCTCGAGGCCGAGGCGCCGCTGCGCCTGGCGCGCCTGGCGCGCACCTTCGGCCTGCCGGTGCTGGGCCATGCGGCGCTCATGGCGCGCGCACCCGACTTCGGCGTCATGCCCTTCGAGCAGGCGCTGCGGCGCGAGTGCATCGCCCTGCGCGAGGACGACGGCGGCCTGTGCCTGGTGCTGGCCGACCCCTTCGATCGCGCGCTCATGGACGGGCTCGGCGCCCGCCTCGCCGAGCCGGTGCGCTGGGCCCTGGGCGACCGGGACGACATCGCCGCCTGCCTGGCCCGCCACGAGGACGAGGTGCGCCGCGCCGCCGGGCTGTCGGACACCCGTGGCGGCGAGCGCAAGGGCGACGGCGCCGAGGATCTGTCCCTGCGCCGCATCAGCGAAGACGCCAGCCCGGTGGTCAAGCTGGTCAACTCCACCCTCTACGACGCGCTCAAGCAGGGCGCCAGCGACATCCATCTGGAGTGCGTGCCGGCCGGGCTGGTGATCCAGTACCGCATCGACGGCGTGCTCTCGCGGGTGGGCAGCGTGCAGGGCGCCGAGCTGGCCGAGCAGGCCATCTCACGGGTCAAGGTGATGGCCGAGCTCGACATCGCCGAGCGCCGGGTGCCCCAGGACGGGCGCTTCAAGGCCCTCGCGGCGGGGCGCGAGATCGACTTCCGCGTCTCCATCATGCCCAGCATCCACGGCGAGGACGCGGTGCTGCGGGTGCTCGACAAGGAACACCTCAGCGCCGAGATGACCGGCCTGTCGCTCGAGACCCTCGGCTTCGACGACACCGCCCGCGCCACCCTGCGCCGACTCGCCAGCGAGCCCTACGGCATGCTGCTGGTGACCGGGCCCACCGGCTCGGGCAAGACCACCTCGCTGTACGCCACCCTGGCCGAGACCAACCACGGCCTGGACAAGATCATCACCATCGAGGACCCGGTGGAATACCAGCTGCCCGGGGTGCTGCAGATTCCGGTCAACGAAAAGAAGGGGCTCACCTTTGCCCGCGGCCTGCGCTCCATCCTGCGCCACGACCCGGACAAGATCATGGTGGGCGAGATCCGCGACGGCGAGACCGCCGAGATCGCGGTGCAGGCGGCGCTCACCGGCCACCTGGTGTTCACCACCGTGCACGCCAACAACGTGTTCGACGTCATCGGCCGCTTCACCCACATGGGCATCGACCCCTACAACCTCACCGCCGCGCTCAACGGCGTGGTGGCGCAGCGGCTCATCCGCATCATCTGCCCCCACTGCGCCGACGACATCGTGCCCGACGCGCAGCTGGTGGCCGACTCGGCGCTCGCGAGCACCGCGGGCTTCCGCTTCCGCGCCGGCCATGGCTGCGGCCAGTGCCGCGGCTCGGGCTACAAGGGGCGCCGGGCCATTGCCGAGGTGCTGATCCTGGACGACGAGATCCGCGAGCTGATCGTCACCCGCGCGCCGGTGCGCGCGCTCAAGGCCAAGGCCGCCGAACGCGGCTTTCGCAGCCTGCGCGACGCGGCCACCGCGCTGGTCGCCGCGGGCGAGACCACTTTGCAGGAGTTGAACCGTGTCACGCTTCTGGGGTGAGCCGGTGGAACTGTGGCTGACGCCGGCCGGCTGCGCGCTGCGCGCTGGCGCCGACACCGTGCACCTGCCCACGACCGGCGCCGAACCGGCCTGGCCGGCCGCGCTCGCCGCGCACCTGCCGGCGCGCGCGCGCGTGCTCGCCCGGGTGGACGACCGCTGGGTGCGCTACCTGGTGTGCCGCTGGCCGACGGCCATTCGCGGCCGCAAGGAGCGCGAGGCCTGGCTCGCGCACCAGTTCCGCCAGGTGCACGGCCTCGCCGACGCCGACTGGGTGATGTGCCGCGATGCCGATCCGGCCGCGGCCGCCTTCGTCGCCTGCGCGCTGCCGCGTGCGCTGGTCGAGGCGCTGCAGGCCGTGGTGCGCCAGGCCAGGGGCCGGCTGGTGAGCCTGACCGGCGCTTTCGTCGCCCGCTACAACGCCCTGGCACGGCAGCTCGATGCCGGCGACGGCGCGCTCGCGCTCACCGACGGCGGGCGCCTGACGCTCGGCGTGTGGCGCGACGGCCAATGGACCGCGCTGCTCAGCCGCGCCCTGGGCGAGGGCGACGCCCTGGCCGCGTGGCGCGAGCTGACCCCCCTGTGCGTCACCGGCGAGGCCGCGCCCGCCGGGGTGCTGTTTCACGCGGGTACGGTGTTGACCGCGCCCGAGGGCTGGACCACCCGGGCCGTGGCGATTGCAGCATGAGCGCACCGGCCCGGCTCGACCTCGACCTCATCCCCCAGCGCCGCCCGCCCGGCGCGCTCGGCTGGGCGCTGCTCGTGCTCGGGCTGCTCATGAGCGGGATCGAGGTGAGCCACTATGTGGACCGGCGCGCCGATCTGGCCGAGCGCGAGCAGATCGTCGCGCGCCTGCGTCATCAGGTCGAACGCGCCCGCCATGCCGACCGGCGCGAGGCGGCCAGCGACACCCCGGTCAGCGCCGAGGAGGCCGCGCCCGCCCTCAAGCTCGCCCACCAGCTCGAGCGCGACTGGCCGCGCCTGTTCGCCGCCGTGGCCGAGGCCGGCGGCCCCGGTGTGAGCCTGATGGCGCTTACTCCCGACGCCCTGCGCGGGGTGGTGCGGCTGAACGCCGAGGCCGACGGCCTGCAGGCCCTGTTCGACTACATGGGGCGGCTCGAACAGCGCCCCGAGCTGCGCAACGTGCAGTTGCTCGCCTACGAGGAAGCGGGCGGGCGCTTCCGCTTCAATCTCGCCGCCGACTGGGTGGGGGCACCATGATCCGCGTCGACCGCACCCGCTTCGAACCCCTGCAGGTGCTGCTGGTGCGCAGCGTCCATCGGGCCGGCTGGGCCGGCGCCGTGGGCGTGGCGCTGCTGGCCTTCGCGCTCGCCTTCGGGCTGTCGGCCGGGGGGAGCAGCGCGCCCGTGCCGAGGCCCTGGCCGCCGAGCGCGCGATGCTGCTCAAGGTGGCCGCCGCACCGGCGCAGGCGCGCCAGAGCGACCGCGGCCGGCTCGACGCCTTCTACGCCCGCTTCACCCCCGGTGCCCGCCTCGCCGAGCTGCTCGCGGACATCCACCTGAGCGCCGACCGCCATGGCCTGCTGCCCGAGCGCGGCGACTACCGCAGCGCCGTGGTCTCGGGCACGCCGCTGGTGCGCATCAACGCCACCTTGCCGGTGGACGGGCGCTTCGATGCGCTCTATGCCTGGCTGGGCGAGGTGATGGGGCGCCATCCGGGGGTGGGCATCGAGCAGCTCGCGATCAAGCGCGAGTCGCCGCGCGACACGCGCATGCAGGCCGAAGTGCGCCTGGCCGTTTATGTGCGGGGCGGGCAATGAAGCGGCGCCAGCTGATCCTCGTCGCCTCGCTGGGGGCGACCCTGGCCGCCAGCTGGTGGGCCTCCGGGCTCGAATCCGGCGCTGACGGCGCCGAGCCGGCCCCGGTGGCACAGGCGCGCAGCGCCCCGCACCGGCCGGCCCGGCGCGCGCCGGCGGCGCCGCCGAGCCTCGCCGGCCTCGACGGCGCGCGCGCCGGCTTCGGCGAGGCCGCGCCGCCGGTGTTCGGCCTGCCTCCGCCGCCCCCGCCCCCGCCGTCGGCGGCCGCGCTCGCGGCCATGCGCCCGGCGCCGGCGCCGCGGCCGGTGGCCCCGGCGCTGCCCTACACCTACATCGGTTCCCTGCAGGAAGCCGGCGGCGAGCGGGTGATCTTCCTGCTCGACGGCGAGCGCCTGGTGACCGCGCGCGTCGGCGAAGTGCTCGACGAACGCTACCGCATCAACGCGGCGGACGAGACCGCCGTGACCCTGACCTACCTGCCGCTGAAGCAGACCCAGCGGCTCTCCCTGGCCGACCGTTCATGACCCGCTCCGTGATTTCGCTCCTCCGTTTCCTGTCGCTGCTGGTGCTCGTCGGCCTGCTCGGCGCCTGCGCCAGCAACCGGGCCCTCGAGTCGGCGCGCTCCGACTTCAGCGACGGCGATCCGGTGGCCGCGCTGGCGCGCCTGTCGCAGCAGGTGGCGCAGGATCCGGACAACCGCGAGCTGCGCACCTATTACCTCAACCAGCGCGAGCGCCTGGTGCTCAAGGGCCTGGCGGGGGCCGAGCGCATGGCACGTGCCGGGCAGACCGAGGAGGCGGGGCGTCTCTACGACGAGATCCTCGGCTTCGCGCCCGACGAGCCGCGCGCCCTGCGCGGCAAGGCGGCGCTGAAGGCGCGGGCGCGCCATGCGGCGATGCTCGATACCGCCGAGGTCGATCTGGCCCGGAAGGACACCGATGCGGCCATGGCGGCGGTGCGCCAGGTGCTCACCGAAGACCCGCTCGACAACCGCGCCCGCACCCTGCAACGGCGTATCGAGGCGGCGCTGGCGGCGGCCAATCCGCCCCCGGCGCACGAGCTCAAGGGGCCGTTTTCGCGCCCGGTGACCCTGGAGTTCCGCGACGCGCCGCTGCGCACGGTGTTCGAGGCCCTGTCGCGCGCGGCCGGCATCAACTTCGTGTTCGACCGCGACGTGCGCCCCGAGGCCAAGGTGACCCTGTTCGTGCGCGACACCACCGTGGACGAGGTGCTCAGGCTGCTCACCGCCACCCAGAAGATCGAGAGCAAGCTGCTCAACGCCAACTCGGTGCTCATCTACCCGGCGACGCCCGCCAAGACCAAGGAATACCGCGAGCTGGTGACGCGCACCTTCTACCTGGCCAACGCCGACGTGAAGCAGGCCCAGTCGCTGATCCGCCAGTTGGTCAAGATCCGCGACGTGTTCATCGACGAGAAGCTCAAGCTGCTGGTGGTCAAGGACACCCCCGAGGCGGTGGCGCTGGCCGAGCAGCTGATCAAGTCGCTGGACGTGGCCGAGCCCGAGGTGATGCTCGAGGTCGAGGTGCTGGAGGTGAGTCGCAACAAGGTGCGCGAGCTCGGCCTCGACCTGCCCGACCAGATCGGCTACGGCGCGCTCGACGGCTCCGGCGTGGCGCGCGCGCTGGCCGACGGGGTGGTGGACCTGCGCTCGCGCGGCGGCCTGCGCCCCTACATCGCCAACCCGGCGGTGCTGCTCAACCTGCGCCAGGAGGACAGCGACACCAGCCTGCTGGCCAACCCGCGCATCCGGGTGAAGAACAACGAGGAAGCCAAGATCCACATCGGCGACAAGCTGCCGGTGTTCACCACCACCGCCACCGCCAACGTGGGCGTGTCGGCCTCGGTCAGCTACCTGGACGTGGGCCTCAAGCTCGACGTGAAGCCGGTGGTGATGCTCGACGACGACGTCGAGATCAAGGTGGATCTGGAGGTGAGCAACATCGTCAAGGAGGTGACCGGCCCTTCCGCCTCGCTGGCCTACCAGGTGGGCACGCGCACCGCCGGCACCGTGCTGCGCCTGCATGACGGCGAGACCCAGATCCTCGCCGGGCTGCTGCAGGACGAGGAGCGCTCGGTCGGCAACGGCCTGCCCGGGGTGTCGGACCTGCCGGTGATCGGGCGCCTGTTCTCGTCCAAGAAGGACACCAACAACCGCACCGAGATCGTCCTGCTGATCACCCCGCGGGTGATCCGCAACGTCGCCCCGCCGCAGGTGGCCCGCGCCCTCGTGCCCGCCGGCACCGAGGCCGACGTGGGCGCCGCGCCGCTGACCCTGCATCCGACCGCCGCCAACAGCCTCGGCCTGTCCGGCGACCGCTCGCCGGTGTCCAGCGGCGCCGCGCTCAGCCGTATCTTCCGTGCCGGGCAACGCGCGTTGCGCGCGACCGACCGGGACCCGGATCCCTCCGAGCCCGGCGACGCGCCGGCCGACGAAGCGGCCGCGAGTGACGGCGACAGCGCCGAACCGCCAGTGCCGGTCGGGCCGCTGTCGATCCGGGTCTCGGGGCCGAGCCAGGTGCGCGCCGGCGACAACGTGGACGTGAGCATCCAGGTCAGCGGCGGCGGCGACATCGAAGGCGGCAAGCTCGGCCTGCGCTACGACCCGGGCCGCATCGAGGCCCCCGGCGCCCGCATCCCCGGCCTGCTCGAGGTGGACCTGCCCTCGGGCCAGGACGACGTGACCGCCACCGCCACCTTCCTCACCAAGCCCGGCACCATCGGCACGGTCGCCATCACCCCGGTCTCGGCCACCGTGCAGCGTGGCGGCAAGACCGAGCAGGTGGCGGCCGGCGGCGGGGTGAATGTGAGTATTGCGCCGTGAGTGGACGGCCCCCACGCTCACTACGTTCGCTGCCCCCGAGGGGGCGGCGACCCGCCTTGGGACGGCCCGGCGGCGGGTCGGACGACCCCCACGCTCGCATTCGCTCGCTGCCCCCCGAGGGGGCCGCGCCCGCCCTTGGGGCGGCCCGGCGGGCGGGCGGGGACGACCCCCACGCTCGCATTCGCTCGCTGCCCCCCGAGGGGGCCGCGCCCGCCCTTGGGGCGGCCCGGCGGGCGGGCGGGGACAACCCCCACGCTTAGTGGACGACCCCCACGCTCTCTACGTTCGCTGCCCCCCGAGGGGGCGGCGACCCGCCTTGGGGCGGCCCGGCGGCGGGTCGGTCAACTCAGGTATCGATGTTGGTTTGCGAAGCTCGATCGTAGGGCGGAAAAGCGAAGCGCCTTCCGCCGTCCCACCGCCACATTGGCGGAAGGCGCTTCGCTTTTCCGCCCTACGCACCGAGGGGGCGGGCCGCCGACGGGGTTTCACGCTCATCGAGCTGGTGGTGACGGTGGCGATCATCGGGGTGTTGGCGGCGGTGGCGATGCCGCTGGCGCAGATGACCGCGCAGCGGGCCAGGGAGTCGGAGCTGCGCGTCGCGCTGCGCACCCTCCGCAACGGCATCGACGCCTACAAGGCGGCGGGCGAGGCGGGGCGGATCGCGGTGGACGCCGAAGGCAGCGGCTATCCGCCGTCGCTGGAGGTGCTGGTCAAGGGGGTGGCCGACATCAAGTCGCCCGAGCCGAAACTCATCTACTTCCTGCGCCGCCTGCCGCGCGACCCGTTCAACGCCGATCCGGACCTGCCGCCGGAGCAGACCTGGGGCCTGCGCAGCTACAAGAGCCCGCCCGACGACCCGCAACCGGGCGAGGACGTGTTCGACGTGTACTCCCTGAGCGATCGGGTCGGCCTCAACGGCATTCCCTACCGGCAGTGGTGAGCCTCATGCGACGCCTGCGCGGATTCACCCTCATCGAGCTGCTGGTGGTCATGGCCATCATCGCCATCCTGCTATCCATCGCCGCGCCGCGTTACTTCCAGCACCTCGACCGGGCGCGCGACAACGCGCTCAAGGAGAGCCTGGTGGTGATGCGCGACGCCATCGACAAGTACGCCGCCGACACCGGGCACTTTCCCGCCACCCTGGACGATCTGGTGGACAAGCGCTACCTGCGCGCGGTGCCGGAGGACCCGATCACCGAGCGCACCGACACCTGGGTCTTCGACCCGCCGCCGGACACCAGCGTGGACGGCATCTACGACGTGCACAGCGGCGCTGGCGAGCCCTACACCGAATGGTGAGCACGCGGGCGCCCCAGCGCGGCTACACCTATCTGCTGGTGCTGTTCCTGGTGGCCGGGCTGGGCCTGATCGCCGCCGGCATCGGCCAGACCTGGCAGGCGCGCGCCCAGCGCGAGCGCGAGGCGGAGCTCATCGCCATCGGCACCGAGATGGCCCGCGCCCTGCGCCACTATCACGACCATTCGCCCGAGGGCGCGCCCTCGTGGCCGGCCAGCCTCGACGAGCTCGTCGAGGACCATCGCTTCCCCACCCCCCAGCGCCACCTGCGCCGCATCTACCGCGACCCGATGACCGGCGAGCCCGACTGGGGCCTGGTGCGTGCCGGCGGCCGCATCGTCGGCATCCACAGCCTCAGCGACAAGACGCCCTTCCGCCACCACGACCTGCCGCCCGAGCTGGGGCAGGGCGCGGGGGACGCCACCCGGTACCGGGACTGGGTGTTCCGGCCCGTGCTCGAGTCCGCGCCGGATCAGGCGCCGGGCACTGCCGGGCCGCGCGCACGCGACGACTGAGCGCGCGCGGACGGGGGCGTCCCATCGGGGGTCGATAGTCCTTTCGGCGCATTTGTCGGACCTTTGCATGCAAAGCGGTGCCACTAAGCTCACGGGTCGTCCATCACGAACGACCTGGCCACCATGCGCGCCCTGATCTGCGTCTTCGCCACCCTGTTCAGCCTGCACGTCCACGCCTTCGACACGCCGCAGGAATTCGAGGCTTTCGTGTCCCCGCCGCACCGCGCGCGTGGCCTGCCGGTGCCCGACAAGGCGCAGTTCGACGCGATCCGCCGGACCGGCAGCGCCTGGGCACCCGCGCCCGCCCAGGCCGCGTCGCAGGCCATGCTGGCAGCGGCGCGTGCACGCGACTGGGACGCCGTGCTCGCGCGGCTCAAGGATGGCGCGGACCCGAACGTGGTCGACGCGCAGCGGCGCGGGGGCGTGCTCGCCCTTGCCGCGGCCGACGGCCGGGCCGAGCTGGTGCGCAAGCTGCTCGCGGCCGGCGCCGACCCCGACCGCCGCGGCGAAGCCGGCTTCACTCCCCTGGGCGTGGCGGCCCTGCGCGGCCATGCCGCGGTGGTGCGGCTGCTGCTGCGCCACGGCGCCGACCCGGACAAGCGCGGCGCCGACGGTGCGCCGCCGCTGGTCAATGCGGTCCGGCTCGGCCATCGACACATCGTCGACACGCTGCTCGCCGCCGGTGCCGACCCGAGCCTGCCCGACAAACGCGGGCTCCACGCCCTGGGCATGGCGGCCGCCGGCGGCGATGCCGGGCTCGTGCGCGCCGTGCTCGCCACCGGCATGAACGTCGACACGCCCGACGGCGAAGGGCGCACCGCCTACTTCTGGGCCGGCGTCTATCGCCACCCGGCGGTGCGCGCACTGCTGCTCGCCGCCGGGGCCGACGCGACCGCGAGCGTGCGGGTCAGATAAGCCATGATGACGGCGTCGTCACATGGCCTGAACATGCCTGTCATGGCGCCTTGGTACGGTCGTTCGTCCGATTTCCCGAGGAGGGCGCCAGGTGGCTGAATTCGTCAGCCTGTCGAACGAAGACCGCGAGCGCCTGTTGTTCCTGATCGACTCCTCGATCAAGATCAACAAGCGCTTCCAGTTCTTTCTCTGGGCCCAGGGCACGCTGCAGAGTTTCATTCCCCATGAAACCCTGGTGTGCGCCACCGGCGACCTGAACACCCTGCAGCTGCGCAGCGACGTGTTCTCGCGCGCGACCCTGCCGGACGATTTCGACACCCTGGCGCAGGACCCGGTGCACGGCTTCGTGGCCCCCATGCTCACCCTGTGGCACGCGCAGAACCGGAGCCCCGTGGTCACCGGTGACGCCGAGGCGCGCGCCGACGCGCTCCATCCCATGCTGTATCGGCTCAACTATCGCCACAACCTGTGCCATGGCGCCCGCGAGGTGCGCGGCAACCGGGGCGCGTTCTTCGCCTTCCTCGGCCTCGAAGGCGCTGCGGGCGAGCGCGAGCGCTACTTCGCCGACCTGCTGATGCCGCACCTGTACATGGCCACCCTGCGCATGGTCGAAAGCGAGGCCGGCCACATCGAGGGGCCCGCCTCGGTGCTCTCCGAGCGCGAGATCCAGGTGCTCGGCTGGGTGCGCGACGGCAAGACCAACGCCGAGATCGGCCAGATCCTCGACATCAGTCCGCTCACGGTGAAGAACCACGTGCAGAAGATCCTGCGCAAGCTCGACGTGAGCAACCGCGCCCAGGCCGTCGCCAAGGCCACCTCCATCGGCCTGTTCGTGAACGGCCACGTGGGCGAGTCCTCCCTCTCCTGACGCCGGCGCCGTGATCCGGCCGGGGGGTTCCCGTAGTCCGTTCGGACCTTTCCCGACGCCGGCCGGCGACGCCGGTGCGACACCTGGGCTGTTCAGAATCTGCCTCGGCAGTCCGACATGCGCCGGCCCTAGTTCTAACAGCCTATCGACGGGCGGTTGTCATCGGGCCGGGACGTAAAACACGCCCGCGAGAATGCCCCTGGCTTCGCTCGGGAGCCGGGGTAGCCGCCCCGAACCAATTCAAGTTTCTGCACAGGAGAGTCAGTCCATGAACTTCAAACTCAAGGCCCTGGTCGCGATCAGCGCCATCGCCATGGCCGGCGCCGCCAACGCTGCCGTCAAACTGCCGACCGACGGCGCGACGCTGTTTTCCGCTGGTCAGTCCGAACTCGTCTTTTCCGCCTGGAGCGCCAGCGCGCAGGTCGGCTTCACCTGGGACGTGGAAAGCGCCGGCTTCACGGCCTCTTCCGCCGACGCCTCGCTGCTCAACCTCATCAACGCCAATCCGAAGAGCGTCTCGACCCTGACCGGTCCGGCCTCCATCGAGTCCAAGGTCGGCGCCGTCAATGGCGTGATCTTCGACATGGCCATCACCGGCTTCGACAGCTTCCTGAACCAGGCTGGCAATGCCGGCGACGTCAAGTTCAACCTGTTCGCCGGCAGCAACGGCACGCTGAACACCTACCTGTCCTCGACGACCAACGCCTACGGTTCCGTGACCAACAGCGCGACCGGCTTCGTTGGTATGGGTGGCCAATTCGCGACCTATCTCGACAACGTGAACAGCAAGGGCGCCAACGTCGGCACCACCGTCGCCGACGACGAGTACATCATCACCACCCCGGCCGACCTGGCCGCCTATGCCGACAGCGCCTCCTGGGGCGCCGGCGCCGGCAACACCGTGCAGGGCTTCAACAGCGCCGCCGCCCTGGGCGAGGCCATCAACATGGCCGTGATGTACGGCAGCAACAGCATCGCCCCGACCGCCAAGGCCTTCACCCTCAACGGTGAGCAGATCGTCGCCTCCACCTACATGGGTCAGGACGGCTACCACCTGCAGCTGGCCGTGGCCGCCGTGCCCGCCGTGCCCGAGCCCGAGTCCTACGCCATGCTGCTGGCCGGCCTCGGCATGATCGGCGCCATCGCCCGCCGCCGTCGCGCCTGATTCCACACCCTCGTCCCTAAGGAACACGATTCATGAAACTCAAGCAACTCGCCCTCGGCTGCGCCTTCGCCGCCGCCGCCATCGGTGCCCAGGCCGCCTCCGTCATCGACGCCCAGACCACGGTCGTCTTCTTCTCCGGCGCCTCCGCCGTGGACAACTTCCTGTCCGACATCGCCAACTCCATGATGACCGGCGTGGTGAAGTACGAAGGTGCCGTCGGCGCCGTCAAGGACAAGAACTACAACGCCTGGGTCGGCACCGCGGTCTCCGGCATTCCCGGCATCCCGGCCGGCACCAAGCTGGCCCTGATCAAGCGCTCCCAGGGCGGCTCCGCCTTCGGTATCGGCCCGGTGGCCAACCACCAGATGATCCGCTCGCTCAACCTGAACGACTGCGACACCAACAACCTGACCTGCCAGATCTTCGGTGCCGACGACGGTTCCGCCGGCCTGGTGCCGGACATGGGCATGTCGGACGTCGAGCCCTCCATGTTCAAGGGCATCAACCTCGAGCCGGGCCAGACCGTGACGGCGAACTCCGCGTTCTCCACCATCACCCCGATCAACCAGCAGATCTTCGGCATCGTGACCACCGACTCGATCCCGGCGACGCAGCACATCTCCCGTTCCACCTACGGCGACATCCTGTCCGGCGCCTACGAGACCTGGGACCAGGTCGACAGCAGCCTGACCAGCGTGGACGCCCAGGAGAACGTGGTGGTGTGCCGCCGCGTGCAGGGTTCGGGCACCCAGGCCTCCTACAACCGCTTCTTCAACAACTTCCCCTGCGGTGAGGCCACCGGCTCGAACACCGTTGTTGCGACCCTGTACGATTCGACCGGCATCGGCTTCGTCTCGGGCAGCGGCACCCAGGCCGACCCGTTCGTGATCGATCCGACCGCCGCCGCCGGCAAGGTCATCGTCGAGAACTCCAGCTCGGGCAACGTGCGCGACTGCATGCAGGCCGCCCAGAACCACACCGATCACACCGCCCAGGCGAGCGACGGTTACTACTACACGTTCAAGTTCTCCAACTCGACCAAGCCGTTCCGCGCCATCGCCGTCCTCTCCGGCGACAGCTACGGCAAGATCACCGCTTCGACCGGCTGGCACTTCCGCATGCTGGACGGCGCCGGCATCTACAACATGGCCACGCAGACGGTCGACGCCGGTCCGGGTACCGGTATCGCCCCGAGCAAGGCCAACCTGCTCTCCGGCGCCTATGACTTCGTGCTCGAGAACTCCCTGCAGGAAGCCGGTCTGAGCGGCATCAAGAAGGCCTTCTACACCGAGTTCGCCAAGCGCGCCGGTTCCACGAAGTACACCGGCAACGACGGTGGCAACTACACCTCGGTGCCGAACGCCTTCGCGACCCTGCCGCAGGTCGGTGGCACGGCCACCCTGGTGGCGACCCACACGCGTCGCGCCAACTCCTGCGCGCCGCTGCAGAAGTACTAAGAAGCGCCGTGTGACAGCGGCCCGGTTCGCGCCGGGCCGTTCGACGGACCGCGGGCCCGGCGACGGGCTCGCGGCATTTTGTTGTGTGGGGTGCCGGTTGGCTTCATGGCACCGCCGCAGGAACCGAACGACCGTGGTAACGACCGTCGTGACACCGATCCGATCCTTTCTCCTCCGACTCGCCCTTGTCCTCTGTCTGGCGCCCGGCATGGCCGCACAGGCGCAGCCCCCGGCGCCGCCGCGCGGCCCGGCGCCTTTCGACGTGCTCGAATACGCGGTCGAGGGCAACACGGTGCTGCCCACGCGCGACATCGAACGCGCGGTGTACCCACACCTCGGCCCCGGTGTCGGCCTCGACGCGGTGAACGCGGCGCGGGCGGCGCTGGAGCAGGCCTATCACGATGCCGGCTACCTGACCGTGACCGTCGAGGTGCCGCAGCAGAAGGTCGACGGCGGCCTGGTGCGGCTGCAGGTGGTCGAAGGCAAGGTGGAGCGCCTCAAGGTCAGCGGTGCCGAATACACCCTGCCGAGCAAGGTGCGCGAGCAGATGCCGTCCATGGCGGCGGGCACGGTGCCGAATTTCAACGAGGTGCAGGAGGATCTGGCCCGGCTCGGGCGCAATCCGGACCTGCGCATCAACCCGCTGCTGCGGCCCTCGGCCCGGCCCGGATCGCTCGAGGTGGAGCTGGCGATGGACGACGCGTCGCCCCTGCACGGCAGCCTCGAGATGAACAACAAGCAGAGCGCCGACACCCGGCGCGGCCGTCTGGAAGGCTCGGTGCGCTATGACAACCTGTGGCAGCGCCGCCACTCGATCGGCTTCAACTACTTCGTCTCGCCGGAGCACCGCAGCGACGTGGAAGTGTGGGGTGTGAACTATGCCGCCCCGATCGGCCAGGCGACCCTGGCGGCCTACTTCGCCCGCTCCACCAGCGACGTGCCCACCGCCTTCGACACCCAGTCCATCGGCAATGGCGACACCGCCGGCTTCCGCTGGATCCGGCCGCTGCCGGGCCTGCAGGGCTTCTTCCATTCCCTGAGCCTGGGCGCCGACTACAAGGACAACGCCCAGCGCACCGAGCTGGGCGGCGGCTTCGCGCTGAGCCAGCCGATCAAGTACTGGACGATGGTGGCCCAGTACAACGCCGGCTGGCAGCGCGGCGCCGGGGCCTGGCGCCTGGGCGTCGACTTCGCCTTCGGGCTCGACGGCCTCAACCGCCGCGACATCGACTGCAACGGCGTCACCGTCGACCAGTTCGAGTGCCGCCGTCCCGGCGCGGAGCCCAACTTCAGCGCCCTGCGCCTCAACCTCGAAGTCACCCGCCCCTTCGGCGCCGGCTGGCTGGGCAAGTCGCGCCTCGACGTGCAGCGCGCCAGCGGCCCGCTGGTCAACACCGAGCAGTTCTCCGCCGGCGGCGCCGATTCGGTACGCGGCTACCTGGAGGGCGAGCGCCAGGCCGACGACGGCATCCTGTGGCGCACCGAGCTGAGCACCCCGGCGCTGGGGCAGGTGGTCGGCCGCGCGCTGGTCGCCTTCTCCTTCTACGACTGGGCCCAGCTGGAGACCCAGGACCCGCTGCCCGGCCAGGACCGTTCCGCGCTGCTCGCCAGCGCCGGCGTCGGCCTGCGCATGGGCCAGGGCCGGGGGGTGCAGGCGGAGATGGCCTGGGCGCAGGTGTTCCATGCCGGGGCCGAAGGGCCGAAGCGCACCCGGGACGGCGACGGCCGCGCCCTGGTGCGGGTCAAGTACGAATTCTGAGCAGCATCCCGGCCCCCGTGCGCCGGGCAGGAGCCTGAGATGAACCGCAATCGATATCGTCTGGTGATGAGCCGCCGGCTGGGTGTCCGGATTCCCGTGGCGGAGCATGTGTCCTCGTGCCCGAAAGGCGCCGCGCCCCTGGCCGTCGCCGTGGCCCTGGCGGCGCTCGCCGGCAACGCCCTGGCCGGCGCCAACCTGCCCACCCCGGCGGCGGCCTTCGTGCGCCCCGGCTCGCCCGGCACCGCCAATCTGCCCAACATCGTCGGGCAGACCATGACGATCCGGCAGACCTCGCAGGCGCCGGTCGTGATGCAGTGGCAGAACTTCGACATCGGCCGTGGCTACACGGTGCGCTTCGACCAGCCCAGCGCCCAGTCGCGGGCGATCAACGTGGTGCTGCCCGGCGGCCCCAGGAGCGACATCTACGGCAACCTGCAGGCCAACGGCCAGGTGTACCTGTTCAACCAGGCCGGCATCCTGTTCGGCCCGGGTGCGCGGGTGGACGTGAGCGGCCTGGTGGCCTCGACGCTCAAGCTCAACGACAAGCTGATCGACCAGTCGCTCTCGTCGCTGTCCGCCTACGACGCGTCGTCCAGCCAGTATGTGTGGTCGGAGGCCGCCCTGTCGCGCGATGGCACGGCCGGGGACATCCGCATCGAACGGGGCGCCCACATCGTCGCGGCGAAGAACGGCCGGGTCCTGATCGCGGCGCCGAACGTGAGCAACGCCGGCGAGATCTCCACGCCGGAGGGCCAGACCATTCTCGCCGCCGGTGAAAAGCTCTATCTGGCCGATTCGGTCGACAGCCGCCTGCGCGGCGTGCTGGTCGAGGTCAGCGGCGGCGGCAATGCGCACAACGAGGCCACCGGCGAGCTGCTCGCCGAGCGCGGCAACATCACCCTCGCGGGGCTCAACGTGGCCCAGCGCGGCGCGGCGCGGGCGACCACCTCGGTCACCCTGAACGGTTCCATCTACCTGAAGGCGCGCGACAACGTGGTCGGCAACGCCGGTGAGCGCACCAGCTATTTCACCGGCGGGGCGGTCGTGCTCGGCGAGCAGAGCACGACCGAGGTGGTGCCGGAGACCGCCAATACCGACGACGTCCTGCGTGACGATGCGCCCTTCAATCCGTCCGAGGTGGAGATCAGCGGCAAGACCATCGATCTGGAGCGCGACGCGCGCATCAGCGCCACCGCGGGCAAGGTCACCCTGACCACCCTGGGTGGGCGTCCGGTGGGCGACAGCAATGACTTCAGCCCGGACCCGGATTCGGCGATCCGCATCGCCGATGGCGCCAGGATCGACGTGTCCGGCCTGCGCAATGTGGCGGTCGCCGCCGATCGCGACGTGGTCGAGATCGAACTGCGCGGCGACGAGCTGAAGGACTCGCCACTGCAGCGCGACACCGCCGCGGGCCGGCCGCTCTATGGCGAAAAGATCTACATGGATGTGGTCAAGGGCAGCCAGGTGGCCGACGGCGATACGCCGCTGGCCGATGTGTCCGGCTACCGCGCCGGCATCGAACGCGACGTGGCGGAGCTGTCCACCGCGGGCGGCGACATCGTGCTCCAGTCCGAGGGCACGGTTTCGGTGGATGCGGGGGCGACCCTGGACGTGTCCGGCGGCAGCGTCGTCTATCGGGCGCAGATGGACGGAACGAAGCGCCTGGTCCCCAAGACCCTGCTGCAGACCGTGGCCGGCACCTGGGTGGCGGCCGAATCGGCCTCGGCCAAGCTGCGCTACACCGGCCGGACCCGCACCCTCCTGCAACAGGTTCCGGACCGTCTGGTCGGCAACGACGCCGGTCGCGTGGTCGTGACCGGCCGGCAGGTGCGCCTCGACGGCGCCCTGAAGGCGGAGACCGTCAATGGCTATGAACAGCGCACCGGCGCGGCGCAATCGGCTCGCTGGTACGACTGGTCGTACACCCCCGGTGACGCCGGCGCGGTGCAGGCCTTCGTCACGCAGATGGACAACCTGCTGCTGGAGCGCGAGCGCAACCGGGTGCTGGTCGAACAGTATCTGGGCAACGCGCAGCGCAAGCCCTACATGACCCAGACCGGTCGGCGCACGTGGACCGGCGCGACCCGGGCCCAGGGCGGGGTGCTGGAGCTGCGCTCGAACCTGGCGGATGCCGCCACCAGTCCGTCGGTGGGCAACATCGTCCTCACCGATGCGCCGCCCGCGGCCGCCGCGCGTGACGCCGACACCCTGTATCTGCGGGCTTCGTGGCTGGGGGGCGGCGGCTTCAACCAGTTCCTGCTCAACACCGCCGGCCAGTTCACCGTTCCGGCCGGCGTGAGGCTCGTGGGAGAGGCGGGGGCACGCCTGACGGTCAATGCCCGCCAGGTCGACGTCGAAGGCGCGCAGGCCGGACACGCCGGCGCCCGGATCCGCCTGCCCGGCGGCGAGATCGCGCTGACAACGACCGACACCTCGGGGGCCGCGATTTCCGCGCCGGAAGGCCATGGCATCGCCGTGGGCGCCGGTGCCACCCTGTCCACGGCCGGGCTGTGGACCAACGATCTGAGCGCACCGCCCACCGCCCTCGATCCGGCCGCATCGGCGGTCGATGGCGGTCGCGTCACCCTGGCCTCCAACGCGAACCTGACGGTGGAGGGCGCCATCGACGTGTCCGCGGGGGCGTGGCAGGGGGTGAACGGCGCCATCGCTTATGGCGACGGCGGCGCCATCGCGCTGTCCACCGGGCGTTTCGGCGACGGCGTGCGTCCCGAGCGCGTGCTCTCCCTGGGCGAGGACGCCATCTTGTCGGGCTACGCCACGGCCAGCACCGACGGCTTCGACAGTGGCCATGGCGGCCGTCTGACGATCGATGCCTCCTCGCTGTTCATCACCCGTCTGCATGACGCGCGCGATCCGCTGGCGCCGACGCCCGCGCGTACGCTGGTGCTCTCCGAGGATGTGCTGCGCCGCGGCGGCTTCGCCGATGTCGCGCTCACCGGCAAGACCGACGTGACCGTCGAGGACGGTGCGCACCTGCCGCTGGTGGCGCAGGTGAGACGCCTCGGCACCGCGCAGCGGGCCGCGGCGAGTGGTGGCTCCCCGCAATCGTTCACGCTGGGCGCCGATACGGCGGGCGTCGGCGGCGCGACCTCGCTCTCGCTCACCTCCGCCGAGGAGGGCGTCGGGGCCATCCGCGTCGGTACCGGCGCGCACATCGCCACCGTGGCGGGCGGGCGCATCGCCCTGGACGCCGCCGCGTCGATCGCGGTGGACGGCGCGCTCGTCGCCCACGGCGGCCGCATCGATCTGTCGACCGCGCTGGCGAGTCCCACGCTGACCGATCGGCAGTTCCTCGATCCGACCAACAAGATCCACATCGGCCAGCACGGCCGGCTCGATGTCTCCGGGATGGCCCGGGCGACCCCGGGCACGCAATGGCACGAAGGGGCGGTGCTCGACGGCGGCGCCATCCAGGTGGACGCCGGGCGCGGTTACGTGGTGGTCCAGTCCGGTGCCGAGCTGAACGCCGACGGCGCCACCGGTGTGTTCGACGTGGTCTCGCCCTTCGGCGTGGTGGCGCGCGACCGGACGCTCGCCAGCGCCGGGGGCGAGATCGCCCTGTCGGCGCGCGAGGGTCTGCTCGTGGACGGCCTGCTCAGTGCCCGGGCCGGCGCGGGCGGGGTGGCTGGCGGCGCCCTGTCGCTGGCGCTGACCGCGCAGGGGCAGTGGGTCGGTGTCGCCGGCGAAGCCTTCGGTGGCGATCCCAACCCGCAGCGCCGGCTGGTGCTCACCACCGGCGGTTCGGCCGGTGCCGATGCCATCGCCGCCAACGCGATCGTGCCCAGCGCGCAGCATCTGGGCACGGCGCGGGTGGCTGTGGACACGATTGCCGCGGGCGGTTTCCAGGATGTGCGCCTGGCCAGCTCCGACCGCATCACCGTCGACGGCGACACCGCGCTGACGGTGCCGGGCCGTCTGCGGATCGAAACGCCCAACCTGGTGGGCGACGGCGCGTCGGCGCTGGCCCTGCGCGCCGCGTCGGTCGAACTCACCCAGCATGACGACACCGCCCAGCGCAAGACGCCGCTGGCCCCGACGGCGGCCACCGGCACCGGCAGCCTGTCGGTCGAGGCGGGCCAGATCGACGTGCGCGGGCAGGTGGCCGTGAGCGGCTTCGCCCAGGTCGGCCTGGCCAGCGCCGACGAGCTGCGCTTCTCCGGGCAGGACAATGGCGCCGGCGCCCTCGGGCGGCTGGTCACCAACGGCGATCTGTCCCTGTCGGCGGCGGTGATCTATCCCACCTCGGGGGCGGAGGTGTCCGTCGAGGTGCGCAACAACCCGACCGGGCGCATCACCCTGGCCGCCGTGGGTGCCGACCACATCGTCTATTCCGCGCTCGGCTCGTTGAGCCTGATCGCGCCGCAGATCGAGCACGGCGGCCGCCTGCGCGCGCCCTTCGGCGCACTGACTCTGGCGGCCGGCACGCTCACCGACACCGGCACCGCCCTGGGAGGCTCCGCCTACACCATGGCCGCCAACGGCCGGGTGACGCTGCGCGACGGCAGCGTCACCTCGATCAGCGCCGACGGCGCCACCATCCCTTATGGCCAGACCCAGGTCGCGGGCCGCGACTGGGTGTTCGACACCGGCGCCTCGCTCGACGCCCTGACGGCGGCGCCGGATGCCCGGGTGGCCCTCACCGGCGACACGGTGGCGGTGGACGACGGCGCCCTGGTGGACCTGTCCGGCGGCGGCGACCTGCAGGCCTGGGAGTTCATCGCCGGGCGCGGCGGGTCGACCGACATCCTGGCCAACGAGGCCAGCGACACCTACGCGTTGCTGCCGCTGCTCGGCGCCGGCAGCGCGCCCTACGCGGCCGATGCCTGGGCCGGCAGCGCGCTGAAAAGCGGGCAGGTGGTGCGCATTCTCGACGGCGCGGCCGGGCTGGCGCCGGGCGTCTACGCCTTGCTGCCGGGCCGCTATGGCCTGATGGCGGGCGCCTACACCATCCGCGTGCGCAGCGACATGGCCGACCTGCCGCATGGGGCCGACTTCGTCGGTACCGACGGCATCCCGGTGGTGGCCGCCCGCTTCGGCGAACGGGTGATCGGCGGCGCGGTGTTCGACAACCGCACCGTGGGCGTCGAGGTGCTCACGGGGCGCGATGTGCGCCTGCGCTCGGAATACCTGGAAACCTACGCCAGCCGCGCCTTCGACCAGGGGGGGTCGGTGAACGACGCCGGCCGCCTGGCGGTGCGCGCTGGTGCGGCCATGGACCTGAGCGGCATCGTGCGCGCGAACCGCAGCGCCGGGGCCCGCGGCGCGCAGATCGACCTGACCGCCGACCGCCTCGCCGTGCTCGCCGATCCGCTCACCGCCCAGGCCGGCGAAGTGGTGCTGAGCACCGGCATGCTCGCCGGGCTGGACGCCGAGAGCCTGCTGCTGGGGGCCACCCGCGAGCGCCTGGCGGACGATGCCGGGACGACCGTATGGGCGCTGTCGAGCGACGCCGCCAGCGGCGGCGCGAGCCAGGTGCGGGTCGACACCGCCGGCGGCGACCCGCTGCAGGCACCGGAGATCATCCTCGCCGCCCGCGATCGCGTCGCGATCGCCGCCGACTCCCGCATCGAGGCGACCGCCGGGGCCGACGAGACGGCGCAGCAATTCCGCCTCGGCGGCGACGGCGCCTTGCTGCGCCTGTCCTCGGGCGGAGCGGGTGAGGTGCGGCGCAGCGGCACCGTCGGTGCCAGCGGCGATCTGGCCCTGGGCCGCAACGCGGTGCTGGCCGGGCGCAGCCTCACTCTCGACGCCACCGGCAGCGTCGCCCTGGCCGGGGCCGATGCCGGGCACAGGCAGTTCGACCTGAGCGGCGCGGAGGGCGCGGTGGCACTGGCCGCCAGCCGCCTCGCCTTCGGCCAGGTGCCGGCCGGCACCGGCGGCCTGGTGCTCGACGACGCGGCGCTGGCCGAGTTCGAGGGTGCCGGCGCGCTGTCGCTGCGCAGCTATTCGACCGTGGATCTGTACGGCAACGCGTCCATCGGGTCGGCCACCCTCGATGCGCTCATGATCGACGCGGCGGGCATCGTCTCCCATGACGGCGCCGGCCTCACCCAGACCATCACCGCCGGCACGGTCACCCTCTCCAACCGCGACGGCGCCACCGGCGCCACGGCCGCCGCGCAGCCGGGCAGCACCCTGCGCATCGCCGCCGACCGGCTGGTGCTCGGCGAGACCGGTGCGACGGACTTCACCATCAGCGGCGCCGAGCGCAGCGAATGGGCCGCCGCCTCCGAAGTGGTCGGCAGCGGCACCGGGCAGGTCCATGTGGGCGGCGATCTGGCCATCGAGACCGGCCGCGTCGCCGTGGCCACCGGGGCGGACTACGCCGTGAATGCCGACGGCGCGCTCGACGTGGCGGCCACCCCGCTCGCCGCGCCCGTCGCGCCGGCCGGCCTGGGCGGGCGGCTGGCCATGAGCGCCACGCAGATCGCCGTGGGCGGGCGCATCGAGGCCACCGCCGGCCGGGTGGTGCTGAGCGCCCGCGACGGCGACGTGGTCATCGACAGCGGCGACACCGCGAAGCCGGCCGTCGTCTCCGCGGCGGGCACCGACGTCGCACTCGGCCCCGAGCAGGTGGCGCTGCCGGCGGGCGAGGTGGCGCTAGAATCGCGGCAGGGCGACGTGCGCGTCGGCCCCGCGGGGGTGCTCGACGTGTCGGCGCCGGGCGGCGCCGATGCGGGGGCCGTCACCATTGCGGCCACCAACGGCACGTTCGCGCTCGACGGCCAGCTCAAGGCCACCATCGACACTGCCGACGGCGCCGCGCCCCAGGGCGGGCAGCTCGATGTCGACGTGGCGCATCTGGACACACCGAACGGCAACCTGGCCGCGATCGCGCAACGCAGCGCCGAATTCACCCGCCTGGTGCAGCTGCGGGTGCGCGCCGGCGACCTGCGCCTGGACGCGGGCGATCGCATCGCCGCGCAGGACATCGGCCTGTTCGCCGACGACGGCCACATCACCCTGCAGGGCGAGCTGGACGCCTCGGGCGACAAGGGCGGCACGATCCGCGCCTATGCCAACGCCGGCGCCCGCAGCGGCAGCGGCGTGCTGAGCGTCGATGGCGCCCGCCTGCTGGCCCGTGGCGAGGGCGACGGCGGCGAGGGGCAGGGCACCGCCGGCGAAGGCGGTCGCATCGAACTGGGCGTGTCCGCCCGCGACGGCAGCACCGAGACCCCCCGCCTGAGTCTCGTCGCCGGCACCCTGGACGTCTCCAGCCAGCACGCCGAGGGCGGCCGCGTGGTGCTGTCCGCCCCCCGGGGCGCGGACGGCGTGAGCGTGGCCATGGACCCGATCGACACCCACGTCGTCGATCTTGTCGGCGCGCGGGACGTGGTGGTGCAGGGCTATGTGCGTGAATCGGCCAGCAACATCGTGACCCAGGGGAACAACAGCGCCACCACGCTCAATCTGGGCGGCGTGTTCGATCTGGCCGCCGATGCGGTGAGCGGCGCCCACCTGTTCGGCCCCAGCGCGACCGGTGGCCGCGAGGCGGTGCTGGCCTTCGGCCGCGACCTGCTCGGCGCGGTGGCCGGGGACGACTTCGAGCAGCTCGCCCGCGCCGATGGCGGCGCCTGGCTGGGCATGCTGCTCGGTGACAAGGTGCGCGACGCGGCCGGCGACGATGCGCTGTACGCGCAGGCGAGCGCGGCCATCGATGCTGCCTTCCGCGCCACCCGCGGCGGCACCGGCAACCCGGAGCGCAGTGTCGCCGCGGTGCTGGCCGCCGGGCTGGGCGTGCTCGACGTGCCGGCGCCGGTGGTGGCGGCGGTCGAGGCCGACCTGACCGCGTCGCTCGCCGGCGGCGCCAGCAGCGCCGCCGCGCTCGGCTCGGCGCGCAAGCTGCTGGCGGCCCATGGGTACGACAGCACCAGCGCGGCCGGGGCCTTCCTCAACGGCACGGCCGCAGACCTGATCGACACCCCGCGCGATGCCGCCCGCGCGGCGCTGGCCGCGGGCGCGGCGACGACCCCCCAGGCGGCGCTGGAAGCCGCCGTGGCGAGCTTCGCCACCGATCGCGGCGTGAGCGCGAGCCAGGCGGCTTCGCTGGCGAGCCAGACCTGGGCCCTGGGCAACGCTGCCAGCGGACGCTACCGGGTGTTTGCCGGGACGCACCGCTTCCTCGGCCATGCGGACGCCATGATCGCCTCGCTCGGGCTGGCCGGACTGGATCCGGTCTCGGCCAACGCCGAGGTGCAGATCGTCAGCGACGGCAATCTCACCGTGTCCCAGGCGGTCGATTTCGGCAACGTCGCCATCACGCCCAACGCGTTTCTCGATATCGGCACCGGGGTGCTACCGGTGTGGCAATCCGGCGCGCATGCCGGCACCCTGACGCTCAAGGCGGCGGGCACGCTGGCGATCAATGCCAGCGTGCGCGATGGCAAGACCCGGCGCTTCTCGACCCTGAGCGGCTTCCTGGGCGGCATGCAGGCCGACGGCAAGAGCGAGTACGCGGCCGACGGGACCGGTTCGTGGGCCATCAACCTGGTCGCCGGCGCCGATGCGGCCGCCGCCGACCCGCTGGGCGTGATCGCCGGCGGCAGCGGGGACATCGTCATCGCCAACAACGCGGTGGTGCGCACCGGCACGGCCGACATCCAGCTGGCGGCGGCCAAGGACATCACGCTGGCCGGGGCGGGGGCGTCGATCCAGACGATCGGCACCGTGGCCGACCTGGCGTTCCGCAATGCCGTGCGCCTGGCGCGGACCGCCAGCCTGATGGGACATGGGGGCGGCGACATTCGCGTGGACGCCGGCGGCAGCCTCACCGGTGCGGGCGGCGCGGTCGCGTCGGTGTCCGACTGGCTGGCGCGTCGCGGCAGCGTCGATGCCGATGGCACGATCGAACGGGTCGGCGGCACCGCGTCCAACCCGGCCTGGTACCTGCAGCCGGCTAGCTTCGGCCAGGGGATCGCCACCCTCGGGGGCGGCGATCTGGCGGTGACGGTGGGCGGGTCGGTGCGCAATGTCGTGCTCGCCACCCCCACCGCCGGCGGCATCCGGGGCGAGATCGGCGATCCGGCGCTGGCGCAAAACCGTTTCGTCACCGGCGGGGGCGACCTCAGCGTGACGGCCGGCGGCGAGGTTGCGGGAAGCACGCTCTATGTCGGCGCCGGCTCGGGCCGGGTCGACGCCGCCAGCGTGGCGGCTACGGCCGGTGCCGCGCCGGTGCGGGTCGCGCTCGGCGACGCCACCCTGCGTGTGTCCGCGCTCGGCGACGTGAACCTGCTCGACATCTTCAACCCGACCCTGGAAGGCACCCAGGTGGGCGACGGGCCCTATTTCTCCACCTATGGTGCCGGATCGGGCCTGGCCGCCCTGTCGGCGGTGGGCAGCGTGAGCCTGGGCAGCTTCTCCTTCGGCCCCGCCCGGCTCGCGCTTACCGCGCCGGACGGCGGCGTGACGGTGGGCGGCGGCGTCCTGCTGCCCGACCCGTCGACCGCCCTGTCGCTGATGGCCGGCCAGGACGTGGCGTTCGAGGCCGCCATGGTGATGTCCGGACTCGACCCGGAGGCCATCCCGTTGCCGAGCCGGCCGGTGGAAAACAATCCGTCCTTCGAGATCGGGGCGCTGGCCCCGGTGCCGGCGGCGGCGGTCAGTGACACGGTGGCCACGGTGGTGTCCGCCCATGGGGACGTCATCGGCCCCGACCACCGCGCCGCCGGCAGTGCCATCGCGCTCGAGTCCACCCTGCCGGTGTCGGTGTATGCCGGGGGCGACATCCGGGACTTCAGCTTCGTCGCCACCCATGCGAACGACGACCAGGTGTCGCGTCTCACCGCGGGGGGCGACCTATATTTCCAGCCCAAGGTGACCCCGGGGACCGGCGAACTGCTCAATACCTCGGACGTGGGCCTGTTCGTCGACGGCCCGGGCCGGATCACGGTCTCGGCGGGCGGCTCGGTGGATCTGGCCAACAGCCTCGGCATCGTCTCGCGCGGCAACATCGACAACGCCTACCTGCCCGAGCGCGCGGCGTCCATCGAGGTGCTCGCCGGCACCAACGGCGCCGACTACGGCGCCTTGCTCGCCCTGGCGCGGCCGGGCGACGCGGTGGGCGGCGACGTCTTCGACCAGACCATGATCGATGTGCTCTCGGCCCAGGCCGGGCGCGCGGTGTCGCTGGCCTCGGTGCTGGGCGATCCGGCCAACGCCACCCTCGCCTCGCGCCGCGACGGCAGCCGCGCCGAACTGCAGCGCTGGTACGGGCGCTACGATGCCGCGCTGGTGGACTTCATGCGGCAGCGCAGCGGCAACCCGGCGCTGGACGCGGCCGCGGCGCAGGCGGCCTTTGCCGCGTTGCCGGCGAACGAGCAGCAGGGTTTCTACGCCAGCCAGCGGCCGGTGCTCGACGAGATCCTGTTCGCCACCCTGCGTTATTCCGGACGGATCGGCGATGCGCTCGGTGCCGGCACGCGCGGCTACGCGCCCGGCTACGCGGCGCTCGACGCCACCTTCGCGGACGGCGGCGAGGGCAACATCGAGGGCTTCCTCAGCCAGTTCAAGACCCTGCAGGACGTGGAGACGGCCTATTCGCTGCAAAGCGCGAACCGGGCGCCGGCGGACCAGGAGCACGCCACCGCGATCGCGCTGCTGGCGCCCCATGGCGCGGTGAATATCGGCGTGCCGGGTGGCGTCGTCGGCGACCCGACCCGCACCGGCATGGTGGCCATCGGCAAGGGCGATGTGAACGTGGTCGCCCGCGACGACATCGAGGTGGGTCCCTCGCGCATCTTCACCCTGGGCGGCGGCGCCATCCAGGGCTGGAGCTCGCTGGCCGACATCGACGGCGGCAGCGCGGCCAAGACCGCCGCCGCCACGCCGCCGCCGACCCTGCGGCCCAAGGGCGACAGCTTCGAGCTGGACGTCTCGGGCAGTGTCGCCGGCGGCGGGATCGCGACCCTCAAGAAGACCCCCGACGTGCGCAATGCGCCGGTGCGGCTGTACGCTCCCAACGGCGCGGTGGACGCGGGCGATGCGGGGATCCGGGTGAGCGGCGATCTGGAGATCGGCGCGCAGCAGATCATCGGCGCGGACAACATCTCGGTGGGTGGCTCGCTCTCGAGCAGCGCCGCGCCCCCGCCGCCGGCCGCCCCGGTGGCGGCGCCGGTGGCCTCGACCGCGAGCGACGCGGTCGATTCGGCCAACGAACTGCTCGAGAACAGCCCGACCGCCGCCGGGCCCTCCGGCGCCTCCTCCCTGCTCACCGTGGAGGTGCTGGCGATGGGCGATGCGCGCTGCGACGAGGCGGCGCGCCAGCGCGGCGAGTGCCCGGCCGAGGGCAAGGACACGGACCGCTGACGGGCACGGCAGGGCGACCGGGGCGGGGCGCCGGTCGCACGCCGTGTCGTCGACGTCCCGCCCATGACAAAAGGGTGGCCCCGGGCATCGCTTAGTCCGATAGGACTACGACCAAGGTGCCACGCCGACGGTGCGGCTTAACACGGCTTCTCCAACATGTCGGGCTCAGTCAGACGACCTTGCCGCCATGAAGAAACTGTTCGCCCTGTTGATCGCGCTTGCCTTGCCAATCACCGCCCAGGCCTGGTGGAACGAGTCGTGGACGGCCCGCCGTGCCGTGGTGGTCGACACCACCGCCGAGACCGGCGTCGCCCCCGGGGGCGCGGTGGCGAATGTGACCGTGCCGGTGCGCCTGCACAGCGGCAACTTCGACTTCCTCGGCGCCAAGCTCGACGGCAGCGACCTGCGCCTGGTGGCCGCCGACGACCTCACCCCGCTGAACTTCCACATCGAACGCTTCGATGCCACCGAGGAGCTCGGCGTGCTGTGGGTGCAGCTGCCCCAGGTGGCGCCGCAGATGGCCGACCAGAAGGTCTATCTCTACTTCGGCAACGTGAGCGCCAGCGACGCCCAGAACGCGGCGGGCAGCTTCGATGCCAGCACCGGCGCGGTGTTCCATTTCGACGCCGCCGACGGGGTGGTGAAGGATGCGACGGCGAACGGCAACACCGCGGTGGCGCCGATCGCCATCGAACGCGCCGGCCTGATCGGCCCCAGCGCCCGCTTCGACGGCACCGCCACGCTGGAGCTGGTGCCCTCGGCGAGCCTGTCCATGGACGATGCGCGCGGCACCACCATCGCCCTGTGGGTGCGCCCGGACGCGGGCGTCACCCGCGGCACGCTCTACCGCCAGGGCGACGTGCGCCTGGAGATCGACAAGGGCACGCTCATGCTGCGCACGCCGGACACCGAGGTGGTGGGCGGCGCGATCACGCCGGACGCCTGGCAGTACGTGGTGATGACCGCGCGCGGCGGCCAGCTCAAGTTCTACCTGGACGGCCAGCAGGCCGCCGCCGGCACCGCCACGCTGCCGCTGCAGCAGGCCCCGGTGGTGATCGGCGAGGGCTTCGCCGGCCTGATCGACGAGTTGGAGGTGTCGACCACCGCGCGCAGCGCCGAGTGGGTCAAGCTCAATGCCGCCGCGCAGGGTGCCGACGGCCGCCTGATCCGGGTGGTGGAGGACGCCGGCGAGGTGGCCGAGGAGGGCGGCGGTTCCTACTTCGGCATCCTGGTGGGCAACCTCACCACCGACGCCTGGGTGGTGATCGCGATCCTCATGGTGATGTTCGCCATCGCGCTCATGGTGATGGTGGCCAAGGCACAGCTGGTGGCGCGCATCGACAGCCACAACCGCGCCTTCCTGCACCGCTTCCGCGAGGCCGGGCACGATTTTCTGTCCATCGCGGCGGACCGGCGCCACGGCCACTCCTCGCTCTACCGGCTGTACGCGGCCGGGGTGCGCGAGCTGTCCAAGCGCACCGACGCCGGGCAGACGCAGATCACCGGCGCCTCCATCGACGCCATCAAGGCCGCCGTGGATGCGGACCTGGTGCGCGAATCGCACAAGCTCAACGCCAAGATGGTGCTGCTCACCATCGCCATCTCCGGCGGCCCCTTCCTCGGCCTGCTCGGCACCGTGGTCGGCGTCATGATCACCTTCGCCGCCATCGCCGCGGCCGGCGACGTGAATGTGAACTCCATCGCGCCGGGCATCGCCGCCGCGCTGCTGGCGACGGTGGCCGGCCTGGCGGTCGCGATCCCGGCCCTGTTCGGCTACAACTACCTGGCCTCGCGCATCAAGAACATCTCGGCGGACATGCAGATCTTCGTCGACGAGTTCATCACGCGCATCGCCGAGGTCTACGCGTCCTGAGGGCGGGGTCATGGCCGGCGACGTTCGCGAAGACAACCAGCCCTATGACGACATCAACGTCACGCCCATGCTCGACCTGGCGTACGTGCTGCTGGTGGTGTTCATCATCCTGACCACCGCCTCGGTGCAGGGCATCAAGGTCGAGTCCCCCGTGACCTCGGCGGCGGAGAACCTCGCCAAGCCGCAGACCCGGGCCATCACCGTCACCCGCCAGGGCGACGTGTTCCTCGATGCCTATCCGGTGGACATGGCCCAGCTGGAGACCCGGCTGGCCCAGTTCAAGGCCCTCAACCCGGCGCTGCCGGTGGTGCTCAAGGGCGACGCCGCGGCCCAGTACGACAAGGTGATGCAGGCGCTGGAGATCTGCAAGAAGCTCGGCATCACCGAGGTCGGCCTCGTCACCAAGCGCGCGCAATAGGCCCGGTCATGCAGGTCAAGGACGACACCAAACCCTACGACTCGATCAACGTCACGCCCATGCTCGATCTGGCGTACGTGCTCCTGGTGGTGTTCATCATCATGACCACCGCCTCGGTGCAGGGGCTGACCATGAACCTGCCCAAGCCGAGCAACAAACCGAGCACCGAGAAGCACGAGACCAAGATCGTGCAGGTCACGCCCGAGGGGCGCTTCATGATCAACGGCATCGGCGTCACCCTGGCGGAGCTGGAGACCCAGCTGCAGGCCGCCAAGGCGCGCGACCCCAAGCTCGCGGTCATGGTCAAGGGCGATCCGGCCACCCAGTACGCCCGTGTCATCGAGGTGGTGGACCTGGTCAACCGCCTGCAGATCGAGGGGCTGGGGCTGATCACGGCACGGATCGGCACATGAGCGGACTGGCCGAAGAGGACATTCTCGACGCGCCCTGGAAGCGCCACGCCCGTCGTGTCGGGCTGGTGCTGGTCGTCGCCGCGCTGGTCGGCGGGCTGGTCTTCCTGGTTCAGGGTCTGGGCGGCGAGGCCAAGCGCCCGGCGCGCCAGGTCACCAAGATCACCATCCTGCCGGACACCCCGCCACCGCCGCCGCCCCCGCCGCCCAAGGAGCAGCCCAAGCCCGAGCCCCGGACCGAGGCCAAGGCGGTCAAGCTCGATCAGCCCAAGCCGCAGGACGCGCCCAAGCCCGAGCCGGACCCGCAGATCAAGATGGAAGGCGAGGCCGGCGACGGCCCCAGCCCCTTTGCCGCCGGCACCGTGACGCAGGACTACATCGGTGGCGAGATCGGCGGCGGGGGCGGCAACGCGCTGCAATTCGCCTTCTTCACCCGGATGCTGCAGCGCCACCTGCAAAGCGCGCTGGCGCGCCGCGACGAGATCAAGCGCCTGGACTACCGCGTCAAGCTGCGCGTGTGGCTCGACGCCGACGGCTCGATCCGCCGCGCCGAGCTGATCGACAGCACCGGCGACGCCGACATGGACACGCGCCTGCGCACCGCGCTGACCGATCTGCCGCCGCTGCCCGAAGCCCCGCCCCAGGCCTTGCCCCAACCCATTTCCGTCCGGATCACCAATCGGGTGACCGGCTAATCGGCCATGACCATGTTCAAGAGAAAACTGCTCCTCACCGTCCTCGCCTTCGCGCTGGTCCAGTCGCCCGCCATCGCCGACGACCGCCAGTCGCTCGAGGCCCTGCGCCAGACGACCCTGAACCTGATCGAGGTGCTGGTGGAAAACGGCGTGCTCAAGCGCGAGCAGGCCGACGCCATGCTGCGCGAGGCACGGCAGCGCGCCGCCCAGGCGGTGGCGCAACAACCGGCCGAGGCGCCCGCCGCCCCCACCGTGCGGGTGCCCTATGTGCCGCAGATCGTGCGCGACCAGATCCGCGACGAGATCAAGCAGGAGGTGCTGGCCGAAGCGCGCGAAGACCACTGGGCCGCGCCCAACGCGGTGCCCGACTGGGTGTCGCGCATCCGCTGGGAAGGCGATGTGCGGGTGCGCTACCAGGCGGATCGCTTCGCCAACGACAACACCCCGGCGGCCGCCTATGTAAACGCGCTCGGCGTCGATCCGGCCACCGGCAAGCCGGCCCTGGCCGGTAGCGGCGCGCCCTACCTGACCCGCAACGCCGGTGCCACCGAGATCTCCGCCAACGGCTCGCCCACCGGCAATGTGACCGACGACGTGAACCGCTGGCGGGTGCGCGCACGGCTGGGGCTGCAGGCGCGCCTGTCCAACCGCGTGAGCGCGGGCGTGCGCCTGGCGACCGGCAACACCGGCGACCGGGTGTCCACCAACCAGACCCTGGGCCAGAACCTGAACAAATACACCTTCGTGGTGGATCGGGCCTACATCAACTATGCGCCCGCCGACTGGCTCAAGCTGTCGGGCGGGCGCATCCCCAACCCCTGGTTCGCCACCAACCTGATCTGGGACGACGACCTGAACTTCGAAGGCGTGGCCGCCACCGCGAGCTACCCGTTCAAGGCCGGGCGCTTCACCCCCTTCCTGACCGCCGGCTGGTTTCCGCTGCGCTCCGAGTCGCCCGGGCAGCACGGCGACCGTGCCCTGCAGGGGTGCAGCTGGGGCTCAACTGGCGTGCCGCCGAGGACGTGCGGGTGCGCCTCGGCTTCGCCCAGTACGACTACAAGCACGTGGAAGGGCGCGCCGACAACGACTACACCGTGGGGATCGGCGCCGGCGCCTCCTACGGGCAGTACGCCTACGAGAAGGGCTTCCGCGGCAAGGGCAACACCCTGTTCACCACCAACAGCAGCCTGGATGCCTCGGCCTATCCGGGCCTGACCGGCAGTAACCCGCTGTGGGGTCTGGCCTCCAAGTTCAAGCCGATGGCGCTCACCGCCTCGGCGGACGTGGCCAGCTTCGATCCGGTGCACGTCATGCTCTCGGCCGAATACGTGCGCAACCCGGCCTTCGACCGCGACGAGATCTACCGCCGCACCGGCCTGCGCATGACCGACGGCAGCAACCGCGCCTACCTGCTGCGGGTGGCGGTGGGCATGCCCTCGATCAAGGAGATGGGCGACTGGAACGCCGCGCTCGCCTATCGCCGCGTCGGTTCCGACTCGGTGCTCGATGCCTTCACCGACTCCGACTTCGGCCTCGGCGGCACCAACATGAAGGGCTACGAGTTCAGCCTGGCCTACGGCATCGACAGCCGCACCTCGCTGGGCCTCAAGTACAGCTCGGCGAAGACGATCGACAGCCCGACCCTGTATCCGGGCGAGAAGTTCGGCGTCGATTCCCTGCAGATCGACCTCGCGGTCTCGTTCTGATGGAGATGCCCATGCTGCGCCTGTTCGCGATCATCCTGGCCGGCCTGCTCGCCAGCGCCCCGGCGCAGGCCCAGTCCGCCGGCGACGCCCAGATCCGCCAGCTGCGCCTGCAGGTGCGCCAGTCCATGCAGGCGGCGCGGGACGCCCAGCAGGCGGCGGCCAAGGCGCAGTCCGAGGTGAGCGCCGCGCAGGCGGAAAAGGCAGACATCGCGGCCTCGCTCGACAAGGCGGAAAGCGCGCGTGGCGCGCTCGCCTCGCGCGTGCGGGCGCTGCAGGCCGAGCGCAAGCAGCTCGAGGCGCGGGTGGCCAAGCTCGAGGCCGACCTGGCCGCCGAGCGCGACGCCGGCCAGCAGACCCGGGCGAAGCTGGACGCGCAGACCCGCGCCCGCGCGCGCGCCGAAGCCGACGGTGCCCGCCAGGGCGCGGCCCTGCGTACCTGCCGTGTCCACAACGGCGAGCTGGCCGGTGCGGCCGACGATCTGCTCCACGCCTACGAAGCAAAGGGCATCTTCTCGGTGCTCGGCGAGGCGGAGCCGTTCACCGGCATCGGCCGGGTGCGGCTCGAGAACCTGATCGAGACCTACCGCGACAAGGTGGACGCGGCGCGCGAGCCGGCCGGCGGACCGGCCGACCCCTCCTGAAGCGGCCTCAGGCCGTGGCCGGCTGGCCGGCGGCGGTCGTTTTGGCGGCTTGTTCGCGCTCGATCATCTGCGCCAGCAGGCGGCGCACCCGCACCGGGCCGAGGTCGGAGCTGATGAGCACCGGGCCGAGGCTGAAGAAGTCGGTGGTCTCCATGGTCTGATGCACCGCCTTGAGGATGGGGCCGTCCTCGTCCGCGAAGGCATTGTGCATGGCTTCGATCTTCATCTTGTTGAACTCGGCGTCTTCTTCGATGTGGTTGCGTCGGGTGGCGAAGAAGTAGTGGGTGTTGTCCGCGTCCTCCGGCGTGCACGCGTGCAGGTCGTATTGGCCCACGGTGTGCTCGTAGTCGAGCGGGGCGTCGTCGTCCTGGGTGGCGCCGATGGTCAGCTGCAGGTTGGTCGGCGCCGACCAGGTCACGCGCACGAAGTGGCGCGCCGCCACGCCCGGCTCGGGCAGGAAGTCGTTGAAGATCAGCATCGGCGGGGTCTGCGACCAGTTCCACTGCACCGCCACCTGGCCGTTTTCCTCTTCCAGCTTGGGCACCATGGGCGAGAGCTGGCCGCGGGTGGTGATGATCTCGCCGTGCACATGGTCCACATGCGACAGGTCCATCACGTTGTCGGTGATGAGCTCGTAGTAGCAGGGCCACTTCATGTAGGTGTGGGCGATGCCGTTTTCGTGGCCCACGTCGAGGGTGCCGAAATCGGGCAGTGCACTCTCGTCGGCCGGCGCATCGCCCATCCAGATCCAGATGAAGCCGTGGCGCTCCAGCAGCGGGTAGCTGCGCACCTTGGCGGCGGCCGGGATGGCCTGGTTGCCGTGCGGGTTCCTGGTGCACTTGCCGCTGCAGTCGAAGGTGAGGCCGTGATACGGGCACACCACCTGGTCGCCGTCGCGCGTGCCCATGGACAGGGGCACGAAGCGGTGCGGGCAGCGGTCGCGCATCGCCACCGGGGTGCCGTCGGCTTTGCGGTAGATCAGCACCGGGGTCTCCAGCAGGGTGCGCTTGAACAGGGCCTCGCCGTCCACCTCGGTGGACAGGGCGGCCACATACCAGGTGTTGGTCAGGTACTTGTGTTTCGTCTCCATGGTCTTCTTCTCTCGTGTGTGTGGATGGGGCTCAGAGGTCCAGCAGCAGCCGGCCCTTGCCGCGTGAGCAGCAGGGGGTGAAGCGGTCGTTGGCGGCGCGTTCGGCCTCGGTCAGGAACATGTCGCGGTGATCGGGTTCGCCGTCGAGCACGCGGGTGAGGCAGGTGCCGCAGATGCCCTGCTCGCAGGACAGCGGCACGTCGAAGCCGGCCGCGTGCAGGGCGGCGATGGCGCTCTGCTCGGGCGCCACCTGGATCGTCTGGCCGGAGCTGGCGATCTCGATCGCGAAGCTGCCGTCGTCGGCGGTGTCGATGGCCGGCGCGGCAAAGCGCTCCGAGTGCACATCGGCCTCGGCCCAGCCGGCGGCGCGGGCGCGGTCGATCACATGGTCCATGAAGCCGTTGGGGCCGCACACATACAGGTGGGTGCCGGGCTGCGGGTGGGCGAGCAGGGCCGCCGCATCGAGCCGGCCGGCCTCCGGCGTGTCGTCGTGGTAGCAATGCACCCGGTCGGCGTAGGGCGCCGTGGCGAGGCGGTCGAGATAGGCGGCGCGGTCCCGGCTGCGGGTGGCGTAGTGCAGCTCGAAATCGGCGCCCGCGGCGTGCAGGGCGTCGGCCATGGCGATGATGGGGGTGATGCCGATGCCGCCGGCGAACAGCAGCGAGCGACGTGCGTCGGCTGCCAGCGGAAACAGGTTGCGCGGCGGGCTGATCTGGAGCGTGGCGCCCTCGACCAGGGTCTCGTGCACACAGGCCGAGCCGCCGCGGCTGGCCGGATCGCGCAGGATGCCCAGCTCGTAGCCGGCCTCCGACTGGCGGGCGATGGAGTACTGGCGCACCAGGCCGTTGGGCAGGCACAGGTCGATATGGGCGCCGGCCTCGGCGGGCGGCAGGGGGCGGCCGTCGGCGGCGGCCACGGTCAGGCCGACGATGTCGGTGGCCAGGGGCGTGCGACGGGTGATGCGGGCGTCCAGGCGCAAGTCGGTCTGCGCGTTCATGGCGTCTCCTCCATGGGGTGTTGCGTTGTGATGGCCGATGCGGATGTCGGCACGTGTTGTGGAGGATCCATCGCAATCGCTGTGCCAAGGCCCGGGCCGCGGCAGAGAAATCCCCGTCCACTGCGGGTTTCGGGCGCGCTATCGCAAGCGCGGTGCGGTGTTCGAGCCGGGCGGATTGATTCATAAAACGCAGAGTGCAATGTTTGAAATCATGCAATTGCATGAGATCATGCATATCATCTGCTCACCACAGGAGCCGCCCATGGCCACGCCGGCTGCCCCGGGATTCGAACTGCACGCCCATGGCGCGGACGACGCCTTTCTCGCCCGTCACCTGCGCTTTGCCGCCGACGAGGGCGAAATCCGCCTGTTCGACCAGCGCATGCTGCTCATGCATGGCTACTCGCTGGCGGCCCTGCGGCGCGAGCTCATCGAACGCCTGGGGCTGGATGCCACCCGCGAGCTGTTCACCCGCCTGGGCTATCAGCAGGGGGTGGAGGATGCGCGCAACCTGCGCGCGGCGGCCGGCGGCGATATCGACCTCGCGCTGGCGCGCGGCCCGCGCCTGCGCGAGGTCGAAGGCTTCGTGCGCAACCGGGTGGTGGACCGCATGCAGTACGACGCCGAGTCCGGCCAGTTCTGGGGCGACTACTACTGGCAGCATTCCTGGGAGGCGGAGACCCACCTGCGCGAGTTCGGCGTCAGCGGCTCGCCCGCCTGCTGGATGATGGCCGGCTACGCCTGCGGCTACACCACCGCCATGATGGGGCGGCCGGTCATCTGGCGCGAGATCGAGTGCGTGGCCATGGGCCATGCCCAGTGCCGGGTGATCGGCCAGCCCATCGAGGAATGCGACGACGCCGACGAGGTGCTGCGCTTCCTGCGCGTGGAGGACTTCGTCACCGCGCCGCGCCACCGGGCGGTCGCCGCCGATGTGGCTCCGCCGCCCGACAGCGGCCTGCCCGACCTGGTGGGGGCCTCGGCCGGCTTCAACGCCGTGGCCTACCGGCTCAAGCGGGTCGCGCCCACCGACGCCACGGTGCTGTTCATGGGCGAGAGCGGGGTGGGCAAGGAGCGCTTTTCCAAGGCGCTGCACGCCATCGGGCCGCGCGCCGACAAGCCCTTCGTGTCGGTCAACTGCGCCGCCATCCCGCAGGAGCTGGTGGAGGCGGAGCTGTTCGGCGTGGAGAAGGGGGCGTTTACCGGCGCCAGCGCCGCGCGCCCCGGGCGCTTCGAGCGCGCCGACGGCGGCACCCTGTTCCTCGACGAGATCGGCTCGCTGCCCATGCACGCCCAGGGCAAGCTGCTGCGGGTGCTGCAGGAGGGCGAGGTGGAGCGGGTGGGCGACACCCGGGTGCGCAAGGTGGACGTGCGCATCGTCGCCGCGGCCAACCGCAACCTGCGCGAGGCGGTGCAGGCCGGCCACTTCCGCGAGGATCTGTTCTTCCGCCTCAACGTGTTTCCCATCGAGATCCCGCCCCTGCGCGATCGCCGCGAGGACATTCCGCTGCTGGTCAACGTGTTCCTGCAGCGCTACGCCCAGCGCTTCGGCAAGACCATCGCCGGCCTCACCCGGCGCGCCTCCGAGGCCCTGTGGGCCTACGACTGGCCGGGCAACGTGCGCGAGCTGGAGAACATGATCGAGCGCGGCGTGATCCTCGCCGACGACGGTGCCAACATGGACGTGCAGCACCTGTTCTCCGGCGGCGAGACCCTGCCGGAGTTCGCACCTGCGGTGGGTGCCGCGGCGACCGGGAGCGGGCAAGGAATGACATCGGCCGACCCCATGGTCGACCCGCGCTCACGGCAGCTCGACCGGCTGCTCGCCGAGGCCGGCTCGCTCGAAGGCGTCGAGACCCTGTTGATGGAGCACGCCCTGCGCACCACCGGCGGCAATGCCTCGGCGGCGGCGCGCCTGCTCGGGCTGGGGCGGGGGCAGTTCGAGTATCGGCGCAAGAAGCGCGCGCGGTGAGCGGGCGCCCTCAGCCGGGCGCGGCGGTGCGTTCGCGGTACGCGTCCACGATCTGGAGCAGACCGGCGAGAATGGGCGAGGTGTCGCCGGCGCGGTGGAAGCAGGTCAGGTCCACGCAGCCGCCGTCGGGCACCTCCGACAAGGGCCGGTAGACCACGCCCGGCACCCGCAGGGTCGAGGCCGAGCTGGGCACCACGCAGATGCCGAAGCCGCAGGCCACCAGCGCCACGGCGTTGACCGTGTCGCCCACCGCCTGCGACACGTTGGGCTGAAAGCCCGCCTTGGCGCACATGCTCATGAGGCGGTCGATGAAGCTGGGCCGGGTGCCGGTGGGGAAGACCACCAGCGGGTAGGGCGCGATCTGGGGAAAGGGCACCACGTCCTGCTGCGCCAGGGGGTGATGCGCCGGCACGGCCAGCATGATGCGCTGGGCGGTGACCAGGTGCATCTCCAGATCGGGCTGGGGCTCGAGGATGCGGTTGAAGGCCACGTTGATGCGCTTCTGGCGCAGCGCCTCCATCTGCTCGGCCTTGGTCATGGTGTGCAGCACCACGTTCACGTCCGGGTAGCGGGTGCGGAACTCGAGCAGCACCTCGGGAATCACGTCGAGAATGGCGGAGCCGAAGATGGCCACGTCGAGGCGCCCGAGCCGCCCCTGGCCGGCGCGCTGGGTGCGCTCGGTGGCCTGCTCGACCAGTGCCTGGATGTTGCGCGCCTCGTCGAGGAACAGCTCGCCCGCCGGGGTCAGTTCCATGCCCTTGGGGGTGCGGTTGAACAGCACCACGCCCAGGTCGGCCTCCAGCTGCTGGATCTGCCGGGTGAGCGGCGGCTGCGAAATGTGCAGGCGCGCGGCGGCGCGGCCGATGTTGGCTTCCTCGGCCACGGCGACGAAGTAGCGGAGCTGGCGCAGGTCCATGGCGCGGCCTCCCGTGCGGGGTGTTGTTCCAATACCTGAAAGGTATCACGACAGGAAAGTACCAGTATTGGACGGTAATTCGCTACCGCGCTACCCTGACGAGTGCTGCCGCCGTGCCGACGACAACGACAACACGCCTCCGGGCGGGGCCGGCCACGCATCTGCCGCCATCGCGCGCGGTGCGATACAGTGCAGACCAACAGCTCGCGCCCTGACAGAAGCTGTGACGGAGACACGATGGCCCAGACCCTGATCGAGCAGTTCAACCTGCGCTCGAGACTTCGCTTCAACATCGACGCCGGCCAGATCTGGCTCGACGAGAACCGCATGCTGCTGCTGCATGCCAAGGCCGTGGGGCACATGCGGCGCGAACTGTTCGACGCCCTCGGCGAGCATGGCGCGCGCGGGGTGCTCATCCGCATGGGCTTCGGTGCCGGCCAGCAGGACGCCGAACTGGCGCGCTCGCTCATCGGCGAGGGCGATCCCTTCGACGTATTCAATATCGGCCCCGAGCTGCACGCCTTCGAGGGCATGGTCAGACCCACCATCACCAAGAAGGAAATCGACTGGGAGAAGGGCATCTTCTTCGGCGAAGTGCTGCTCGCCAACACCTGGGAGGCGGAGTCCCACATCCAGCATTTCGGCATCGGCGACGACCCGGTGTGCTGGACCATCGTCGGCTACGCCTCGGGCTACACCAGCCAGTTCTTCAAGCGCTTCATCGTGTTTCGCGAGGTCAGCTGCGTCGGCCGCGGTGACCATGCCTGCAAGCTGCTGGCCAAGCCGGCCGAGGCCTGGGACCCGGACGACGGCTATCTCGACTACTTCCGCCAGCATCGCGGCGACTACCCCATGCGCCGCCTGGAGGACGAGCTGACCGCCCTGCGCGGTGGCGCCCGCGGCCCGGTCAGCACCGAGGGCGAGATCGTCGGCAGCTCGCCGGAGTTCCGCGCCGCCTTCGACCTCATCCGCAAGGCCGCCAACAGCCCCATCAGCGTGCTCCTGCTCGGCGAGACCGGCGTCGGCAAGGAGATGTTCGCGCGCTGGATGCACGATAACTCCGACCGCGCCGACGCCCCCTTCGTGGCCATCAACTGCGGCGCCATCCCGCACGACCTGATCGAATCGGAGCTGTTCGGGGTCGAGAAGGGCGCATTCACCGGCGCCCAGCATTCCCGCCCGGGCCGCTTCGAGCGCGCCGACGGCGGCACCCTGTTCCTCGACGAAGTGGGTGACCTGCCCCTGGCCGCGCAGGTCAAGCTGCTGCGCGTGCTGCAGACCGGCGAGGTCGAGCGCCTCGGCGGCCACCAGATCCGCAAGGTGAGCGTGCGCGTGATCGCCGCCACCAACGTGGACCTGCCCCGCGCCATCGCCGAAGGGCGTTTTCGCGCCGACCTGTACTACCGCCTGTCCACCTACCCGGTCACCATCCCGCCCCTGCGCGAACGCCCCGGCGACATCCCCCAGCTGGCCAAGGCCCTCATCGCCAAGTACGAGACCCGCTACGGCAAGCAGCTCGGCGGCCTCACCGACCGCGCCCTGCGCGCCCTGCTCGCCCACGCCTGGCACGGCAACGTGCGCGAACTGGAAAACCTCGTCGAGCGCGGCGTGCTGCTTGCCCCCGAAGGCGGGCAGATCGAAATCGAGCACCTGTTCGCCGACCCCCCGGCCGATACCGACTCCGGCGCCCAGGTGGACGTCTCGGGCGTGGTCGGCAACGCCGAGGAATCGAACCGCAACCGCCTGTGCGAGCAGGTGCTCGACAAGGACAGCTTCAATCTCGAAGCCCACGAACGGCGCCTGATCGAGCTCGCGGTGCGACGCGCCAACGGCAACCTGACCCACGCCGCGAAGGCGCTGGGGATTTCGCGGCGGCAGTTGTCGTATCGGCTAAAGCGGCGGGCGTAGGGGGCGAAGCGGCATCCGCAAGGGAGGCGATGGTGTTTGCTGGGCGGATGGGCTTGGAGACGGGTGGCTTCCGGGCCGTTGTGGCCGGTGGTTTCGTAGCCCGGATGCAGCGCAGCGAAATCCGGGGTCAGTGCTCGCTCAACCGATGCATCCCGGAGGCGGCCCAGCGGGCCTTGTCTGGGCTGCGCATTGCTATCAATGCGTCACCCAGCACCGCGCGGGGGAGCTGGTGCTGCAGGACACCGGCCTGGGCTACGCCCGATCGTCCGATGTCGTCTTGCTGACCGTCGTTTCACGAAAGCGCACTCAGGCACAGAAGGTCGAGTTCTATCGCCTGCTGGCAGAGAGGCTCCAAGCGAACTGCGGCGTGCCGCCAGATGATCTCATCGTCTCCCTTGTGGAGAATTCCGATGCGGATTGGTCGTTTGGTCGTGGTCGCGCACAGTTCTTGACCGGAGAACTGCGGTAGGCCGGGAGGTGATCCTTGCCGGAACGGAGTCGCCGAACGTTCAAAATCACCGGACCTGCGCGGCTTTTCGCGCAGGTCCGGTGGAATGATGGGTTGGGCGGCACATTACGCCCACACATTGACTTCCGGATTGGCTGCCAAGGAAAACGTACTTCCAAATACATAGCCCTTCAGCAGTCTCTTCTCAAATGGGAGGTACAACGCTACGGTAAGGCCACGCTTATGCTCGAAAAGAACCTTGATTGCCTTCGTGGGACGCTGCTCCTCAAGGGTGATGGTGACGTTCTCGGCGATGCCAATTGCTTTGAGCGGAAACTGCTTTGCTTCAAAGCGAAGGCCATCGTGCAAGAGGGGCAACACTTCGGTGGAGTTTGTGCGGTCGCTTTTGGTGTCGGGAGCCGCACCGACAAGCCTTAGGTCTCCATCTTCTGTGAGTACCGCAGCGTGTGGCAAGAAGTTGCCTTGCTTACGGAGCAACGTCTCGGAAAGATCGAACAGCTGATTTGCAACCATGGCGATGTCTGGCTTGAGTTCGGAGTACAGAGCATCAGTGCTGGTCATGTTTGTGCCGCCCAACGTTCAAGTTGGGCGTCAGTTGAGCCCCGCACCACGGACAATGTTTGATCTCGATATACGATGAGCCGCCGTCGTGAACGCGGATGCCATACTCACCCGCGGCATTGGAATAGAAAATGATGTTCTCGGGGCAAGCGGCAGGATCGGGGTGCTGCTCACAACGGTAGCCAGCCCAATAGCGCATGGATTCGCAGCAATGCTCTTTCGACACAGACGCGCTCACCGGTTAGATCTCCCAACGGAGTTGAAAGGACTAGACACGCCGAACCTCTTCAGGGCGAAGGCAGAAGTCGGCCTCCAGAGAGGAAAACCAGAGATAACCGAATTTGTCGATCTCCGTGATGGCAACAACCTTTCCCGCAAAGGCTTTAAGGCGCAACTGATCTTCAGAGGGAAGGTCATGCGTTAGCCAATGAGGAATAGTAAGGATCTCAACTCGGTCGCCAACTCCGACCGACGTTCCATTTGCATCTAGCGGAGCCAGAGGAGGTGGATTAGTCATGCGAGGGCAATGTAGCCGAGGAAGTGCTTTCTGACGCCCAACGCCTGAGCTCAGCCGCCGGCAGCCCGCGTAGCGGGATGACGCTCGGCTGGAGCGATTTGTTGGGCATTCAAGCCGTTGCCACCAGCAGTTCCTCGGAATTGTTTGGTGGGCGCAAACTATCTGTTCTGCCAGCGAAGTAACGTTTTGCCAGAGCGGCGGCCGACACATGCTGCACTTGCTTGAAGCCCGCTCCGCGGGCAAGAGCCATTATTTCGTCCGGCTTGAAGAAGCTGATCCAAGGCGTGCCACTAGCACGCGCACCTTCCGCTGCACGTTCAACTCCGACGCGTATGTCAGGATCCAGCATTTCGAATGGGCAAAGGAAGGACATGACAAGCGTGGAACCTGACGCGAGCGACGCGATTTGACGCAAGGTGGCTACGATTGCCTCCCTGGTCAAATACATGCTTACACCGGTAGATGTCACGACTGCCGGGCGCTTCACGTCGAAGCCTGATGCAACCAATCGCTCCAACCAGTTGTCGCCAGCCTCGAAATCCACCGGGACGAGCCTAAGGTGATCGGCGATACCAAAGCCGGCCGCCATAAGGCGCTGGCGCTTCCATTCTTGGGACTCCGGCTGATCCAGCTCGAAAACGCGCAGTTGAGAAGCAAGCTCGGGCTTGCGTTGTGCGAACGAATCCAAGCCAGCACCGAGCAGAACATACTGACCGACACCGCGTGAAACTTGCTCCTCGACCAAATCTTCAATGAAGCGGGCTCGGGCCAGAATGGCCGCGCGAAATGGCTTGGTGAACGAGCTCATGTCTGGGCGGTTATGCCAATCGTCACTCGGCGCCACTAGCTTCAAGCCAACTTCATCTTCAAAGACGTGCGGCGGCGCATCCGCTTGTACATGCAGCGCCCGCCATAGTGCGGTGCGAACGGCTGTGTTGTCCGGTTCAGCGGCGTGTTCGTCTTGCATAAGACTCTCTCTTGATGCCCAACGACCAAGCTCAGCCGGCGGCAAAATGCGCAGCGTTTTGACGGTCGGCTGAAGCGCATTGTTGGGGGGCGGAAAAATTGTGTTAGCGCACCGCCTTAGTAGCCACGAAGCCCCCGATACCGCAGCCGATGACAGTGACGAACACAATGACCAACTGTCGCAGATCACGCGACCCGGGAGCAAACTTGCGCGCCAGAATGCTACTGAGAAATATTGATGCCAGGCCGAACGCGAAAAAGACACCAATTGCATAGTAGATGTGATTGAAGGCACTCCCGGCTGCCTCCGGTAGCTTTGCGAAAGCACTTGCTGACCAATTAAACAGCGCCGCAGCCAATATGCGTGATTTCATATCTGAGTACCCCAACTTTGTTTTAGGGCGACAGATTTGCTGCGTAACATCGTTTTTGCTCCATAACATCGGCCCCAAAAATGCGCTTTTCACGACAGGTATGCGGATACCAAGCTGTACAAAAACACCGCCTATGCCGCCCACGAAAAGCGTCTTCGACCAGCTGCCGCCGCTTCGCTCGGCCAACATCCTCGACCAGTTACGCGAGCGCATCCGTTACCTGCATTACAGCTTACGAACAGAGCAGGCGTATGTCCATTGGGTTCGCGCTTTCATTCGTTTTCACGGCGTCGGCCCGTGTAGGGAGGAAAGGCAAAGCGCCTTCCGTCGTGTGCGCAAATCGAAGCGGGGCCATTCGGCGGATGACGCGCCGCTCATCCGCCCTGCATGCAGGCAAGCGCGCCCGGCCGAAGTTGGACCGCCGCTCGACCGCCGGGCCACCCGTCACTCCGAGGCCAGCAGCACCGCGCTCGCGCCCCCGATCACGTCCGCGACCAGATCCGCGATCAGGCGCACGCGGGGGGAGCGTTTGACGTCCGGGTGCATGACCAGCCAGATGTCGCGAACGATGTCGCAGCCGGGCGGGTCGATCGGGGCCACCGAGGGGTCGTCGGCGGCGAGGAAGTGGGGGAGCACGGTGACGCCGAGGCCGTGGCGGGCGGCGCCGAGCAGGGCGGCCAGGTCGTTGCTGCGGAACACGAAGCGGCGGGTGCCGGCGATGTCGCGCAGCCACCGCTGCTGGGGCACTTGCACGAGCGGGTCGTCATAGCCCAGGAAGGTCCACTCGTGCGCCGGGCGCTGGGCATAGCCGCGCGCGCCGTACAGGCCGTAGCCCATCCGGCCGATGGGGCGGGTGGCCAGCCCGGGGGCGGTGGGGCGCGACAGGCGGATCGCCAGATCGGCCTCGCCACGGGCGAGGTTGGCGTCGCGCGCTTCGCCGATCACCTCCAGATCGATGTTGGGCCAGCGATCGCGCCGGGCGGCCAGGGCGGGGACCAGGAAATGGCCGGCGAACACCGGTGGCGCGGAGAGGCGCACGGTGCCCTGCAGGGACGAGACGCCGAGAGCGGTGCGGGAGAAGGCCTGCGCTTCGTCGTCCATCCGCCCGGCCTGGGCCATGAGCGTCTCGCCCTCGGCGGTCAGTGACCAGCCGCGGGGCAGGCGATCGAACAGGCGAATGCCGAGGGCGTGTTCGAGCGCCTCGACCCGGCGTGCCACGGTGGTGTGCTCGACGCCCAGCGTGCGCGCGGCGCCGGACAGACTGCCCTGGCGCGCCAGGGCGAGAAAATGGCGCACGTCGTCCCACTGCAGGCGGTTCGGTTCGGGGGTCGGGCTCATTGTGCAAATGTGCACACTATGTGCGAATGATTGTGGAATTGTTGGGTGATTCTGATCACCTTAAGCTGCCCGTGCAAGTTCAATTCCACGGAGCCCGGCATGTCTTCTCAAGTCCTCACCCGGTCGGATTCGCGCATGGCGGATCAGGTGTTCATCGAGCAGCCCGGCGATGTTGGCCAGCTCAGGCGGCGTCGTGTCGCGCTGGCGCCGCCGGCGGCCGGCGAGGTGCGCATCCGCCATACCGCGATCGGGGTCAATTTCGTCGATATCTACCATCGCACCGGCCGCTATGCGCTACCGGCCCTGCCCGCGGTGCTCGGCGCCGAGGCCGCCGGCGTGGTCGAGGCCGTCGGGCCGGGGGGCGGGCACCTGCGGGTGGGCCAGCGGGTGGCCTACGCCGGCGCGCCGGTGGGCAGCTACGCCAGCGCCCGCAACCTGCCGGCCGAGCGGGCCGTGCCGCTGCCCGACGACATCGGCGACGACACCGTGGCCAGTGTGTTGCTGCGCGGCATTACGGCCCACATGCTGTTTTCCCGGGTGTGGCCGCTCAAGGCGGGCGATACGCTCCTGGTTCATGCGGCGGCCGGCGGCCTTGGTCTGGTGCTGGTGCAGTGGGCCAGGGCGCTGGGGGCGCGGGTGATCGGCACGGTCGGCGCCGAAGCGAAGGCGGATCTGGCGCGGCGACACGGCCTCGATGCGGCGATCCGCTATCGCGAGACCGACTTCGTCGAGGCCGTCATGGCCCTGACGGACGGGCGCGGGGTCGACTTCGCCATCGACGGCATCGGCGGCCAGACCCTGCCGCGGACGCTGCGCGCGGTGCGGCCCTTCGGCGCGGTGGCCAGCATCGGCCAGGTGGACGGCGAGACCGGGCCGATCGATCCGGCCCTGCTGGGGCCGGCGCATCCGGTGGCGCTGAGCCGGCCGGGGGTGTTCGGCTTCATGGCCGATCCGGCGCAGTATCGTGAGGGCGTGACGGCCACCTTCGCGCGGCTGCGCGACGGCCTGAGGGCCAACGTGGGGGCGGTGCTGCCCCTGGCGCAGGCGGCCGAGGCCCAGCGCCGGCTGGCGGCGGGCGAGAGCACCGGCGCCCTGTTGCTGCGCCCCTGAATGCAAGGAGAACACACCATGCTGTATCTGATCATGCTGACCTATCGGCGTCCGCTGGCGGAGGTGGATGCGCAGCTGGCGGCCCATCGCGCGTTCCTCGAACGGCATTACGACGCCGGCCACTTTCTGATGTCGGGGCCGCGCGAGCCGCGCACCGGCGGGATCATCCTGGCCCGGGCCGCGTCGGCCGCGGCGGTGGCCGAGTGGGTGTCCGAGGACCCGTTCAAGCAGGCCGGTGTGGCCGACTACGAGGTCGTTGGGTGGCGGCCGGGCATGGCCGCGCCGGGCTGGCCGCTCGACGCGGCGGGCTGAGCGCTCTGGGCGCCGCCCCGCGCCGATTCTGGCGGCGCGGGGCTAAACAGTTGATTCCAAATGAATTTGTTGCGACGCAGCTTGACCATTTTGTCAGGCGTTCGGGGCAGGTGTTCAAAATCGTCAGGCGAGGGCTGACGCCTTTTTCGCCGTAAATCTCGAGAATCCATCCAAATCAATCACTTGGCTCCCCTGGCACGGCCCCTGCATTAATGGGGCTGAGGGCGCGATTAGAAAAACTGATTCCCGCGCCCGGCTGACGGATTCGTCAGGACATGCAGGAGGAGACGCCATGCCTTATCAGGTCACCATCGAAGAGACCGGCGAGCGCTACACGTGCGGTGAGCAGGAGAACCTGCTGATCGCCATGGCCCGTTCCGGTCGTCGCGGCATCCCGGTGGGGTGCCGTGGGGGTGGCTGTGGCGTCTGCAAGGTGGAGGTCACGGCCGGGGACTACGAGACCCGCGCCATGAGCTGCCAGCATGTCACCGAGGAGGATCGGGCCGAGCGTCGTTTGCTCGCCTGCCGTGTGTTTCCCCGGGGTGATGTGTCAGTGAAGGTGCTGGGCAAGATGCACAAGGCGGTCTGTACGAACGCCGGTTTGCGCCCGACAGAGAAAACCAAAATCTGATTCATTGAGGAGGAGATCCAAATGGCAATGACCGGTGTTTTGCGTCCGGGGCATGCGCAGCTGCGCGTGCTGAATCTGGAAGAAGGGGTGCGCCACTATCGTGACGTGCTGGGCATGGTGGAAACCGGTCGCGACGCGCAGGGCCGGGTCTACCTGAAGTGCTGGGACGAGCGCGACCACAACAGCCTGATCCTGCGCGAGTCCGATCGCGCCGGGATCGACTTCTTCGCCTTCAAGGTGCTCGACGAGGCGACCCTGGACAAGCTCGAGCGCGATCTGCAGGAATACGGCCTGACGACCGAACGCATCCCGGCGGGCGAGTTGATGGAGACCGGCGAGCGCGTGCGCTTCGAGATCCCCAGCGGCCACAAGATCGAGCTCTACGCCACCAAGACCCAGGTGGGCAACGGCCTCCAGGTGACCAATCCGGCGCCGTGGACCCCGGCCGCGGAGAAGGGCATCGCGCCGGTGCGCCTGGACCACTGCCTGCTGTACGGCCCGAACATCGCCGAGGTGAAGAAGCTCTTCTGCGAGGTGCTGGGCTTCTATCTGGTGGAGCGCGTGCTCGGCCCGGACGGCGAGGGCGAGGCGGCGATCTGGCTGTCCTGTTCGCACAAGGTGCACGACATCGCGTTCGTCGAGCATCCGGAGCCGGGCAAGCTGCATCACCTGTCCTTCCTGCTCGAGAGCTGGGAAGAGGTGCTGCGTGCCGGCGACATCCTGGCCATGAACAAGGTGCCCATCGACATCGGCCCCACCCGCCACGGCATCACCCGCGGCTGCACCATCTACGCCTGGGATCCGTCGGGCAACCGTTTCGAGACCTTCATGGGCGGCTACCAGCCGTATCCGGACTACGAGCCCACCACCTGGACCTTCGACGGCCTGGGCGAGGGCGGCGGCCTCGACTACCCGCAGCGCAAGCTGCACGAGAGCTTCCTCACCGTGGTGACCTGATCACCGCCTGACGCCGGGTCCCGCGGTGCGGGACCCGAACCCCAAGGAGATGCCCATCATGGCAAGCCATCCGACCGCCCCCGGGGCGGGCCGGCAGGGCGGCTTCGACCCCATGCGCAAGTACGTGCGGGTGCGCGAGCTGCGTCCGGACCGCTTCGTCGAGTTCGACTTCGCCATCGGCGAGCCGGACATCTACGTGGAAATGATCCTCCACGCCGACGCCTTCGACGACTTCTGTGCCCTGAACCAGGTGACCTTCCTCACCGATGCGCCGAGCGCCTCGGGCGACCAGCAGCAGTGGCGCCTGAGCGAGGTCTCGGGGCGCCAATTCAAATAAACCGGCCCGCGACGGGCCCCACGGAGACGACCCCATGCAGATTGACCTTCGCACCGTCAGCATCAAGCCGTTGCGCAACACCTTCGACCACCTGGTGCGCCGCTTCGGCGACAAGCCCGCCTCGCGCTACCAGGAAGGCAGCTACGAGATCCAGGCCGACGCCAACCTCCAGTACCGCCCCAGCTGGGATCCGGAGCACGAGCTGCACGACCCGAAGCGCACCGCCCTGGTCATGGCGGACTGGTACGCCTTCAAGGACCCGCGCCAGTTCTACTACGGCACCTACACCCTGACCCGGGCGCGCCAGCAGGACTCCGCCGAGGCCAACTTCGACTTCGTCGAGACCCGCGGCCTGCTCGCCCAGCTGGGCGATGACGACCGCCGGCTCGCCCTCGAGGTGCTGATGCCGCTGCGCCATGCCGCCTGGGGCGCCAACATGAACAACACCGGCATGTGCGCGGACGGCTACGGCACGCTGATCACCCAGCCCTGCATGTTCGCCGCCATGGACAACCTGGGCGTGGCCCAGTACCTGACCCGCGTCGGCCTGGCCCTTGGCGACACCGAGGCGCTCGCGGCCGGCCGTGAAGCCTGGATCAACGACGCCGCCTGGCAGCCGCTGCGCCGCCTGGTGGAGAAGACGCTGGTCACCCGCGACTGGTTCGAGCTGCTGGTGGCGCAGAACTTCGTCAGCGACGGCCTGCTGTACCCGCTGATCTACGAGCAGTTCGTGGACACCCGCCTCGGTGCCCGGGGCGGTGCCGGCGTCTCCCTGATGTGCGTGTTCATGACCGAGTGGCATGCCGAGATGCGCAAGTGGATCGACGCGGTCATCAAGACCGCCGCCAAGGAATCGGAAGCCAACCGCGACCTGCTCACCGGCTGGACCCGCACCTGGCGCGACCGCGCCGTCGAGGCGCTCGGCCCGATCGCCGATAAGGCCTTCGGCACCGACGCCGCCGCCATCCTCGACACCATCACCCAATCCTTCAACGCCCGCGCCGCCAAGCTCGGCCTCGACCTGTGAGATCCCGCCATGTCTGACGTATTCATCGCCCTGCAAACCAACGAAGAAAGCCGCTACATCGTCGAGGCCCTGCTCCAGGACAACCCCAACGCGGTGGTGGACGAGCAACCCGCCATGGTGAAGATCAACGTGCCGCACAGCCTCGTGCTCAAGCGCGAAACCATGGAAGAGCTCATCGGCCGCCCCTACGACCTGCAGGAGATGCAGGTGCACCTGATCACCCTGTCGGGGCACGTGGACGAGGACGAGGACGAATTCCGTCTGGCCTGGAACGACTGAGCCCCGAAGCAACAGAGAGGAGAACGACCCATGGACATGTCCGTGAAGAAGAAACTGGGGCTGAAGGAAAAATACGCCCTGATGACCCGCGACCTGGGCTGGGAGCCCAGCTACGAGAAGCATGAGGATGTCTATCCCCTGATCCACTACGAGGGGCTGAAGATCCACGACTGGGACAAGTGGGAAGACCCGTTCCGCCTGACCATGGACTCCTACTGGAAGTACCAGGCCGAGAAGGAGCGCAAGCTGTACGCCATCATCGACGCGTACAACCAGAACAACGGCCACCTGAACGTGACCGACGCGCGCTACATCAACGCCATGAAGATCTTCCTGTCGGCGGTGCCGTCGCTGGAATACAACGCCCACCGCGGCTTCGCCCGCCTGGGCCGGCACATGGCCGGCGTCGGCCCGCAGGTGGCCTGCCAGATGCAGGCCATCGACGAGCTGCGCCACGCCCAGACCCAGATCCACGCCATCTCCAACTACAACCGGTTCTACAACGGCATCCACGACTGGAAGCACATGAACGACCGGCTGTGGTACCTGTCGGTGCCCAAGAGCTTCTTCGAGGACGCCTGCACCTGCGGCCCCTTCGAATACATCATCGCGATCAGCTTCTCCTTCGAGTACGTGCTGACCAACCTGGTGTTCGTGCCCTTCGTCTCGGGTGCGGCCTACAACGGCGACATGGGCACCATGACCTTCGGTTTCTCCGCCCAGTCGGACGAAGCCCGGCACATGACCCTCGGCCTCGAAGTCATCAAGTTCATGCTCGAGCAGGACCCGGCCAACCTGCCCATCGTGCAGAAGTGGATCGACAAATGGACCTGGCGCGGCGTGCGCCTGCTGACCATCGTCGCCATGATGATGGACTACATGCTGCCCAAGCGCGTGATGAGCTGGAAGGAAGCCTGGGAGATCTACTTCGAGCAGAACGGCATGAGCCTGTTCAAGGACCTGGCCCGCTACGGCGTGAAGGTGCCGGAGTGCGTCGAGCAGATCAAGAAGGAGAAGAACCACATCTCCCACCAGGCGTGGACCACCTTCTACGCCGCCGCGCCGATGACCAACTTCCACACCTGGATTCCGAACGAGGACGAGCTCGACTGGCTGTCGGAGAAGTACCCGGAGACCTTCGACACCTACTACCGCCCGCGCTTCGAGTTCTTCCGCGAGCAGGCCGACAAGGGCGAGCGCTTCGTGAACCCCAACCTGCCGCAGCTGTGCCAGGTGTGCCAGATCCCGATGCTGTTCACCGAGCCGGACGACCCCACCCAGATCGCCTACCGCCAGGTGGAGCACCAGGGCGAGAAATACCACTTCTGCTCCGACCACTGCCAGCACATCTTCGAGAACGAGCCGGAGAAGTACGTCGAGGCCTGGCTGCCGGTGCATCAGATCATGCAGGGCAACTGCTTCGCCGAGGGCGACGACCCGACCGCGCCGGACTTCAACCCGATCGCCTCGGTGCTCAGGTACTGGCACATCGAAAACGGCCGCGACAACGGCGACTTTGCCGGCTCCGAGGACGAGAAGAACTTCGCCCAGTGGCGCGGCATGGCGACGTCCAACCAGTAACTGAACGGGGGATATCGGCGAGTGCCGGTGAAGTGACAGACACCCTCCCCTTCAAGGGGAGGGCTGGGGTGGGGATGGGTTTCAACGGTGGCAACGCTCACCCCATCCCCCTCCCAACCTCCCCCTTGAAGGGGGAGGGGTCTAGACCGAACACAGCCGGCACGATCCGTAGGGCGGATAAGCGCAGCGCCATCCGCCAACCCACCGCAAAAACCCACAGGCTTCAGGAGACCGACATGTCCGTTCAATCCATTCGCCCCTTCGAGCCCGTCGTCAAGGACGCGGCCGCCAACTTCCATGGCATGCAGGTGGTGTACCTGTGCTGGGACAAACACCTCATGTTCTACGCCCCGGTCGCCAAGATGCTGCCACCGACCCTGACTTTCCAGCAGCTCATCGACACCGAGCTGACCCAGACCTACAGCCGGCATCCGGATTTCGCCCACATCGACTGGACCGCCGTGCAGTGGAGCAAGGACGGCGAGCCCTTCACCCCGGCGCTGGACACCTCCCTGCGTGAGAACGGCATCACCCACAAGAGCGCGATCCATTTCACCACGCCGGGCCTGAACGGCCTCAACGGCACCGGATTCTGAAGCGGAGGTTGGCGTGAGTTTCGAACTGACCATTGAACCCCTGGGCCAGACCATCGAGATCGAGGAAGGCCAGACCATCCTCGACGCCGCCCTGCGCGCCGGCATCTACCTGCCCCATGCCTGCTGCCACGGCCTCTGTGCCACCTGCAAGGTGGACATCGTCGACGGCGAGGTGGACCACGGCGAGGCCTCCAGCTTCGCGCTCATGGACTTCGAGCGCGACGAAGGCAAATGCCTGGCCTGCTGCGCCACGGTGGAAGACGACATCACCATCGAAGCCGACATCGAAGAAGACCCGGACGCCCGCAACCTGCCGGTGCAGGACTACGACGGCGAGGTCACCCGCATCGAATCCCTCACCCCCACCATCAAGGGCGTATGGATCAAGCTCGACCACCCGGCGCAGTTCCAGGCCGGCCAGTATGTGAACCTCGAGCTGCCCGGCGACATCGGCGCGCGCGCCTTCTCCATCGCCAGCGCCCCGTCCAGCGACGGCGAGGTGGAGCTCAACATCCGCATCGTGCCCGGTGGCAAGGGCACCACCTATGTGCATGAAGAGATGAAGGCCGGCGACCGGATACGCATCACCGGGCCCTACGGGCGCTTCTTCGTCAAGAAATCCGCCCACATGCCCATGATCTTCATGGCCGGCGGCTCCGGCCTCTCCAGCCCGCGCTCCATGATCCTCGACCTGCTCGAAGAAGGCTGCGAGCTGCCCATCACCCTGGTGTACGGCCAGCGCAACCGCGACGAACTCTACTACCACGACGAGTTCACCGCCCTGGCGGAAAAGCACCCCAACTTCACCTACGTGCCCACCCTCTCGGACGAGCCCGAAGGCTCGGACTGGGACGGCTTTCGCGGCTATGTGCACGAAGCGGCCAAGGCCCACTTCGACAACGACTTCCGCGATCACAAAGCCTACCTGTGCGGCCCCCCGCTCATGATCGACGCCTGCATCACCACCCTGATGCAGGGCCGGCTCTTCGAGCGCGACATCTACACCGAGAAATTCATCTCGGCGGCGGATGCGCAGCAGGTGCGAAGTCCGCTGTTTAAGGCGATTTAAGAAAAGCAGAAGCCCGCGAAAGCGGGCTTTTGTTTTTGGGCTCGTACAACTCAGTTCCGTGGGGCGACTGTCGCCTCAGTTTGTACTCAGTCCGCTCAGAACCTGAAGCGGTCTTTCGCTTAAAGCATCCGAACTGATGCGATAGACATGAAATCATGACAATCGTATTCTGATCATGAACATATGGTAAGGATTGCCTTCATCACGTCTGCGGGCTTTGTGGATTTGGTTATGACTGAAAATAAACGCGCCGCACTGCCCAATCTCAGGTGTCACAAGGGGTTCAAGCCAGCGGGGGCGGTCACGGCATACCGCAGCCAACTGGTTACGTGCGCAATTTTCCGGTCTACAACAAGTTAGCGGGCAATGGAAATTTCTAAACTCGATGTCGCAACGAGACAGCTTGAGTCGGCCATAGCCCTCCATTTTTCGGGCGGTGACTATCTTGCGGTCGTCACGCTAGCGGGCGCAGCAGAGGAAATCCTGGGCAAGCTCCTTCAGCGCACCGGGAAGCGCGCCATGATCGACCACTTGATTGATCTCGATCGAGAGCTTACCGGAGGTCGTCCATTCGAGATCATCCGGCAGGAGATCAACGGTGTCCGCAACTCCCTGAAGCACGCGAATGATCCGAACGAAGACAAGATCGTGGTCGAGCCGGGAGAAGCTATAGCCATGCTGGGGCGTGCCGTGGTCAATTACGTTTCACTTACAGAATCTGCCACGCCGGCAATGGTCCGCGTCTACCGCCAGCTCATGAAGCTGCATCCCGATGTTGCCCGCTGACAATTTGTCCAAGCCGACGCCGCTTCGCGACGCGGCTAAACTCAGGTGTTTGGCATGACGCCCATGACCCTCGATGACTGCGAGAAAATCTTTGATCAAGCGCTATTGAGCGAGAGTGAGTCAGCGTTCTGTGACGCCATAGAGCCGCTTTTTGGACAGTACGAGATTATTTCACTTGAGTTCGGCCGAGGCAGCATTTTTTGGCGCGCCAGAACTGTAGAGCAGGAAATCTATCCGAATATCTCTGACCTTGACTATCCACCTCCCGAGCTTGCTAAGCAGGGACGCGTCAATGACCGCGGCATCCCATGCTTTTATATCGCACAGGGTAAGGAGACAGCCCTCGCTGAAGTTGGCGCAACGGAAGGTCAACTCGTCCAGCTAGCCGGTTTTAGGATCAAAAACGAATCTCCTATCCGACTCGCGGTTATTGGCGAGTACGCAAATGTGCAGAAGAATGGGTACATGCACTTCGCCGGCCGGGATCCTGATATGACGATCGCAAAAATTATTAACGGGATGCCACGACACGACGCCGTGAAGAAGATCTACATTGACAGGTTCTTCGCCAGCGTCCTTGCAGATCCAGACGCATCGAACAATGGTTACATGTTTAGCCGGGCCTTAGCCCAATCGATATATTCGAGAATCGGCGCAAAAGGCATCGCATTCCCTAGTGTGAAGGACCGCGGCGGGTTCAACGTCGCCGTCCAAGCCGAGCCATCTGACCAAAGCTTCCATAACGTCAGTTGTATTGTGGTTCGCATTGGAAAGCCAAGAAAGTTTGGCTTGGTTGAGTTCACGATTATCAAGTCAGCCGAGCGTCTGGACGACGATTGGAACTTCATCTGGCTTGATGGAGGTGATCCTGACGTGATTGGCATGTACAACATGACCAAAGAGGAGTTCGAAATGGCGTCGCGCAATCCCGGCGATAGAAACAACCTCCTTCGTGTGCTTCACTCGACTGCCATACGTCGCTAGCTCATGCCTAACAATTCAGTCAAAGTCGCTCCCCCCGGTCGCTGGACGTCCCGCAAGCGGGCCGCCTTTTACCTAAAATGTTAAACGTCAGCTTCGAGGCGTAAGCAGCCATATTTGCGTTGGCATCAATTGGCGCCACCGGACAGTGCGCACATATCCGAGATGGTAGGTCGCCACGACATCGTTCTCGGCGTGCCCATCACGAGCGCCACTGACGCGGCGCCGACCGGCCAAAACTCCTGCATCGCCGAGACCGTCATTCCCGAGCCCGCGCATCCGTTCGCGCCAGATAACGCTCCACCGCATACAGATTCCGCCGTGCCTGCACATGCTCCGGCATGAGCCTGACGGCTTCACGCAGTTCGCGGGCCGCCGCTTCCCATTGGCCTTGTTGCCCTGCAAGCAGGCCGAGTGCCAAGTGCAGTTGGCCGGGTGCCGGGGATTTCGCGAGGCCGGCGCGTAGCAGTTCAACCGCTGCGTCGGTCCGTTCGGTGGCTGAGAGCAGGGCGGCGAGGCCGAGGCGGGCCGGTTGCAGCGCGGGTTCGCGCTCGAGGGCGCGGCGGTAGTGCGTTTCCGCGCCGGTCACGTCGCGCTGGGCGAGGGCGATGGCGGCCATGTCGAGCTGGACGCTGGGCATGTCGGCCATGGCCTGGCGGGCGGCGGTCAGCGCCGCCATCGCGGCCCGGCGCGTGGCGACCGATGCCGGCGCGAGGCGGCTGTCGGGCAGGTCGACCAGGCCCCGGGCGGCGGTGATGCGCACGGCCCGGCGCGGGTCGGTGAGCAGGGGGGGCAACTGGGCGAGGCGTTCCGTGGCGGGGCGGGCGGCGACGGCGAGGGCGGCGGATGCGCGCACGACGGGATCGGGGTCGGCGAGCGCGGCGGCGGGCACCGGGCCGGGGTTGCGCCGGGCCCAGGTCTCCAGGGCGGTGGCGCGCACGATGGCCGGTTGGGTGGTGTCCGCGATCAGGGCGGCGAGGCGCGGGATGGCCGTTGCCTCGCCCCGGCGTGCGGCGGCGAGGATCTGGCCGTAGTGTTCGGGCCGGGCATGCTTGCCGTGATGGCGTTCGATCGCGGCCTCGGCCCATTCCGCGCCCTTGTCCGCATGGCAGTTCTGGCAGGCGTTGGGGGTGCCGATCGTGCGGGTCAGGTCGGGGCGCGGGATGCGGATGGCGTGATCGCGCCGGGCGTGCACCACCATGTAGTTCTGGCTGGGCATGTGGCACGCGACGCATTGGGCGCCGGCGCTGCCGGGCGTGTGGAAATGGTGTTCGGGCGCGTCGTAGTGCTTCGCCTTCAGGCCCGGGAAGCGCCGGGTGTCGGGCGTGGGGGTGTGGCATTGCAGGCACAGGCTGTTGCCCGGTGCGCGCAGGGCGCCGCTGTGCGGTTCATGGCAGTTGGTGCAGGCGACGCCGGCCTGGTACATGCGGCTCTGGCGGAAGGAGCCGTATTCGAACACCTCCGCCATCTGCTGGCCGTCGGCGTGATAGAGGTCGGCGCGCAGATTGTCGGGGATGAAGTTGTCGAGCAGGGGGGCGCCGGGGGTGGTCTGCTCGACCAGCCGGGTGCGCCGGGCGTGGCAGGCGGCGCATTGGTCCACCTGCGCAGGGCCGCCGGCGCGCTCGGCGTAGAGCGCCTGGTTGGGGGTGCGCACGGGCGCGCCCTTGGCATTGCCCGCATGCGCCAGGGCGCGGGCGCTGTCCACATGCGCGCGACCGCCGCCGTGGCAGGCCTGGCAGCCGACGTTCGATTCGGCCCAGGTGGTGCGGTAGCTGTCCTGGCGGTCGTCGTAGCCTTTGCGGTAGGCGGTGGTGTGGCATTCGCCGCACATCATGTTCCAGTTCTGGTAGCGGCCGGTCCAGTGCAGGTTGGAGCCCGCCGGGACGGCGCCGTCCGGATGGAGGCTGAACCACTGTTTGCGCCCGGTATCCCAGGCGAGGGTGAAGGCCTGCAGCCGTCCGCCGGGCAGCGGCAGCAGCACCTGCTGCAACGGGCGGACGCCGAAGGTGTAGTCCACCGGGAATTCGGCGGGTTGGCCGCCGGCATCCTCGGTGACCACGAAATAGCGGCCATCATGGCGCACGAAGCGCGCCTGCTCACCCGGGCCCGAGAAGTGCGCCGCGGCGAAATCGCCGAGCACGGTGCGCGGGCCGGCCTGGGCCATGGCGTGGGCATGCTTGGAGTCGGCCCAGCGCCCGGCCTGTGCGGTGTGGCAGCCCAGGCATTCGCGGTCCGGCACGTAGTCGGGCCGGGTGCCCGCCTGCGGCACGGCGGCGAGGGCCGCCGATGCCGACAGGGCGAGCAGTGCGAAGAGCCGGGGGATCAGGCGCATGCGCTCATTGTGCCGCGCGCGGCTTCAGCTTGGCTTCATATTCCAGATCGTCGTAGTAGCCACGCGAGTTGCTGTAGCCCGGGCGGTCTGCCAGACCCGGGATTTCCAGGGTGCCGGTCTGGCGCACATAGTCCTTCCAGGCGGTCAGCATTTCGCCGAGTTTCTGCGGATTGGCGGCGGCCAGGTTGTGCAGTTCGGAGCGGTCCTCGGCGACGTTGTACAGCTCCCAGTCACCGGAGCCCCACGGCTTGTTGGCGTAGACGATCTTCCAGTCGCCCTTGCGCAGCGCCTTGCGCCCGCCCAGCTCCCAGCCCATGGCTTCGTCCTTGCCGTGCACCTCGGTGGCGTTGCCGCGCAGGTAGGCGAGCATGGACTTGCCGCGCAGCGGCACCACGGCGTTGCCCTTGTGCATGGTCGGATAGTGCGCGCCGGCCAGCTGGTACAGGGTGGGGGCGATGTCGGTGATGCGCAGCGCGTCGCGCTTGACGACGCCGGCCTTCACCCCCGGGCCCCAGGCGATGGCGGGCACCGAGATGCCGCCTTCATAGACGAAGGCCTTGTAGAGGTGGAAGGGCGTGGCCGACACCTGCGCCCAGCCCGGGCCGTACTCGGCGAAGGAGCCCGGACGGCCGAGGTTGGCGGTGCTGTTGTCGAGCTGCTTGTGGATCCACTCGCGGGTGCGCGCGACGTCGTACACCGAGTTGCCGTCGGGCCCGTTGTCGGACATGAAGAACACGTAGGTGTTGTCCATCTGGCCGCTCTGCTTCAGGTAGGCGAACAGGCGGCCGATGTTCTGGTCCATGCGGTCCACCATGGCGGCGTACACCGCCATGCGCCGCGCCTCGGAGGCCTTCTGCTCGGGCGTGAGCTCATCCCACTTGGGCCACACCGCGTTGCCCGGGTAGGCGGCTTCGTCGGTGGTGACGATGCCCATCTGGCGCATGCGTGCCAGCCGTTCCTTGCGCAGCGCTTCGTAGCCTGCCTTGTAGCGGCCCTCGTACTTGTTCACGTCCACCTGGGGGGCCTGCAGCGGCCAGTGGGGGGCGGTGTAGGCCAGGTAGGCGAAGAAGGGCTTGCCCGAGTGCTCGCCGGCCTTGAGGTAGTCGATCATCTTCGAGGTGTAGAAATCCGAGGAGTAGAAATCCTTCGGGATGTCCACCGTCTTGCCGTTCTCTCGGTAAATGGCCTTGGGCGACTTGTCCGGGTTGCCGGCGATGACGCCGAGCTGGTCGCCATAGTGGCTGGCGCCGCCCTGCACCAGGGCGTAGGACTGATCGAAGCCGCGCGCGGCCGGGCTGAACTGCTCCGGCACCCCCAGGTGCCACTTGCCGGTCATGGCGGTGCGGTAGCCGGCGCTCTTGAGCACTTCGGCGACGGTCACCACGCGATCGTTCAGGTGCCCCTCGTAGCCCGGCTTGCCCTTCTGTTCGGGGACCAGCAGCTCGCCCATGTCGCCGAAGCCGGCCAGGTGGTTGTCGGTGCCCGACATGAGCATGGCGCGGGTGGGCGAGCAGAACGGCGAGGCGTAGAACTGGGTCATCGTCGTGCCGTCGTGGGCGAGCTTGTCCAGGTTGGGCGTGGCGATGTCGCCGCCGAAGCGGCCGATGTCCGAATAGCCCAGGTCGTCCGCCAGGATGACGATGAGATTGGGCCGTTTGGCCACGGGGGCCGCCTGGGCCAGCGGTGCCTGGGCGATGCCCGCCAGGGCGAGCGCGCAGGCGGCGAGGGTGCCTGCGAGGCGTTTCGTGTGTGTGGAATCAATGGTCTTGTTCAAGGTGGATCTCCTCATCCGAGTCCCTTCGGGCGCGCTGGCCGGCCGGGGGTGATGGTGGGTTAGGTGCCGCCGGAGGCCGTCTGCGTTGGCCCGTCGGTCAGCCCGTTGCCGGGGTCAGAAGCTCGCGGAAAGACGAAACTCGACGCCGCTCGAATCCTTGCCGCCGGCCTTCTCGACCGCCGGGCCGACATCGAAGCGCATGAGATCGATATCGACGGCGAAGTTGCGGCTGGGGGCCCAGCGACCGCCGATCTGGTAGGCGGTGCCGATGTCGCGTTCGTCGTTGCCCAGGGTGCCGACCACGGGACGCATGCCCGGCAGGTACACGTAGTCGTTGGTGTTCTGCCGCCAGGTCCGCATGATCTCGGCGTGGACGTGGGACTTCGGGATCGGCGAAAAGGCGAGCGAGGGGCCGAAGATGATGATGTTCGACTGGGTGGTCACGCCGGCGATGCCGTATTCCCCGTTCTTGGGGTAGAGCGGATCGAAGGTGTGGCTGTTCGAGCCGTTCGGCTTGCCGCCGCTGGCGGCGTCGAAATGGATGCCGACGGCGATCTTGTGGGCCGAATCGAGCTTGTACTGGGTGTGGCTGCGGATGCCCCAGGCGCGAATGTCGCGGTCGGCATGGTCGCCGGTCTGGCCCACGACATCCCAGGTCCATTTGAACTTCTCGGTGTTGCCGAAGAAGCGGCCGCCGAAGGTCTGGCGGTCTTCTTCGCCGACAAAGCCCTGGAAGCGGCGTGTCTCGATATGGCGGGTGAAGCCGTACAGGTCGAGGGCCATGCCCTTGGCCAGTGGCAAGGTGCCGTAGGCGCCGTAGATCTGGGTGTTCTCGTCGGCGCGGTTGTTCATGGCGCCGATCTCGTAGGCGATGGGCTGGAGCGCGACCAGATCCAGGCGTTTGCCGTCCTGGGCCTTCACCGTCGCGCGGATGCCGTCGAAGGCGAGGCGGACGTTGCGCAGGTCGCCGATGTTGAACAGCGCCCCCTGGCCGAACTGGATCTCCTGGCGGCCGGCGCGCAGCGTGGCCTTGGCGTCGCCGAGACCGAAGTTCAGATCCACGAAGCCCTGGGCGACATCGGTGCCGTTGCCGTCGCGCAGGGTGGGGAGCTTCGCGCCCCAGGTGCTGGTGTTCTGCATCTGCAGGAAGGCGCGCACCGCATCGTCGAACAAGTGCAGATCGGCGTGCAGCTGCAGACGTTGCATGACGAAGGAATCGTCCTGGAACGGGCCCAGCGCGAAGTCGGGATTGCTGATGGTGCGGTGGGTGAAGCGCATATCGCCGCCGAGCACCAGCCAGGAGGACTCGCCGAGTTCGTGGTAGCGGATCGCATCGAGCGGATCGGTGCGCTTGGCCGGGTCCTTGAGGAAGCGGTAGTCCGCGGCCCAGCGCGATGGTCCTTGTGGCAGGGGGCGAGCGGTTTCGAGTGGATTGGGGGTTTGCGCCTGAGCGGGGGCGGGCAGACCGGCGCCGGCGAGCGCGATCGCGCCGACGGCCAAGGCGAAGGACGTCTTGTGCATGCTTGTCTCCGTTGTCGTGTTTTGTTTCTTGTCATTCCACGAGCGCGTCGATGTGGCGCTCGCGGTGGAGACTGTCTGCAACTCGTGTGCCAAGGGATTCGCCGCCATGACGCCCGGGTGGGCGGTGCGGGGGGCGTGTGGGTGTAACGCAATAAATCTCGATATTTAGTCAAATGACCGAGATTGAAGGGCGGCGATCCGTGGGGGCGTGCCGGGCGCGGCCGAGTGGTCGAATTTCGACCGCTCCCTCGACAGGGGTGGGCGAATATTGCCCGGCCGCGGATCAGTCGGCGAGTTTGTTGCGCAGGGTGGCGCGGGTGACGCCGAGCAGGGCCGCCGCCTGGGTCTTGTTGCCGCCGCACAGGTAGAGGACGTGGGCGATGTAGTCGGCCTCGAAGTCGCTCAGGGGACGGATGGCGCTCTCGTCCCCGGGCCAGGCGGCGGCGCCCGGCTCCCCGTCGTCGTGCAGTTCCTTGGGCAGGTGGCGCACTTCGATGGTGTCGCCGCCGGAGAGGATCGCGGCCCGCTCCATCACGTTGCGCAGCTCGCGGATGTTGCCCGGCCAGCGGTAGGCCAGCAGCAGGGGGGGCACGTCGGCGGCGATGCGCGGCACCTCGATGCCGATCTCGGGCGCCACCTGTTCGAGGAAATGGCGTGCCAGTGTGAGGATGTCTTCCTGGCGCTCGCGCAGGGGCGGGATGTCGATGGCGGCGACGTTGAGGCGGAAGTACAGGTCCTCGCGGAAGCTGCCGTCCCGGGTCATGGCGCGCAGGTCGCGGTGGGTGGCGGCGACGAAGCGCACGTCCACCGACAGCTCGGCCTGGCCGCCGAGGCGGCGGAAGCGCTGGGTCTCGAGCACCCGCAGCAGCTTGGGCTGCAGGGCGGGGGCCAGATCGCCGATCTCGTCAAGGAACAGGGTGCCGCCGTCGGCCAGCTCCAGCAGGCCGCGCTTGGTCTGCTTGGCATCCGTGAAGGCGCCACGTTCATGGCCGAACAGCTCCGATTCGAGCAGGCCTTCGGGCAGCGAGGCGCAGTTGAGCGTCACCCAGGGGCCGCCGGCGCGCATCGAGCGTTCATGGATCGTGTGCGCGATCTTCTCCTTGCCGACGCCGGATTCGCCCCGGATGAGCACCGGCACCTTGCCCGCGGCGGCCACCTTGTGGGTCGTCTCCAGCATGTCGAGGAAGACCGCCGTGCCGCCGCGCAGCTCGTCCGTGCTGGCCGATTTCGCCTGCGCCCGCCGCCAGGCCACCTCGCGGCGCAGCTGGTGGGTTTCGAGCACGCGCCGGATCAGTTCGCGCAGATCCTCCAGGTCGAAGGGCTTGTTGATGTAGTCGTAGGCGCCCGCCTTGAGGCTGGCCACCGCGGTGCGCACTTCCGGGTAGGCGGTCATGACGACGAACAGGGGCGCGCTGCCGCCGTCGCCGACGGCGGCCATGGTCCGGGTGATCACGTCGAGCCCGCTCATGTCGGGCAGGTGGAGGTCGAGCAGGGTGACCGCGAAGCGGCGGGCGGCCAGCCGTTCGAGCGCGGTGGCGCCGTCGGCGGCGGTGTCCACCTCGAAGCCCTGTCGTGCGAGGAACTTCGCGACGGTGCTGCGCAGGGTGTCGTCGTCTTCAACGAGCAGGATCGATTGGGTCATGGTCTTCGATGGCGAGGGGCCAGATCAGGGTCACCCGGGTACCGCGGCCGGGCTCGCTGGTGATGGAAACGCTGCCGCCATGATCCTCGACGATCTTGCGCACGATCGGCAAGCCCAGGCCACTGCCGTCGCGCCGGGTGGTGAAGAAAGGCTCGAAGATCCGGGTGAGCAGTTCGGGGGCGATGCCGGCGCCCGAGTCGGCCACCTCCAGGCGCGCGGTGGCGCCGGCGCGGGCGGCGCGGATCGCCACGGTGCCGCCCTCGGGCAGGGCGTGGATCGCGTTCATGACCAGGTTGAGCAGCACCTGCTTGAGCTGGTGGCGGTCGGCGCGCAGGGGCGGCAGGGTATCGAGGCCGGCGACCTCGAAGCGCACCTTGCCGCTGCGCGCATCGCGCCGGGTCCAGAACAGGACGTCGTCGAGGATGCGCTCGAGCGCACAGGCCTCGGGCGCGGGCGCCTGCTGCGCGGCGTAGCCATGGAAGCTGCGCAGGAAGGCGGACAGGCGGTCGATCTCCGCCTCCAGCCGCGCCAGATCCTCATGCACGTCGTCCGGCAGCGCCGCCTCGTGTTGCAGCGACTGGGCGACGGCCTTCATGCCGCCGAGCGGGTTGCCGATCTCATGGGCCAGCCCCATGGTCAGCTCGCCCATGGTGGTCAGCTTCTCCATCTGGAACATCTGCCGGTCCAGCTCGCGCCGCTCGTCCTGCAGGGCCCGGCGCTCGAACACGGTCGCCAGGCGCTGGGCCACCAGATCGAGCAGTCCGCGCGCCTGGTCATGGACGGTTCGGTCGTCGGCGCTGGCGCGCGGTGGATCGTAGGTGACGGTCAGCTGTCCGTGCGTCTGCCCTTCGGCGAGCAGGGGCGCGCTGAGCCGGGTGCCGGCGTTCTGCGCGGTGCCGGTGGCGTGGTGTTGCCCGTCCCAGTCGACCTCGACGCTCGCCGCATCGGCGCAGGCCAGGCCCGTGCGCAGGGCGTCGGCCACATCGTGCAGCATGACGCGCAAGGGCGTGTTGAGGTCCTCGCTGGCCTTGAAGACGCCATGCAGGCAGGCCTGTTCGCGAACGCGCGCGGCCAGGTCGCGCTTGGCCGCCAGCAGGTCGGCGGTGCGCCGCTTCACTGCGCGGCGCAGGGTCCACAGCCAGGCCAGCAACACCAGGAGCGTGATCGCGGCCACGACCAGGGCTTCGGCCAGGTGGCGCAGATAGACCGGGGGCTGGTCCACGCTCGATCCCAGCCAGCGATCGAACACCGCCTGGCGGGCGGCCGGGTCGACGCGCGCAAAACCCGCCGCGATCAGCGTCTTCATGGCCGCGTTGCCCTTGCGCACCGCCCAGTGCGCGGTGAGCGAGCGCAGCGGTGGGGAGCGGCGGAACTCGGCGGCCTTGCCGGCCCGGTTGAGCAGGTAGGCCGCCTGCTGGTCCGGCAGGCAGAACACCTTCACATCGCCGTCGAGGGCGGCGTCGACCAGCGCGACGAAGCTCGGATACGGCGCCAGATTGTAGGACCCGCCCTCACGCAGTTCCGACGGACAGACGCCGCCGCGTCGTACGCCGACCAGAAAGCCGCGGGTGCTCTTCGCATCCACGATGCCGCTGATGCTCTTGTGGAAATACAGCACCAGGTTGGATGGCATGTAGGCGTCCGACAGGTCCAGCTGGTCCTTCTCCACATCGGCGTTGGAGACGAAGTCGATGGCATCCACCTTGCCGGCCAGCAACAGGTCCTTGGCCTGGCGGTAGGTGACCGCACGGAGATTGACCTTGATGCCGGTGGCCGCCTCCCACAGCGACCACCGGTCGACGCCGAGGCCCTGGAGGTGGCCGTCCGCGTCACGGAAGACCCACGGCGGGCTGTTGTCGCTGACGGCGACGGTGATCGATTTCAGTGGTGCCGCGGTCGCGGCGTAGGCGATCGCCGCAGCCCACAGGGCAAGGGCGACGAGGCCATGCCCTGCCCACCGCCAGCGCGGTCCCGGGGATGGATGGGGCAGACGAGTGAGCTTCACGCCGTGGCAGGCTCCGTGGGGGTGACGTTTTTTCATCATATGGGAGGGACCGGTGCGCCTCCAAGGTGTCGACGCGGCGCAGGCCGCTTTCGGCGGCAATACCTGATGAGTATCGAGGCGCCAGATATAAGGTATTGGACGGTATGCACTGCACTTCCTAGACTCCCATGGAACTTAAATGCGTCGCCCCGCCCACGGGTGACAGGACCAGGACATGCGTCAGATCGATCATTTCATCGCCGGGGAATTCACTGCCGGCACGACGGGCAAGCGCTTCGAGAAGCGCTCACCGCTCGACAACACCGTCATCACCAGCATTGCCGAAGGCGGCAAGGCCGAGGTGGACGCGGCGGTCGCGGCGGCGCGCAATGCCATGGACGGTGAGTGGGGCCGCATGCCCACCGCCCAGCGGGTGGACATGCTCTACGCGGTGGCCGACGAGATCACCCGCCGCTTCGACGACTTCGTGCAGGCCGAGATGGAAGACACCGGCCAGCCGGCGCATGTGATGGAGCATGTGTTCATCCCGCGCGGCGCGGCCAACTTCAAGGTCTTCGCCGACGTCATCAAGAACGTGCCGACCGAGACGTTCCAGATGGACACCCCGGACGGCGAGGGCGCGCTCAACTACGGGATTCGCGTGCCCAAGGGCGTGATCGGCGTGATCAGCCCGTGGAACGCGCCCTTCCTGCTCATGACCTGGAAGGTGGGCCCGGCGCTGGCCTGCGGCAACGCGGTGATCGTCAAGCCCTCGGAGGAAACCCCGAACACCGCCGCCCTGCTCGGCGAGGTGATGAACGCGGTGGGCGTGCCCAAGGGCGTGTACAACGTGGTCAACGGCTTCGGCCCGCAGTCGGCCGGCGAGTACATCACCCGTCACCCGGGCGTGGACGCCATCACCTTCACCGGCGAGACCCGCACCGGCACCGCGATCATGAAGGCGGCCGCCGAGGGCACCCGCGACGTGTCCTTCGAGATGGGCGGCAAGAACGCCGGCATCGTGTTCGCCGATTGCGATTTCGATGCGGCGGTCAAGGGCATCTTCCGCTCCGCCTTTCTCAACAGCGGCCAGGTCTGCCTGGGCACCGAGCGGGTCTATGTGGAGCGCCCGATCTTCGATCGCTTCGTCGCCGCGCTCAAGGAGATGGCCGAGTCGGTGCGCTTCGGCCGTCCGCGTGACGCCGGGGCCGACTACGGCCCCCTGATCAGCAAGGAGCACCAGCAGAAGGTGCTCTCCTACTACGCCAAGGCCGTCGAGGAAGGCGCGACCGTGGTCACCGGCGGCGGCGTGCCCGACATGAGCGCCGAACTGGCCGGTGGCAACTGGGTGCAGCCGACCATCTGGACCGGCCTGCCCGAAACCGCCGCGGTGGTGCGCGAAGAGATCTTCGGCCCCTGCTGTCATCTCCGTCCCTTTGACAGCGAGGCCGAAGTGGTGAGCCTGGCCAACGACACCGACTACGGTCTGTCCACGACCATCTGGACCACCAACCTCGCTCGCGCCCACCGTATGGCGGCCCGCATCGACGTGGGCATCACCTGGATCAACAGCTGGTTCCTGCGCGACCTGCGCACCGCCTTCGGCGGCTCCAAGCAGTCCGGCATCGGCCGCGAGGGCGGTGTGCACTCCCTCGAGTTCTATACCGAGACGCGCAACGTCTGCATCAAGCTATGAATAAAGCTACTGCGCGACCCGATCTTGCAACTGCGATGCTCACCGTACATTCGTACGGCTGCGCTTCTCGTCGCAACCTCGACGCCGCTCGCGACGCTTTCTCCATAGCTTGCAGCTCTGAATTTGACCTTACGGTAAATTTTCGATGAACGAAGAACTGATCAACCAATGCGGCGACGAGCTCTACACCGCCTGGCTCGAACGCAAGACCGTCGCGCCGCTGACCGAGCGTTATCCCGACATTGCGCTCGAAGACGCCTATAGGATCGCGCTGCGCTACATCGACCGCCGCGTGCAGGCGGGCGAGACCATCATCGGCAAGAAGATCGGCGTGACCTCCAAGCCGGTGCAGGACTTCCTCGGCGTGTTCCAGCCGGACTTCGGCCAGCTGACCTCCGGCATGGTCTATGAAGACGGCGCCACCATCGACCTGGGTACCCTGATCCAGCCCAAGGCCGAGGCCGAGCTGGCCTTCGTGCTCAAGGAAGATCTGACCGGCCCGGGCATCACCGCCATGGACGTGATCCGCGCCACCGACTACGTGGTGCCGTGCTTCGAGATCGTCGATTCGCGCATCACTGACTGGAAGATCAAGATCCAGGACACCGTGGCGGACAACGCCTCCTGCGGTGTCTATGTGCTGGGCAAGACGAAGGGCGATCCGCGCAAGCTGGACATCACCCTGGCCGGCATGGTGCTGGAGAAGAACGGCGAACTGTTCTCCACCGGCGTCGGCGCCGCCGTGCAGGGTTCCCCGGCCAACGCCGTGGCGTGGCTGGCCAACACCCTGGGCGAGCTGGGCATCCCCTTCAAGGCCGGGGAGGTGATCCTCTCCGGGTCGCAGTCGGCCCTGGTGCCGGTCACCGGCGGTGACGAACTGGTCTGCCATGTGGGCGGGCTGGGCAGCTGCAGTATCAAATTCTCGGGCAGGAGCGCCGTATGAGCATGGAAACCACCCTCACGCGCGAAGACATCGTGCGCCTGACCGAACGCATCGAAGGCGCCCAGACCCGCGCCTACGCGATCCCCAAGCTCACCAACGAGTACCCGAACATGACGCACGGCGACGGCTATGCCGTGCAGACGGAGCTGCGCCGCCGCTTCATCGCCCAGGGCCACCGTCATGTGGGCTGGAAGGCCGGGCTCACCTCCAAGGCCAAGATGCAGCAGATGGGCGTGAACGTGCCCTCCATCGGCTTCCTCACCGACCGCATGGCGCGGCCGGAAAACTCCGCCATCTCCACCGGCGACCTGGTGCATCCGCGCGTGGAATGTGAAGTGGCCTTCGTCACCAACAAGACCCTGATCGGCCCCAACTGCACCAAGGAAGAGGTGCTCGAGGCCACCGACTACGTGCTGCCGGCGGTGGAGATCATCGATTCGCGCTTCTCCGGTTTCAAGTTCGACCTCGAGAGCGTGATCGCCGACAACGGCTCGTCGGCCCGCTACGTGGGTGGCGGTCGCGCCCGCGACCCCAAGGACCTGGATCTGCGCACCCTGGGCGTGGTGATGGAAAAGAACGGCGAGATGGTGGCCATGGGCGCCTCCGCCGCCGTGCTCGGCCATCCCGCCGAAGCCGTGGCCATGCTGGTGAACATCCTCGCCGAGATGGGCGAGACCCTGCCGGCCGGCAGCTTCGTCATGAGCGGCGGCATCACCGAAGCCATTGCCGTGCAGCCGGGCGACAACGTGATCGCGCGCTTCCAGGAGCTGGGAAGTGTGTCGATGCGGTTTGTCGAATAAGGCAGATTCGGCTGGCGAAGTGACGATCGAATTCCTCCCCCTTCAAGGGGGAGGTCAGGAGGGGGATGGGGTTCGTCGGTTACGTTCTAACCCCATCCCCACCCCAACCCTCCCCTTGAAGGGGAGGGGGCAGTGGCGCAGGCCGGATAAGCGAACGCGCCATCCGGCACCACGGTGCCACATGACAGGTTGATTGCCGGATGGCGCTGACGCTTATCCGGCCTGCGGGTTCAGACGAATCCGACAAGAAACAGAATGACTGAGAGGGATTCATGAAAAAGATTCGTTGTGCACTGATCGGGTCGGGCAACATCGGCACCGACCTGATCTACAAGATCCAGCGCAGCCCGGTGCTCGAACCGGTATGGATGGTCGGGATCGATCCGGAATCCGAAGGCCTCAAGCGTGCCCGCGACATGGGCCTCAAGACCACCTACGAAGGTGTGGACGGCCTGCTGCCGCATGTGCTCGAAGACAACATCCAGATCGCCTTCGACGCCACCTCCGCCTATGTGCATGCGGAGAACAGCCGCAAGCTCAACGAGCTGGGCGTGATGATGATCGACCTGACCCCGGCCGCCATCGGCCCCCTGTGCGTGCCGCCGGTGAACCTGCGCCAGCATGCCGACAAGGTCGAGATGAACGTGAACATGATCTCCTGCGCCGGCCAGGCGACGATTCCCATCGTCAATGCCGTGGTGCAGGTGCAGAGCGTCGGCTACGCCGAGATCATCGCCTCGCTGTCGTCCAAGTCGGTCGGCCCGGGCACCCGCGCCAACCTGGACGAATTCACCTACACCACCTCCAACGCGCTGGAGAAAGTCGGTGGCGCGCGCAAGGGCAAGGCCCTGGCGATCATCAACCCGGCCGAGCCGCCGATGATCATGCGCAATACCATCTACTGCCTGACCGACGAGGCGCCAGATGAGGCGAAGATCATCGAATCGGTGCGCAAGATGATCGGTGAAGTGCAGAAGTACGTGCCCGGCTACAAGCTGGTGAACGGCCCGGTCTTCGACGAAGTGCCGCAGGGCCACCGGGTGGCGGTGTACATGGAAGTGGCCGGCCTGGGCGACTACCTGCCCACCTACGCCGGCAACCTGGACATCATGACCGCCGCGGCCTGCCGCACCGCAGAAATGTTCGCCGAGGAAATCCTCGCGGGCAAGATCCAACTCAAAGCCACGGAGGCCGCGTGATGACGGACTCGAACCTCAAGGGCCGCAAGGTCATCCTTCATGACATGTGTCTGCGCGACGGCATGCACGCCAAGCGCGAGCAGATCAGCGTCGAGCAGATGGTCAAGGTGGCCACCGCGCTGGACGATGCCGGTGTGCCCTACATCCAGGTGACCCACGGCGCCGGCATGGGCGGCAACTCGCTGCAGCACGGCTTCGCCCTGGCGAGCAACGAGGAATACATCAGCGCCGTGGCCGCCGCGGTCAAGCAGACCAAGATCTCGGTGCTGCTGATTCCGGGCCTGGGCACCATGCGCGAACTGCAGGCGGCCTACGAGGCCGGGGCCCGCAGCGTGCACGTGGCCACCCACTGCACCGAGGCCGACACCGCGCCCCAGCACATCGCCTACTGCCGCAAGCTGGGCATGGACACCACCGGCTTCCTGATGATGGCCCACCTCAACGACGCCAAGGGCATCGCCGAGCAGGGCAAGCTGATGGAAAGCTACGGCGCCCACACCGTGTATGTGACCGACTCGGCCGGCTACATGCTGCCGCAGGACGTGAAGGACCGCATCGGCGCCCTGCGTGAGGTGCTCAAGCCGGAGACCGAGATCGGCTTCCACGGCCACCACAACATGGGCATGGGCATCGCCAACTCGATCGCTGCCATCGAAGCCGGCGCCAGCCGCATCGACGGCTCCGTGGCCGGCCTGGGCGCCGGTGCCGGCAACACGCCGCTGGAAGTGTTCCTGGCCGTGTGCGACCGCATGGGCATCGAAACGGGTGTGGACCTGTTCAAGCTCATGGACGTGGCTGAAGACATCATCGTGCCGATGATGGACCACATGGTCCGTGTCGACCGCGACTCGCTCACCCTGGGTTTTGCCGGGGTGTATTCCACCTTCCTGCTGCACGCCAAGCGCGCGGCCGAGCGCTTCGGCGTGCCGGCCCGTGACGTGCTGGTGGAGCTGGGGCGCAAGAAGATGATCGGCGGTCAGGAAGACATGATCATCGACACCGCCATGACCATGGCCAAGGAACGTGGTTTGCTCAAGGACGTGGCATAAGAAAGAACCCGTAGGGCGGATAAGCGCAGCGCCATCCGCCAAGTCGGTGCAATTCGTCAGGTTGAATGGCGGATGGCGCGTTGCTTATCCGCCCTACGAAAACATCGATGAACAACAAAGGCCTGCCCACGCAGGCAGGCCGCATCACCCCTGACAATGGAGACAAGACAATGGCAATGAGAGGCATCCTTCGCCTGGGCGAAGTCCAGATCCGCGTGCTCGACATGGCGGAAGCCAAACGGCACTACGGCAAGTACATGGGCCTGCATGAAATGATGACCGACGCCGAAGGCAAGGTCTATTTCAAGGCCTGGAACGAGAAGGACCACCACAGCGTGGTGCTGCGCGAAACCGATCGGGCCGGTCTCGACCACTTCGCCTACAAGGTGTTCGACGACGCCACCCTGACCGAGCTGCAACGCAAGATCGAAGCCTTCGGCATCGCCGTCGAGAACGTAGACGCCGGGGTCTATCCCAAGAGCGGCCGGCGCATCAAGTTCCGCGTCCCCACCGGGCAGGAGATGCACCTGTACGCCGAGAAGGAGTACGCCGGCAACACCCTGGGCGAGACCAATCCGGGCACGCTGCCGGACGAGGGCGTGATCCGCGGCATGCGCATCGACGGGCTCGATCACCTGTTCGTCCTCGGCCCCAACATGGCCGACACGGTGCGCCTGTTCACCGAGGTGTTCGACTTCGACCTGGCCGAAGAGCTGGTGGATGAGCCCGGTGGCAACCAGATCCTCACCTTCTTCAGCTGCTCCTCGCGCGCCCATGACATCGCCTTCGGCATGCATCCGGAGCCGGACCGCTTCCACCATGCCTCGTTCCGCCTGAGTTCGACTGAGGACCATGTTTACGCCGGCGACCTGATGGGCAAGTACGGCATCCCCATCGAGCAGAACGACCGCCACGGCATCACCGGCGTGAAGACCATCTACTTCTTCGATCCGTCGGGCAACCGCAACGAGATCTTCGTGGGCGGTCATACCCGGTATCCGGACACCCCCAAGCTGACCTGGACCATGGATCACCTCGGCCTGGCGGCCTTTGCCCAGTCCCTGCACGTGCCCGAGACCTTCCTCGGCGTGTCCACCTGATCGAACCAGAGAAACGGAGTACAGCGTGAGCAACAGCACAAGCGACGCAGATCGCACCGAAATCGCGGTGGTCGTCGGCGCCACCGGCGCCTTCGGCAACAAAATGGTCGACCGCCTGGTCGAGGCCGGCCTCAAGGTCGTGGCGGTGGCGCGCAGCGCCGAATCGCTGGCCGAGCTGCAGGCGCGCCAGCCGTCCATCGGCGTGTGCGTGGCCGACATCTCGGACGACTCGTCCATCGCTGCCATCAAGGAAGTCCTCGACCGCCCGGTGCGCGCCGTGGTCCATGGCCCCGGCGTGGGCGTGGCCGGCGGCATCCTGGTCGCCCCGACCGCGACCATGGTCGACGCGGTGAACATCAAGGTCGGCGGCCTGCTGCGCCTTTCGCGCGCGGCGGACGAACGCTTCGTCAAGGGCAGCCGCATCATCGCCATCGGTGGTCACTACGGCCTCGAGCCCACCGCCTACGCGGCTTCGGCCGGCGTGGCCAACGCCGCGCTGGTGAACGTGTCCCGACAGCTGAGCCTGGCCTATGGCCCGCGTGGCATCACGGCGCATGTGATCGCGCCCGGACCGGCCGACACCGAGCGCCTGCGCAACGTGGCCAGGGCCCGTGCCGAGCAGCGCGGCTGCAGTGTTGACGACGTGCTCGACGAGCTCAAGGAAGAGTCGTCCATCGGCGCCTTCACCACGCCCGAGCAGGTGGCCTGGGCGGTCAGCATGCTGCTCGATCCCTGCGCCGACGCCATGACCGGTTCCACCCTGATGCTCGACTCCGGCCGCCGCAAGGGCCTGCCCTGAGCCGGGTCGTCGCCCCGTACCTGATCCGAACGATTTTCTGGAGAGAACCATGCCCGTCGTCACCTTTCACCTGATCGACAACGAGACCAACAACGCCAAGGCCGAGGCGTTGTTGCAGGGCGCCTGTGCGCTCTACGCCGAAGTGCTCGACGCGCCCATCGAACGCATCCGTGCCTTCATCACCCTGCACCGTGCCGAGCACTTTCTGGTGCATGGTCAGCTGTGTTCGAAGAACGGCGTCAATTCGCCCTTCTTCGACTTCATCATCATGAACGGCCGCCCCATCGAGATGCACAACCGGCTCATGAAGGGTTTTACCGACCTGCTCGTCGAAGTGCTTGGCGTCAGGCGTGACGACGTGCGCGGCATCTGCCGCCGGGTCGAACCCGAAGACTGGTGCATTTCAGGCGAACCGGCCAGTGAGGTTCGCAAGGCCGAGGTCGAGGCGCGCAAGGCGGCTGCCGCCAATGCCTGACCGGGCCTAACCGCTCCCGCTCCGACCGACAAAGCCCTCTCCTCAAGAGTGTCGGTCGACTTCAGCCCTCCGCAGTCCGTGTGGCTGCGGAGGTTTTTTTTTTGGAAATCATCCGACCCGGGAATCACGACATGAACGTGCTGATCGTCTTCGCCCACAATGAACCGCAATCCTTCAACGCGGCGATGAAAGACCTGGCCGTCAGCGAGCTCGAGGCGCAGGGGCACCGCGTTCAGGTCTCCGACCTCTACGCCATGCGCTGGAATCCGGTCGCCAGCGCCGCCGACTTCGGCAGCCGCAAGAATCCGGACTACCTGGTCTATGCCCTGGAGCAGCGCCACAACTACGAGGCCGGCACCCTGGCGCCCGACATCGCCGCCGAGGTGGAGAAGGTCAAATGGGCGGACTTCATCCTCTTCAACTTCCCCATCTACTGGTACGGTATGCCGGCGATCATGAAAGGCTGGATCGACCGGGTGTTCATCTCCGGCCTGTGTTACGGCGGACGCCGCATCTACGACCGCGGCGGCCTGGCCGGCAAGCGGGCCATGCTCGCGTTCTCGCTCGGCGGGCAGGAACACATGTTCGGCGAGGGGGCCATCCACGGCGAGCTCGACCTGCTGCTGCGCCCCATCCAGCGCGGCATGCTCGCCTATGTCGGCCTCACCGTGCTGCCGCCGTTCATCGCCTGGCACGTCCCCTACGTGACCGACGCGGCGCGCGCCGCCCTGCTGGCCGACTACCGTACGCGGCTGCGCCAGCTCGACACCCTGGCGCCGCTGCGCTTCGCGCGCATGGCCGATTTCGACGACACCTTGCGCCCACGCGCCGTGGCGTCGTGAGCTGGCGGCTCGCAATCAAGAGAAAAAGAGCCTCCGCGCCGGCGGCGCGGAGGGCCTGATCAAAGCTCGGCCGGCGCGGTGGAGTGCGCCGGCCCGTCTCAGGTCGGAAGGGCCGCCGCTGCGCAAACCGCAGCGGCGGCCCATGGTCCGCCAGGACGGAATCGGGCGTCCAATACCGATGAAGGGCGCAGGCAATACCTTGCCGGTATGGTGTCGCGCCGAGCGTTGCGATCAGTCGAGGTGACGCAGGAATTCGGCGCGGGCGGCGTGCAGCACCTCGTGCTGCGCCGGTGACACCAGCGACAGGGCGAGCCGGTGATAGGCCTCGAAGGCCGCCACCACGTCGGCCGCGTCCACCCGGGCCGGCGCCGGCGCCGGGCCCTCGCCGGCGATCGGCGTGAGCACCGCGTGCTTGGGGATGAACACCGTGCCGCCCTTGTCGGTGGCCCCGGTCATCGGCCCGACCTTGGTGAGGGTCCGGCCTTTCCATTCGAAGCGGGCGCCGATGGGCAGGTGATCGAGTTTCATGGGGTGTGCGGGAGCGGACGAACAGACCCCTAGCGTATCCCAATCCGCACCCGCCGGCGCGCCGGCAAGCGCTCAGTAGCGTCCGGGCACGTACAGGTCCGAGGGCAGGGTGCCGCGTTCGTAGTCGGGGTTGAACACCCGCTCGGGCAGGGTGATGGGCTCGCGCTGCACGTCCTCGTAGGGAATCCTTCCGAGCAGGTGAGCGATGCAGTTCAGGCGCGCGCGCTTCTTGTCGTTGCCCTCGACGATGTACCAGGGCGCTTCCGGGATGTGGGTGCGCTCGAGCATCTCTTCCTTGGCCTTGGTGTAGTCCTCCCAGCGCACCCGCGACTGCAGGTCCATGGGGCTGAGCTTCCACTGCTTGAGCGGGTCGTGGATGCGCATCAGGAAACGCAGCTGCTGTTCCTCGTCGGTGATCGAGAACCAGTACTTGATCAGGCGGATGCCCGAGCGCACCAGCATGCGCTCGAACTCGGGCACGTCCTGGAAGAACTGGCCGACCTCGTCCTCGGAGGCGAAGCCCATGACCCGCTCCACCCCGGCGCGGTTGTACCAGGAACGGTCGAACAGCACGATCTCGCCGGCCGCCGGCAGGTGCGGCACGTAGCGCTGGAAGTACCACTGGGAGCGCTCCCGGTCGGAGGGCCTGGCCAGCGCGACCACACGGCACACACGCGGGTTGAGGCGCTGGGTGATGCGCTTGATGGCGCTGCCCTTGCCGGCCGAATCGCGGCCCTCGAACAGCACCACCACCTTCTCGCCGCGATCCACCACCCAGTCCTGCAGCTTGATGAGCTCGGCCTGGAGCTGGATCAGGGCGGTGAAGTAGGTGCGCCGGTCCAGGGTTTCGGGATGCTTCCTGCGATACAGCTTGCGCAGCTCGAGGGAGAGCGCGGGCTCCGACATCTCCAGCTCGACGTCTTCGTCGAGCGCGTCGTCCAGTTCGGCCTTGAGCCAGTCCAGGGTGTCGGGGATCGGGTCTTGCATGGCGTCCTCCTGTCGGGCCGGACGCGATCCTGCGTCCAGCCCGGCACAAGTACGCGAGGACTGTGACAGCCGTGCGTGGCCCCCGCCCGCGACGGGGCTCAGCGCTCGTTCAGCTTCGCCAGCAGCTGCTTGACCTGCGCGCGGCGGCCGGCGTCGGCGTCCTCGCGGCCGGGCCGCGGGGGGGCGGCCAGGGCACGCTCCAGGTGGGTGCGGGCCTCGGCGGTCTTGCCCTCTTCGGCCAGCAGGTCGGCGTAGAAGTAGTTCGGGTCGATGCCGTCCGGATTGATCTGCAGCGCCTTGAGCAGGTACTTGCGCGCGTTGTCCTTGTCCCCGAAGCCCAGCGGCCAGCCCGGCACCTTGGCGTAGAGCGTGCCCAGCGAGTTGTAGATGGAGCCGTTGAGCGCGGTCGGATCGATGCCCTCGGCCTGTTCGAGCAGCTTGCGCGCCGCGCGCACCTTGCTCAGGGCGCCGAGGCCGCCCTGGGCCTTGGCGGCGCTGGAGAGGATGATGGCTTCCCAGATCAGCGGTTCGGCGCGGCCGGGGTAGGCCTTGGCCACCGATTCGCTGCGGCTGATGAGCGCGTCGAAGGCCTTTTCCTGCTGATCGTCCGGGGTCGAGTAGGACGCCTTGGCCCAGCCGTGGCCGAGCGCGGCGATGGCGTCGTCGAGGGGCGTGTTGGCGGCCTGGGCGCCGAGGCTGACGCCCAGCGCGAGGATGGCGAGTGCGGTGCGGATCATGGGGGATCTCCTTGGGTCGGGTGTTTCAGCGATTGCGTTCGGTGGCGAAGGGGCGCATCAGCGCGACCTGCTTGATCAGCGAGGGGTCGACCAGGCGCGGCAGCACGGCGTTGATGCGCACGAAGAGCTTTTCCGGCCAGCCCAGGTACTGATCGGTGCCGTCGCGCTCGATGGCGGCGACCACGCTGGTGGCGACGGCCTCGGGGTCGTCCTGGTTCATCTTCAGGGCTTCGGCCATGCGCGTGACCACGCCGCTGTTGAACGGCGTGCGGGTGAAGCGCGGCGCCACGTAGGTGACGCGGATGCCGGTGTCGGCCAGCTCACGGCGCAGCGCTTCGGAAAAGCCGCGGATGGCGAACTTGCTGGCCGAGTACGACGCGAAGCAGGGAAAGCCGATGGAGCCGAAGATGGAGCCGACGTTGACGATCTGGCCCTGGCCCGCCGCGAGCAGGTGCGGCAGCAGCGCGCGGGTCAGCAGCATGGGCGCGACGGTGTTGACCTGCAGCAGCGCGGCGGTCGCCTCGGGCGACTCGTCGGCGAGGAAGCCGAAGTTCTGCAGCCCGGCGCAGTTGATGAGAATGTCGATGCCGCCGGTCCGGTCGATGGCCTCGCTCACCAGCCGTGCCGGGCCCTGCGGGTCGGCCAGGTCCACCGGCAGCGCGAGGACGCGCCCGCCATGGACCTGCAGCTCGGCGACCAGCGCCTGCAGCGACTCGACGTCGCGGTTCGCCAGTACCACCGATGCCCCCTGGCGGGCGAGCTGGCGCGCAATGGCACTGCCGATGCCACCGCCGGCGCCGGTGAGCAGGATGGTGCTTCCGCGGATCTTCATGCCGGCACCGCCTGCCCGACATTGCCGAGCACGTTCGCGTACAGGGGGAAGAACATTCGTGCGCTGTGCACCACGGCATCGCGATCCGCCTTGTTGTCCAGTTGGTTGACCAGTCGCTCGAAGTCGCCGATGTGTTCGCGGTCGAGCGAGCCGTGGCTGTTCAGGTAGGTGAAGGCCTGGTGGGGCAGGTCGAGGGCGTGGCGCAGCACCGAGGCCACCTGGCAGGCGAGGCTGACGCTGGTGCCTTCGAGCACGTAGACCATGCCGAACAGTCCCACCGGGTTGCCGCGCATGACCGTGTCGTAGGCATAGGCGACCATCAGTTCGGTATCCGGGTCGGGGCTGCCGAGGCGCACCGCCCGGGCATCGCCCCCGGCGGCCGTGATGTCGCTGAGGATCCACTCGTGATGGCCGATCTCTTCCTCGATGTAGTGCGCCACCGCGGCACGCAGCCACTCGTGTTCGTCGTCGAGCCGTGCCCCGCAGGCCATCAGCAGCGGCACGGTGTGTTTGACGTGGTGGTAGGCGCGGGTCAGGAAGGCGATGTACTGCGTCCGCGTGACCTCGCCGGCCATGGCCGAGCGGATCAGCGGCGTGGCGTGCAGTGCCTCGCGGTGGACGCGGGTGTCCTGTTGCAGACGTTCGTAGAAGCTCATGTGGACTCCGTTTCGGGTTCAGGAGGGATAGACGGCGGCGATGTGCGCGGCATAGCGCTGGCCGATCACGTTGCGGCGGGGCCGGCCGTTGGCGGTACACATGCCGTTGGCGAGGCTGAAGGGTTCGGTGGCCGGCACCCAGGCGTGTACCCGGGCGTAGTCCGGCAGGCGGTCGTTGGCGCGGGCCAGGGCTTGCTCGATGCGGGCCGGCGCGGCGCCCGGCGCGGGCACCACGACGGCGCAGTTGAACGGGCGCGCTTCGCCGAACACGGCGGCCTGGAGGATGCCGGGCTCGCCGAGCAGCTCGCGCTCGACCCACTCCGGCGCCACGTTGCGGCCGAAGGCGGTGATGAACAGATGCTTCTTGCGCCCGGTGAGGTAGAGGAAGCCATCGGCGTCGACATGGCCCAGGTCGCCGGTGGCGACGCGATCGGCGCGGTTCGCGGGGGTGTCGCCCAGATAGCCCAGCGCGGCGATGCCGCCCACGTGGATCTCGCCGTCGGCGGCGATGTGCACATCCACATGCGGCAGCGGCCGGCCGACGCTGCCGGGGCGATGGGCCGCAGGCGTGTTCACCGCGACCACCGAGGCGCATTCGGACAGGCCGTAGCCTTCGAACACGGGCAGGCCAGCGCCGTTCGCCTCGTCGAGCAGCTGTGCCGAGACCGGCGCGCCGCCCAGGGCCACATAGCGCAGGTGGCGAGGCATGGGCAGGCCGGCGCGGGCGGCGCCGAGCAGCGCCTGCAGCATCTGCGGCACCAGGATCGCGGTGGTCGCGCGCCAGCGGTCGAGCGCGGTGAGCAGGCGCCCGACATCGAGGCCGGAGCTGCCGGCGAGCCCCACCTCGGCCAGCGCGGGCACACACACGGTCGCACCGGCGATGAGCCCGGCATAGACGCCGCCGACGTTCTCCAGCAGCGTCGCCAGCGGCAGCACGCACAGGTGGCGGTCGCCCGGCTGGGCATCGCTGGCACCGGCCAGGGCCGAGGCCACCGTGGACAGGGACGGGCCGTCGAGACACACGCCCTTGGGCTCGCCGGTGGTGCCGGAGGTGAAGGTCACCTTCACGGTGTCGGCGGGCAAGGCGGCGGCGGGCCCATGGGCGGCGGTGAGTGGATGGAGCGCGCCGTAGCCGCGTCCGGCGGCGGCCGTGTACTGCGGGAACAGGGCCTGGAAGCGCTGCGGCTGGTCGGTGAGCACCCGGTCGACGCCTGCGCTGGCCATCACATGCGCCATCTGCGTCGGGGAAAAGAACAGGGGCAGCGGCACGATCGGGATGCCGGCCAGGGCGGCGGCCAGATCGGCCACCACCCAGGCCACGCCATTGTCCGCCCACAGGGCGAGGGTGCGCGGCGGGTCGTTGTGCAGGCGGTCGGCCAGCGCCTCCACCGCGTGCAGCAGGCTGCGGTAGTCGAGCTGGGTTTCGTGGTCGGCCAGGGCGATGTGATCGGGCTGGGTGGCCGCGTGGCGACGCAGCAGGCTGAGGACGATGTTCATGCCGCCTCCGTGCCGGCCGCCATGTGGCGGAAGCCCTGGTGGATGTTGCCGGCCAGCACGTGCGGCGCATGGGCGTAGTAGCGGCCCCAGGCGGCGCGCTGGTCCGCCGGCAGGCGCTCGGCGTCGGCGGCGCAGATGTCGATGGGGGCGAGCCCGAGGCGGCCGAAGGCGTTGCGCAGGCCGACCGTGCCGGTGAACACCACCCAGTCGAAGCCCTCGTGATACAGCCGCTCGGTGAGCAGCGCGATCATGGCGCGCAGCGCGCCGGGGAAGGTGCCGGAAAAGTGGCCGACCTCGACGATGCTGTCGCGCCGCACCGGCCGGCCGGCGGCACGGCTCAGCACCACTTCGATGGGCTCGTCGAGGTATTGCTCGAGGAACAGGCGGCTGCGCCCCGAGCGCAGGCCGAAGGCGCCGCACACCGTGCCGTCGGCGTGCTGCACGGTGAACAGGCGCGGCATGAAGGCATTGACGCGCGAGCCGAAGCTGTCCATGAAGCAGTCGCCGATGAAGCGTTCGGCATCGACCCGGCGCGCGCCCCGGTGCTCGTGCAGGGTGTAGCTGGCAGGGATCGCCGCGGGCCGTGCTCGCACGCGGCGGCGCGTCGGTCGCAACAGGCGCATCAGCGCGGCGGCGGCGGACGGCAGGGGGCCGGGGGGGAGAAGCAGCGGCAGCGCGGGCAGGCTCGACATGGGGGGTCCTCACAAGCGGATCGATGTGCGCCAAGGGGCGCTTCGATCCCACTATCGCAAGGCCGGTGCCAGCTTTTGCTTCAGCGTGGAAATTTGTTCAGATGCCTGATTTTTATATTGTTTTTTAGCGACCAGCGTGCGCTGGCCTTGCCTCTGTCAAGGCTTGCAGTCGCCGGACTGCAAGATTTGTCATCAAGGCTTGCAGTCGGATCAGGGCTTGCAGTCGGGCAGGGCGCCGACGGTGAGCACCGCCCGCAGGGGCGGCGGCGGCAGGCAGGCGGCCACGTAGCCGATGGCGCCCGGGGTGCCGGCGACGAACATCCGCACCGCGTTTTCCGAGGCCAGCACGTGGGGGGGCAGCACCCCGTGGAAGTAGCGCTCGCGCCAGTAGGCGCCGAGCGCTTCGGGAGGGCGGCCGAGCACGGTGAGCGAGAACTGGCGCCGCGTCGGGTCGGCCGGCGGCAGGTTGACCGGATGGATGCGGTGTCCGTCCGACCACACCGTCTGCTTGCGTTCGAAGATGCGGGCGGCCTCGGCCAGGCTCAGGTGATGGACCGGAACCTCGGGGCCGACGATGATGGCGAAGGCGGCCGGTTCACCGGCCCGCGCCGGGGTGCCGAGCAGCGCCGCCAGGCACACCAGGGTGCGCAGGGCGAGCGGACGGGACAGGGCGGCGCGGCGCATCAGAACAGCACGCTGACCGAGGTCATGACCCCGTGGGGGGCGTCGATGCGGTTGTCCTGGGTGCCCACCCATTCGCCCTTGAACACGATGGCCGGGGTGTAGTGGTAGTTGAGGCCAAGGACGCCGATGCGCACGGTGTCGGTGCTGCCGGCCTGGTGGAAGGCCTCGAGGCGGCCCACCGCGGCCAGTCGCTCGGTCAGCGGCACCACCAGCTGGGCGAAGGCGCCCTTCTCGTCGCGCGTGCCGCCCTCGTCGGAGCGCCGGTACACCGCCTCGGCGCTGAACTCGTAGCCCTCGCGCGCCCACATGAAATCCAGCCCGAGCAGGCGCTTGCTCTCGTCCCGGTGGGCCTCCTGCTCGAAGCGGGCGACGGACACACCGAGCCGGCTGTCGGCCGTCACCGGCACCGTGACCCGGGCGCCGACGACCTCGGTGAACGGGTCGATGGCCGGATTGACGCGGATCTCGTTGCCGCGCGAGCCGTACACCGCGTATTCGATGCCGTCGCCCATGGCGGCGATGGTGCCGGTGGCCATGAGGCCGGTCACGTTGGTGGGAAAGGTCTTCTCGGTGATGAGCGGGCGCGAGGTGGTCCACACCAGCGGGGTGGCGTGAATCTGGTTCCAGCGCCCGATGGGGGTGAGGAACTTGCCCACGCGCAGGGTCAGGGCGTCGTTGACCGCATAGTCGGCATACAGGCGTTCGAGGGCGAGGTAGCGGCTCTCGCCCTCGCGGTCGCGGCTCGGGTGGGCGAGCACGTTCTCGTAGTCGAGTTCGGCGAACACCTTCCAGCGGGTCTCGCTCTCCCACCACACGAACAGGCTCAGATCGTCGAGCGCGACCCGGGTCTTCTCGCCGCGCAGCTTGTCGAGCGTCAGGGCGCTGTAGCCGCCGAGGGTGAAGCCGGTGTCGCCGAGGCGCAGGCCCTGGCCGAGCTGGTAGTCGGTGGCGTGCACGAATGCCGACAGGCACAGGCCGGCGGCGGTCGCCCCCAGCTGGCGCATGAGGCGGCCGGTGCGGCCCCGGTGGGGGCGGGGGTGCGCGCCGGTCTGCGCCGGCGGGGCGTTTTCGTGTACTTTCTGGTCTTGCACCGTGTTCGGAACCTTCATCCGGCTCAGCCTGCCTCCGTGACCATACGTAAAACGCTCCTCGTGGCCTTCCTGGGTGTCGGCCTGTTGCCGGCCATCCTTCTGGCGGGCCTGGCATTTGTCAAGTCGAAGGCCGCCGTGCAGACGGAGATCGAGGGCAATCTGACCGTGCAGGCGGTGTCGGTGTCCGCCAGCATCGACAAGATGATCTTCGAGCGCCTGCAGAACGCCGTGACCTGGCACCGGCTCGACATCATGCAGGATATTCAGGTCGGCGACGTGGACAAGCGCCTGTCCCTGTTCCTGTCGGATCTGCAGCAGGGCTACAGCGACGTGTATGCCGAGCTGGCGGCGCTGGACACCGCCGGGCGCATCGTCGCCAGCAGTCACCCGGCCGAGGTGGGGCAGGTGGCCGCGCCGGCGGTACCGTGGATCGACGTGCCGCTGTCCGGCACCCGGGTGACGCTGGAGCTGCCCGCCGGCGCGCACCGGGACCGGGTGGTCATGCGCGCGCCGATCGCCTCGGCCTTCACCGGCAAGCCGCTCGGCCAGCTGCAGCTCACCCTCGACTGGAACGACGTGTTCGAGGTGCTCGACCGGGCCGGTGGCGAGGCCGGGCGCATGCTCGCCGTGCTCGACGCGCAGGGTCGGGTCATCGCCGCCTCCGAGGGGCTGCGGCGCCAGGGCATGATGGGCTCGACCGCGCTGGCCGGATGGCGCGAAGGGGCCGCAGATCGTCGCGTCGCGGTCCATCCCGGCGGCCCGGTGGCCGATTCGGCGGTGATGGTGGCGGTGGCCCGCGCCCAGGGCTACGCGCACCTGCGCAGCCTGGGCTGGACCACCCTCATCATCCAGCCGGTGGCGCTGGCGCTGGCGCCGGTGCATCGGATGACCCTCATCTTCGCCGGCCTGCTGGCCCTGATCGGTGCGCTGACGGTGTTCGTCGCCCTGTGGGTGAGCCGCGAGATCTCGCGCCCGATCATGGGGCTGACCCAGTTCGCGCGCGGCTACATGCGCGACAAGGTGCTGCAGGCGCCGCCCAGCGGTGGCTCCGGCGAGGTGGGCGAGCTGACCGAGGCCTTCGTGCGCATGGTGCGCGACATCGATCAGTCGCAGCGCAACCTGGTGCGCGCCTCCAAGCTCGCGGTGGTGGGCGAGATGTCATCGGTGATCGCCCACGAGGTGCGCACGCCGCTGGGCATCCTGCGCTCGTCGGCGCAGATGCTGGCGCGCGAGCCGGGCATCAGCGACGAGGGGCGCGAGCTGGTCGGCTTCATCGACAGCGAGACCGAGCGCCTCAACCGCCTGGTCTCCGCCATGCTCGACACCGCCCGGCCGCGCGCGCCCAGCGTCGGGCCGGTGGACATCGACCGGCTCGCCGGCAAGACCATCGCCCTGCTCGGTGCCCAGTTCGACAAGCGCGGCATCGTCGTGCACAAGCAGGTCAGTGCCGAGGACACGGTCATCGAATGCGACGAGGAGCAGATGACCCAGGTGCTGCTCAACGTGCTGCTCAACGCCCTGCAGATCCTCGAGCACGGCGGGCGCATCGAGCTGGCAGTGCACGGCGACGCGGACACCCTCACCATCGACATCGCCGACGACGGACCCGGCATCGATCCGGCCCATCGCAACCGCATCTTCGAAGCCTTCTTCTTCCAGCGCGACGGCGGCGTCGGCCTCGGGCTGGCCATCGTGCAGCAGATCGTCACCGCCCACGGCGGCGACATCGAAGTGGACACCAGCGCGCTCGGCGGCGCCCTGTTCCGCATCCGCCTGCCGCGCCAACACACGGAGCCGACATGACCGGCAAACAGATTCTGGTGGTGGACGACGAGGCCAAGATGCGCCGCGTCCTCGAGATCATGCTGCAGAAGACGGGCTACCACGTGCTCGCCGCCGCCAACGGCCGCGAAGCCCTGGAGCGCTACGAGGCCAACGCGGTGGACCTGGTCATCACCGACATGCGCATGCCCGAGATGGGCGGCATCGAGCTGCTCCAGGCCCTGCGCGAGGCCGGCTCGAGCGTGCCGGTGATCGTCGTCACCGCCCACGGCACCATCGAGTCCGCGGTGCAGGCCATGAAGCAGGGCGCCTGCGACTACATCCTCCGGCCCTTTGACATCGACGTGATCGAACTGGCCGTGACCCGCGCCTTGAGCGGCGCCGAGGTGGCGCGCCAGAACGCCTTCCTCAAGCAGGAGATCGCGCGCGGCTGGGATGCCTTCGTCGGCGCCAGCGCGCCCATGCGCCAGGTGTATGAGCTCATCGGGCGCATCGGGCCGAGCAAGGCCTCGGTGTTCATCCGCGGCGAGACCGGCACCGGCAAGGAGCTGGCCGCGCGCGCCATCCACAACGCGTCGCCGCGCCGCGACAAGCTGTTCGTGCCGATCAACTGCGCCGCCATCCCCGCCGACATCCTCGAGAGCGAGCTGTTCGGCTACGAGAAGGGCGCCTTCACCGGCGCGGTCAAGGAGCGGGTGGGCAAGTTCGAGCTCGCCGACGGCGGCACCATCTTCCTCGACGAGATCACCGAAATGCCCCTGGCGCTGCAGGCCAAGCTGCTGCGCGCGCTGCAGGAGAACTGCATCGAGCGGCTCGGTGGCAACCGCGTCATCGACCTGGACATCCGCGTCATCGCCGCCACCAACCGCGACCCGCTCGAGGCGGTGCGCGACGGCAAGCTGCGTGAGGATCTGTACTACCGCCTCAACGTGGTCACCGTCGAACTGCCGCCGCTGCGCGAGCGCAGCGACGACATCGAGGCCCTGGTGCGCCACTTCATCCACAAGCACGGCCATTCGCCCGAGGACACCCGCCCGAGCGCGGCGGCGCTCGCCGGTCTGACGGCCTACCCCTGGCCGGGCAACGTGCGCGAACTGGAAAACGCCGTCGAACGGGCCCTGCTGCTCAGCGGCGGCGGCGTGCTCGACGCCGGCCACTTCAACCTCGACCCGCGCCAGCGCCCGGGCGGGGCGAGCGTGTCGACCGGCGGCGACGAGTTCGCCGACGGCGAGCTGCCGCCGCTGGCCGAGGCGGTCGAGGCTCTGGAAGCCCGGCTCATCGACGCCGCGCTGGCCCGCGCCGACGGCAACAAGGCCCGCGCCGCGGCGTTGCTGGAGATCAGCGAACGGACGCTGTGGTACAAGCTCAAGAAGACACGGGCGGGCGCGGACGGCTGATGTGGTGGCAAGCGGATGGTGCAAAAGCACCATCGATGCCGTCATCATCCTGACCCGATCGGGACATGGGGGTGTCACTCCGGGGCGGTAGCGTTGGGCGTCATGCCTTCCGCATCCCGACCCCTGAGGAGACCGTCCATGTCGAACGCCCTGAAACCCGTCGCAGCCGCCCTGCTGCTCGGCCTGTCCACCCAGCTGTTCGCCGCCGGCTGCAGCGGCCATGTCACCGTCGGCGAGATCGATTCCGGCGTGGCCGACCGCGATGTGCGCGGCACCTGCCTGAGCGCGCTCGTCGACGCGCGCCCCAACGTGTGGGGCAATCATGGCCAGTTCGTGCGTCATGTGGCGCAGCTGACCCGTTCGCACGCGGTACGCCATGTGCTCGGCCATCGCGAGCGCGCCCGCCTGGTGAGCGCCGCGGCGCGCTCCGACGTGGGCAAGACGCTGGACGTGAAGATCGTCACCCTGGGGGACTTCCACGGCAACCTGCGCCCGAGCGGCACGCGCACCATCGACGGCAAGAGCTTCGATCGCGGCGGCGCCGAATATCTGGCCGGCGTGATCAAGGACAAGCTGGCCGCCTCGCCGAACACCGCGTTCGTCAGTGCCGGCGACCTGATCGGTGCCTCGCCGCTGCTCTCAGCCCTGTTCCACGACGAACCCACCATCGAGGCCATGAACGAGATGGGCCTGATGGTCAATGCCGTGGGCAACCACGAGTTCGACGAAGGCCGCGACGAGCTGCTGCGCATGCAGGTCGGCAACCAGCACGGCGGCGACGGCTGCCACCCGACCGACGGCTGCCAGGACGGCGATGCCTTCGAAGGCGCCCGCTTCCAGTTCCTGGCCGCCAACGTGGTGGACGAAGCCACCGGCAAGACCCTGTTCCCCGCCTACAAGGTCATGAACTTCAAGGGCAACAAGGTCGCCTTCATCGGCATGACGCTCAAGGGCACGCCGAAGATCGTGACGCCCTCGGGCGTGGCCGGCCTGCGCTTCGAGGACGAGGCCGACACGGTCAACGCCCTGGTGCCGAAACTGCGCCGCCAGGGGGTGAAGAGCATCGTCGTGGTGGTGCATGAGGGCGGTTTCCAGACCGGCAGCTACAACAGCTGCGACGGCATCTCCGGCCCGATCGTGGACATCGTCTCGCGCCTGGACGATCAGGTCGATGCGGTCATCACCGGCCATACGCACCAAGCCTACATCTGCCAGCTGCCCAACCGCGCCGGCCGCGACATCCTGGTCACCTCGGCGTCGCCCTACGGCCGCTTCCTGACCGACATCGATCTGACCATCGACACCCGTCGCCATGACGTGGTCGCCACCCGCGCCGAAAACACCGAGCTGCTGTTCGAGCACAACGTGGCGCCCAAGGATCCGGCGATCACTGCGCTCATCGCCAAGTACGATGCGCTGGCCGCGCCGCTGGAAAACCGGGTCATCGGGCACAACGCCGACGTGCTCAGCCGCAGCGTGAATGCCGCCGGCGAATCCCTGCTCGGCGACGTGATCGCCGATGCCCAGTTGCATGCCACCGCGCCGGCCGGCTATGGCGACGCGGTCATCGCGTTCATGAATCCGGGCGGCATCCGTGCCGACTTCAGCTACGCCCAGATCGGCACCGAAGGCGACGGCAACATCACCTATGGCGAAGCCTTCACCGTGCAGCCCTTCGGCAACTCGCTGGTCACCCTCACCCTGACCGGTGCGCAGATCGAGACCCTGCTCGAGCAGCAATTCACCGGCTGCGGCAACAACCAGCCCTACGACCGCGTGCTGCAGGTGTCCGACGGTTTCGCCTACACCTGGAATGCCGCCGGCCCGGCCTGCGACAAGGTCGATCCGGCCAGCATCACCCTCAACGGCACGCCCGTCGATCCGGCGGCCAGCTACCGGGTCACCGTCAACAGCTTCATGGCCGATGGCGGCGACAACTTCGCCGTGCTCACCGAAGGCACCGACCGCCTGGGCGGGGCGCAGGACGTGGATGCGCTCGAAGCCTGGTTCGAGGCCTACGGCGTGGTCGATCCGGCGAGCTACCCGAACGCGACGGCACGCATCCAGCGTGTGAACTGATCACGGCGAGGGTCATTTGCAGAGGGCCGTCACGGCATGCCGTGACGGCCCTTGTCTATTTGTCGTGCCACCACCACAGCAGGATGGAGAGGATCGCCGAGATGAGCAGCGAGGTCATCAGCGGGAAATGAAAGCTGAAGCCCTCGCGATGGATGTTGATGTCGCCCGGCAGGCGCCCCAGCGGCAGCCGATGCAGCCACGGCCAGCACAGGCCGAGGGCGAGGAGGATCAGACCGAGGACGATGAGCGCGCGTTGCATGGGGTTGTGTCCATGACACACGCCCCGGGGTTCGCGGAGCGTGTGTTCGGAGTCGTGCTCGTCAGCCCATCGCTTCCAGCGCCACGGCCAGATGCCTGACCGTGCGGTCGATGTGGGTGAGCTTGTCGAGGCCGAACAGGCCGACCCGGAAGGTGCGGTAGTCGGGCGGTTCGTCGCACTGCAGGGGCACGCCGGCGGCGGTCTGCAGGCCCTGGGCGATGAAGGCCTTGCCGGTGTGGATTTCGGTGTCGTGGGTGTAGCTCACCACCACGCCGGGGGCCTGGAAGCCGGGGGCGGCGACACTCTTGAAGTCGTGCGATTCGAGCAGCGCGCGCACCTTGGCGCCCAGTTCGATCTGCGCGGCCTTGAGGGTGTCGAAGCCGATGCCTTCCATCTCCACCATGGTGTCGCGCATGAGCGTGATGCCGTCGGTGGGCATGGTGGCGTGGTAGGCGTGGCCGCCGCCTTCGTAGGTTTCCATGATCTGCAGCCACTTCTTGAGGTCGGCCGCGAAGCTGGTGCTGGTGGTGGCGTCGATGGCAGTGCGGGCGCGCGCGTTCATCATCACCATGGCGCAGCCCGGCGAGCCGCTCCAGCCCTTTTGCGGGGCGCTGATGAGGATGTCGACGCCGACGGCCGCCATGTCCACCCACACCGTGCCGGAGGCGATGCAGTCGAGCACGAACAGGCCGCCCACTTCGTGGGTGGCCTCGGCCACGGCCTGGAGGTAGGCGTCGGGCAGGATCATGCCGGAAGCCGTTTCCACATGCGGGGCGAAGACCACGGCGGGTTTTTCGGCGCGAATGGCAGCGACCACCTCGTCGATGGGCGCCGGGGCGAAGGGCGCCTGTGCCTCGTCGCTGATGCGGCGCGCCTTGAGCACCGTGTGGCTGGCCGGGATGTGGCCCATCTCGAAGATCTGCGTCCAGCGGAAGCTGAACCAGCCGTTGCGCAGGACCAGGCAGTGCTTGCCGGTGGCGAACTGGCGCGCGACCGCCTCCATGCCGAAGGTGCCGCCGCCGGGGACGATGGCGACCGCATCGGCGTGATACACCTGCTTGAGGATGCGGGAGACGTCGCGCATGACCGTCTGGAATTGCTGCGACATGTGATTGAGCGCACGGTCGGTATACACCACCGAGTATTCGAGCAGTCCGTCGGGATCGACGTCGGGTAGCAAGCCTGGCACGGGGGTCTCCAATGTTCTTGTGCGCAGCCCGTCCACCGGGGTGCGCGAGCATTCAAGCATGCCACTGTTTGCGTTTCGGCTCCACCGCGCCGCCGGCATGGGAATTGTTCATTGGCGGCACGGCCATCGAAATGGCATAAAATGCGATCCGCGGATGTGCTGATGGCATATTCCGGCGTACCATGTTTCCCTTCCGTCATTGGCTGCCCCGATCGTCATGCTGCCCGCTTTCACCTCCGACACCCGCCTGTTCGAGCTCAGTTGGCACGCCTCCGGCCCGCCGGTGCTGGTCGAGGCGTGGTGGGGGCGCGAGGCGCTGTCGCAGGGCTTCGAGTTGTGTGTGGATGTGCTGTCCACCGACGCCCACATCGCCCTCAAGCGGTTCCTCGGCCGTGCGGTCACGCTGTGGAGCGTGTTGCCCGACGGCCATCGACAGGGTCGTAGCGCGCTGGTGCGCGCCGCCTTCGCGCTCGGCGCCGACGGCGGCTTCGGCCGCTACCGGCTGGTCCTCGTGCCGTGGGTCTGGTGCCTGACGCAAACACGCAACAACCGCGTGTTCCAGGACAAGCGTGTGGAGCAGATCGTCGAGCAGGTCTTCGCCGGGTACCACGACGTGGCCGCCTGGCAGTGGGGCGAGGAAGTGGAGGCGTTTCTCGCCCGGGTGCGCCCGCGCAGCTATTGTGTTCAATATGGCGAGACCGACTATGCCTTCGTCTCCCGCCTGCTGGCCGAGGAAGGCATCGGCTGGTGCGTGGAAGAAGACGAGGCCGCTCCGGCCGGCCACCGCATGCGCCTGTTCGCCGACAGCGCCCGCTTTGCCGAGGACGTCCAGTCCGCGGCCGGCGACATCCGCTTTCACCGCGCCGATTCGCAGGAGGACTCGGACGCCATCGTCGCCCTGGGGGCGCACCGTCGGCTCGGCGTCGGTGTGGGCGCCACCCTCAGCTACGACTACAAGGCCAAGGCCGCCGTCGCCGCCAGCCTGCCCAGCCGGCAGCGCCCGGGCGGCCCCAACGCCCCGGTGCTGGAGGACTACGACGATGCCGGGCTCTATGCTTATGCCGACCGCACCGAGGCCGAGCACTACGCCGCCTTGGGCCTGGAGGCGCGCGAGGCCCGCTTCAAGCATTTCGTCGGCCGCGGCAGCGTGCGCAGCTTCCGCCCCGGCCACGCCTTCACCCTCGCCGAATCGCCGCTCGACGCCCTGATCGCCTCGCCCGAGGACGCCACCGACGCGGCGGCCACCCGCTTCGCCCTGCGCGAGACCCTGCACGTGGGCATCAACAATCTCTCCGGCGAGGCCATGGCCGCCGTCGCCCGGCGCCTGTCCGCCAGCCAGCGCACCGAAGCGTGGGAGTACACCGAACCGACGCCCGACATCGCCCACGCTCCGCGCATCCTGGATGCCGCCGTGCTCGCCCTGGCCGAGCAACGCGGCTACGCCAACCGTTTCGAGGCCCAGCGCCTGTCCGTGCCCTGGCGCGCCGTGCTCGAAGACGGCACCGGCGCGCGCCTCAATCCACGCCCCACCGCCCCCGGTCCCATGAGCGCCATCGTCGTCGGTCCTCGGGGCGAAGCACATCCCTCCGGGGCCGACGAGCTGTACTGCGACAGATACGGCCGCATCAAGGTGCGCTTCCACTGGCAGGAAGGGCGCGAAGCGGACGATCAGCTCACCTGCTGGCTGCGCGTGGCCAGCCGTCAGGCCGGCGCCGGCATGGGCTGGCACAGCCTGCCGCGCATCGGCCAGGAGGTGCTCGTCGGCTTCATGAACGACGACATCGACCGCCCCGTCGTCATCGGCGCGCTGTACAACGGCCGGGGCGAGGGCGGCATCCGTCCCACGCCCGGCGGTGACACCAGCGGCGAGGCCGACCGGAGCGCCGCGGATGCCATTTTCGACCAGGCCACCGACCACAGCCCCTCGGGCCAGGGCAACCTGGCCGCCGGCAACAGCCCCGCCTGGCACGGCGGCGCGGCCGACAGCCACGGCCACCCGGCCGCGCTCACCGGCATCAAAACCAAGGAATTCGGCGCCCACGGCCGCTTCGCCGGCCACAACCAGCTCGTCTTCGACGACACCGACGAACAACAAAGAATCCAGCTCAAAAGCACCGAATCGGCCTCGGAGTTCAATCTCGGGCACCTCATCCACCAGGCCGACAACTACCGCGGCTCCTTCCGCGGCACCGGCATCGAGCTGCGCACCGACGCCTGGGGCGCGCTCAGAGCCGGCAGCGGCCTGCTCATGAGCACCTGGGCCAAGGGTTCGCCCAGCGAGCCGGCGGGCGACAACAGCGCCGGCATGGCCTTGTTGAGGCAGGCCGGCACCCTCGCCCGGACACTGTCGAACGCTGCCAGAACGCACCAGACCGTGCAGCTGGCCAGCGCCATCGGCACCTCCGGCGCGGGCCGCAGCCACATCGACCCGGACGCCGCCCCCATCGACGCCCTGCATACCGTGGCCAGCGGCATGGTCGACAGCACGCGCTTCGACACCGCCCGCGCCGATGCCGCCGACAAGCGCACCGCAACGGGCCCGAACGCCGTCCCGCACCTGCTCGAGCCGGCCATCGTCCAGGCCGCGCGGGCGGGGCTGGCCATGGTCGCGGGGCAGCACCTGCAATGGACGGTGGGCGAGACCGCCACCGTCATGAGCGGCCAGGACACCAACCTGGCCGTCGCCGGCAAGACCCGCATCCACACCGGCCAGGCCATCGGCCTGCTCGCCGGCGCCATCTCGGCCGGCGACCAGAACACCGGCATCCAGCTCATCGCCGCCAAGGGCGATATCGACCTGCAGGCCCAGAGCGACGCGATGAAGTTTCAGGCGAAGCAGGATCTGAAGCTCGTCTCGGCCAGCGCCAACATCGACTTCGCGGCGGCGAAGAAGGTGGTGCTGTCGGTCGGTGGCGGCGCGAGCATCACCATCGATGGCGGCATCACCGTGCAGTGCCCGGGGACGATCACGGTGCATGCCAGTGCGAAGAGTTTCTCGGGGCCGACGAGCTTGAGCTACGACGCCCCGGCGTTCATGCCGCCGGACGGCTTCCACGCGCAGCCGGTACTGAGCTGGGAGGGTATGGATGCCCCGGTGGTCAATCGCCGTTTCCGCGCCACCCTGGAAGACGGGCGCGTGGTCGAAGGGCGCACCGATGCGCACGGGCGGGCCGCCATTGCCGAGACCGCCGGCTTTCAGCATGCGAGCGTCGAAATCCTGCCGGACGACGACTGACACGGAACACACCGACCATGGACATGGACAAGTTCTCGCCCAACCGGCGCATCCATGAAGCCCGCATCAAGGGCGAGCGGATCGCGACCTACACCAACGTGCCCAAGTGCACGAGCCCCGACAGGCCCGTCAGCGTCAGGCCGCCGCTACCCGGCGTCGTGATCCTCGTCCATGGCGTCAACGACATCGGCGAAGCCTACCCCACGCAGGCCGCCGGCCTGTGCGAAGGGCTCAACCTGCGCCTGGGCCGCAAGGACATCACCCCGGGCACCTGGGATGTGCCGCGTGCCTGCCCCGAGCAGCGCCGGGCCAGCTTCGAGCGTCGCGCCGACGCCCAAGGCTACAACGCCATCATCCCCTTCTACTGGGGCTACCGCCCGGTGGACATGGCCACCTTTGAGGCCGATCAGCAGCGCTACGAAGAAGAACTGCGACGCCGCGGTCCGGCCGGCGCCGAGGCACCCTACGACGCCTACTACGTCGAGGGCCGATCCAATCCGAGAACCGGCTACCAGAACACCGATTGCTTCGGCAACTGGCTCGACGAACACTTCTGCAAGAACGGCGGCGTGTTCGCCAATGCGACGACCAACCTGATCGACATGTGGGGGCCGGGCGGCGACATCTTCGGGTTGGCCAAGTGGCTTTCGAGCCAGGATCAAGACTTGAGCCACGCCATCTTCGACAACCCTCATCGCATCTACATGGTCAATGCCGCGCAACGGCTGGCGAATCTGATACTGATGATTCGTGCGAACAAGGCGTCTCGCGATGATTCGCTCAACATCGTGGCGCACAGTCAGGGTACTTTGGTGTCGATGCTCGCAAACTACCTCGTGTCAATCGACGATTCGGGACTTCGCCCCGCCGACTGCCTCATCCTCAACCACTCTCCCTACAGCCTGGAAACCCCCTTTTTGGAACGCCACCAGTCTTTCGGCCCGCAGCAGTCGAAGCGCGCGCGCCGCGAGACGCTGGCGAATCTGTGCCGGCTCATCGACGCGCATCGCACGCCGGCCCCGTCGGCCGCGGCGCTGGTGTGCGAGGGCATGCTCAATCCCGGGGTCGCGAACAAGCCTGGCCATCTGAACGACAACCACGGCAAGGTCTTCAATTACTTCTGCCCGCACGACGGCACGGTCTCGCTCAGAAACGTGCAGGGTATCGGCTGGCAGGGGGTGCCGGTGGCCGAAGCGGGGCAGTTCGGCGCGGCCTTCGTGCAGCGCCTCTTCCTCGACGGGCGCGCGCTGGCAACGCCCCCGGGCAAAATGCAGCTGCCCGATCTCAAACGGGCATCGATCACCACGAACAGCGACGTGCCCACCGGTGAGGTGCGCGACATCAACGCGCCGCAACTGCCCGATTTTGGCTATGTTTTTCAGCGGCCAGGCGGCTGCGCTTACCTGGGGGCATCGGACTGGGGCGTCGATAGCGCGGCACAGGGCGAAACCGGGCGCAACGTCAAGACTGAGGTCATGGACGATCCGCGTCGCGAAGCGGGCTGGGCGTCGAGCTCGTTTCCATTTACGCGCACCGAGCAGGCCGAGGTCGAGCGCGCGTTCAAGGCCCAAGGCAAGGACTGGGAGATCATCTCGGTCAGCGGCGCCAATGCGCGCGGCAAGATCATGGTGACACGCTACATGACCGAACAGGAAATGCTCGAACGGGCACGTCGAACGGAAACCAGCAACTCGAATCACTCGGCCATCGTGCTCGACCAGAACGCCTCGTGTTATGCCGCTGCCTTCGATCTGGCTCTCGGACGGTGTCGCAGTTACGATTGGTCGAAGATCGATGGCGGGGCGTTCTGGCAGAAGCTACTGAGGGTGGCGGATTGGCGGGACAGCGACATCAAGTTCGACCGCGACTACTACACGCAGGGCGTTCTTCCTCCAGACATCAAGCAACAAATGAACAAACCACCCACCATCCCCGGCATCGTCAACGAGAGCACGGAGGCCCGCTTGTATTCGTCGGAGCTTCAGAACATTGATGAACGGATCGCCGCGCACGAACAGCACAAGGGGCAATGGCCGAAGCTCGAATGGGAGGAGAAGATGCGCAGCCTGCAGATGCAGCGGAGATCGATTGTTCAGGCGCGCGAGTACGCGCTCGAGAAGCAGTCGCGCTTTCCGGTGGTGCACGGGGAATGACGCTCGTGAGTTGGATCGTACCGATGTGGACCCTGGTGCTTGCCGTGGCGTGCATCGCGCTTGGCCGACACCTCTTCCGGCCGCCTGCCCGATTGGCTGCGGCAGCACTCGCCATTCTGGCCCTGATTCCGTGGCTTCCGTCCAGCCATGCCGAGCCACCGCGCAAACCTTCGACGCAGATCGTCTACCGGTTTGACGATCATCGATACTTGGAGTTGGTGGGCTATCGATGTGAGGGCGCAATCAACTACGTTGATGAGAAGCGTGGCATTCATACGCCGATGATCGACCAGTTCGCGCGCGTGTTTCTTCCACCGATCATGCACGCGGATGACGACGGGGATTTCATCTTCATTCCCTACCACGAGCCGTCCGCGTTTCGGGTATCGAAGGATCACGGCAAAACGTTCCGGGACGCGCGATGGGTCGGCATCATCGATTTTGGTTCCGAGAACATCAAGCAGATCACCATCGTCAATCGCCAGGCCTTCATCGAAACCAAGGACGGGCGGGTTTTCATGACGAGCAAGCCGTTTGGAAAGGGATGGGGAATGCTTGTGGTCGACCCTGTCAATCACTTGCCTTCGACCGTTTTTTCCGAGCGCCCGGAATTCCAGGATCTCCCCACCGAAGTCCCGGAGGTCAAGAACTACAAAGGCTGGACCGAGATGCACTGCGACCCCGACCTGCAAGGGCCGCCCAAGGCGACGCTGGGCACGCACTGGAACGCCTTCCAGGCCGACGTGCTGGCTTTCCTCGGCCGCACTGTCGCCTGGCCGGCGGCGTGGCTGGTGCGGGCGCTGGCGTGAGCGCCCGACCGAGGGCCTGATCCTCAAGCGCTCGCCAGACGGACTGGCGACGACAGCGACAGCTCCCCGGCGGTCGGTGAGGTGAGCGAGACGCAATTCGAGGCTGAACAGTGTCGCGATTCCCGGGGCAGTCCAGCGGCTCCGCTCCAAAAAGGACAAGGGCGCCACATGGCGCCCTTGTCCATTTGCTCGAAGCCGTCTCGGTCAGGCCGTCTTGCGCACTGCGGTGCGGCGGCGTGCCGGGGCTTTCGGGGCCTCTTGCTCCAGTGACTTGAGCATGCTGGCGCCGGCTTCGGCGGCCAGTTCGGTGCTCTCTTCGGCGGCGTCGCTCATCAGTTCGGCGGCGTCGACGAAGATCTCGAGGCCGGCCGGGGTCCAGCGTTGCAGGTCTTCGTAGGTGGCGTGGGCGGTGCGGTGGGCGGTGTCCATCTGGGCTTCGAGCAGGGCGACCCATTGCTCGTAGCTGTCGGTGAACACCTGCAGGGCGTTCTGGAGCATGGAGACGGCGGTATCCACCTGCATGGGGGCGGGCTGGGCGCCGGCGAGCAGGGAATGCGCGCGGGTGGCATGGGTGCCGAAGCTGTCGCGGGCGTGCTGCAGGGACAGCTGGGTCATGCGTTCGAGGGCGTCGACCCCGAGCTGGCCGTAGGCGTGCAGGTGGTCGAGGGAGTCGATATGGTGTTCGCGAACGAGCGCCTGGGCGATCATGTGAGTCTCCTGAAAAGGCGTTGCAACGGGTGGGGACAGCCTAAACACGGTGTGTGACAACTCGATGCACGAGTCATGACAGCGGGTTCGGGCGCTGTCGTCGACGCCGGGTATCGGGGGCGGCGCAGGTGTGCGAAGGATACCTGCGATTGTGCATTGCATCAAAGCAGGTACAATGTTCCTACAAAACTATTTTGCGTTCCAGCGCTTGCCGGTGACCCCGGCGCGGTAGCCCGACCGGTCGGAACGCGCGCTCGCCGCCTGTACACAGGGGCATCCGCGGTCCTGCCGTCGTGCCGACGGTGGGGGCGCACAGCACGATCCTGCGTGCCGATCCCGGTCGATCGAAGGTGGCGGTCTACCGCCGGCCGGCGCTGACGTCCTGACGTCATGGTTTCCGTAGTCGCTCGCATTCTGGCGCTTCTTTCCGGGACCGTCCTGCTGTTGCTCGGGGTCGGTCTGCTCAACACCCTGCTCGTGCTGCGTGGTGCGTACGAGGGGTTCTCCGACGACACCCTGGGGCTGATGGGGTCGAGCTATTTCGCCGGGTTTCTGGTGGGGACCCTGGCGGTGCCGCACCTGATCCGGCGGATGGGGCACATCCGCGCCTTCGCGTTCTTCACCGCGGCGCTGACCGCGGCGGTGCTCGGACACCTGATGCGCATCGACGCCACCGTGTGGATCGTCCTGCGCGTGGTGGCGGGGGCCGCCATCGTGGGCCTCTACATCGTGATCGAGAGCTGGTTGTCCAGCCATGCGGGGGATCAGCTGCGCGGGCGGGTGTTCGCCATCTACATGGTGTGCAACCTCGGTGCGCTGGCGGCGGCACAGCAGTTGCTGGCCATCGATGCGCCGTCCGGCTACCTGTTGTTCGTGATTGCGGCGGCGCTGGTGTGCGTGGCCGCCATGCCGGTGTCCGCCACCCGGCTGGCACCGCCGGAGGTGCCGGCCGAGGGGCGCATGTCCCTGCGCGGCTGTTACCGCAAGGCGCCGGTGGCGGTGGTCGCGGGCGTGCTCTCGGGGCTGGCGATGGGGGCGTTCTGGAGCCTGGGGGCGGTGTATGTGCGCCGGCTCGGGGCGGGCGAGACGGTGGCCGCCGATTTCATGACCGCGGCCATTCTCGGCGGCGTGGCGCTGCAGTGGCCGATCGGGCATTTTTCCGATGGCAGTGACCGGCGCCGGGCGCTGGTGCTCGTCGCGCTGCTGACGACGGCCGCCGCCGCGGCGATGTTGCTGGTGGGCGCGGGGTACTGGCCGCTGTTGGCCGCGGCCTTCGCCTTCGGGGGGGTGGCATTTTCGCTCTATCCGATCGCGGTGGCGCACCTGATCGACCATCTCCGCACCGAGGAGATCCTGAGCGGCAATGCCACTTTGCTACTCTTTCACGGGGGCGGCGCGGCCGTCGGGCCGATGATCGCCGGTGCGCTCATGGCGCATCTGGGCCCCATGGCCCTGCCCCTCCATTTCATGGTGATGACGCTGCTGCTGGCGGGCATCGCCTTCTGGCACACACGCCGTCGTGACGACGTGATCGTCGACGAACCGGCGGTGTTCGTGCCCATGGTGCGTACCTCGCAGGGTGCGTTGGACATGATGGCGTCCGCCGAGCAGGCCGCGGGCGCCACGACCGAAACCCACACCAACTGAGGACTATAACGATGATTCTTGCAACCGATCTCGACGGGACTTTCCTGGCAGGCGATCCGGAAAACCGCAGCCGTCTCTACCAGCTGATCGCGAACCACCCCGAAATCACCCTGGTGTTCGTGACCGGGCGGGGGTTGGAGGTGGTGATGCCGCTGCTCGACGATCCGACCATTCCCCAGCCCGATTTCATCATCTGCGACGTGGGTGCCACCGTCGTCGAAGGCACGCACCTGCAGCCGATCGAGCCCATCCAGTCGGCCATCGAGGGCATCTGGCCGGGCCAGCACGTGGTGGCGAATCACATCGGCGAGATTCCCGGCATCCGCCGCCAGAAGGTGCCGCAGCAGCGACGCTGCTCCTACTTCTGCGATGCCGACGCGGTCACCTCGGAGCTGGTCGCGCGGGTCGAGGCCCTGGGCTGCGATCTGCTGTTCTCCGCCGACAAGTACTTGGACGTGCTGCCGCGCGGGGTCAACAAGGGCAGCACCCTGGTCCAGCTCGTCGACCTGCTCGAAGTGCCCCATGACGAGGTGCTCGTGGCGGGCGACACGCTGAACGATCTGGGCATGTTCGAGGTGGGCTTCTTCGGCGTCGCGGTGGGCGAGTCCGAGCAGGGCCTGTTCCGGGCGACGCGCGACCGCTCCAAGATCCTGCATGCCAAGCACACCGGCTGTGGCGGCATCCTCGAGGCGCTGTCGCACTTCGGCTTTCTGGGCGAGGGGGCGGTGGATGCCGAGGTCGCGGAGATGGCCAAGCCGGGGCGCTCCGAGCTGGTGATGGTCTATCACCGCCTGCCCTACGAGGAGAGCTGGGAGAACGGCGAGCTGGTGCGCCGCCGGCCGACCTCGCCGAACGGCATCATGCCCACGCTCATGTCCTTCTTCAAGGGCGGGCAGCGCGGCGCCTGGGTCGCCTGGTCGATCCACGATCCGGAAGGCGGCCGTCCCTTCGAGACCCACACCGTGGTCGACCGCAAGGCCTATCCCGGGCTGGTGGCCGCCCGCGTCGCGCTCACCAAGAACGATGTGGACGTCTTCTACAAGCGCTTTTCCAAGGAGGCCTTCTGGCCGACGCTGCATACCTTCTGGGAGCGCGCCCATTTCCGTGAAGAGGACTGGGAGATCTTCCTCAAGGTCAACCGCCTGTTCGCCGAGCGCACCGCCGCCGAGGCCGCCGAGGGCGCGCTGGTGTGGCTGCACGACTACAACCTGTGGATGGTGCCGGCCTTCCTGCGCGAGCTGCGCCCCGATCTGCGCATCGCCTTCTTCCACCACACCTACTTCCCCTCGGCCGACGTGTTCAACGTGCTGCCGTGGCGGCGCGAGATCATCGGCAGCCTCATGCAGTGCGACTACATCGGCTTCCACATCCCGCGCCAGGTGGAGAACTTCATCGACGCGGCCCAGGGCGTGCTGCCGGTCAAGGTGGTCGAGCGCAAGGCCAGCGCGCCGCGCTTTCGCACCTACGGGTGCGCCGTCGGGGTCGACAGCTACGCGACCACCATCGAGGTCCATAACCGCTGTATCGGCCTCGGGGCCCATCCGGTGGGGCTGGACGTGGGCCGGATCGAGAAGATCCTCGCCGACCCGGCCACCGACAAACGCCTGGCGACCCTGCGCCAGGAACTGGCGGGCCAGCGCATGGTGCTGTCGGTCGAGCGGCTCGATTACACCAAGGGCACGCTGCAGAAGATCGAGGCCTTCGAGCGCCTGCTCGACAACCATCCGGAATTCCACGGCAAGGTCACGCTGGTGACCGTGTGCGTGCCGGCGGCGCGGGAGATGACCATCTACCGCGAACTGCAGTCGCAGATCGAGCAGGCCGTCGGCCGCGTCAATGGCCGCTTCTCCAAGGTCGGATGGACGCCGCTGCAGTTCTTCTTCCGCCCGCTGCCCTTCGATGAGGTGGTGAGCTACTACGCCGTGGCCGATGTCATGTGGATCACGCCGCTGCGTGACGGGCTCAACCTCGTGGCCAAGGAATATGTGGCCACCCAGGGCCTCACCGACGGCACGGGTGTGCTGGTGCTGTCCGAATTCGCCGGGGCCGCGGCCGAACTGCACGGCACCTTGCTGACCAATCCGCACGACCCGGTCGATCTGGAAGAGAAGATCTACATCGGTCTGGCCATGAGTGCCTCGACCGGCGATCCGCGTGCCCGTATGCGCGAGCAGTTCGGCATCGTCAATCACAACAACGTGCAGCACTGGGGCGAGGAGTTCATTGCCGCCGTCAAGGCGGTGGACACCACCCCCCTGGAGATGCGCGAAGCACCCGCCCCGGAGGGCGCGCTCACCGGCGTCGACTGAGGTTCAGCGCCGCGGTGCGATGCCCGACAGCGCCCGGTGCCGGGCCCGCTCGGGCGATGATCGTCGGGCCGCCCACGGGCGGCCCGTCATTTTATCGGGGGGCGGACCAGGCGTAGACGTCGAGCGTGTCTGGATTGCATTTGCAGCAATCGCCGCAGTTCGTCTGCGCTGGCAGTTTGTGCACCCGCCCCTTGCGCTCGAGGGTGTCGAGCATCGCGCGCAGGGCGTCCGGGGTCATGCCGAGGGCCAGGGACAGTTCCTGCACGCTGGCGCGTTCGCGTTGCTTGAGGGTGTCTCGGAGTCGGTTCAACAGCATCGGAATCGTCTCTTCAGGTGCTCTGCGGCAGCGGGGTGGCCATGGCGCCGAGGCGCTTGCTGTGGCGCCGCAGCGCCAGCAGCACCAGACCGATGCCGACCACGACGACGCCCACCCGGATCGACGAGCGCTCCGGGTGCTGGGCGAAGGTTGCCAGCTGGTAGTAGAGCGTCGCCAGACCGAAGGCCAGGCCGGTGGTCCAGACCGACACGAAGCAGGCCCAGCGGGGGCCCGCTTCCTGGTAGATGGCTGCCACGGTGGCGGTGCAGGGCATGTAGAGGAGAATGAAGAGCAAATAGGCGAAGGCGCCAGCGGCACCGTTGAAGCGGCTGGCCATGGCACCGAAGGTGCCCACCGACACCGCCTGTTCGGCGGCCGCCGCGTCGTGGTCGGACAGGTCGCCCACGCCCACGCCGAGCGGATCGGCCCAGGCGCCCAGCGCCTTGGCCAGATTCACCGGAATGGTGGCGGCCGCGTCCTCGAGCCCCTGCCACAGGCTGAAGTCGGCCGGGGCGTTGGCATTGTCGGCGCTGTCGTCGGCCAGTGCGCTGTAGGCGGCGTCCAGGGTGCCGACCACGGCCTCCTTGGCGAGCACGCCGGTGACGATGCCCACGGTCGCCGGCCAGTTGTCTTCGTTCAGGCCCAGGGGGGCGAAGGCCGGGCTCACGGTGCGGCCGACGGCGGCAAGCACCGACTTGTCGATGTCCGTGTGGCCGAAGCGGCCGTCGGTGCCCACGCTGCCGAGTGCGGTGATGACCAGCACCATGGGCACGATCACGCGGCCGGCGCCGATGACGAAGCTCTTGAGCCGCGACCAGGTGTGGATGGCCACGCCGCGCACCGTGGGCAGGTGGTAGGGCGGCAGCTCCATGATGTAGGGCGCGCTCTCGCCGGCCAGCAGGGTGCGCTTGAGCGCCAGCCCGGTGACCACCGCCGCGGCGATGCCGATCAGGTAGAGCGCGAACACCACGTTCTGCGCGCCCTGGGGAAAGAAGGCGGCGGCGAACAGCACATACACCGGCAGGCGCGCGCCGCAGGACATGAAGGGCACCATGGCCATGGTCATGAGCCGGTCGCGCTTGCGCTCCAGGGTGCGGGTGGACATCACCGCCGGCACGTTGCAGCCGAAGCCGACGATGAGCGGCACGAAGGACTTGCCCGGCAGGCCCATCCAGTTCATGAGCCGGTCCATCACGAAGGCCGCGCGGGCCATGTAGCCGGAATCCTCGAGCACCGACAGGAACAGGTAGAGACAGGCGATGACGGGGATGAAGGTGGCCACCGTCTGGAGGCCGCCGCCGATGCCGTTGGCCACCAGCACGGTCAGCCAGACCGGCGCACCCAGCGCCGTCAAGGCGGCGCCCAGGCCGTCGACCAGCACGGTGCCCACCGCCTGATCGAAGAAGTCGATGAAGGCGCTGCCGATGTTGATGGTGAACATGAACATCAGGTACATCACCGCCAGGAAGATGGGGATGCCCAGCGCCCGGTTGAGCACCACCCGGTCGATCCGCTCGGTGGTGTCGCGGGCCACCTCGCCGATCACCCGCACGGTGTTGCCGGCGATGGTGTTGGCGAGGCTGTAGCGGGCGTCGGCCACGAGGATGTCTACGTCGTCGGCCAGATCGGCCTGCAGCGCCGCCGCCTGGCGCGCCGCCTCGGCGCCCACCGCCTGCCGGGCCAGGTCGTCGCCCTCGAGCAGGCGCACCGCCAGCCAGTGGGGCGCCACGCGCTCGCGCGCGGCGGCCTCGGTCAGTTGCGGGCTCAGCTGGGCGATGGCGGTGGCCAGCGTCGCCTCGTAGGTGACGCTCGCATGGGAGCGCGGGGAGGTGGCCAGGGCCAGATCGACGGCCTTGCGCAGGCCGGCGATGCCCTCGCCCTGGGCGGCGCTGGCCATCACCACCGGGCAGCCCAGCGCGGCCTCGAGTGCCCTGGGGTCGATGGCCAGGCCCTTGGCCTCGGCCACGTCCACCATGTTGAGCACCACCAGCAGGGGCACGCCCATCTCGGCCAGCTCGATGGTCAGGTACAGATTGCGTTCCAGGTTGGCCGCATCGACGATGTTGACGATCAGCGCTGCCTGATTGGTGTGGATGTAGTCGCGCGCCAGCTTCTCGTCGAGCGACACCTCGCCGTCGACCACGTCCAGCGAATAGGTGCCGGGCAGGTCCACCACCTCGACGCGGTGGCCGGCATGGGTGTACTCGCCATGCTTGCGCTCCACCGTCACCCCGGGCCAGTTGCCCACGTGCTGGCGCGCGCCGGTGAGCGCGTTGAAGACCGTGGTCTTGCCGCAGTTGGGATTGCCGACCAGCGCGATGGTGCTGTGAGCCTGCATCAAATCTTCTCCACCTCGAGCGCGTCCGCCTCGTCCTTGCGCAGCGACAGCGCCGAGCCGCGCACGCGAATCTCCACCGGATCGCCCATGGGCGCCACCCGCACCACCGTGATCGGTGTGCCCGGCGTCAGACCCATGGACAGCAGCTTGCGCCGGTAGGCCTTGCCGGTGGGGTTGAAGCCGGCGATGGTCGCCCGGTCTCCAACCGCGAGGTGTTTGAGCATCATGGTGAGGTCGCGGTTCATCGCATCAGTCGCCAAGCATTGTAAGTGAAAACTATTCCCATTTGTCTTCGCATCACTTGCGCTGCGTCAATCTTTCGGCGTTTTTGGGGCGAACGCTCACAGGTGTCACGCAAGAACGGGGCCATGGCCCGGCCCCGATGGACGCGACCGACCGGCATGGCGAAAACGAGCAGGCCCGGCGCGGGTTTCGCCCAGGCAGGCGCGTCGGTCCGGCGGACGGCGCACCGTGTCGGATTCCCGCCCAACTGTCGCAACCCGGCCGTGGGCGCCGCGCCCGGCTTCTCGCGGCGCCCGGATCGGTCCACACTGACCGTCCATGCACCCGGGGCGGACAGGCGCGCTGGCGCGAAACGCCCCGATACCCGGTAGCCCGCCTCATGTCTCGACCGACCCGACCCGATCACGACGTCCTCCTCGCCGAAGGCGCCGCCCCCATCCGCCTGTGGACCCGGGGCGTGCCGGTGGAGGACGACGCCCGCCGCCAGCTCATCAACACCGCCCGCATGCCCTTCATCTACAGGCACCTGGCGGTGATGCCCGATGTGCACCTGGGCAAGGGTTCCACCATCGGCAGCGTCATCCCCACCCGCGGCGCCATCATCCCCGCCGCGGTGGGCGTGGACATCGGCTGCGGCATGATGGCCGCGCGCACCACGCTCACCGCCGCCGACCTGCCGGACCACCTGCACGGCCTGCGCAGCGCCATCGAGGCGGCCGTGCCGCACGGGCGCAGCCTGAGCCGCGGCAAGCGCGACCCGGGCAGCTGGGGCCGTCCTCCGGCGTTGGTGGACGTCTACTGGAAAGCCCTGCTGCCCGGTTTCCGCCGCCTCGTCGACAAAGCCCCCCGCCTGGAGAAGACCAACCACCACACCCACCTGGGCACGCTCGGCACCGGCAACCACTTCATCGAGGTCTGCCTGGACGAAGCCGACCGCGTGTGGTTCATGCTCCACTCCGGCTCCCGCGGCGTCGGCAACGCCATCGGCCGCCACTACATCGAACTGGCCCAGGCCGACATGCGCCAGCACCTCGCCAACCTGCCGGATCGCGACCTGGCCTATTTCGAGGAAGGTTCAACGCACTTCGACGACTACGTCGAAGCCGTCGGCTGGGCGCAGGACTACGCCCGCAAGAACCGCGAATTCATGATGGCCCAGGTGGTCGGCGCCGCCCGCGCGGTGATCGCCAAGCCCTTCGAGGCCGACGTCGAGGCCGTCAACTGCCACCACAACTACGTGCAGCGCGAGACCCATTTCGGCGCCGAGGTGCTGGTCACCCGCAAGGGCGCGGTCTCGGCGCAGAAAGGCCAGCTCGGCATCATCCCCGGCTCCATGGGCGCGAAGAGCTACATCGTGCGCGGCAAGGGCAACCCGGAAAGCTTCTGCTCCTGCAGTCACGGCGCCGGGCGCACCATGAGCCGCACCGCCGCGAAGAAGCGCTTCACGGTGGCGGACCAGATCCGCGCCACCGAGGGCGTGGAATGCCGCAAGGATGCGGAAGTGATTGACGAAATCCCGATGGCGTACAAGGATATCGACGCCGTCATGGCCGCGCAGGACGCGCTGGTGGAGGTGGTGCACACCTTGCGGCAGGTGGTTTGTGTGAAGGGGTGAAGATCGTGCAAAGACAGGCTGTTTCCAGTGCTCTGGCGGGGGCTGTGGTCGCCGTCATCCTCATCGCATCGCCGCTGCTCGGCGCTGTCCTCGATCTGGCGCGGAGCATGTTCGGAATTGCGGTTCGCAACGGAGCATTCCATCCCATTGGTGAGCTGTTTCCTGACGCATACGCCTTCATCGTTCATGGCATCGGCAGTATCGTGCTGCCCGCCTCGATGTTGGCGGGCATTGGGGCCGCTTCATTGCTCGTTTGCCGACGCGTCGGCGCGTCGAGAGCGGCGTTGTTGTCGGGATTTATGTTGGCTCCGGCCTTGGCTGCGACGCATATCGCCGTTGGCGTGTTTCATGCAGCGCAGGCCACGCATCTTCCGGTCGGTGTGCTCGCGCGACCGTGGGCGGCGTTCTCGCTCATGCTGGCCAGCACCTTCATTGGCGCATGTCTGATGGTGATGGTGGCTGAGTGCTGTGCGCGTCGTCGATCTGCCCGATAAGGGCATCATTCCGTGTCGGGCGCGGTGACTAACGAGCAAGGCGTCGCATGCCTCACCCGATGTCGCAGCAAGTAGCCCGGCCGAGGGCCGCAGGCCCGACGCCGGGATTTCGTCGTGACCCGGACGCCACGGTTTCCATGAAGGTCCCGGTCGATCAACTCTCCTGCGACGTCCGGCATCGGGCGTGAAGCGCGAACGCTCACTTCGCGTGATGCACGAACGGCGCGTCCGCGCCCCACAGCGCCTGCACCCGCGCATCCCGTCCGCAGGCCTTACGGTAGAACGCGTAGGCCTCGGCCTTGGTCTTGAAACCACGGCGGGTGAACACGAGGTCGTCCTTCTTGTAGTAGTCCTGGTGGTAGGCCTCGGCGGGGTAGAAGGGGCCGGCGTCGAGGATGCGGGTGACGATGGGCTGGCCGAGGGCCTTCTGCGCGGCGTCGCGTTCGGCCTCGGCGGTGGCGCGTTCCCGGGGGTCGTGGACGAAGATCGCGGTGCGGTAGGTGTCGCCGCGGTCGCAGAACTGGCCGCCGGCGTCGGTGGGGTCGATGCCGCGGAAGAACAGGTGCAGCAGGCGGGCCTCGCCGACCACGTCGGCATCGTAGGTGATCTTCACCGCTTCATAGTGGCCGGTGCCGCCACGGGAGACCTGCTTGTAGGTGGGATCGACGGTGTGTCCGCCGGTGAAGCCGGAGACGGCCTCGATCACGCCGGGCACGGATTCGAAGTCCGATTCGACGCACCAGAAGCAGCCGCCGGCGACGGTGAGGCTGCGCAGGTCCTTCGCGCCGGCGTGGATGGGGGCGCCGAGGCCGGCGAGGGCGCAGGCGGTGATCAGGGCGAGGCGGTGCAGGGGGGCGAGCGATTTCATGGGCGGGTGTGCTCCGGTGACTCCACATACCATCTGACCGTGCGCGGCCCCCGACTCTTACGCGCCGCCTGGCGGCCGGCCGGCCTTGCCTCATGGGCGCATTGTCGGCGATGCTCGGGTGGCGCGCTTACAGGGGATTCCGATGGATGACTTCGTCCTGCACTCGTCCTGGTTCTTCGGGCTGATTTGCGTGTCCGGCGTGGCCGGGGCGGTGGGCTCGTTCCTGGTCTTCGTGGCGCTCGACTGGCTGGTGCGGGCGAAATCGCCGATCGTGTGCCGGGAGTTCGTGTTCTCGGGGCTGCTCACCGGCATTGCCGAGCGCTTCTTCTTCACCCTCGCGATCGGCCTGTTCGGCGCGGGCGGCATCGCACCCGCAGCGGTGGGTTGGGTGGCCATCAAGGGCCAGGTGCACTACAAGATTTTTTCCGAGGCGGGGACGGCGGATCTGTCGCGGGCCTATCTCGGCCTGATGGCGTCGCTGGCCTCCTTGAGCTTTGCCCTGGTGGGCGGCTACGCCTGGGCGCAGCACGTCACCGTGGCACGGCTGATTGCGTTCCTCGCCGGCGGAGTCTGATGCCCGACCATGAAAAACGGCGGCCGAAGGCCGCCGTTCGCTTTTTGTATCGTGCGCGTCAGCGCTGACGCCGGGCGCGTGCCGCCAGACCCAGCAGGCCGAGGCCGGCGAGCACCAGGGTGCCCGGTTCCGGCACGTTGTTGCTGGGCGGGAAGACCTCGGCGGCGGTGCCCTGTACGCCCACGGTGAAGCCGTTCCAGTATTCGTTGGAGGCGCTGTCCCAGGTGAGGGTGTCGAAGGCGCCGGTGAACTGGATCACGCCGTGCGGCTCGGTGCCGCCCACGTTGGAACTGTTGAGCGCGTACAGGAAGTCGCCGTTGCCCAGGTCGTACACCACCTTGGTGACGCCGCCGCAGCCCCAGTAGCCGCAGGCGTTGCCGTCTTCGCCGCCGACGCTGAGGATGTTGAAGTCCTGGTTGAGGAAGGCGTAGCCGTTGCCGTTCAGGCTCACGAAGGCGAACACCGGGTTGGCGATGGTCTGGGAGAACTGCAGCGTCTGGCTGCCGGCGCGGCTCAGGGCGACGATGTCGGTGCCGGTGGGGCTGTTGTCCACCACGCTGCTGGTGTAGGGCGAGATGGTGTCGTCACGGCCGCTGTGGCCGTTCTGGTAGTAGTCGATACCGCCGCTGGGCTGGTAGAAGCCGATGCCGTTGGCGTTGGTGTAGGTGACCGTCACCGATGAGCTCGAGGTGGTGATGGTGCCCTGGCCCTGGAAGCCGGTGCCCGGGTCCATGTCGGTGCCGGTCCAGTCGGTCCAGTAGATCGGGGCGGCCGAGGCGATGCCGCTGAAGAGCAGGGCGATCAGCCCCACGAGTGCCTTGCGATTCGATGTGATCATGACGGTTTCCGCTGCGTGCGTGATGAGGTGTCCGGGGGCGCACGGTGATGCCCGTCGCTGCGCCGCTGTCGGTCATGGTCTTGTGAAGCAAGCGTTGTGCCGATGTTGAGGATCTTAAAATAATAATAAAAATCAAAATGTTGGAGGATTTTCTTCGGCGCAATGGTGTCGAAGCGTAAGAAATTCCGACGCCCGGGACTTGGGCGTCACCCGGGATCGCGGCTTCGTGGCGCGCGTCGGGCGGACCACTCGGGCTAGGATGCGGCCTTCGGACTCTTGGAAAGACATTGCGCCCATGACCCCCACCGCGACCGACGCCGAGGCCGGACAGGCCGTCTATTCACGGCGCACCCTGTTGGTGTACGACCTGGTCGTCCTGGGGATCTCCAACCGTTTCATCTGGAAGTGTCCGACCGCGCGGCTGCGAGCCCACTACGACCGTCATGTGAGCGCCAACCATCTGGACGTGGGGGTGGGGACGGGCTATTTCCTCGACCGCTGCCGCTTCCCCGTGGCCCGACCGCGGGTGGCGCTCATGGACATGAATGCCGAGTCGCTGGCTTTTGCCGCCGCACGCATCGCCCGTTATCGGCCGGAGCGCTACACGCACAACGTGCTGGCGCCCGTCGCGCAGCCGATCGAGGCGTTCGACTCGGTGGGGGTGAACTACCTGTTCCATTGCCTGCCCGGTTCGATGGAGCACAAGGCGGCGGCGCTCGATCACCTTCGGGCGATGATGACGCCTGGTGCGACGCTGTTCGGATCGACGATCCTGCACGATGGCGTGAGTCGGGGCCCGGCTGCGCGGCGCCTGATGCGGTTCTACAACGGGCGCGGCATCTTCTCCAACACGCAGGACGACCTGGCGGGGCTGGTGACGGCCTTGCGCCAGCGCTTCGAGGCGGTTTCGGTGGAGGTGGCCGGCTGTGTCGCGCTGTTCTCCGGGCGTGTACCGTCGTCGGCCGCCGTGCCGTGCGTGTTGTGCTGCCCGGTGGAGGACGGCGCGGTGCGCGGATCGGATGCCTGGGGCGCGGGGCACTTCGGTGCGCCGCGCGGGGCGCGTTCACACCGGGGCGTGGACCTGGTGGCGGTACCGGGGCAGCCGGTGTGCTCGCCGATCGATGCCGAGCTCGTCCGTCGCGCCGACCCCTACGACGACGATGCGGTGCTGACCGGCGTCCTGTTGCGCGGCGTCGGCGGCCACGCCGGGCTGGAGGTCAAGCTCTTCTACATGGACGTCGACCCGGCCCTGCTGGGCACCACGGTGCAGGCCGGGCAGAGGATCGGCGCGGTGCAATGCCTGCAACACCGTTACCCGGGCATCACCAACCATGTGCATCTCGAGGTGGTCCGGGCGGGCGCCCCGGTCGATCCGAGGCCCCTGATCCCGACGCTGCGCTGAGTCGGCAGTGCGCCCGGCCGGGGCGGCGCCCGTGCATCCGGCAGCAGGCGTCATCCATGTGAAACAAAAATATTATTGAGACTGATTCGCATTTACGATATGATGCGTTCAGTCCAATCACCGCTGCATGGAGTCCGCCGAATGTCGCTCGTTCGAAACACCCTGATTGTCGCTGCCCTGTCCGCCCCCCTGGCGGCCCAGGCCCTGGAGTACCCCATCGGGGAACCGAAGGTGGTCAACGGCATGGAGGTCGCGGCTGTCTACTTGCAGCCGGTCGAGATGGCACCGGCGGGCATGATGCGCCCGGCGGCCGAATCGGACGTGCATCTGGAGGCCGACATCCATGCCGTGGCCGACAACCCCAACGGCTTTCCGGAAGGGTTCTGGATTCCCGACATGTGCATCAGGTACGAAGTGAGCAAGCATGGCTCGGAGCAGAAGGTCAGCGGCGATGCGATGGCCATGGTGGCCAGCGACGGGCCGCACTATGGCGACAACGTGAAGCTGATGGGGCCGGGCAAGTACACGCTCAAGTTCACCATCCAGCCGCCGGGCTGCAACCCGCACGCGCACTTCGGCCGCCACACCGACCGCGAGACCGGCGTGGCCGAATGGTGGAAGCCGTTCACCGTGGAGTACGAATTCACCTACGTGGGCGTCGGCAAGAAAGGGGGCTATTGAGCGTGTCCCCAGCCGCGGGCGTGCCGCTTCGATGAGCGGCTCGCGCAAGCCCGATACCCTGGCCTCGTCCGGTTGCCGCCGGTGGGGCCTTTCGACTTTTTGACAGGACGACCGCATGACCCTGAATCGAGCCCTCTGTCTGACCCTGGCCTGTCTTGCCCTGGGCGCGCCCGTCGCGGCCCGGGCCGACCTGCCGACCTTCGAGATCGTGGCGCAGAACGGCCGCTTCAGCCCCGAAACCGTCGAGGTGCCGGCCAACACCCGCTTCCGCGTGCGCATCGTCAATCGCAACGCCGGGCCGGAGGAATTCGAGACCGCCACCCCGTTCCGCGAGCTGGTGCTCGCCCCGGGCGTGACCCGCACCACCGTGTACCCGCCGCTCAAGCCGGGCACCTATCCCTTCTTCGGTGAATTCCACAAGGCAACCGCCAAGGGCCGCTTCATCGCCAAGTAACACGCAACACAGGAAAGCCACCATGGGCAACGCACTCTTCATTGTCTGGCGCGAAAGCGTCGAAGCCATCCTGGTCGTCAGTATTCTCTATGCCTGGATCCGCGCGCGCGGTGACGCCACCGTGACCCTCAAGCACCTGTGGGCGGGCGTCGCCGGCGGGGTGGGGCTGGCCGCCGTGCTGGCGGTGGTGATGCTCGGCGTGCAAAGCCAGCTCGCCGGCAACGCGCTCGAAGCCTTTCAGGCCGGGATCGTCTTCATCGCCGCCATCCTGATCACCCAGATGGTGCTGTGGATGCGCAAGCACGGGCGCCACATGAAGCGCGAGCTCGAGGCGGGCATGGCCCGGGCCTCGTCCACCGGCGGCGTGGCCGCCGCGGTGGTGGCGGCGATCGCGGTGGGGCGCGAAGGGGCCGAGACGGTCCTGTTCCTGTATGGCCTCGGACTTGAGCAGAGCGGCGGCGCGCTGGTGCAGATGTTCATCGGCGCCGGGCTCGGCTTCGCGCTCGCGGTGGCAACGGCCTGGCTGATCCAGCGTGGCTCGCGCATCCTGCCCAGCCGCACCTTCTTCCGCATCACCGAGATCGTGCTGTTCATGCTCGCCGCGGCGCTGCTGGTCTCCGGCGCCGAGCGCCTGATCAACATGGGCTGGCTGCCGCCGCTCTACGAGCCGCTGTGGGATACCTCCGCGCTGCTCAGCGAAGGCAGCACCCTGGGCAACATCGCCGCCGCCTTCGCCGGCTATCGCTCCCAGCCTTCGCTGATGGCGGCGCTGGTGTGGTTCGGCTACTGGGCCGTGGTCCTGGTGCTGACGCGGCGTGCCGTGGCCATGCCTGCCGCATCCACCCAGGGCGCGCGATGAACACCCGCGCCCACGCCCTCAACTTCGTGCCCGCGGGCGCACCGCCCGGTCGCGGCCGGCTGGCGATCGTCGGCGCATGGATGCGTCGCTACCGCGGCGTGATCGTCGGCATCCAGTGGGGGGTGCTGGCGGCCTATCTGGTGCTGGTCGCGGTGCCCGCCTTCCTGCCGCTGCCGGAACGCGCGGCCCATATCTGGGACGACCTGACCCTGTTCGCCCAGTTCGTGTTCTGGGGCATCTGGTGGCCTTTCGTGCTGGTGTCGATGATGCTTCTGGGGCGGGTGTGGTGCGGCGTGCTCTGTCCCGAAGGCTTTGCCACCGAGCAGGTGAGCCGCTTCGGCCTCGGGCGGCCGGTCCCGCGTTGGATCAAGTGGGGCGGCTGGCCCTTCGTCGCCTTTCTCGGCACCACCATCTACGGTCAGCTGGTGAGCGTCTACCAGTATCCCAAGGCGGTGCTGCTGGTGCTGGGCGGCTCCACCGTGGCGGCGATCGCCATCGGTCTGGTGTACGGCCGCGAGAAGCGCATCTGGTGCCGGCACCTGTGTCCGGTCAATGGCGTGTTCGGTCTGCTGGCGCGTCTGGCGCCGGTGCATTTCCGTTCCGACCGCGGCGCCTGGGAGGCCCACGGCCGTGCCGCCGTCGAGCCGGTCAACTGCGCCCCCTTGCTCGATCTGCGTCGCATGGACAGCGCCTCGGCCTGTCACATGTGTGGCCGCTGCAGCGGCCATCGTGGGGCCATTGCGCTCGAAGCGCGGGTACCGGGCAGCGAGGTGTTGCGGATGACGGAAAACGACACCAGCCGCTGGGAGGTGCGCCTGCTGGTGTTCGGCCTCATCGGCGCGGCGATCGGTGCCTTCCAGTGGTCCGCCTCGCCCTGGTTCGTCCAGGCCAAGCTGGCGGTGGCCGGGTATCTGGTGGAGCACGACAGCTTCGCCCTGCTCGGCGACAACGCGCCCTGGTGGCTGCTGACCCACTATCCGCAGGCCAACGACGTGTTCACCTGGCTCGACGGCCTGATGATCGTGGGCTACATCGGTGCGGCGGCCGTGCTCATCGGCGGCTGGATCAGTCTGTGGCTGCGTGCCGCGGCGCGGGTCACGCGTGGCGCGGCAAGCGATCTGAGGCTGGCCTACGCGCTGATTCCGCTCGGCGGCGTGGGCGTGTTTCTGGGGCTGTCGGCCCTGACCGTGACCCTGCTGGGCGCCGAGGGGGTGCTGATTCCCCATCTGGGGGCCATTCGCGGCGCCCTGCTCGCCGTTGCCAGCCTGGCGTCGGTGGCACTGGCCGCGCGCATGCTGGCCGCGCTGGGCAGATGGCGTCGCCTCGCGGCGCTGGGCCTGTTTGCCCTCGCGGCCGCTGGCGCGGTGCTGCCCTGGGTGCTGATGTACTACGTGTGGTGAGCGTGCAAACACACGCCGCACCCGCGTGGGGGCGGCGTGTGTGCGGCAGTGCGCAGGCGCGTACCGGCGCCCCCGGTGATGCTTCGCTCAGCGCCAGCCGAGCATGATGCTCACCACCAGCGCCATCATGATCATCAGCGCCAGCCAGGCGATCACGCCGGCGAAGGTGATCCGGTTGCCGATGCGGTGGGCCAGCTCCCCGTCGTCGACCTCGAGCAGGCTGCGCACCCCGTGGCGGATGAGGGCGGCGGTGCCGATCCAGGCCGCGGCGAGCATGATGACGTTGAACCACAGGCTGGGGATGAACAGCATCACCGAGGTGAGCCACAGCGGCACCGGGGCGATCGCGGCCAGGGCGAAGCACTGGGCGTAGTCGGGCTGGAGCGACTTGGCGTTGGCGAACTGACGGATCAGATCGGCCATCATGAACACCATGGCCACTTCGACGAGGAAGAAGATGCCGCCCACCAGCAGCGCCTCGTTGGTGCTCAGCGCCGGTTCTAGGCGCGGGAAGATGGCGCCCGGATGGGCCATGTTCGCATAGGCGTACATGAGCGGCGGCAACAGCGAGAGCGGGCCGACGACGGCCAGCAGCATCTTGGTGACGCCCGGATGCATGCGCTGGATGTCGCGCCAGCCTTCGGTTTCCGAAAACAGCATGCGAGGCAGATCCGTGAGTGTCATGGTGCACCTCCTATCGCAGAGGCACCGACCGACGGCCGGTGCCGGATGGTCGTGACTACCATTGGAGTGTAGATCAGGGAACGAGTTTCACTCGCATCCTCCGATGCATGGCGCCTCGATGCCTTCCGCGCCGTCGGTGGCGTCGGCACGGTGTCCGGGGCGGACACCGCCTGAACGCTCAGACCGCCAGTGCGTCGGCGCTGGGCAGCACCCGGGCGAACAGGTCGCCCAGCGCCGCGAGGCTGGCCTGCTGCAGGGCGGCGGCGGGCACGACGTGGCCGTCCGCGCCGGGCAGATCGCGGGTGGCGGTGGCATTGGCGACCACCACCGGCTGCAGGCCCAGATTGAAGGCACCGCGGGCGGTGGAGTTGATGCACATGTGGGTCATGAAGCCGACCACGATCACGTCGGTGCGGCCGGTCGCCGCGATCTGGCGTTCCAGGTCGGTGCCCACGAATGCGTTGGGCAGGTGTTTGGTGATGACCGCCTCGCCGGTGACCGGTGCGACCGGCTCGGCGATGGCGCCGATCCGGGCGCGGATGTCGTAGGGGCTGCCCGGTCCGGCGTCGTGCTGGATGTGAAAGATCGGGCAGCCGGCTTCGCGGGCACGGCCAAGCAGCGCGGCGGCGGCGTTCAGGGCGGGCTCGACGCCGTCCAGCTGCATGATGCCTTCGCGGTAGGTCTGCTGGCAGTCCACCATGACGAGGGCGCAGTCGGCCAGGCGGGGCGGGGTGTCGGGCAGGCCGGCAACGTTGCGAAGCGTCGTGGGCTTGGTCATGATCGGGTCTCCTGATGAGTGTGTGAAACGCCAGACCCTAATGCCTCGCGAGCCGAAATCGATGGATATGTCTGCAGCCCGGTCCGGCAAAAATGCAGATCGCTTCGACTGGGACGAGGTGCGCTTCGTGCTCGCAATTGCCCGCGCCGGCACCATGAGCGCCGCCGGCGGCGTGCTCGAAGTGGATCAGACCACGGTGTCGCGCCGGCTGAAGACGCTCGAGCGGCGCCTGGGCACCCAGCTGTTCGAGCGCGATCGCGGCCGCATGCGACCCACCGGGCCCGGCGTGCGGGTCATCGAACACGGCGAGCGCATCGAGCGCGAGATGGCGGCCCTGTGCCATGTGGTGGACGATGCCGACACCCGGGTCCGGGGCGTGACCCGCATCACCGCGGTCGACACCCTGATCACCCACTACCTGGCCCGCCTCGTCGCGCCCGCGCGGGCCGCGTTCCCGACCCTGTCCATCGAGCTGGTGGCCGGCAACCACAACCTCGATCTGGCGCGCCGCGAGGCCGACATCGCCCTGCGCCTGGCCCGGCCGGCCAGCGGCGATCTGGTCATCCGTCGGCTCGGCGAGCTCGGCCTCGGCGTCTATGGCGCCGCCGGGCGCAGCCCCTCGGCCTGGCCCTTCGAGGCCGGGTGCGACTGGCTCGCCTACGACCGCGACATGATGGGGCTGCCGGAGATGGTGTGGCTGGCCGAGCGCATCGACCCCGCGCGCATCGTCTTTCGCAGCAACGGCATCGACGCCCTGGCGCGGGCCGCCGCCGACGGCCTCGGCCTGACCGTGCTGCCGCACATCGCCGCCCAGGCACACGACGGCCTGGTGCGTTTGCCGGTGGCGGTGCCGAGCCGCGACGTGTGGATGGTGGTCGCGCGTGGGCAGCGCGAGCTGCCCCGGGTGCGTTCGCTGGCCGACTGGCTGGCGGCGCGTTTCGCCGCCGACGCGGTGTGGCTGCGGGGCGGGGCCGCGGGGTGAGCCTGGATGCCGGTCCGCGTCCGTGCGGCCGGCGCGGCGGACTGTCGATCGATTTTACATCTCGCTTCCGGCGCTGCCCGGCGAGGCAGGCAAGAGGCTGATAATGCGTCAAAATCTGTGACTGGTTCGATGTTTGCTTATGTCCTTCTGATGCGCCTTTCCTGCGCCTTGAACATCGCTTGGGGCGCGCACCCAACAGCACACATCGCCGACGCAAGCGCCGCGATACGGAGAAACAGAATGAAAAACACCATCAAGTCCGCTCTTCTGGCCGCATGCCTCCTGACCTCCGCGGCCGCCATGGCCGCGCCTTCGCTGGTCTACAGCGGTAGCGATGTGGTGGGTGTGACCGCCCTTGACGTCGGCGGCAGCTTCTACGACGTGACCTGGCAGGAGGGTTCGTTCGACGCCGTGATCGGTGCCAACCCCTTCACCTTCGACGGTGATGCGGCGGGCGCCATGTCGGCTGCCAATGCCCTGATCGCCTTCTTCAACAGCGTGGGTGTGGTTCCGACCGACCTGGGCAACGGGCTGGCCTGCGTGGATGTCAACAGCGACTGCGACATCGTCGTCCCCTACAGCGACGCGGTCGATGCCTACAACGCCGACTGGGACCAGTCGTCGAACCAGACCTGGGTACTGCAGCCGCAGACCTGGGCGCCTACCTTCGACAACAATCTGGTGGCCATCGCCATGTTCAGCGAGTCGTTGGGCGGCGGCGGCAACAATGTGCCCGAGCCGGCATCGCTGGCCCTGCTCGGCCTTGGTCTGATCGGCCTGGCGGCGACGCGCAAGCGCCGCTGAGCCGGGTGGCGTGAGAATGGACGGCCCCGCCATGGCGGGGCCGTTTTCATGGATGGCACCGTTGGTGCTGCGAACCCCGATCACCTGATGGCGGATACCCCCGTGTGGCGGTGTGGCCGCTGGGTTGCCTCTCTGCTGGTGCTTGCCGTGGCGGCCTGCGGCGTGTCGCCGGAGATGCGGGTTGCGCCCGAACCCCCGAGCCGCCCGCTGGCCTCGGCGCCGGCCGATGCGGCGCGCTATGCGGTCGACGCGGCGCGGACCCGAATCCGCTTCATCGTTCGCCGGGCGGGGACTCTCGCGCGGCTGGGCCACAACCATGTGATCATCGCGCGTCAGGTGACGGGCGTCGTCGCCCTGGCGCCGGCGCTGCGCCGGTCGACGGTGTCGCTGCGCCTGCCGGTGGCCGGTTTCGAGGTGGACCCGCCCGAGGCGCGCGCGGCGCTGGGCGAGGGCTTCGAGCCGGTGCCGGACGCGGCGGTGGCGGGGACCCGGCGCAACATGCTGGGCGAACGGGTGCTCGACGCGACGCGGTATCCGGCGGTGCGTGTAGACACCGTGGCGGTGGAACCGGGCCCGGATGCCGTGCACCTGACGGTGCGCATCACCCTGCGCGGGGTGTCGAGGGACCTGCGCGTGCCGGTGGACTTCGTCCGCCAGGGCGATACGCTGGAGGCCCGCGCCCAGTTCGAGATTCGCCAGACCGACTTCGGCATGACGCCCCTGGCGGTGCTCGGTGGCGCGTTGCAGGTGGCCGATGCGGTGACGGTGCGCCTGCATCTGGTGGCCGTTCGGCGCCCCTGAGCCCTGCGACAATTCGTCCCTGTCGCCGGCGCGGTGCGGCAGTTACCATGCGACTACACCTTTTTGATCTTCCGGCCCCGTTTCGACGGGGCATTTTTTTTGCCTGGCCCACCGCGCGGCGCCGGCGATACCCCCTACAATCGCGTCTCCTGCCCCACGAGCCCGTTCGCCATGGCCGGCGCCTCCGTGCTGACCCTCGCCAGTCCTTTCGAGATCGCGCCCGGCACGGTGCTGCTGCACGCGCCGGTCGACGCCGATGTGGAGACGCTGCGCCGGCGGCTGCTGGCCGGCGACTATCCCGATCCGTTCGTGATCGACGACGGTGAGCACCTGACCCTCTATCTCGGCTCGATCGACCTCATGCAGACGGTGATGAGCAAGGCCGAGCCGGCCGCCCTGGTGCCGGGTTACGGGCCGTGCATGATGGCGTGGCTGCTGTTCGCCCCTGCCGCCCGCGAGCTCGCCCTGATCGGGCTGGGCGGCGGCGCGCTGGCGAAGTTCTGCCATCGCCACCTGCCGCGCACGCGGATGACGGCGGTCGAGACCGAGCCGGCCATGCTCGCCTGGCGGGCGCTGTTCGAACTGCCGGCGGAGGGGGATCGCTTCCGCGTCCACATCGGCGATGGCGCCGCGTTCACGGCGGCGCACGCCGGCGGCATCGACGTGCTCATGATCGATGCCTTCGATACCAGAGGTTTCGCGCCCCAACTGGCCCGCCATGGCTTCGTCGCCGATGCCCATGCCGCGCTGGCCCGTTCCGGCGTGCTGGTGGCGAACCTGGCCGGCCCGCCGGTCGCCTATGCGGACTTCGTCGCGGCGGTGCGTGAGGTGTTCGACGACCAGCTGCTGGCGGTGCCGGTGCCCGAGGACGGCAACCATGTGCTCATCGCCTTCAAGGACCCGGCCATGCGCCCGGTGTGGCATCGCCTGCACCGGCAGGCGGCGGCCCTGGCCGAGCGTCATGGGCTCGACCTGTCGGCCTTCGTACGCCAGGCCGAGCGGGTCGGCTGGCGCCGCGTGCCGGCGTCGTTGAGGGGGTGCTGATCCCGCAGGGCCGCCATGGTGAGGGCGGCGACCGTGTCGGGGCACGTCCGGTGGTCAATGCATTAGAAATTGCTTATATTTAGGCAATGGCACGACGTGCCGACACCCACGCATGGCGAGACCGGAACCGTCCCGCCCCGATGCAGGAAAGACACCCATGAACACCCCGACGATCCAGTCCTTCTTCGATCCGGACACCTTCACGGTGACCCATGTGGTCTCCGATCCGGCCGCTGCGCGCGCGGCCATCATCGACAGCGTGCTCGACTTCGATCCCAAGTCCGGCCGCACCAGCTACGCCAGCGCCGACCGGGTCATCGGCCATGTGCGCGCGGCCGGGCTGACGGTGGACTGGCTGCTCGAGACCCACGCCCATGCCGACCACCTGTCGGCGGCGCCCTACCTGAAGCAGCACCTGGGCGGTCGCATCGCCATCGGCGCCCATATCCGCGAGGTGCAGGGCGTGTTCGCCAGAATCTTCAACGCGCCGGACATCAGCGGCACCGGCGCCGAGTTCGACCAGTTGTTCGAGGACGGCGAGCGCTTCCCCATCGGTGAACTCGAGGTCGAGGTGATGCACACCCCCGGGCACACCCCGGCCTGCCTCACCTACGTGATCGGCGCCGACGCCTTCGTCGGCGACACGCTGTTCATGCCCGACTTCGGCACCGCCCGCTGCGACTTCCCCGGCGGCGACGCGGCCACCCTGTACCGCTCCATCCGCAAGGTGCTGGCGCTGCCGCCCGAGACCCGACTGCACCTGTGTCACGACTATCCGCCCGAAGGGCGCGAGGCCCGCTGGGTATGCACCGTGGCCGAGCAGCGCGCCGGCAACATCCACCTCCACGACGGCGTCTCGGAGGCCGATTTCGTCGCCCTGCGCACCGCGCGCGACGCCACCCTGGAGATGCCACGGCTGATCCTGCCCTCGGTGCAGGTGAACGTGCGTGCCGGCAACCCGCCGCCGCCCGAGGCCAACGGCGTGAGCTACCTCAAGCTGCCGCTGAACCTGCTCTGAGGCCCGGGCGCGCATGAACGAGACCCTGATCCTCGCCGGTGTGCTCGGCAGCGCCATCGGCGCGGTGCTCGGGCTCACCGGCGCCGGCGGTGGCGTGCTGGCCATGCCGGCGCTGATCATGGGCTTGGGCATGAGCCTGCCCGAGGCGGTGCCGGTCTCGCTCGCCGCGGTATCGCTGGCGGCCGCCACCGGGGCCGTCGTCGGCCTGCGCCGGGGCGTCGTGCGCTACCGGGCCGCCGGGCTCATGGCGCTGCTGGGGGTGCTCAGTGCTCCGGTGGGCCTTTGGCTGGGGCATCGGCTGCCGCAACCGATGCTCACCACCGTGTTCTGCGCGCTCATGCTCTACATCGCCGTGCGCATGCTGCGCAAACCCGCCCGCCCGGCCGATGCCGACGGACCGCACGAGGCGCGCAACTGCATGCTCGACCCGGCCACCGGGCGCTTCCGCTGGAATACCCGCTGCTCGGCCACGCTGGGGCTCATCGGCTGTACCGCCGGGCTGTTCACCGGCATGCTCGGGGTCGGCGGCGGCTTTCTCATCGTGCCCGCCTTTCGCCAGTTCTCCGACCTGTCGATGCAGGCGGCCAGCGCCACCTCGCTGGCGGTCATCGCCCTGGTGGCGGCCATCACCGCCTCGGGCAGCCTGATCCACGGCGGCGGCATCGGTACCGACGGCCTGGCCTTCATCGCCACCACCACGCTCGGCCTGCTGCTGGCGCGCCGTGTCGGCGCGCGCCTGTCCGAGCGCACCCTGCAGCGGCTCCTCGGCGGGGTGATCCTCACCGTGGCCCTCGCCTGGCTGGCGCGCCAGTATCTTTGAGGCGCCGTGCCCGGGCCTACGGTTTGGGCTCACCCGCCGGGGCCGCGCGCTTGGCCATCAGGCCTTCGAGCAGATCGCCGGGCATGGGGAAGACGATGGTGTTGCTGCGGTCGTTGGCCACCTGGGTGAGGGTCTGCAGGTAGCGCAGCTGCATGGCGGCGGGGGCCTGGGAGAGCATCTTGGCGGCGTCGAGCAGGGCCACCGCGGCCTGCTTCTCGCCCTCGGCGTGGATGATCTTGGCGCGCCGTTCGCGCTCGGCCTCGGCCTGGCGGGCGATGGCGCGGATCATCGACTCGTCGATGTCCACATGCTTGATCTCCACGTTGGCGACCTTGATGCCCCAGGCGTCGGTCTGGGCGTCGAGGATCTTCTGCACGTCCATGTTGAGCCGGTCGCGCTCGGTGAGCATCTCGTCCAGCTCGTGCTTGCCGAGCACCGCGCGCAGGGTGGTCTGGGCGAGCTGGCCGGTGGCCATGAGGTAGTCCTCCACCGCGATGATCGCCTTCTGTGGATCGACCACGCGGAAATACACCACCGCATTGACCTTCACCGACACGTTGTCGCGCGAGATCACGTCCTGGCTGGGCACGTCCATGGTCACCACGCGCAGGTCCACCCGCACCATCTGCTGCAGGCCGGGGATGAGGATGATCAGTCCCGGGCCCTTGACGCTGGTGAAGCGCCCGAGGGTGAACACCACGCCGCGCTCGTATTCGCGCAGGATCTTGATCGCGGCGGCGAGCAGGGCGATGAGGATGACGATGACCGGCGCAATGCCGGTGAGGGTGTCGAGGGTCATGAGGGGCTCCCGTGGTCGCTGTCGAGGGTGGTGACGCTGAGGATGAGGCCGTCGAGGCCGGTGACCCGGATCCGCGCGCCGTCCGCGAGGCCGGCCGGGTTGCGTACCTGCCACAGCTCGCCCTGCACATGGGCCCACAGGGTGCCGTCCTCGCGGCGGACGATCTGTCCGGTGCTGCCGATGAGCGATTCCTGGCCGCTGGTCACCGGGCGCTCGCGGCTTCGCACCAGCAGGTTGCCGGCCAGGAAGATCAGGCCCGCGGCGGCAATGGCGGTGCCGGCCAGAAACGGCATCGAGACGCCGAAGCCCGGCGCCTCGCGGTCCATGAGGAACAGGCCGCCGAGCATGAAGGCGATGATGCCGCCCACGCCGAGCACGCCGAAGCTGGGCATGAACACCTCGGCGCCCATGAGGATCATGCCGAACACGATCAGGCCCACGCCGGCCCAGTTGATCGGCAGCATCTGCAGGGCGTAGAGCGCCAGCAGCAGGCAGATGGCGCCGGCCACCCCGGGCACCCCGAAGCCGGGGCTGGTGAATTCCACGAACAGGCCGTAGAAGCCGATCATCATCAACACCACGGCCAGCTGCGGATTGGCGAGCACGGCCAGTAGCTTGATGCGCCAGTCGGGGCTGCGATAGTCGATGCTGGCGCCGCGGGTCTTGAGCACATGGGTGCCGTTGGCCAGCTTCAGGCTGCGCCCGTCGATGCGCGCCAGCAGGGTCGGCACGTCGGGCGCGATCAGGTCGATCACGCCTTCGCGCAGCGCTGCCGTCGCCGACAGGCTGGCCGCCTCGCGTACCGCCTTCTCGGCGAATTCGGCGTTGCGTCCGCGCAGTTCCGCGAGGCTGCGGATGTAGGCGATGGCGTCGTTGGTGGCCTTGCGCGCCAGGGTGTCGCCGCCCAGCGAGGGACGGATGGTGTCGCCGGTGTCGCCGCCGGCCTTGGGCGCGTCGCCCTTGGCCGGGGCGTCGCCACCGCCGCCACCCGGCAGGCCGCCCATCGCCACCGGCGAGGCCGCGCCCAGATTGGTCGCCGGCGTCATGGCGGCGATGTGGCTGGCGTAGAGGATGAAGGTGCCGGCGCTGGCGGCGCGCGCGCCCTCCGGATGCACATAGGTGACGACCGGCACCGGTGAGGCGAGGATGGCCTTGATGATCTGGCGCATGGAGGAGTCGAGTCCGCCGGGGGTGTCGAGGGCGATGACGACCGCCTCCAGATCCGGCGCCGGGTTCAGGTTGCCGATGATGAACTCGGCCGAGGCGGGGCCGATGACGCCGTCCACGGTGAGCACGCGCACGGTGCCGGCATGCGCCGGCAGGACGAAACCGGCCAGCGCCAGCAGCCACGCGGCCAGCCAGTGTCGCCAAGGCGTCTTCCCGGTCTTCGTGCGCATGCACCCTCCGGCGTGAAGCTCCACTCCCTGCTGAGAGTATGGCACGTGGGTCGAGTTCCATGGGCCCGCGGGCGCCGCGGCGCGCCACCAATGATTGTCGCCACCCCGGGGGCCGATTATCCTGTCGCCGTTGCCCTTTTTCGAGGTTCCGGTCGAGCGTGCGCGTCAGTTCGTTTTTCAGGAAGCGTCGTGCCGACGAGCGCGCGGCGCCGTCGCGCGCCCGGCGCAGCGGTCAGCTCGATCGCATCCTGCGCCGCATCGTCGTGGCCGGCCTGGTGCTGCTGCTGATGATGGTGATCGGAACCATCGGCTTCTATGCCATCGGCGGCAAGGGCGCGAGCTGGTCCGACGCCTTCTACATGACCCTCATCACCCTGTCGACGGTGGGCTACGAGGAGGTGGTGCCCATCGACACCCCCTGGGACCGCATCTTCACCGGCGTGTTGTCCCTGGTGGGCTTCGGCGCGGTCACCTTCATGTTCACCACCCTGTCGGTCTTCTTTCTCGAAGGCGATCTGGACGAGACCCTGCGGAGACGACGCATGGAAAAGCAAATCAGCAAACTCAAGGGCCACTACCTGATCTGCGGTTTCGGCCGTGTGGGGCGCAACGTCGCCGAGGAGCTGGACGCCACGCACCGCCCCTATGTGGTGATCGACGTGGACGAGGAACGCCTCGCCGCCGCCCGCGAGCGCCAGCCGGACCTGCTCTACCTGACCGGCGACGCCAGCGACGACGACCTGCTGCTGGCGGCCGACATCAACGACGCCGCCGGCGTGTTCGCGGTGACCGACGACGACAGCCGCAACATGATGATTGCGCTCACCGCCAAGCAGATCAACCGCGCCACCCGGGTGGTGGCCCGGTGCCTGGAGGTGCGCAACGTGCCCAAGCTGCGCAAGGCCGGTGCCGACATGGTGATCTCGCCCGATTTCACCGGCGGCCAGCGCATTGCCGCCGCCATGCTGCGCCCGGGGGTGCTGAGCTTCATGGACGACCTGGTGCGCTCCGAGACCGCCCACCGGCTCGAGGAGATCCCCGTGCCCGAAGGCTTCGCGCCGCAGTCGGTCGGGTCGCTGGACCTGCCCGGGCACGACGTGGTGCTGCTCGGCATCCGCGATCACCGCCACTTCCACTTCAACCCCTCGCCCGAGGTGATGATCGCCGGCGGTCAGGTGCTGGTGGTGATGTGCGCGCCCGAGGCGCGCAAGACGGTGGAGCGGAAGATCCTCGGCTAGGGCCCGGCCAGCATGGCCAGGTCGTGCTCCATGAGGCCGACGTAGGTGTCGGCGCCGTCGCGGCGCGACAGCGCGTCGGCGTAGAGGGTGCCGCCGACCCGGGCGCCGGTCTCGCGGCCGATGCGCTCGATGAGGCGGTCGTCGGTGAGCGTTTCGAGAAACACCCGGTCCACCTTCAGCGCCCGCAGCTGTTCGATCAGCTCGGCCACCGCGCGCGCCGAGGGCGCCGCTTCGTTGGCGATGCCGGCGGGGGCGAGAAAGCGCAGCCCGTAGGCGTGGGCGAAATAGCCGAAGGCGTCATGGGGCGTGACCACGGTGCGACGCGCTTCGGGCAGGGCGCCGAAACGTGCGCGCAGGCGGGTGTCGAGCTCGGCCAGCCGGGCCCGGTAGGCGCTGGCGCGCTGGCGGTAGTGGTCGGCGCCGGCCGGGTCGGCCGCGGCCAGGGCGGCGGCGATGTTGTCCACGTAGAGCATGGCGTTGCGCACGTCGAGCCAGGCATGCGGATCGGCGTCGCCGTGCGCGTGACCGGCGTGGCCGTCGTCCTCATGCCCCGGCGCGTGCCCGGCCTGCAGCGGCGTCACCCCCTTCGAGGCGACCACGACCGGCCCGGCAAAGCGGGCCGAGGCGAGCATCCGCGCCATCCACGGATCGAAACCCAGGCCGTTGACGATCACCAGGTCGGCCTCGCTGATGCGGCGGATGTCCGAGGCGCGCGGGTCGAAGGCATGGGCGTCCTGGTCGAAGCCCACGAGCGTCGTGACGGCGACCCGATCGCCCCCCACCTGCTCGGCGAAGTCCTTGAGGATGGTGAAGGAGGTGAGCACGCGCAGGGCCGGGTCGGCCTGCGCGCCGGTGACCAGGGCGAACGCCAGGGTCAGGGCGAGGATCGCGTGTTTCATGCGGGGATGTCGGCCACGGCGCGACGGGGGCGCCGGAGGGTGGAGAAGCTCAGGACCAGCATGTAGAGCACGCCCAGCGACAGCACCACCGAGGGGCCGGCCGGCACGTCCAGCTGGTAGCTCGCGAGCAGGCCGCCGACGCTGCCCAGCAGGGCGGTGCCCACCGCCACCGCGAGCATGGTGTCGAGGCGCTCGCACAGCAGGCGGGCGGTGGCTGCGGGCAGCACCATCACGCCCACCGCCATCAGGGTGCCGAGGGCATGGAAGCCGGCCACCAGGTTGAGCACCGCCAGCAGCAGGAAGCCCAGATGCGCCAGCGCGCCGGGGCCGCCGGCCTGGCGCATGAAGTCCGGGTCGGCGCATTCCATCACCAGCGGCCGGTAAAGCAGGGCGAGGCCGAACAGGGAGGTGGTGGCGATGCCGCCGATGAGCACCAGGGCGTCGCGGTCCAGCGACAGCACCGAGCCGAACAGCACATGGAGCAGGTCCACGTTGCGGCTCTTGACCGACACCAGCAGCACGCCGATGGCCAGGGAGATGAGATAGAAGGCGGCGAGGCTGGCGTCTTCGCGCAGGGTCGAGCGCCGCGCCACCACGCCGGCCAGCAGCGCGACCGCCACCCCCGCGGTCACGCCACCCAGCGTCATCGCGCCCAGCGACATGCCCGAGACCAGGTAGCCGAGGGCGGCGCCGGGGAGGATGGCATGGGAGATGGCGTCGCCCATCAGGCTCATGCGCCGCAGCAGCATGAACACGCCGATGGGCGCGGCGCCGAAGGACAGGGCGACGCAGGCGGCCAGGGCGCCGCGCATGAACTCGAACTCGAAGGGTTGCAGCAACAGGTTCATGCCGGGTGCAGGGCGTCGCGCAGGAAGGCGTGGCGGGCCGGCGCGTCGCCCACCGGGGTCGGGCGCAGGGTGAGCAGCTCCGCGGTGGGCGTGAGCTGGGCGTGGCCGTCGTCCACCGACAGGCACCACTCGAAGCGCTGGCGCACCAGCTCCACGTCGTGCAGCACCACCAGGCAGGTGCGGCCCTCGTCGTGCCATGCGTCGATGAGCGTCATGAGGGCGTCGCGGGTGGGCCGGTCGACCCCGGCGAAGGGCTCGTCGAGCAGCAGCAGGGCGGCGTCCTGCAGCATCAACCGGGCAAAGCGGGCGCGTTGCAGCTGGCCGCCGGAGAGCACGCCGATGGGCCGGCGGGCCATGGCGCTCAGGCCGGTGCGCTCGAGGGCCTGGTCGATGCGCTGGCGCATGGCCGGGCGCAGGCGCCCGAACAGGCCCAGCCGGCCCCATTCGCCCATGGCCACGAACTCGTACACGCTGATCGGGAAGCGGGTGTCCACCGTGGCGGTCTGGGGCAGGTAGCCCATGCGCGCGCAGGTCTCGCAGCGACGCAGCTGGCCGGTCATGGCCGGCAGCTCGCCGGCGATGGTCTTGAGCAGGGTGGACTTGCCTGCGCCGTTGGGGCCGATCACCGCCACCTTGGCGCCGGCCGGCACCGACAGCGTCACGTCGCTGACCGACACATGGCCGTCGTGCCCGGCGGCCACGTTGGTGAGGGTGAGGGCGGAGGCGCTCATGCCAGTGCCCAGCCCATCAGCGCCCACACCACGGCCGCCGCCGCGGCGGCGATGGCCAGCCGGGCGCCGACACCGAGGGTCAGCAGGGAATGGAAGGGGCGGTCGGAGGTGGGCATGAATGCAATGCGTGTCCAGAAAGGCAGGGTGAATATTGCAACAAAGTTGCGTTATGAACAAGCTGCTTTTCCGCTCCCGCCCAGTCGCCGGGCCGCGAGCGTGGGGGCCATCCGACCCGCCGCCGGGCCGCCCCAAGGCGGGTCGCCGCCCCCTCGGGGGGCAGCGAGTGAAACGAGCGTGGGGGTCGTCCGACCCGCCGCCGGGCCGCCCCAAGGCAGGTCGCCGCCCCCTCGGGGGGCAGCGAGTGAAACGGGCGTGGGGGTCGTCCGACCCGCCGCCGGGCCGCCCCAAGGCGGGTCGCCGCCCCCTCGGGGGGCAGCGAGTGAAACGAGCGTGGGGGTCGTCCGACCCGCCGCCGGGCCGCCCCAAGGCGGGTCGCCGCCCCCTCGGGGGGCAGCGAGTGAAACGAGCGTGGGGGTCGTCCGACCCGCCGCCGGGCCGCCCCAAGGCGGGTCGCCGCCCCCTCGGGGGGCAGCGAGTGAAACGAGCGTGGGGGTCGTCCGACCCGCCGCCGGGCCGCCCCAAGGCGGGTCGCCGCCCCCTCGGGGGCAGCGAGTGAAACGGGCGTGGGGGTCGTCCGACCCGCCGCCGGGCCGCCCCAAGGCGGGTCGCCGCCCCCTCGGGGGGCAGCGAGTGAAACGAGCGTGGGGGTCGTCAACTCGTCTTTCCGCAGGTCGGGCAAGCCCCGTGGAGCACCAGCTCGGCGCGGTCGAGCTCATAGCCCCCGGGCAGATTCACCGCCACCGCCGGGGCCAGCCCCTCCAGGCACACCACCTTGCCGCAGCGGTCGCAGTGGAAGTGCGCATGCTCGTGTGGCGCGGTGGCGGCCACGCCGAAGCGGCGGGTGCGCTCGTCGCCGCCGGTCATGCGGTGGGCGACGCCGGCGTCCACCAGCCAGTCCAGCGTGCGGTACAGGGTCACCCGGTCATGGCGGATGCCCTGTGCGGTGAGCGCGGCCGCGATCTCGTCGTGGGAGAGCGAGCGGTCGGCCGCGAGCAGCACCTCCAGCACCGCCACGCGGGTGCGGGTGACACGGCCGCCGTGCTCGGCAATGAGGGTTTCTGCGCGCGAAGGAGCGTCCACGAGTGCAAGTCAGTTGCGATTGATAATGCAACATTGTAGCATTTGGCGCCCACTGAACACCACGCTCGGGGCCCGAGCCGACCCTCAACAAGAAGACCGCATGCGCTTCCATCGCCATCTGCGTCGCGTCCTGCTGATCCTGCTGGCCGCATGCACCGTGCTTGCCCAGGGTGCGGCGGGGCGGCATGGCTTCGAGCATCTGCGCGCCGGTGGCGATGGCCGGGATCATTTCGCGGTCGATGCCGGCGGGCAACACGAATGCGCCCTGTGTCTGGCCTTCACCGGGCTGGGCGCCTGCGCCCCGAGCGGCGGCTTCGTCGCCTCGACCCTGGCGGGCGCGAGCGTCGTGCCCTCCGGCAACGACGGCCCGTCGCCGGCCGCCGCTCGCGACGCCTATCTCGCCCGGGCGCCGCCCCGTGTCGTCTGAACGCCGCTGATCGTTCGCCATGGCCATTGCGCCGTGGTGGGCCGATCGGTCGCGTTGTTCACCTTTTCCTGCGTTTCCGTACCGTCCGCGGCCTTCGGCCGTGGGCGGCGCGGTGCGCTGTACGAACACGACGACAAGGATGTCCCATGAACCGACATACCCTCACCACCGCGGCCCTCGTGGCGCTGGTGGGTGGCCCGGCGCTGGCCCACGCCGCCGGGTCCGACGACCTGCAGGCGCTCCGAGACGAGATCGCCGCTATCCGCCACAGCTACGATGCGCGCATCGCCGAGCTCGAAGCGCGCCTCAAGCAGGCCGAGGCGCACGCCGACGCTGCTGGCCGCACCGCCGCGCGGGCTGATGACACCGCCCGCCAGGTGGCGGCGCGCAGCACCACGCGGCCGGCGGCCGCCAACGCCTTCAACCCGGCGGTGTCGCTGATCCTCTCCGGCACCTATGGCAACTTCTCCCGCGACCCCTCCAGCTACCGCATCGGCGGCTTCATCCCCGGTGGCGACGAGATCGGCCCGGGCGAGCGCGGCTTCAGCCTCGCCGAATCCGAGCTGGCCATTTCCGCCAACATCGACCCGTGGTTCTACGGCGGCCTCAACCTGGCGCTCACCCCGGAGAACGAGGCCGAGGTGGAGCAGGCCTTCGTGCAGACCACCTCGCTGCCCCACGGGCTCACCCTCAAGGCCGGGCGCTTCTTCTCCGGCATCGGCTACCTCAACGAGCAGCACGCCCACACCTGGGACTTCGTCGATGCGCCGCTGGCCTACCAGGCCTTCCTCGGCAAGCAGTTCGGCGACGACGGCGTGCAGCTCAAGTGGCTGGCGCCCACCGACCTGTTCCTCGAGTTCGGTGCCGAGCTCGGCCGCGGACGCAATTTTCCGGGCTCGGACCGCGGCATCAACGGTGCCGGCGCCCAGGCCGTGTTCGCCCATGTGGGCGGCGACGTGGGCGTGAGCCACAGCTGGCGCGCCGGGCTGTCGCTGCTGCGCACCACGCCGCGCGACCGCGCGTACGAGGATGTGGACCACGGCGTGGTCAACGCCGTCTCTGGCACCAGCCGCCTGTGGATCGCCGACTTCGTGTGGAAGTGGGCACCCAACGGCGACGCCACCCACACCAACGCCAAGCTTCAGGGCGAGTACTTCCGCCGCAAGGAGGACGGCTCGCTCGTCTATGACGTGGACGGCGCCGCCAGCGAGGGGCGTTACGCCTCGAGCCAGTCCGGCTGGTATCTGCAGGGCGTCTACCAGTTCATGCCGCGCTGGCGCACCGGCCTGCGCTACGACCGCCTCAACTCGGGCAGCACCCACTACGGCGCCAACGCCGGCGTGCTCGATGCGTCCGGCTACGACCCCACGCGCCTGTCGCTGATGGTCGACTGGTCGCCCAGCGAGTTCTCCCGCTGGCGGGTGCAGGTGGCGCGCGACAAGGCCCGCCGCGACGCACCCGACACCCAGCTGATGTTGCAGTACCTGATGAGTCTGGGCGCCCACGGCGCCCACCGCTATTGAGGAGCGCAAACATGAAACGGACTTTGCTTGCGGCCTGCGCCGCCTTGCTGACCCTCGTCGCCCCCGCCAGCCACGCCGCGTTGCGCGCGGTGGCCTGCGAACCGGAATGGGGCGCCCTGCTGCGCGAACTCGGCGGCGACCGGGTGGCGGTCTATGTGGCCACCACCGCGCTGCAGGACCCGCACCACATCCAGGCCCGCCCCAGCCTGATCGCCTCGGTGCGCCGTGCCGGCCTGGTGGTGTGCACCGGCGCCGAGCTGGAGGTGGGCTGGCTGCCCATCCTGCTGCGCCAGGCCGGCAACCCGGCGGTGCAGCCGGGGCAGCCGGGCTACTTCGAGGCCGCCGACGCGGTGCGCATGCTCGAGGTGCCCACCCGGCTCGATCGCGCCGACGGCGACGTGCATCCCGGCGGCAACCCCCACATCCAGACCGACCCGCGCAACATCGCCGCCGTGGCCGGTGCGCTGGCCGCGCGGCTGGCCCGGGTGGACCCGGCCAACGCCGCCTTCTACCAGGCCCGCGCGGCGGACTTCGCCCGGCGCTGGCAGGCGGCCATCACGCGCTGGGAGGCGGCCGCCGCCCCGCTCCGGGGCCTGGCGGTGGTGGTCCATCACAAGGCCTTCCCCTACCTGGAAGACTGGCTCGGCCTCGTGGAGGTGGCGCAGCTGGAGCCCAAGCCCGGCGTGGAGCCCAGCAGCGGCCATCTGGCCGAAGTGCTCCAGGGGCTCAAACAGCATCCGGCGAAGCTGGTGCTGCGCACGCCCTACAACGATGCGCGCGCCTCCGAGTGGCTGGCACAGCGGGCCGGGCTGGTGGCGGTGATGCTGCCGAACACCGTGGGCGGCGACGATCGCGCGAGCGACCTGTTCGGCCTCTTCGACGACACCATCGACCGGTTGTTGAAGGCGGTGGCCCAATGACCCTCGCCGGCCTCGACTGGAGCATCCTCGGGCCGGCGCTGCTCGCTGGCCTGCTGGTGCTCGCCACCCATGTGCCCCTGGGCATGCAGGTGCTCGACAAGGGCATCGTCTTCATCGACCTGGCCATCGCCCAGGTGGCCGGCATCGGCGTCATCGCCGCCGACGCCCTGGGCTGGGAACCGCAGGGCCTCGCGGTGCAGGTGGCCGCGGCGGGCGCCGCCGTGCTCGGCGCGCTCGCCCTCACCTGGAGCGAAAAGCGCTGGCCCCAGGTGCAGGAAGCGCTCATCGGCGTGCTCTTCGTGCTCGCCTCCTGCACCGGCATCCTGCTGCTGGCCGGCAACCCCCACGGCGGCGAGCATCTGAAAGACCTGCTGGTCGGCCAGATCCTGTGGGTCTCCATGGCACAGCTCACGCCGGTGGCGGCGCTCACCGCGGGGGTGCTGGCGCTGTGGTTCGGCCTCGGCCGCCGCCTCGGGCGGCTGGGCTTCTACCTGCTCTTCGCCCTGTCGGTGACCGCCTCGGTGCAACTGGTGGGCGTCTACCTCGTGTTCACCAGCCTCATCGTCCCGGCGCTGGCCACCCGCCGCCTCACCGGCACCCGCCGGCTCGCCACGGCCTACCTCATCGGCGTCGCCGGCTATGCGCTCGGCCTCGCCCTGTCGGCCGTGTTCGACCTGCCCTCGGGGCGGTGGTGGTACTGGCCATGGCCGCGGTGGCGGTGGGGGTCGGGTTTGCGCTGTCGGCGCGTGGGCGGGGGGTCGAGGGGGTGTTGTAGACGCTGCGTTGAGTGGATTGGGGTGCCGTTTCGCCTATGCTAATGTTCTATTTTTTGAACTTGGGAGCCGAACAATGACCTTGGACCCGAGAGTTCGGCAGCAGGTGGCCCGCAAGCTCGAGACCTTCGAGGGGCGGGTCAATCACTTTTATCTGGATCAGCTTGGCAACGTGACAGTCGGCATCGGTCATTACATCCCGGATCGGGATGCCGTAGCGAATATCACCATGGAGACCGCCGCAACCGGTCAGGCGCCGGTGTCAGCGACGCTCGCTGAAAAGCGGGATGACTATGATCGAGTTAGCGGGGCGCCCGTAGGCTACACGGCGCCGTATTATGGTCAGGTGGCCTGCTTGCGTATGCCGGCAGCGGAAATCAACCGCTTGCGCGATCAGCACATTCAGCGTTTCCATGCGCACTTGCGAGCGATCTACGCCCGCGCCCGCGGCTATCGCCACGATTTCGATCAGTTCCCCTTGGCGGTGCAGATGGCCTTGTTCGATCTGATCTTCAACCTTGGACCGAGCCGGGTGGTCAACGTATTTCCCCGGCTGGACGCGGCCATCCGTGCCGAAGACTGGGCACAGGCGGCGGCCGAGTCCAATCGGCCCCAAGTGCAACCCGCCCGCAATCACTATGTCCGTCAGCTGTTCATGACGGCCGCCGGAGCCACCGTGGCATGCGTACCGTTCTGCTGAGTCTTGCCCTTGCGTGTTCGATGGCCGCCTGCGCTCAAACGCCGGTCGCCCCGGTCAGCGCGCCCTGGTTCAATGCGCGGGAGTTTGCCGGGCTGGTGTCCACCCCCGCCCCCGACCAGCCGGCGCGGCTCGACTTCACGCTGGATGCGGCAAGCGGCCGTGCGCTGCGATTCACCGATTGCGCGCAGGCCAACGCCACCAGCGGGGACGACATTGTTCCTGCCGAGTATTCGGTGTTCCAACTCCTCAAGCTCCACTGCGCCGCTTACGAGCGATATCGGGCGGCCGTGGGTGCCCGGCAGTCCAATCTGCCAGACACGCTGGATGAGGCATTCATCGCCCAGTTGCCCGAGGCGATCCTGCCCGAGAATGGATCGGGGCCATCAATGGTGCGCATCGGCGATTCCCCGCGTGTCGAGCGGATTGCCAAGAGCGGCGGCGGCCGGTGGGAGATTCAGACCCGCGACGAGCAAGTGATCGTGACCCGGTTCGCGCAGGGCGACTTCAACCACGATGGTGTCGACGACATGCTGCTTCGGGTCGGCTGGCGGTATCTCGACGCCTTGGACGGTGGGGGCATGATGATGGTGGAGATCACCCGGCGTGTTCCGGGTGGGGCGATTGAGGTGGTGTCGCGGATTCGGCCTTGATCGGTGGCCAAGGCGTGGTGTGCAATGCCCGTCGGTGATGGCGCCCCGCTTGACTGCATCACGCCTCAAGACACCCCAGCATGTCTTTCTCGATGCCGTCCCAATCCAGCGCTGTCGAACTGATGATCTCGATCCGGCTATCACGCCGGTAGGCCACCTTGTCGAAGTCGTGCTCGTGCCCCACCCGGTTGTAGAACACCCAGGCGTCACCGATGCGGATGACGCCCTTGATGCGGTTGACGGACTCCAGCGCACTGAGCACCGCTTCCAGCTTCCAGAAATCGAAGCAGTCGTCCCGGTGGAACACCCAGCCGCAGGTGAACAGGCCGGCGCCCTGGCCGGTCTCGCAGATCGGCTGGCCGGGGGCGGGGGATGGGGCGGGGACTGAGTCGGCTTTTCGCGCCCGGCTGCGTTTCTGCTGGTAGGGGTGGGTGCCGCCCGGTGCCGGTTGGAGGGTCTGGGCATGGGCCTCGGGGAATTGCGATTCCAGTTCGCCGTTGCGCACCAGGTCGAGCAGGGCGGGGGCGATCACGCCGCGGGTGGTACGGCCCACATGCTGCTTGAGCGGGAACATGTTGCCCAGGCTGGCTTCGGCGGCGGCAATCTGCGCCTCCTCGGCCACATCGCATTTATTGATCAGCACCACATCGGCCAGGTTGAGCTGGTCGTGAAAGACATTGTTGTCCAGCACGGCCTCGTCCCCGAGCACCCGGGGGTCGAGCAGGCACACGGTGGCGCGCAGGTCGAGCCTGTCCTTGAAGGTCGGCCCGGTGAGCGCATCGATGATGCCCTCCGGGTGGCCGATGCCGGTGGGCTCGATGATCAGCCGGTCCGGCCGGGCCAGCTCGATCAGGTCTTTCACCGTCGCCCGCAGGGACGGCCCCAGCGCACAGCAGATACACCCGCCCGCCAACTCCTTGATATGCAGCCCATCCCCGTCCGGCATCATCTCCTGGTCAATGCCCACCTGCCCGAACTCGTTCACCAGCACGGCCCAGGATTCGCCCGCGGGGCGGTTCTCGAGCAGGGTGTTGATGGCAGTGGTTTTACCGACGCCGAGGAAGCCGGTGATGATGTTGGTGGGGATGGGGTGGGTCGGGGTTGTCATGGTGTCGGTTGGAGGCGAGGGGACAGACCACGGCTTTCAAACATCGAACCGCTCAAGTGCGAGTACCTTGACACAAAACCGTGGTCTGTCCCCGATATTCCAATCTTCAAACCGCTGAGAACTGACTACCTTGATGCCAAGCCAGAATCGGTCATCGATTCGTTTTAAAAACGTGAATCTGAAATCATCCAATACAAATAAGTATGCTATTATGATGCTGCTCGTTTCATTCGGAGGCGAGGGATGTCACAGGATGTCAAGCCAACCGAAGCAATTCGTCAAGCATGACAGCGTAGCTATGAGTGTCCGCATGGATACCTCTACAGTGATATTGACATTATACGTCATTGTTAACAGATGCGGCTTCGCTCAGTTTATCGAGCTAGAAGGTGATGAGAAATCACTTAGGTAAGCCGGGAAGGGCTTAGGATGGCCGCAGTCCGCCGCCCTTCCCGGTTTGGCTAGAGGAAATTTGGTTGGTTTCGCATTCCCCGGCATGGTACAGGGCCCGAAGATATCTGCATTTCGATGTCCCAATAGGCCTACGCAAGGCTGAAACGATTGTTTCTAATCCCGAAGCCGTCTCGAGGCATTCTTTTTATCCCCTAATAGTTTATGAAATAACTTCTTTTAAGGTTAAGAAGGATAAGATAACCAACAGAATCGAGCGGGTGGAGAAGAAGCGCCCAATTGCATACGCATCGCACATAGATTCGCATATCTATAGTTATTACGCTGAAAAGTTGTCCGAGCTCTATGAAGTTGCTTTGAAAGAAGCGGGCATTGGAGACTCTGTCTTGGCTTTTCGCTCCTTGGGAAAAAGCAATATTGAGTTCGCTGGTGAGGCTTTCAAAGAAATATCTCGAAGAGACGAGTGCGGGGTTGTTGCTCTTGATGTTAAGGGATTTTTCGACAATTTAGATCATGATGTCTTGAAGTGTTCTTGGGCAAAAATGTTGAAATCTCGTGTTCTTCCAAAGGATCACTTTTCTGTTTTCAAGTCAATTACTAAGTATTCCTCGGTTAGGCGCGATGAGATATTTGGATTGTTTGGAATATCAGAAAATAATCCAAAGGCCGGAAGAGTTCGAATTTGCGAAGCAGTTGAATTTCGCAATAGAGTCAGAGTTGGTGGTTGCATAAAACGAAATTCACATAATTTCGGCATTCCGCAAGGCTCATCAATTAGTGCCCTTCTATCTAATATTTACATGTTCGATTTTGATGTTGCAGCATGTGAAATGGTAAAGAAGTACGGAGGGAGATATTTTCGATATTGTGACGACATGCTCTTTGTTGTTCCTAAAAGTATGCGAAATAGTGTAGCTGGTGAAGTTCGGGGTAGGATTAGGAGCCTAAAATTAGACATCAATACTAAAAAAACTGAAATTTGCGCTTTCACGAAGATTGCTGTTGGGCACGAATGCGATAAACCGCTTCAGTATCTTGGGTTTGTTTTCGACGGAAGAAAAATCTTGCTGCGATCGGCGGCGCTTGCGCGGTTTTCTGAACGAATGAAAGCTGGTGTGAAGTTGGCAAAATCGACAGCAAGAAAACATAACTCGCTTCGTGTAGACCATGGGCGAGACAAGAAAGAATTGTTCAAGCGAAAGCTGTATGAGCGCTATTCTCATCTCGGGCGGAGAAATTTTATTAGATATGGCTACAGGGCTGCAGAGATCCTCGATTCAAACTCGATTAAGCGCCAGTTAAAACCGTTGTGGGATCGCTTGCAAGACGAAATAAGAAAGTAGCAACCCTTCACCGCGTCGGTCGCGCTCCATGAAACCGTTATGTATCGACGAGCGTCCCAAGCAAAGATTTCCTGGCCTGGACTAAGGCCCCACCCTTGAGTGCGATAACGCTCATCAAACGCCGCGCACACTCAGCCGGCGTTCGGTTCCCCACTACCGCCCGGTGCGTTACGGCTTCACCTAACGCACCGTGTCGTCGAACCCGCACCACCCCACCCCCAGCCTACTGAACTTTTCTCCAGTTCCGGTATCCTCTCTGAGTCCACTTCGCTGCCTCAGAGACCCCCATGTCCGACCGCTCAACCGCCGATGTCATCCGCATTACCGGCGCGACCCAGAACAATCTGAAGAACCTGGATCTCGACATTCCGCTCTGGGCGCTGGTGGTGTTCACCGGGCCGTCGGGATCGGGCAAGTCGTCGCTGGTGTTCGACACGCTGTATGCCGAGGGGCAACGGCGCTATGTAGAGACGTTTTCGCCCTATGCGCGCCAGTTCCTGGACCGCATGGACAAGCCGCATGTGAGCCGCATCGAGGGGGTGCCGCCGGCGATTGCGATTGACCAGACCCACCCGGTGCGAAGCCGGATCAGGTCGTTGGACGACGTTACGCTGTAATCCGGAACGAGCTACGCCAGGGTTGACATGCACCAAGTGATACATACGATGTATGTATGATCAAGTTCGAGTGGGATGCGTCAAAGGCGGAGAGCAACCTCAGAAAGCACGGGGTGTCGTTCGATGAAGCGCAGTCCGTCTTCTACGATGAATTTGCGCGTCAGTTCTTCGACGACGCCCATTCCGTCGATGAAGACCGCTTCATCATGCTCGGCGTCAGCAACCAATCCCGGATTCTGATCGTCTGTCACTGCGAGCGCGGCGAGCATGGCCAGCTCATCCGGATCATCTCGGCCAGACGCGCAACGACGGCGGAACGCAGCTATTACGAAGGACCGAATGGATGAAGAAGGAATACGATTTTTCCAAGATGAAGTCGCGGCGCAACCCCTACGCGTCGAAGTTGAAGCGTCAGGTCACGATTCGCATGGGCGATGATGTGGTGGCCTACTTCAAGGCCTTGGCGGCGGACACCGGCATTCCCTATCAGAGCCTGATCAATCTCTACTTGCGGGATTGCGTCGCCCACAACCGAAAGCCGGAACTTTCGTGGCACTGACCTGGAGGCGTAGTCCGCACAAGGGCCATTGGCCCGACTGCGGGATTCGGTGGTTGATCAACCGCTGACCCCGGATTCCGCTTTGCTGCATCCGGGCTACGCGCCCTGCAGTGGAGGCGGCAGCAACCCGCCCCCAGCTACTGAACTTTTCCCCAGTTCCGGTATCCTCTCTGAGTCCCGTCCGACCCCCTCAGAGACCCCCATGTCCGACCGCTCAACCGCCGATGTCATCCGCATTACCGGCGCCACCCAGAACAATCTGAAGAATCTGGATCTGGAGATCCCCCTGGGGGCGCTGGTGGTGTTCACCGGGCCGTCGGGGTCGGGCAAGTCGTCGCTGGTGTTCGATACGCTGTATGCCGAGGGGCAGCGGCGCTATGTGGAGACCTTTTCGCCTTATGCGCGCCAGTTTCTGGACCGGATGGACAAGCCCCATGTGAGCCGTATCGAGGGGGTGCCGCCGGCGATTGCGATTGACCAGACCAATCCGGTGCGGACCTCGCGCTCCACGGTGGGCACCATGACGGAGCTGACCGACCACTTCAAGCTGCTGTTCGCCCGCACCGGGCATCTGCACTGCAAGTGCTGCGGCCAACATGTGCAGCGGGATACGCCGGACAGCATCACGGCGGCGGTGGTGGCGCGGGCGGCTGAGGCGGGCGACCCCCGCCTGCATGTGACCTTTCCCATCGATGTGCCGGCCAACTTCACCGAGGACGAGATTCGCGGCTATCTGGAGCAGCAGGGTTACACCCGCATCCATGGCAGCGAGGGCGACCGGCTGTGGGTGATTCAGGATCGCTTCCGCGCCGGGTCGGCGGAGCCTGCCCGCATTGGCGAGGCGGTGGAGGCGGCGCTGCGCACCGGGCAGGGCCGCATGGCGGTGCGGGTGATGGATGGCGAGGGCAATGAGGGCGCGGTGTGGCGCTTTTCGCAGGACTTCCACTGCGCCGATTGCGACATCGCCTATGGCGAGCCGCTGCCCAGCCTGTTCTCCTTCAATTCGCCCCTGGGCGCCTGCGAGACCTGCCGTGGCTTCGGCCGCGTGATCGGCATCGACTTCGGGCTGGTGGTGCCGGACGAGAGCAAGACCCTCAAGCAGGGCGCGGTGAAGCCCTGGCAGACGGCGAGCTATTCCGAATGCCAGGACGACATGGAGATGATGGCGAAGAAGGCCGGCATCCCCCTCGACGTGCCCTGGCGCGAGCTCACCGACGAACAGAAGCACTGGGTGCTGGAAGGCGAAGACAAGTGGAAGAACTGGAGTCGCTCCTGGCCGGGCGTGTGGTACGGGGTGCGCCGCTTCTTCGACTGGCTGGAGACCAAGGCCTACAAGATGCATGTGCGGGTGCTGCTGTCAAAGTACCGCAGCTATACCGAGTGCCCGTCTTGCCATGGGGCCCGCTTGAAGCCGGAAGCCCTCTACTGGAGGACCGGCTCGGCCGCAGCCGCCGACGACGTGATGCCGCTGGCCGACCGCCTGTTGCCGCCGGGCATGAAGCCCGAGCTGCTGCCCACGCTGCCGGGCCTGTGCATCCATGACCTGATGCAGCTCTCCATCGAGCGGCTGGGGCGCTTCATGGACACCATCCAGCCCGAGGGCCATTCCGCCGAGGACGAGGCCACCCGGCTGGTGTGCGACGAGATCCGCACCCGGGTGCGCTATCTCAACGAGGTGGGCCTGAGCTACCTCACGCTGGACCGCCAGAGCCGCACCCTGTCGGGCGGCGAGGTGCAGCGGATCAACCTCACCACGGCGCTGGGCACCTCGCTGGTGAACACCTTGTTCGTGCTCGACGAGCCCTCGATTGGCCTGCACCCGCGCGACATGGACCGCATCGTGCAGGTGATGCGCCGCCTGCGCGACGCGGGCAATTCGCTGGTGGTGGTGGAGCACGACCCGGCGGTGATGCTGGCTGCCGACCATATTTTCGACATCGGCCCCGGCCCGGGCGAGCGGGGCGGGCAGATCGTATTCTCCGGCACGCCGGACGCCCTGCGCGCCGAGGGCACGACGCTCACCGCCGACTATCTTTCCGGCCGCAAGCGGGTCGATGGCGGCACGCCGCCGCAGCCGCTGGACGACGATACCCCGCGCCTGAGGGTGCTTGGCGCCACCGAGCACAACCTGCAGGGCATCGACGTGGCCTTGCCGCTGGGGCGCATGGTGTGCGTGACCGGGGTGTCCGGCTCGGGCAAGTCGACCCTGGTGCAGGACGTGCTGTACCCGGCGCTCCTCAAGCATTTCGGCCAGCCCACCGAGACGCCGGGCGCGCATGCGGGCCTCGAAGGCGTCGAGCACATCGACGACGTGGTGATGGTGGACCAGTCGCCCATCGGCAAGAGCTCGCGCTCCAACCCGGTGAGCTATGTGGGCGCCTGGGACGCGGTGCGCGCCCGCTTTGCCAACCTGCCGGCGGCCAAACAGCGCGGCTACACGCCGGGCACCTTCAGCTTCAACGCCGGCCAGGGGCGCTGCCCCACGTGCACCGGCTCGGGCTTCGAGCATGTGGAGATGCAGTTCCTCTCCGACGTGTATCTGCGCTGCCCGGACTGCGACGGCAAGCGCTACCGCCCCGAGGTGCTGGAGCTGGAGATCGACGGGCGCAACGTGGCCGACGTGCTGGAGATGACCGTCTCGGAGGCGCTGGCCTTTTTCGACGGCGATGCCGCCATCGCCACCGCGCTGCAGCCGATCATCGACGTGGGGCTGGACTACCTGCGCCTCGGCCAGCCGGTGCCCACGCTCTCGGGCGGCGAGGCCCAGCGTCTGAAACTGGCGGGGCATCTGGCCGAGTTCGCCGCCAAGGCGAAGAAGCGCAAGCCTTCTAAAAAGCAGAAGCCCGGTGGGACCCTCTTTTTGTTCGACGAGCCCACCACGGGTCTGCACTTCGACGACACCGCCCGCCTGCTCAAGGCCTTCCAGAAGCTGGTCGATGCCGGGCATTCGCTGCTGGTGATCGAACACAACCTGGATGTGATCCGCGCCGCCGACTGGCTGGTAGACCTGGGGCCGGAAGGCGGCGAGGGCGGTGGCCTGCTGATTGCCGAAGGCACACCGGCCGAGGTGGCGAAGCACCCGACCTCCCACACCGGGCGGGCGCTGGCCGAGTACGAGGCGGAGCTGTCCAAGCCGGCGACCGCCTTCAAGGTGGCGGAAAAGTCGGTGGCCTACCGGCCGCGCTCGGCCGGGGCGGTGAGCATCCGCCACGCCCGCGAGCACAACCTCAAGAACATCGATGTGGACATCCCGCGCGAGGGCTTTACGGTGATTACCGGGGTGTCCGGCTCGGGCAAGTCCACGCTGGCCTTCGACATCCTTTTCGGCGAGGGGCAGCGGCGCTATCTGGAGTCGCTCAACGCCTACGCCCGCCAGTTCGTGCAGCCGGCGGCGCGGCCCGAGGTGGACGCCATCTTCGGCATCCCGCCCACGGTGGCCATCGAGCAGCGCACCAGCCGGGGCGGGCGCAAGAGCACGGTGGCCACGCTCACCGAGCTGTACCATTTCCTGCGTCTGATCTACGTGAAGCTGGGCACCCAGTACTGCCCCAGCTGCGACGTGCCGGTGTCGCCGCAGAGTTTCGAATCGATCATCGCGCGCATCAGCGAAGAACACCGGGGCCACTCGGTGGAACTGCTCGCGCCCCTCATCAACAACCGCAAGGGCTTGTACACCGATCTGGCCAAGTGGGCGCGCGGCAAGGGCTACGAGCAGTTGCGTGTCGATGGCGATTACCTGCCGACGCGCAAGTGGCCGCGCCTGGACCGCTACGTGGAGCACACCATCGAGCTGCCGGTGGGCATGATCAAGGTGGCGCCCGAGCACGAGGCGCTCCTGCGCGAGCAGGTGCGCGAAGCGCTGGAGCTCGGCAAGGGCGTGCTCAAGGTGCTGCGCCTGGGCACGCTGGGAGCCAAGCCCGAGACCTTCTCCACCCACCGCGCCTGCCCGGGCTGCGGCAAGAGCTTTCCGGAGCTGGACCCGCGCCTGTTCTCCTTCAACAGCAAGCATGGCTGGTGCGAGTCCTGCTTCGGCACCGGGCTGGTGGTGGGCAAGGTCAAGGCCGAGGAGGTGCATGAGCTCGATCTGGCCAACCTGGACGAGGAGCCGACAGAAACCTGCCCGGCCTGCGCGGGCGCGCGCCTCAACCCCATCGCCCGCCATGTGCGCTTTGCCGACCGGCCCATCCATGAGCTGACCGCCGGATCGGTGGATGCGGTGGCCGATTTCGTGGCCACGCTGGATCTGGCGGGCCGCGAGGCCGACATCGCCCGCGACATCGTCGCCGAGCTGGGCAGCCGGCTCGGCTTCCTGCGCCAGGTGGGGCTGGGCTATCTCGCGCTCGATCGGGCCGCGCCGACCCTGTCGGGCGGGGAAGCCCAGCGCATCCGCCTCGCCGCGCAGCTCGGATCGAGCCTCACCGGGGTGTGCTACATCCTCGACGAGCCCACCATCGGCCTGCATCCGCGCGACAACCGGGTGCTGCTCGACACGCTCGCCGAGCTGGAGGCCAAGGGCAACACCCTGGTGGTGGTGGAGCATGACGAGGACACCATCCTGCGTGCCGATCACGTGATCGACCTGGGGCCGGGCGCCGGCGTGCGTGGCGGCCGCATCGTCGCCCAGGGCAATGCCGCGGCGCTGGTCGCCGCGCCGGAATCGGTGACCGGCCAGCACCTGCGCGCGCCGCTGCAGCATCCGCTCTATCCGCCGCGCAAGGTGGGCAAGGCGGATGAAAGCCTGTGGGTGCGCGGCGCGTGGATGCACAATCTGCGCGAGATCGACGCCCGCTTCCCCTTGCAGCGGCTGACCGTGGTGACCGGGGTGTCCGGCTCGGGCAAGTCGACGCTCGCTCGGGATGTGCTGCTCGACGGGCTCAAGGCCGTCCTGCACGGTGATGCGGCCGCGGGCTGCACCGCCATCGAGGGCGTCGAGCTGATCGAGCGCGTGCTGGAGGTGGACCAGACCCCCATCGGCAAGACGCCGCGCTCCTGCCCGGCCACCTATGTGGGCTTCTGGGACCTGATCCGCAAGGCCTTCGCCGATACCGCCGAGGCGCGCATGCGCGGCTGGGCGGCGGGGCGCTTCTCCTTCAACACCGGCGACGGCCGATGCCCGGTGTGCGAAGGGCAGGGCCAGCAACGCATCGAGATGAGCTTTCTGCCCGACGTGAAGGTGCCCTGCGAAGCCTGCGGCGGCCAGCGCTTCAACCGCGAAACCCTGTCGGTGCGCTGGCGCGGCAGGAGCATCGGCGAGGTGCTGGCGATGAACATCGACGAGGCGGTGGACTTCTTCGCCGCCCATCCGCGCATCCATCATGCGCTTTCGCTGCTGCAGGACGTCGGGCTCGGTTACCTCACGCTCGGTCAGGCCAGTCCGACCCTGTCCGGCGGCGAGGCCCAGCGCATCAAGCTGGTCACCGAGCTGGCCAAGTCACTCACCCCCACCGGCAAGGTGCGCGGCCGGGTGAGCGCGGGGCAGACGTTGTACGTGCTGGATGAGCCGACCGTGGGCCTGCACATGGCCGACGTGGAGAAGCTCATCCATGTGCTGCACCGGTTGGTGGATGCGGGCAATACGGTGGTCGTGATCGAGCACGACCTGGACGTGATGGCCGAGGCCGACTGGCTCATCGACCTGGGGCCGGAAGGTGGCGAGGGCGGTGGCCGGGTCGTGGCCAGCGGGCCGGTGGCGAAGGTGCTCAAGGCCGGCGAGGGCCACACCGCGCGCCTGCTGGCGGAATTCCTCGGCCGGCGCGCTGCAGCGAGCGTTCAGAAGCGCAGCGACAGCCCCGCGTAGACCTGCCGGGACACCCGGTTGGCGGGCGTGCTGCCGTACACGGTCTGCATGGCCGGGTCGGCGATTTCCTGGTGGCGCGGGCCGAGGTTCAATGCCGAGAGCTGGAAGCGCGCCTTGTGGCCCAGCAGTTCGAGCGGGCGCGAGACGGACAGGTCGTAGGTGGTGAAATCCTTGACCAGATAGCGTCCGCTGGCGACGAAGCTGTCACCGCTGGTCACCGGGCCGATGCGGGTGACGCCGAGGAAGCTGGTCCAGCGCCCCGGCCAGCGCTGGCGCCAGCTCAGGTTGGCCGAGTAGGGCGCGATGCCGGAGCGGATGGCCGGGTCGGCGGCGTCGCGATCGATCACGCTGTAGGCCAGTCTTACCGTGCCCGCGCGCCACGGGTGGGTTTCGAACTGGATCTCCAGGCCGGTGAGCGTGAGCGGATCTTTCGCGTTCTGCATCTGGGTGGTCGGCACCAGGCTGGTGAGCAGGGGGTTGAGCCCCGGCTGGTCGGCGATCGGTTCGCGTACCGTGAGTTCCTTCAGGCGCTCCTTGAAGATGCGCAGATCGAGCGTGCTGCGTGCGGTTTCGAACTGCTGGATGATGCCCGCCTCGAGGGTGTCGGCGCGGGTCGGCTGCAGATCGGGATTCGGCGCATAGGGGTTGGCCAGCAGCGCGCCGCTGGTGGTGAACACCCGCACGTCGCCGTAGCGCTCGAACATGGTCGGGTTGCGCCAGGCCCGGGAGACCCCCAGGCGCAGAGTCGTGCCCTTGCGCGCATGGTAGCTGCCGTAGAGGCGCGGGCTCAGGCGCCAGCCGGTGCCCCGGTCCTCGGCGGCCAGCCCCAGGTTGAAGCTCCAGTCCTCGGCCGGCTGCCACTCGAGGTTGCCGAACACCCGATGATGCCGGTCCACGATCGTGCCCCGGTTGTAGAACGAAGCTGGGGAATCGGTCCGGTCCTCGCTGGCGCTCAGCCCCCACACGCCGCGCAGCTGGGGGCTCAGGCGATCGCGGAGCTGAAAATCCAGGCTGGTGAGCAGGCCTTCCCGATCCCGCGACACCGGGACGTTGCGCAGGGTCGACGGCGGTAGCGCGAGCAGGGCGGCCAGGGAAGACGCATCGGCGATCCAGTCGTCGTTGTAGTCGGTCTGGTGGATGTAGGCGCTGAGCGACCACTCGTGGTCGGCGTCGATGACCCGTTGCCAGCGCACGTGCAGCAGGTGGTTGCGATCCTCGGCGGTGCGCACGTCGTTGTTGTCCAGCGGCGAATCGGGATAGCCGCGCTGCAGTTGCTCGGTGGCGCCGCCCAGGCGCACGAGCAGGCTGTTCTCGGCGTCGATGCGGGTATCGGCGCGCACGCTGAAACGCTGGGTGGTGCGGGTGTCGTGCAGGCCGCGGAAGCCCTCGTCGTGCTGTTCGCCGGCGGTGAGCTTCATGGCCACCTCGCCGATGCGTCCGGACCAGCCGACCTCGGCATCGCGAATGGAGGGATCGCCGAGGTTGAACTGCACGTGGGTGCCCGGGCTTTCCGCCGGTGCGCGGGTGATCAGGTTCACGGTGCCGAGCAGCGCGCTCGACCCGAGGCTGTTGGCGCTGGCGCCGCGGATCACCTCGACGCGTTCGATCTCGCTCATGAAGATCGGCACCCCCGACCAGTCGATGGTGCCGAAGTTGGTCGGGACGTAGATGATGGCGCCGTCCACGAGGACCTGCATTTCGCCCGCGGTGGCCAAGCCGAGTCCGTGGTAGCTGACCCAGGTGGCGTGGCCGCGTTCGTAGCCGATGTGCATGCCGGGCACGAAGCGCAGCAGGCGCGGAATATTGCGGTAGCCCGTGGCGTCGATGAGATCGCGGTCGATCACGGTCATGGCGCCCGGGGCGTCCTGGAGCGGCTGGGGCAGCCGCGAGGCGGTCAGCACCACCGGCAGCGGTTCGAAGTAGGCGTCTTCCTCGAAGCTGTCGGCGGCCCGCAGCGACGGGCTCGCTGTCGACAGCGCCAGGGTGGCGAGCAGGGCGAGACCGTGGCGGCGGGGAAAGAGAGGGGAGTCGTGGTGGCGGGACATGTGGGATGCGCGAAGTAAGTCCGCAGCTTAATCTCTCTATCTTTCGGCGTAATGGGACTAGGTCACTTTACGCACGATCGTTCGTCTCTTTGCAATAAAATGGGCAGCGGACGACCGGGGTCGTCGGCTGCCCATTCTAGCGCTAATGACGCTGTCTTACTTCAGACGGATCGGCACATAGATCCGGCCGTCGCCGCGCTGGATCAGCAGGGCGAAGCGGTCGCCCGCCTTCTTCAGGAGTCGGCGGAAGGTGGCGACGTCCTTCACCGCCGCGTTGTTGATGGCGAGGATCACGTCGCCACGCTGCAACCCGGCCTTGGCCGCCGGTCCCTGCGCCTGCTGGACCAGGAGCCCGCCGGGGACCTCGAGCTGGGCGGCTTCCTGCTCGGTGAGCGGGCGGGCGGTCAGGCCCAGCCGGCCGCCGGTGTCGCCGCCGCCGTGTTCGCGCGCGGAGAGGGGTTCTTCATCCATGGTGCCGAGCGTGGCCGAGACGATGCGCGACTTGCCGTCGCGCCAGATCTCCAGGGTGATGTCGGTGCCCGGGCGCATCTCGCCGATGATGCGCGGCAGGTCGGCCGAGTCGGCGACCGGGTTGCCGTTGACCCCGAGGATCACGTCACCGGCCTTGAGCTTGGCCTGGTCGGCGGCCGACCCCGGTTCGACGCTGGAGACCAGCGCGCCGCGCGCCGAGTCGAGCCCGAAGGAATCGGCCAGATCGTCGGTCACCCCCTGGATGGTCACGCCCAGGCGGCCGCGCCGGACGACGCCGAATTGCTGCAGCTGATCCTTGACCTTCATGGCGACGTCGATGGGTATGGCGAAAGATATACCCATGAAGCCGCCCGAGCGCGAATAGATCTGCGAGTTGATGCCGATCACTTCGCCGTTCATGTTGAACAGCGGGCCGCCCGAGTTGCCCGGGTTGATGGCCACGTCGGTCTGGATGAAGGGGACGTAGGTCTCGTCGGGCAGGCGCCGCGCCTTGGCCGAGATGATGCCGGCGGTGACGGTGTTCTCGAAGCCGAAGGGGGAGCCGACCGCCATCACCCATTCGCCGACGCGGGACTGGTCGGCGTCGCCGATCCTGACCGTGGGCAGCCCGCGGCCGTCGATCTTGAGCAGGGCGACATCGGTGCGTTTGTCCACCCCTTTGACCTTGGCCTTGAACTCGCGCTTGTCGGTGAGGCGGACCGTCACTTCGGTGGCGTCGTCCACCACGTGTGCGTTGGTGAGCACGTAGCCGTCGGCGCTGACGATGAAGCCCGAACCGACGCCACGGGCGATCTGCGGGGCGCCGCCCTGGCCACCCTGGCCGCCCGGCGCTCCGGGGATCGGCACGCCGAAGCGACGCAGAAAGTCCTCGAAGGGGTCGCCGGCACCGCCGAAGGGGCTCTCGATCTCCTGGACGACGCTGATATTCACCACCGCCGGCCCCACATGGGCGACCAGCTCGGCGAAGTCGGGCAGGTGGCGGGGGGACGGTGCCGTGGCGACCTGCGTGGGGCTGTCGGCGTGGGCCTCACTCACGGGGACTGCGCCGGGCCACCGTGCCGTGAGGGCCAGGCCGAGGGCGCCGGCGAGGGCAAGGGTGCGGGCGGTGCGACGAATCATGAGGTGTTCTCCAGTGTCGGGCAGGTGTGGCGGAGCGTTCCCGGGCGTGCTCCCCGTGCACCATGTCGGGGCGGACCAGACGGCTTTCAAGACGCGACAGGCGCCGTGCGCCTGCGATGGCGCAATGAAGGTCGCTGGCTACCCAGTCTTGCGATAGGCTGGAATAATTACAACACGGAAGACCATCGTGTGTCAGATGCGTTGCGCAAACGAGGTGTGAGATGACCCTGACCGACCTGAAATACATCGTCGCGCTGGCGCGCGAGCGCCACTTCGGCCGCGCCGCCGAGCACTGCCACGTGAGCCAGCCCACCTTGTCCGTGGCCATCAAGAAGGTCGAGGAACAGCTCGGGGTCATGCTGTTCGAACGTGGCACCAGCGACGTGAAGGTGACGGAACTGGGCGAGCGGATCGTCGAGCAGGCCCAGCGCGTGCTCGTCGAGGCCAGCCAGATCAAGGAGATCGCCCAGGCCGGCAAGGACCCGCTCGGCGGGGCGTTGCGGGTCGGCGCGATCTACACCATCGGCCCCTACCTGTTTCCGCGCCTGATTCCGAAGATCAAGGAAATGGCGCCGCGCATGCCCCTGATCATCGAGGAGAACTACACCGTCAATCTCGCCGAGTCGCTCAAGCGCGGCGACATCGATGTGGCCATCCTGGCGCTGCCCTTCGCCCAGCCCGGTATCGTCGCCCAGCCGATCTACGAGGAGCCGTTCCGCGTGCTGATGCCGGCGGGGCATCCGTGGTCGACACAGAAGACGGTGTCGTCGCACCAGCTCGCGGAGGATCAGCTCCTCCTGCTCGGGGCGGGCAACTGCTTCCGGGATCAGGTGCTCGAGGTGTGCCCGGAATGTGCCGGTGTCGGTGGCCTGCAGCGCACCTTGCAGGGCAGTTCGCTCGAAACCATCCGGCTCATGGTCGCCAGTGGCATCGGTGTCACCGTGTTGCCGAGCACGGCGGCCGACAGCATGCCGGATCAGAACGCGCTGCTCGCGGTGCGCCCCTTCGAGGCGCCGGATCCGACCCGCACCGTGGCGCTGGCCTGGCGCGTCACCTATCCACGCAGCGGCGCCATCGACGTGCTGCGCCGTGCCATCCTCGATTGCCGGCTGCCCGGCGTGCAGCCGGTGGAGGGGGCGATGCAGGGGGTGGCGGCATAGGCGGGATGCATCGCGTCCATCGCGAGCTTTGATTGGTCTCGCCAGGTGCAGGGGCTTAGTCTGATGACATCAGGCCATCAAGACGCAACCGGAGACGCATCATGGACATCGATATCGGCATCACCCGGAAGGACCGCAAGAAGATTACGGAGGGGCTGTCGCGCCTGCTCGCCGACAGCTACACCCTCTACCTCATGACCCACAACTTCCACTGGAACGTGACCGGGCCCATGTTCAACACCCTGCACCTGATGTTCGAGACGCAGTACACCGAGCTGGCGCTGGCGGTGGATCTAATCGCCGAGCGCATCCGTGCCCTGGGGGAGCCCGCGCCGGGCACCTACGGTGCCTTCGCATCGCTCACGCGCATCAAGGAGCCCGAGGGCGTGCCCGCCGCCGACGACATGATCCGCCTGCTGGTCAAGGGCCAGGAGGCGGTGGTGAAGACCGCACGCGAGCTCATGCCGGTGGTGGACAAGGCCGGTGACGAGCCCACGGCCGATCTGCTGACCCAGCGCATGCAGGTGCACGAGAAGACGGCGTGGATGCTGCGCAGTCTGTTGGCGGCGTAGGGCGGATAAGCGCAGCGCCATCTGCCGGTCCATGCTCGTGCCGGCGTGCGATGCTCACCACAACGACCGGCGGATGGCGTGGCTTCGTCGTCTATCCGCCCGACGCTCGTCGCGTAACGCTCAGAACCCGCTGCCCGGCTCCGCCAGATAGGTGCTTTCGGCCGCGGTGCTCTCGCGCCCGAGAATCACGTTGCGATGGGGAAAGCGGCCGAAGCGCGCGATCACCTCGCGGTGGCGGCGGGCGTAGTCGAGCATGCCGTCGCAGTCGGGGTGTTCGCGCGCCAGATCCTCGAACAGCGCCACCGCGCGGTCCTGGCACGCCAGGTCCTCGGCGTGTTCGAAGGGCATGAACACGAAGGCGCGTTCGACCGGGATCAAGGGCTGCAGTGCGCCCGAGTCGATCAGGCGGCAGGCGGCGTCGAGGGCGAGGGTGTCGCCGGCGAAGGCCTGCGGCGTGTTGCGGTGGATGTTGCGGGTGAACTGGTCGAGCAGCAGGATGCGCGCCAGGGCGCCGTGCGGGGTCGCCTCCCACTCGCGCAGCGCGCCGGCGACGGCGGCGTCGGTAAGGGCACCGAAGCGCGCGCGCAGGGTGCGGTCGGTGTCGGCGCGCTTGCGGAACCACAGCGTCCGCTGGCGGCCGTAGTCCGCCGAGCCGGGCGCCCCGAACCAGAAGTCCAGGATCGCCCGCGCCTCCGGCGGGACGACCCCGGTCATTCGGTCTTGCTCTTGGCCTTGGTCTTCGCGCCGGCGGCCTTTTTCGGTGCGCGCGGCTCGAATTCGAAGCCGACGCCGCCGTCGGGCTTGCGCACCAGGAAGGCCGAGAACTTGCGCTTGGTCTTGTTGGAGACGAAGCCGCGCAGCAGATCGGTCTTGCCCTCGGCGAGCAGCTTGTGCATCTGCTCGCGCTCGATGGGCTGCTGCAGGATGATCTTGCCGGAGCGGAAATCGCAGGACTTGTCCGGACCCACCGACTTCTCGCACACGTAGGCCATGCCGTGCTCGAAGACCCGCGCCTGGCACTTGGGACACTGGCCCAGCGGCTGCTGATCGGAAAAGTCCACCGGTTCGGCGTTCTCGGATTCGCGCGGCTGGCCGAAATCGAAGGTGGGCTGCTTGTCCTCGTTGAGCACGATCTCGGCGTTGAACAGCCGGCCCATCTTGTTGCGGAAACCCAGCAGCGGCCCGACCCGGCCCTCGCGCAGCAGGGTCTCGATCTCGTCGATCTCGAACTGGCGGCTGGCGACGATCTTCCAGGTGCTCCAGTCGCACGACTGGCAGGCGAACTTCTTGTAGTTCTCCTTCACCACGCCGCCGCATTTCGGGCACGGCGTGCCCAGGGTGACGAAATCGCCCGGCACCGTGTCCGATTCGTAGCGCTTGGCGCGATCAACCATCTCCTGGGCCATGCGCTCGATCTCGTCCATGAAGGCGTCGCGCGAGAGCGCGCCGCGTTCGATCTGCGAGAGCTTGTATTCCCACTCGCCGGTCAGCTCCGGCGAGGTGAGTTCAGACACCCCCAGCCCCTTGAGCAGGGTGATGAGGGAGAAGGCCTTGGCGGTCGGCACCAGCTCCTTGCCCTCGCGCAGCATGTACTGCTCGCCGATGAGGTTCTCGATGATCTGGGCGCGGGTGGCCGGGGTGCCGAGGCCGCGTTCGCCCATGGCGGCGCGCAATTCCTCGTCGTCCACCATCTTGCCGGCGCCTTCCATGGCGGAGAGCAGCGTCGCCTCGTTGTAGCGCGCCGGGGGGCGGGTCTGCTGGGCCCGCACCTCGAGTTCCCGGGTGCTGACCCGTTCGCCGTCGGCGACCGCCACCAGTTCGTCGTCGCCGCTCTTCTCGCGCCCGACCACGACCAGCCAGCCCGGCTTGACCAGGACCTTGCCCTCGGTCTTGAAGGCTTCGCCCTCGACCCGGGTGATGCGCGTGGTGACGCGGAACTCGGCGGCCGGGTAGAACACCGACAGGAAACGCCGGGTCACCAGGTCGTAGATCTTCTGTTCCGGTTCCGAGAGCTTCTTCGGCTCGGTGCCGGTGGGGATGATGGCGAAGTGATCCGAGATCTTGGCGTTGTTGAAGATCCGCTTGTTGGGCGTCACCCAGCCTTCGCGCTTGATCTCGTTGGCGAACTTGCTGTATTCGGCCGGCAGGTTGCCCATGACCTCTCTGACCGTGTCGACGTAGTCCTCGGGCAGGGCGCGGGCGTCGGTCCGCGGATAGGTGAGCACCTTGTGGCGCTCGTACAGCGCCTGGGCGACCTGCAGGGTGGCGCGGGCGGAGAAGCCGAAGCGGCCGTTGGCCTCGCGCTGCAGGCTGGTCAGATCGAACAGCAGGGGCGACTGCTGGGTGGACGGCTTGGAGGCTTCCTCCACCGTACCCGGCTTGCCGGCGCACTTGGCGCGGATCGCCTCGGCCTTGTCGGCGTCCCACAGGCGCTCGGCGCGGGCGTGTTCGTCGTCGTTCTTCTTGAAATTCTCGTCGAACCAGCGGCCGGGGTATTCGCCTTCCGCGCAGGCGAAGCTGGCGTGCAGCTCCCAGTAGTCGCGCGGCTTGAACTGGCGGATGCGGTTCTCGCGTTCGATGACGATGGCCAGGGTCGGGGTCTGCACCCGGCCTACGGTGGTCAGGTGGAAGCCGCCGGTCTTGGAATTGAAGGCGGTCATGGCGCGGGTGCCGTTGATGCCGATGAGCCAGTCGCTCTCGGCACGGCTGACGGCCGCCGCGGCCAGGCCGGCCACCTCGTCGGCGGTGCGCAGCTGCGCGAAGCCGTCGCGGATGGCCGCCGGCGTCATCGACTGCAGCCACAGACGCTGGACCGGCTTCTTCGTCTTCGAATGCTCGACGATGAAGTTGAAGATCAATTCGCCTTCACGCCCCGCATCGCAGGCGTTCACCAGGCTCTCGACGTCCTTGCGTTTGATCAGGCGGGTGAGCAGCTTGAGGCGGTCCTCGCTCTTCTTGATCGGCTGCAGCGCGAACCGCGACGGGATCACCGGCAGGTGGGCGAACGACCACTTGCCGCGTTTGACCTCTTCGTCGGGCGGCACGGCCAGCTCGAGCAGGTGACCGACGGCGGATGACAGCACGTAGTCGTCCGACTCGAAATAGTCCTTCTGACGGGTGAAGCCGCCGAGCGCACGGGCGATGTCCTGTGCGACCGAAGGTTTCTCCGCAATGATCAGTGTTTTGCTCATGTCGTGGCTGCGAGCCCGAAAAGGCCGGCGAGGTTCCCGAAAATCAGGTGGATGAGCGCGGCATGATAAGGAAGCCGCGGCGACGCTTGCAAGTTCCCGCCCGACGGCCGGAGGTGACGACCGGGCCCCAGGGCGCCGCTCACGGCGACCGAAAAACCTGCGCTTCCGGGCTGTTACGGCAGTGCGTTCGCCTACTGAAGGACGGGGGCGTCGTACGCTTCGTCTTCGGTCAGCAGTTCATCGACCAGCAACGAGTCCATCGGGCAGGCCTCGCGCCACAGCACCATGAGCACGATCACCTTGATGCGCCCCATGGACACGGGCTGGTCGGGCAGCGCCATGATGCGGTCGATGATCAGCTCGCGGGTGCGCGGGTCGAGCACGCCGGCACTCTCGAGAAAGGTGATGAAGCCGCACCCGTCCCGCCCGAGGGTGAGCATTTCCTCGGCGGCGTAGATGCGGAAGGTGTCGCTGCCCGGGGTGGCGGCGGGCGGGTAGGTACCCGCCACGTCGTTGAGGCCGGACAGCCACTCGAGCGCCTCGCTGATTTCCTCATCCTCGAAGCCCGCGGCCGACAGCCGTCTGACGAGTTGGTCGGGCTCCGGGCAGGCCTCGGCGTGAAGATAGTTTTCGAACAGATAAACGAGGACGTCGAACATGGTGGAGCCTGCCTTATGCCTGTCGCTGGAAGCGGCCGCCGGGCAGGCGGCTGACTCGCCCTTCCAGTTCCATGTCGAGCAGCATGGCGTAGAGCGTATCCGCCGTCAAGCCGGTACGCTCGGCCAGCGTGTCGAGGGTGACCGGGTCGAATCCAAGGGCGTCGAGCAGCGGTCCGTCGGCCGCCGAGGGTGCCGAATCGGCCGCTTCGGCAGGGCCCGCGCCGGGCTTGATCGAGGCAAATGCCTGTTCCTCGAGAATGTCCTGGGCCGTTTCCACGAGCTTGGCGCCCTCGCGGATGAGCTGGTGGCAGCCCTTCGACAGCGGCGAGTGGATGGAGCCGGGGATGGCGAACACTTCGCGCCCCTGTTCGACCGCCAGCCGGGCGGTGATCAGCGAGCCGCTGCCGGGCGCCGCCTCCACCACCAGGACGCCCCGGGCCAGCCCGGCGATGATCCGGTTGCGGCGGGGGAAGTTGTGCGCCGCCGCCGGGGTACCGAGCGGGAATTCGCTGACGATGGCGCCATGGGCGACGATCTGACGGGCCAGATCCCGGTGGCGCGCCGGATACACCCGGTCCACCCCCGTGCCGATGACCGCGACGGTGCGACCGCCACCGGCCATGGCGCCCCGATGGGCGGCGCCGTCGATACCCAGCGCCAGGCCGCTGACGATGCACAGGCCGTCGGCGGCCAGCGCGCGGGCAAAGGCCTCGGCGTTGTCCAGCCCCTGGGGCGTGGCGTTGCGCGAGCCCACCACCGCCAGCGCAGGCAGGTTGAGTGCCGCCGGGTCGCCCTTGACGTAGAGCAGGGTGGGCGGATCGGCGGTGTCGAGCAGGGCGCGCGGATAGGTGCCGTCGGCCAGGGTCAGGATGTGGTTGTCGTCTTCCGCCGCCCAGGCCAGGGCCGCGTCGATGGCGGCACCGGCGTCGTGGTCGCGCAGCGCATGGGCGAGCTTGTCGCCGACGACGCGGGCGAGGGCGCCATGACCGGCGTCGAAGACCTGACCGGGCAGGCCGAAGGTGGCGAGTAAACGACGCTGACGCTCACCCCCGATGCCGGGAATGAGCGTCAGCCGTAACCAGTGCTGCAGTGCGTCGGCGGTCACGCCCGGGTCAGGGCGTGCGGACCGTGTCGGCCACCTTCACCGGGGCGGTGGCATCCACCACCAGCCCGTAGGAGACACGATCGAAGACGCGGAACACGAAGACCAGCCCGTAGCGATGTTCGGGCAGGTTGAAGGTTTCCTTGTCGCCGGTCTCCTCGTCCTTGTATTCGACCTCGCCGCGGTAGCGGTACAGGGCGAGCACATGACCGACCTCGATGCCGTCACGCTGGCCGACGCCGAGGGTGATCACGCCCTGGCGGCCGGTTTCGCTGACGCCGCCGTAGATGCCGATGACCCGGCCTTCCACCTTCGATTCGGGGGCATGCGGCACATACGAGAGCAGGTCGGGGCGGTCGGCCGGCAGCATGCGCTCGCCGGTGCCGATCTCCTGCTTCGCCAGGGTGATCTCGAGGACGGCCGGATTGCCGTGCTGGGTCACGTTGGCGCTGCCCAGATGCACGGCCTCGTAGCCGAGCACCTCCTTGGTGACCGGATCCTCGAGCGGACGGGCCGGGCGGTAGATGTACCACTGGTCGATGCTCGGATCCACGTCCTTGGCGAAGACCGTGTCGCCCTGGCCGGTGAACAGCCGGTTCTCCTGGGTGGCGACGATGGTGGCCGAATGGGCGATGTTCTTCTCGTCCACCACCAGCGGCTGGGTCAGGAACGGGGCGATCTCATTCTGGGGAATGCTCGGGATCGCCTGATCCGCCGGTGAGGTGTAGATGGTCGGCTTGATGTCGCGGCCGACCCGGCGCCCCAAGCGCAGATAGGGGCCGCTGCGATCGAGGACGATGATCTGACCGGGGTAGATCAGATGCGGGTTGCGGATCTGGTCGCGGTTCATCTGCCACACTTCGGGCCAGCGCCAGGGCTGGCTCAGAAACTTGCCGGAGATGTCCCACAGGGTGTCGCCCTTCTTGACCACGTAACTGTCGGGCGCGTTGGCAGCCAGCTGTACCGGCTCGGCGGCCGAGACCGACTGCACGACGGCGGCGACGCCGATGAACAGAGAGAATATAATGCGGATCATCACTCGCTTCCGTGTTGATGCGGGCGGCATTTCCAACGCCCTGCCGGGAATCTGTCCGTCTAATGACGGTCATATTTCCCGGAAGTTGAGCGTCCCGATGACAAACGTGCATCATTGGGCATGGCAAATCACTTGAAATTCTGCACGTAATCCCATAACGCGGCAAGCATTTATGGCACTTCTCCCCATCCTTCGCTACCCCGACGAACGACTCCACACCAAGGCCCGGCCGGTGGCCGCGGTGGATGACCGCATCCGCACCCTGGTGGCCGACATGGCCGAGACCATGTACGAGGCACCGGGCATCGGCCTCGCCGCCACGCAGGTCGACGTGCACGAGCGGGTGGTCGTCATCGACGTGTCCGAGGAGCGCAACGAGCTGCGCGCCTTCATCAATCCGGAAATCCTCGAGCGTTCGGGCGAGACGGTGGGCGAGGAAGGCTGCCTGTCCGTGCCCGGCATCTACGACAAGGTCAAGCGCGCCGAACGGGTCAGGGTGCGGGCGCTCGACACCCAGGGCCAGCCCTTCGAACTGGAGGCCGACGGCCTGCTCGCGGTCTGCATCCAGCACGAGCTCGATCACCTCGAAGGCAAGGTTTTCGTCGAATACCTGTCCCTGCTCAAGCAGGGGCGCATCAAGAACAAGCTGGCCAAGCGCGCCCGCATCACCGCCTGAGTCGTCCCCATGAAGATCGCCTTCGCCGGCACGCCGGAGTTTGCCGCCGTGGCGCTGCGAGCGCTCATCGACGCCGGCCACGAGGTGGTGCTGGTGCTCACCCAGCCCGATCGCCGTTCGGGGCGCGGCATGAAGCTCACGCCCAGCCCGGTCAAGCAGGTGGCGCTCGCACACGGCATTGCCGTCGACCAGCCCGAGAAGCTGCGCACCGCCGAACAGCAGGCGGCGCTGCGCGCGGCGGCGCCCGAGGTGCTGGTGGTGGCGGCCTACGGGCTCATCCTGCCCCAGGCGGTGCTCGATCTGCCGCGCCACGGCTGCCTGAACATCCACGCCTCTCTGCTGCCGCGCTGGCGCGGCGCCGCGCCGATCCATCGCGCCATCGAGGCCGGGGATCGGGAGACGGGCATCACCATCATGCAGATGGATGCCGGGCTCGACACCGGCGCCATGCTGCTCGAACGCGCGGTGGCGATTCCGCCCGGGGCGACCACCGGCAGTCTCCATGACACCCTGGCGACCCTCGGCGGCGAGATGATCGTCGAAGCCCTCGAACGCCTGGCGCGCGGCGCCCTCGAGGCGACCCCGCAGCCGGAGGCGGGCGTCACCTACGCCCACAAGATCGACAAGGCCGAAGCCCGGCTCGACTGGCGCCGCGACGCGGTGGCACTGGAGCGCGCGGTGCGTGCCTTCAATCCCTTCCCCGGCGCGGTGGCCGAATTCGACGGGCTCGCCCTCAAGCTGTGGCAGGCCGAGGTGATCGAGGCCGACGGCGAGCCCGGTGCGGTGCTGGCGGCCGACGGCGATGCTCTGGTGATCGCCTGCGGTCGCGGGGCCCTGCGCGTCACCGTGGCGCAAAAGCCCGGCGGGCGGCGCCAGCCCGTCGGCGAGGTCCTCCAGGGCACCGGCATTGCGGCCGGCAATCGCGCCGCGCTGCCCGATTGAATCTTTTCCCCTGACCCCCATCTAAATGGGGCGCGGCATGATGGCCGCGCTTTTCTGGAGGAATGACGACAATGTTCGGAAACTGGATGAAGACCTCGATCCTGATGGCGGGTATCGTGGCCCTCTTCGGTGCCGTGGGCGCCGCCATCGGTGGCCAGCAGGGCATGGTGCTCGCGCTGCTGTTCGGTGGCGCCACCAATCTGTGGGCCTATTGGTTCTCGGACAAGATGGTGCTGCGCATGTACCGCGCCAAGCAGGTGGACGCGACCAGCTCGCCCTATCTGTACAACATCGTGCGCGACCTGGCGGGCCGCGCCGGCCTGCCCATGCCCAAGGTGTACATCATCGAGGAGCAGCAGCCCAACGCGTTCGCGACCGGGCGCAACCCCGAAAACGCCGCCGTGGCGGCCACCACGGGCATCATCCAGATGCTCAGCGAGCGCGAGCTGCGCGGCGTGATGGCGCACGAGCTGGCCCACGTGAAGCATCGCGACATCCTCATCTCGACGATTTCGGCGACGGTGGCCGGCGCGATTTCCATGCTCGCCCAGTTCGGCCTGTTCTTCGGCGGGCGTGACGACGACCGGCCCAACCCGATCGTCGCCATCGCCATGATGATCCTCGCGCCGCTGGCCGGCATGCTCATCCAGATGGCGATCTCGCGCACCCGCGAGTTCGGCGCCGATCGCGGCGGGGCCGAGATCTCCGGCGATCCGAACGCCCTTGCCGACGCGTTGACCAAGATCGACGCCTACGCCCGGGGCATCCCCATGCACACCGCGGAGGAGCATCCGGAGACGGCGCAGATGATGATCATGAACCCGCTGTCCGGGGGCGGCCTGCGTGGCCTGTTCTCGACCCACCCGAGCACCGAGGAGCGGGTGGCGCGACTGCGGGCCATGGCCTGATCGACGCCCCCATCGATGCGACGCGCGGCTTTTGGCCGCGCGTTTTTTTGTGCCGTCCCCTCGTGGTCTAATGATGTCCAGCGCACTGCCGGGGTCCCGAGCCGATGAATGATGCTGCACTGCCTGACGATGCGCCGCTCTCCCGTGGCCCCTGGGCCGACTATGCGGTGCTCGTGGTGGACGACGAGATGGGGTTGCGTCGCTTTCTGTCCCGGGCGCTGGGCGCTCGCGGCGTGCTCGTCGAAACCGCCGACTCCGCCGAGGCGGCAGCGGCCTTGCTGGCCGACGCGCACTTCGACGCGATCATTCTCGACATCGCCCTGCCGGGCAAGGCGGGGCTCGAGTGGCTGCGCGAGTTGCGCGCCGGCGCCTACGCCGGTGACGTGATCCTGATCACCGCTTTCGCCGACATGGACACCGCCATCGACGCCCTGCGCGCCGGAGCGGCGGACTTCATCCTCAAGCCCTTCCGCGTCGATCAGATTCTCAATTCCCTGCAACGCTGTTTCGAGCGTGCCCGTCTGGCACGCGAAAACTACGTGTTGCGCCGGGAAGTGGCGGATCTGTCGGGTGAAGTGGGCCTGGTGGGGACGTCCCAGGCCATGCGCCAGCTCTACAGTCTCATCAAGCGGGTCGCGCCCACGCCCACGACGGTACTGATCCAGGGGGAGTCGGGCGTCGGCAAGGAGCTGGCCGCACGGGCCCTGCACAGCATGAGCGCGCGCGCGGCACGCTCCTTCGTGCCCGTCAATTGCGCGGCGGTCTCCCCCGAGCTGATCGAGAGCGAACTGTTCGGGCACGTCAAGGGAGCCTTCACCGGCGCCTCGGAATCGCGCAGTGGCCTGTTCGTCTATGCCAATGGCGGCACGCTCTTTCTCGACGAGATCGGCGAGTTGCCGCTGGCCTTGCAGACCAAGCTGCTGCGGGCACTGGAGGAGCAACGGGTGCGGCCGGTCGGTTCCACCAAGGAGGTGCCGGTGGATGTGCGTGTCATCGCTGCCACCAACCGCGATCTGCGCGCCGAGGTCGACGCCGGCCGCTTCCGCCAGGACCTGTTCTACCGCCTCGAGGTACTCACCCTCACCATTCCGCCGCTGCGCGAGCGTCCGGAGGACATCGCCCCGCTGGCGGAACAGTTCAACCAGCAGCTGGCGACCCGGATCGGTCTGCCGCCGCTGGACATCGTCCCCGAGGTGGCCGCGCGGCTGGTCGGCTACGCCTGGCCGGGCAACGCGCGCGAGCTGCGCAACTTCATCGAGCGGGCGCTGATTCTCGGTCACTTCCCGGTGGACGCCGACAGCCAGCAGGGGGGCAACGGCAAGGCGCTGCCGCTCACCCTCGCGGAGGTCGAGCAGCGCCATATCCTGGCGGTGCTGCGTCAGTGCGAGGGCAACAAGACGCGCGCGGCCGAATTGCTGGGCGTCTCCCGCAAGACCCTCGAGCGCAAGTGCGCCGAGTGGGGCGTGACGGTGCCCTGAGGCGGCATGTTCCGGCGTATGCTCGCTCCGCTGCGGCGTTCGGTCCGGGCCCAGATGCTGGCGCTGGTGCTGGCGCCGCTGCTCGTGGGGGTGCCGGTGCTGCTGGTGCTGGTGTGGACCTGGGGCAACGAAGCCTACCAGCGCCTGTTGATATCGAAGGTGCGCGCGGACCTGATCATCGCCCACGAGTACTTCGACCGGGTCAAGGTGGGGGTCGGGCGCGACCTGCAGGGTCTGGCCGATTCCGCTCGCCTGGCGCGGGCCTATCCGGGAGATGACGAGGCGCGGCTGCGCGAGCTGCTCATGGCCGCACTGAAGCGCTCCAACGTCGATTTCCTGCAGATCCTCGATGCCTCCGGGCGGCCGGTGGCTGCCGCGCGCGGTGCGCCGACGGCCTTGCCCGACCGCACCCGGTGGCCGGCCGTGGCGGCGGCACTGGCGGGGCACGAAAGTACCCACATCGAGGTGTTCGGTGCGCAGGAACTGGCCGCCATCGATCCGGCGCTGGCGGTGCGGGCGCATACGCCCCTGGTGCCCACACCGGCGGCGCGGCCCGATGATCGAGTCAGCGAGGATCGTGGCCTGATGATCCACGCCGCCGCACCCATCCACGATCTCGACGGGCGCGTCATCGGCGTGCTCGAAGGAGGCGTGCTGCTCAACGGCAACCTGGCGATGGTCGACCGCATCAATGCCATCGTCTATCGCGAAGGCTCCCTGCCCCTGGGGAGTCAGGGCACCGCTACCCTGTTTCTCGGCGACACGCGGGTGGCCACCAACGTCAAGCTGTTCGAAGACCGGCGCGCGCTCGGCACCCGGGTCTCTGCGGTCGTGTACGACTACGTCATCGGTCAGGGCAAGGTGTGGCACGACACCGCGTTCGTGGTGAACGACTTCTACGTGTCCGGCTACGAGCCGTTCATCGACGGGTCGGGCCGCCGGGTCGGCATGCTTTACGTGGGCTTTCTCGAAGCGCCGCTGCGCACCGCCAAGCAGATGGCGATGGGGGTGCTGTTCGGCCTGTTCGTGGTCATCTCCTTGATCGGGAGCATCGTGTCGTTGCGGTGGGCCCGGGCGATCTTCAAGCCGGTCGAGCGCATGAACCGCGTCATCGCCCAGATCGAGCAGGGCGATGCGGCGGCCCGCATCGGCGAACTGGAGCGCGAGGACGAACTGGGCCGGGTGGCGCGCGAATTCGACCACCTGCTCGACTCGCTGGCCAGCAAGCGCGAGCAACTGGAGCAATGGGCGGACGAGCTCGACCACAAGGTGGCCGCGCGCACCGCCGAGCTGGCCGAGGCCAACGACACCCTGCGCCGGGCGCAACAACAGCTCGTCATGAGCGAAAAACTGGCGGCGGTGGGCGAACTCACGGCCGGCGTGGCCCACGAGATCAACAATCCGGTCGCGGTCATCCAGGGCAATCTGGATGTGCTCACCGACATTCTCGGCCCGCAGGCCGATCCGGTCCGCGAAGAGATTCGCCTGATTCACCAGCAGGTGGACCGCATCCGCCAGATCGTCACCAAGCTGCTGCAGTTCGCCCGGCCGGGTGAGTTCGCCGGCTATGCCGAGTCGGTGGATGTGCCGGCGGTGATCGCCGATTGCCTGGTGCTGGCGCGGCACACCCTCGAGAAACGCGGCGTGACCGTGGCGCAGCGGCATTCGGCCACCGGGAGCGTCGAAATCAACCGCAGCGAACTGCAGCAGGTGCTCATCAACCTCATCGTCAACGCGGTCCAGGCCATGGCCGATGGCGGCACGCTCACGCTCACCAGCGAGGACTGGATGGATGGCGAGAACCCGGTCGGGGTGCGCATCGGCGTCAGCGACACCGGCCCCGGCATCGCCGAGGACGACCTCGACCGGATCTTCGACGCCTTCTTCACCACCAAGAAAGGCAGCGGCACCGGCCTCGGCCTGTCGATCAGCCAGACGCTCGTGCAGCGCTACGGTGGCCGCATCACGGCCAACAGCGCCCCGGGCGAGGGGTCGGTCTTTCACGTCTGGCTGCTGCGTGAGGCCGACTTCGCCGAAGGCCCGACGGCGCCCGGATTCCGCTCCCGCTGGCACTTTGACGGGCACTGAGACATTTTGTCCCGTCGCGCCTGCAGGGTGCGACAAAAAGTCCCGCGCGGGCGATGGCCGGCCGGCGCAAACCCCTTGTTCCTGAAAGGTTTTTCTCCCTGGCACGAAAGCCGCTAAGGCTTGCATGACGAAGCGCGCCTCAAGTCGCGTGTCCGTGTGCCAAGCGTTGTTCACCGACGTGAATAACGCCACGAGGAGACAAGTTTGGATTCCAGCAACAGTCGGTCGGGCGGGGCCGGAGGGGTGGCCTTGTGCCGTTGTCAGGGGCGGATCGAGGACGGCGCCATCGAGCGCGCGCGCGCCGCGCTCGATGCGGATGTCGACATCGTCGATCTTGCCTGTCGCGCTTCCACCCCACTGGCGGCCGACGCCGTGGGCTGCATGCGCGAGGCGCCGCTGCTCGGCGAACGGGCCGCGTCCGATGCGCCGCTGCGTTTCTTCCCCGCCAGAGAGTACGCCGCCGGCGGCGTGAAGGCCGCGCCGCGGCTGGCGGCGCTGGTGGCCATGGCGCAGTTGCCCGAGCCCCCGCCGGTCGATGCGGTGTCCTATGACAGCCAGGGGCGGGTGGCCGTGCTCGGGGCCGGCCCGGAGGCCATGGCCTGGGCGCAGCGCCTGCAGGGCAAGGCCGACGCACGGCTGCAGGTGACCGTCTTCGCCGAAGACGAATCGCCGCTCGAGGCGAGTTCGCCGCGCCAGGTGCCGGTGCATCGGGCGCGCCAGGTGAGCGTGTCGGGCTGGCTGGGCGCGTTCCGGGTGGCCTGGACGCCCGCCAACGCCGTCGATGCGTCCACCTGCACCGGTTGCGGCGCCTGCATCACCGCCTGCAGTTCCGATGCGATCGTGCGCGATGGCGTGTCCGCCTACGTGGACGCCGCGCGATGCAACGACAAGCGCCGCTGCATCGAGGTGTGCGAGGCCGGCGCGATCGATTTCTCGTTCGCGCCGCGAACGGCCACCTTCGACCTGGTGCTCGACCTGGCGGAGGTGCCGCGCCTGACGATGCCGCACCCGCCCCAGGGCTACTTCGCGCCGGGCGGCGATGTGCTCAAGTGCGCCGAGGCCGCGCTCGAGATGACCGAACTGGTGGGCGAGTTCGAGAAGCCGCGCTTCTTCGACTACCAGGCCAGCCTGTGCGCCCATGCGCGCAACCGCATCGAGGGGTGTTCGCGCTGCATCGACACCTGTTCGACCTCGGCGATCGAGGCCGACGGCGACGGTGTGCGTGTGGCGCCCTACCTGTGCATGGGCTGCGGCGCCTGCGCGAGCGTGTGTCCCACCGGCGCCATGCGTTACAACTATCCCGCCGTGCCCGAGGTGGGCGCGCGCCTTCGCGCCGCCTTGCAGGCCTGGCAGGCGGTGGACCGGACGGCGCCGACCGTGGTCCTGCACGGGGCCGCCCAGGCGCGGACGCTGCAGGTGGCCGCCGAGACCGACCCCCTGCCGGACGATGTGCTGCCGCTGGCCGTGCATGACGGCGCCAGCATCGGCCCGGATCTGATCCTGTATGCCCTGTGCGCCGGCGCTGCGCGGGTGGTGGTGTGGCAGTCGGACGAGGCGCCGGCCACCTATCTGGCCTCGGCGCAGCGGGCGGCGGGGTTCGCCACGGCAGTGCTCCAGGGGCTCGGGCTGGACACGGACGGCGCGCGTGCGCGGGCGGTGTCGGGGGATGTCGACACCCTGTGGGCCGCCCTGGCCGGGCCGGTGCCCGCCGCGCTTGGCGAGGCGGCGCGCTTCCACCCGCAGAAGGACAAGCGCACGACGCTGGAGATGTGTTTCGAGCATCTGGTGAAGCTTGCGGGCGCGACGCCGCCGGCACCGTTGCCCCTGCCGTCGGGGAGCCCGTACGGCACGGTCGAGATCGACGGCGACCGATGCACCCTGTGCAAGTCCTGTGTCGGCGCCTGCCCGAGCAAGGCGCTCACCGAGACGCCCGAGGCCCTGCAGCTGCGCTTCCGCGAGGCCAGCTGCGTGCAGTGCGGCCTGTGCGTGGCGACCTGTCCGGAAGACGCCCTGAGCCTGACCGCCCGTCTGAACCTGTCGCCCGAGGCGCGCCAGCCCACGGTCCTCCACGAGGATCCGCCGTGCACCTGCGTGCGCTGCGGCCAGCCGTTCGGCTCCAGCGCCGCGGTCGGGCGCATTGCCGAGCGGCTGGCCGGCAACCCGCACTTCGCGTCCCCCGAGCAGCGCCGCCGTCTGCAGATGTGCGGCGATTGCCGGGTGGTGGACATGATGTCCCCGGCCGCCGGCCGTTCCGAACTGTCCGTGCTGGACCACTGACCATGATGAACGCACTCGACTCCATCGACGATCTGACCGCCGCGCCGGGCGCGCCGGCGCCCGAGGATGCCGACCGGGCCGGCTTCTACGGCCTGATTGCCTATCTGATGGCGCAGGCGCCCGATGCCGGCACGCTCGGCGCGCTGGGCGCGGCCCCCGCGCTCGACGCCGACCCCGGGCTCGACGAGGCGGTGGCGCTGGCGACCGCCTGGCAGGGCCTGCAGCAGGTGGCGCGCGAGATGTCGGCCGACGCCGTGGCGCTCGAATGGGCCGCGCTGTTCACCGGCACCGGACGGCCCGAGGTGCTGCCCTACGCCTCCGTCGTCCTCACCGGCTTCCTGATGGAAAAACCCCTGGCCGAGCTGCGTGACGACCTGGCCGCGCTGGGGCTGGCGCGCCAGGCGGGCAACGGCGAGCCGGAAGACCACCTCGCCAGCGTGTGCGAAGTCATGCGCCTGCTCATCGAGCGCGGTGACTGGGACGCGCAGCAGCGCTTCTACCGCCGCCATCTGCAGCCGTGGGTCGCGCCGTGCTGCCGCACGCTGTCCGCCAACCCGCTGGCGCGGTTCTACGCCGCGCTGGCCGATTTCGCCCAGGCCTTCTTCATGCTCGAGGCGCGGGCGCTGGGGTATGAGCAATGAGAGACAAGAAGACACGGCCCGAGGGCCGGACAGGAGAGAAGACCATGAATGACGAGATGCGGACCAAACGGCCGGCCAGCTTCGGTCGGCGCAGCTTCCTGTTCGCGGCGGCGGGCACCGGCGCGGCCGGTCTGGCCGCCGTCAGCGGTGCGGCCCGGGCCGCCACCCCCGAGGAGGCGGCCAAGGCCGAGCCCGAGGGCGAGGGCAAAGGCTATCGCGTGACCGGCCATGTGGCGCGCTACTACCGTTCGACGCGGCTCTGAGGAGGACCATCATGCTTGTCAAGAAATCCAGCAAGAGCAACGCTGCGTCGACGGCGCTGCGTGATGCCCTGGCGGGCGGTGGCGCGCCCCGACGTCTCGACCGGCGCAGCTTCCTGAAGCGGTCCGGCTTCGCCGCCGGCGTGGGCGCGGTCGGCGCCAGCCTGCCGCTGACCATGGTCCGGCAGGCCGATGCGGCCAAGGCCGCCGGTGACGGCGCGGTCGAGGTCAAGCGCACGGTATGCACCCACTGTTCGGTCGGCTGTGCCATCGACGCCGAGGTGAAGAACGGCGTGTGGGTGGGCCAGGAGCCGGTGTTCGACAGCCCGATCAACCTCGGCGCCCATTGCGCCAAGGGCGCCTCGGTGCGCGAACACGGCCATGGCGAGCACCGCCTGCGCACGCCGATGAAGCTCTCCGGCGGCAAGTGGGTCGCCGTGAAGTGGGAGGAGGCCATCGACGAGATCGGCGACAAGCTCCTCGCCATCCGCGAGAAGTACGGCCCCGACGCGACCCACTGGATCGGTTCGTCCAAGCACTCGAACGAGCAGTCCTACCTGTTCTGCAAGTTCGTGCGCATGTTCGGCACCAACAACACCGACCACCAGGCGCGCATCTGCCACTCCACCACCGTGGCGGGCGTGGCGAACACCTGGGGGTACGGGGCGATGACCAACTCGTACAACGACATGCAGCACGCCAAGGCGATCTTCTTCATCGGCTCCAACGCCGCCGAGGCGCATCCGGTGTCGATGCTGCACATCCTCCATGCCAAGGAGGGCGGCGCCAAGGTGATCGTGGCCGATCCGCGCTACACCCGGACCGCGGCCAAGGCGGACCATTACGTGCGCCTGCGCTCGGGCTCGGACATCCCGCTGCTGTACGGGGTGATCCGCACGATCTTCGAGAACGGCTGGGAAGACAAGAAGTACATCGCCGACCGGGTCTATGGCATGGACCAGATCCGCGAGGAGGCCATGCAGTGGACGCCGGACAAGGTGGAGGACGCCACCGGGGTGCCGGATGCGCAGATCCGCCTCATCGCCGAGACCATGGCCAAGAACCGGCCGTCCACGGTGGTGTGGTGCATGGGCCAGACCCAGCACACCATCGGCAACGCCATCACCCGCATGATGTGCGACCTGCAGCTGGTGCTGGGCAACGTGGGCATCATGGGCGGGGGCACCAACATCTTCCGCGGCCATGACAACGTGCAGGGCGCCACCGACATCGGCCCCAACCCCAACTCCCTGCCGGGCTACTACGGCCTGGCGGCCGGCTCGTGGAAGCACTGGTGCCGCGTCTGGGGCGTGGACTACGACTGGATGAAAGGCCGCTTCGCCAGCGAGGAGATGATGCAGAAGCCGGGCATCACCGTGTCGCGCTGGATCGACGGGGTCACCGAGAACACCGAGCTCATGGATCAGCCGGCCAACATCAAGGCGCAGATCTTCTGGGGCATGGCCCCCAACTCCCAGAGCCGCGGCAAGGACATGCTCGAGGCCATGAAGGCGCTGGAGCTGCTGGTGGTGGTCGATCCCTATCCGTCGGCCACCGCGTCGATGGCGGCCAAGGTGCGTCAGGACGGCGTCTATCTGCTGCCGGCGGCGACCCAGTTCGAGACCTACGGATCGGTGACCGCGTCCAACCGCTCGCTGCAGTGGCGCGAGAAGGTGATCGAGCCGCTGTTCGAGTCCAAGCCCGATCACACCATCATGTACGCGTTCGCGAAGAAGTTCGGCTTCGCGGATCAGTTCTGCAAGAACATCAAGCTCAACAAGGACGCCAAGGGCTGGATGGAGCCCGACGTGGAAGACATCCTGCGCGAGGTCAACCGCGGCACCTGGACCATCGGCTACAGCGGCCAGTCGCCCGAGCGCCTGAAGCTGCAGATGCAGCACCTCTCCACCTTCAATCCGGCCACGCTGCGGGCCGAGGGCGGCCCCTGCGACGGCGAGTACTTCGGCTTGCCGTGGCCGTGCTGGGGCAACCCCGAGCTCAAGCATCCCGGCTCGCCCAACCTCTACGACACCACCCGCCACGTGATGGACGGGGGCGGCAACTTCCGCGCCCGCTTCGGCGTGGAGCACGACGGGGTGTCGCTGCTGGCCGGCGAGGGCTCGTCCTCCAAGGGGGCGGACCTGAACTTCGGCTATCCGGAGTTCACCGACGTGCTGCTCAAGAAGCTGGGCTGGTGGGACGAGCTCACCGATGCCGAGAAGACCGAAGCCGAGGGCAAGAACTGGAAGACCGACCTGTCCGGCGGCATCATCCGCGTGGTCATGAAGAACCACGGCTGCATGCCCTACGGCAACGCCCGCGCGCGGGCGGTGGTGTGGAACTTCCCCGACCCGGTGCCCAAGCACCGCGAGCCGCTGTTCTCCACCCGCCCGGATCTGGTGGACAAGTACCCGACCCACGACGACAAGGCCAAGTTCTGGCGCCTGCCGACCCTGTACAAGACGGTGCAGGAGAAGTACCGCGACGTGGGCAAGGATTTCCCGCTGATCATGACCTCCGGCCGCCTGGTCGAGTACGAGGGCGGCGGCGAGGAGACCCGCTCCAACCCGTGGCTGGCCGAGCTGCAGCAGGACATGTTCGTGGAGATCAATCCGCGCGCGGCGGCCGATCGCGGCATCGTGGACAAGGACTGGGTGTGGGTGAGCTCGCCCACCGGCGCGCAGATCAAGGTGCGTGCGCTGGTCACCGAGCGGGTCGGTGCCGACACGGTGTTCCTGCCCTTCCACTTCTCCGGCCGCTGGATGGGCGAGGACATGCTCAAGTACTACCCGAAAGGCGCGGCGCCCATCGTGCGCGGTGAAGCGGTCAATACCGCCACCACCTACGGCTACGACGTGGTGACCATGATGCAGGAAACCAAGAGCACGGTCTGCCAGATCGCCAAAGCCTGAGCATCGAGGAGGAAACAACCATGGCAAGAATGAAATTCCTGTGCGATGCCGAGCGATGCATCGAGTGCAATGGCTGCGTGACGGCCTGCAAGAACGAGAACGACGTGCCCTGGGGCATCCAGCGCCGTCGTGTGGTGACCATCAACGACGGGGTCGAAGGCGAGGAGAAATCCCTGTCGGTGGCCTGCATGCACTGCTCCGACGCGCCGTGCATGGCGGTGTGCCCGGTGGACTGCTTCTACCGCACCGAGGATGGCGTGGTGCTCCATGACAAGGACGCCTGCATCGGCTGCGGCTACTGCTTCTACGCCTGTCCGTTCGGTGCGCCGCAGTTCCCCCAGGAAGGGGCGTTCGGCCAGCGCGGCAAGATGGACAAATGCACCTTCTGCGCCGGCGGGCCGGAGCCCGACGGCTCCGAGGCCGAATACAAGAAGTACGGCGGCAATCGCCTGGCCGAAGGCAAGCTGCCCCTGTGCGCCGAGATGTGCTCCACCAAGGCGCTGCTCGGCGGCGACGGTCAGACCATTTCCGAAATCTTCCGTGAGCGCGTGGTGCGGCGAGGCGGTTCCGGTGCCGAGCTCATCGGCTGGGACACCGCCTACGGCAAGGGAGGGCAGTCATGAACGCGATCAAGTGGATGGGGGCCGTGCTGGCCCTGGCCGTGCTGACGGCCTGCTCGGAGCAGCCGCAGGTGGTCGAGTACAAGGCCGGCACCTACTCGGGCAAGCCCGACACCCGGCCCTACGACTCGGCCATGTACCAGGGCGACAAGGCCACGTACGAGAGCGACATGCGGGCCCGGACCCACAAGCAGACCGAGATCGGTCGCATGGCGAAGTGAGGAGGTGGCCATGAACGGACGCATCTTCATGACGCTCAGGGCGATGCTGCTCGCCTGCGCCCTCGGGCTGGGGCTGGCCACGGTGCCGGCGCTGGCCGAGCAGAGCGGGCAGGCGGCGGCCACCGAGCGCCACAACAATGTCGAGGTCTTTCGCGAGATCCGTCGCGGCGAAAACCAGTCCATCACCTTCCAGGCACCGGCCGACCGCCGCCTGATCCAGTCGGAGGGCGAGACCTGGCGCCAGTGGCGCAACGGGCCGATCACCTTCTACGGCGGCTGGGCTCTGGCGCTCATGTTCGTGGCGCTGGTGCTGTTCTATGCCATTCGCGGCAAGATCAAGCTCGAGGAGGCACCCACCGGGCGCAAGATCGCCCGCTTCAGCCTGGTCGAACGCACCGCCCACTGGAGCGTCGCGATCTGTTTCGTGATCCTCGGGCTCACCGGGCTGACCCTGCTGTTCGGCAAACACCTGGTGGTGCCGCTGATCGGCTACAGCGCGTTCTCGTGGCTGGCGGTCATCGCCAAGAACCTGCACAACTTCATCGGCCCGCTGTTCTTCGTCTCCATCGTCCTGTTCGCCCTCATGTTCGTGCGCGACAACGTGTGGCAGCCGATCGATGCCCTGTGGATCCGCAAGGCCGGCGGCCTGCTCTCCGGCGAGCATGTGCCCTCGTGGCGCTTCAACTTCGGCGAGAAGACCTGGTTCTGGCTCGGGGTGGTGTTCCTCGGCCTGCTGGTGAGCATCACCGGGCTGGTCATGGACTTCCCCGGCAACGGCCAGACCCGCCAGAACATGCAGCTGGCGCACATCCTCCACGCCTCCGGCGCGCTGCTCTTCCTCACCCTGTCGCTGGCCCACATCTACATCGGCACGGTGGGCATGGAAGGCGCCCTCGAAGGCATGAAGACCGGCTACGTGGACGAGACCTGGGCGAAGGAGCACCACGAATACTGGTACCGGGAGGCCAAGGGCAAGGCGCCGTCGGCCCAGGGCGGTATTGCCCAGGGCAGCGCGTCACCCGCCCGATGACGGCGGACACGCCGCCCGCGGGCGACGTGTCCGGCTCATGATCTGCGATGCGTGGCGAGTTCTTCCGGGGTGTTGATGTTGGCGAAGGCCTCCGGGCAGTCGTCGAAGTCGACGATCGCATGGGCGCAGCCGAACACCCAGCGGTCGATCTTGCGCTCGCCCGACGCCAGGAAGGCCGCCAGCGCGTCGGCCACGGTCGTGCGCGCGAGCAGGAACACCGGCTGGTTGAAGCCGCCGGCCCGCGCCATCGCCACCTCGGCGCCCGCGGCCTCGGCCCCCGCCCGCAGGCGCGCCACCAGATCGGTGGGGACGAAGGGCGAATCGCACGGGCAGGTCACCACCCAGGCGTCCTCGCCGGCCGCCCGATGCAGCCCGGCGTCCAATCCGGCCAGTGGACCGGCATAGCCTTCGAGCCGGTCGGAGACGACCGGCAGGCCGAAGGCGGCATAGGTGTCCGCGTTGCGGTTGGCGTTGATGAGCAGCCGGTCCACCTGCGGCGCGAAGCGTTCGATCACGTGGGCTACCATGGGCCGGCCGTCGAGCGCGACCAGGCCCTTGTCCGCCCCGCCCATGCGACGGCCCATGCCGCCGGCGAGAATCAGTCCGATCACCGGTGTCTGGCTCATGCGCCTCTCGTGATGCGTTCAGGATGGGAATAGACCAGATGACGACCGACCCGCGCGCGGCACACCAGCGTCACCCCCATCTCCTGCGCCATGGCCAGGCCCATCTGGGTCAGGCCGGAGCGGGAGACCAGGAAGGGCACGCGCATCTGCACCGCCTTCATCACCATCTCGGAGGTCAGCCGGCCGGTGGTGTAGAAGATCTTGTCCGGGCCGGTTTCCTCGTCCAGCCACATGAAGCCGCTGATCGCGTCCACTGCGTTGTGCCGGCCCACATCCTCCACATGGTAGAGCAGCGGCGCCTCGTCGGTGTTGCGCAGCAGGGCGCAGCCATGCACCGAGCCGGAGCGCTTGTAGATCGTGTCCAGCGCCAGGATGCGGCCCAGCGCCGCGTCCAGCGTCTCCACCGACACCGTGGCGTCGCTGTGGATGGGTTCGAGGGTGTCGAGCCAGTCGCCGAACATGGTGCCCTGGCCGCAGCCGGTGGTGATCGTGCGCTTGGCCGTCAGGGTGGCCACGTCCACGCCGCTGCGGGTGGCAACGGCGCAGGCGCCGGTGGCCCAGTCCACATGCACCGCGGCCAGCTCGGCCAGGTCGTTGACCAGCCGCTGATTGCGCAGATAGCCCATCACCAGCGCTTCCGGCGCCTGGCCCAGGGTCATCAGCGTGACCACCTCCTGCTTGTCCAGATACACCGTCAGCGCATGCTCGCCCGGCACCTCCACCGCGCGGGTCTGGCCGTCGTGGGCGATGACCGTGGTGGTCTGGGTGGCCGGGCGTCGGGCGCGAGTGATCGACAGGATCGGGGCGTCGGGCGTCTCGCCCAGCGGGATGTCGAATACGGCCTCGGTGTCGGTCGGCATGGGCTCGATGGGCTCGGCGGCGGGCACGAATCGCGAAGCGGTGCCTCTAATGATGAACGATGCGCCATTTTAGCCCGGAATGCCCCTGCGCACGGGCTCAGAACGCCAGGGAGAACCCAATGAACACAGGCACTGCGCCGTCTCCACCGCCCATGCAGTTGTCGGTCTGCTTCGCCCGCGAGGCGGTCCCCGACAATCGCTGGATCACCCATCGCTGGTCCCTGGTCGGCATGCATGTCGGCAGCGCGCCGCCGCCGCTGGAGAACCAGGTCGTCGTCTCCGGGCTCACCCTCACCCTGCACGGGGAGGAGGCCGACGGCTACTACATGAACGTCACCGCCGACGAACCCTCGCTGTTCTTCATGGTGCGCCCCAGCGACGACAGCGATCCCGACAGCGCGCCCACCGTCATCGAGGTCAGCGCCAACTTCTACGAAGCCTCGCGCTGGATGGATTCGGGCGAGGCCGTCGAGCGTCTGCCCCTGCCCGCCGACTGGGCCCGCGCCATCGAGGCCTTCGCCCGCGACCACTACAAAGCCCCCGAAAAGAAAGCCCGCAAACGCTACGCCCGCACCGGAGACCACCATGGCCGACCCGGACACTGACGCCACCCACACCCCCGCCGCCGAGGACGCCGGCTTCCTGCGCCGCTGGTCACAGCGCAAGCATGCCGTCGCCCGCGGCGAAGCGCCGGTCGAACCGCCGGTGACGCCGCCGGCCGCCCCGCCGGTACAGGACGACACCCCACTCCCCGACCCCGCCACGCTCACCCTCGCCGACGACTTCTCCGCCTTCCTCGGCGAGCAGGTGTCTCCCGCGCTCAAGCGCAAGGCCATGCAGCACCTGTTCAGCCATGCGGTGTTCAACGAAGTGGACGGCCTCGACGTCTACATGGAGGACTTCAACGCGGTCCCCAATCTCGACAGCGCCTCCCTGGCACTCGCCAGACACGCCCGGGCCGTGCTGGAACCGGCAACGGGTGAAGAGAATGCGGACGACGAGGCGAGCGCGGCGGACGAAACGCCGGTGGTTACCGATGCCGGGACCGAGGCTCGTGACACCACGCCCCCGGTGAGCGGCGATTCGGAAGATCGCGCGGCCCCGGAGACTCCGGCAGCAGGCGAAGACGGCCGCCCCGAATCCGTTTGAGACGGTCGTGTCGGGGTGCGGTCGTACGCGGCGTCTTGCACATGCGCTCATTCAAGTGACGCTCCAGGGCATCCGTTGACGACCCTATCTTGCCGGCATGGTGTCAAGGCACACGGCGGGCGATGTTGCTCTATGACTTTGGTGCTAGGATGGCGGTGAATGGAACAGTGGTGATGGACGCGATAATCGATACCCCGACGTTGGTGCGATCAGGCGTGGTGGGCGCAAGCGACCAGCCCTTGATCGACGGGCTGCTCGCGCAGATCGCCGTGGTCGATCATGGCGGTGAGATTGTCGCGGTGAATCGTGCCTGGCGCGAGTTTGCTCTGGCCAACGGGGGCTCGCCCGACAAGTTCGGGATTGGGTGCAATTACCTGGAGATCCTCGCCGCCGTCGTGGCCTGCGGCGATGATGCGTCCGCCGACCAGGATCTGGCCTACGCCACGCTGGCCGCCGCCGGGTTGCGGGCGGTGCTCGACGGGCGCAACCCGAGATTTCGCATGGAATACCCGTGCGACACCGCGACCGAACGGCGCTGGTTCATGCTCACCATCACTCCGGTGGCAGCGCCACAGGGTCTGGGCGCCATCGTGGCCCACGAAGAACTGACCGCCCTGCGCCTGGCGCGGGACGAGAATCTGCGCCACGCCGCGCAGCTGAACAAGGCATTCACCGACATGGTCGAGGCGGTCGCCCTGTTCGTCGAGAAGCGCGACCCGTACACCGCCGGCCACCAGCAGCAGGTGTCGGCCCTGTGCGATGTGATCGGTCAGGGCATGGGGCTCGATGAAGACCGTCGCCAGGGGCTGGTACTCGGGGCCAGCATCCACGACATCGGCAAGATCTCGGTGCCGGCCGAGATCCTGACCCGCCCCGGCCGCCTCAGCGATCCTGAGATGGCGATCATCCGGACGCATCCCGAGACCGGTTTCGAGATCCTCCACGGTATCTGCTTTCCCTGGCCCCTGGCCGACATGATCCGGCAACACCATGAACGGCTCGACGGCTCGGGATATCCGTTCGGTCTGACGGGTGACGCGATCTGCCTTGAAGCGCGCATCATTGCCGTGGCCGATGTGTTCGACGCCATCAGCTCCCATCGGCCTTACCGGCCGGCGCACGGTCATGAGGCGGCGCTGGCCGAGCTCTCGGCCGGCCGGGGCAGCCGCTACGACGCCTCGGTCGTCGACGCCTTCATGGCGAGCTGGCAGGCAGGTCGACTCCCGGTTTGAAGGCCGCGCTGGCGACCGGCCTACTGACGGGTCGGCGGCAGCGCAAACACCACCAGCGCGCCGCCGCCCTTGAAACCGAACAATGAGTTGCCGCCGGCCGCGACCGCCACGTACTGAACCCCGTTCACCTCGAAGCTCACCGGCGGCGCGTTGACGCCCGCGCCGCACTGGAAGCGCCACAGCGGTGCGCCGGTGTCGGCGTCGTAGGCGTTCAGGTAGCCGTCGCCGTCGCCCATGAAGACGAGGCCGCCGGCGGTGGCGAGGACGCCGCCGACCAGGGGCTTGTCGGTCTTGCGCTGCCAGCGGATCTTGCCGCCCTCGCGGGTGGCAATGGCGGTGAGGGTGCCCCAGTTGGGTTCGTCGATGGGTTTGAGTTCGGTGTAGCGCAGCGGCGTGCCGTCCTTGCCCTGGATATCCTTGACGGTGTAGCGGATGGGGATGTGGGAGGCGGCGACGTAGGCGAGGCCGCTGGCCGGGTCGTAGGCCACCGGCGACCAGTTGGCGCCGCCGACCGCGCCCGGTGTCACCCGCGTGCCCTCGGCGCTGGGCGGTGCGAACAGGTTTTCCTGCGGGACGAAGGCCTCGGACTTGAACAGCAGCTGGCCGGTGTTGCGGTCGTGGGCGTAGAACCAGCCGACCTTGGAGGCCTGGCCGACGGCGGCGACGGGGCCGTCGGCCGTGGGCAGGTCGAAGAGCACCGGCGGGCTGGCCACGTCGTAGCCCCATAGGTCGTGCGGCACCTGCTGGTAGTACCACTTGAGCTTCCCGGAATCGAGGTCCAGGGCCGCCAGCGACATGGTGTACAGGTTGTCGCCCGGGCGCGAGCTGTCGTCCATCTGCGGCGACGGGTTGCCGATGCCGACGAACAGGGTGCGGGTGTCGGCGTCGTAGGCGGGCGTGGTCCACGCGGAGCCGCCGCCGTGCTTGGCGGCGTCGGGGAATCGGGCCAGGGCGGCCTGCTCCCGTGCGATGTTGCGGGGCAGGGGCACGCCGTCCGGGGTGGTGGGGCGGAACTGGCCCTCCCAGCCGGTGGCGGGCACGGTGTCGAACTGCCACACGCGTCGGCCGGTGCGGGCGTCGAAGGCGGCGTAGAAGCCGGGGCGGCCGTAGCTGCCGGCAAAGCCGACCACGGCGCCCACCGGCGCGCCGGCGGTTTCGGCTTCCAGATGCAGGCCGTAGCCGACGCCGGTGATGCCGACGATGACCTTGCCGTCCACCACCAATGGGGCCATGTTGGCGCCCACGCCGGTGGTGCCGGTGGCCGCCTGGGCGCGCATGGCGTTGCCCTCGTCGAGGTCGCTGGCGGCCTCGGTCGGCCCGCCGTCGGTGGCCAGGGCGACGTCCCACACCGGCTTGCCGGTGGCGGCGTCGAGGGCGACGAGGCGGGCGTCCACGGTGGCGATGAAGACCTTCCCGTAGGCGACCGCCACGCCCCGGTTGGCCGGCCCGCAGCACATCGTCTTCGTCCGGCGCACATGGGTGTAGCGCCACAGCTCGCGACCGCTGACCGCGTCGATGGCGGCGACATGGTCGAAGGGCATGGACAGGTAGATGACGCCATCGACCACCACCGGCGTGGCCTGGAACGAGGCCTTGGCGCCGGTCTGGTAGATCCAGCGCGGCACCAGGCGGGCGACCGTGTCGCGGTTGATCTGGGTGAGCGCCGAGAAGCGCTGGTTGCTGTAGTCGTGGCCGTAGGTCAGCCAGTCGCCCGCGTCCTGTCGGGCGGTGGCCAGGCGCGCATCGTCGACCGGCGCGGCGGACGCGACCGAGGCGACGCCGATGGCGGCCACGGCCATCCACAGGGCAAAACGGGGCATGATGTTCTCCGCAAGGGGCAGGGTCGGGCCTCCACATTACGCGTGACTCGCGAGCGGTCGGCAGGGGAATTTGCCCGACGAACACGGTCCGCTTGCCCGAGTCGGACAAAAGCGGCCGTCCGCTGTCGAAAACCGGCGTACGCGGTCGACCATGAAGTGCCCCTCCCGGCAAAACCCCTCAACAGGAGACACCCCCATGCCCAACACCGTACAACTTCACCGCGTCCTGCGTGCCACACCCGAGCGCGTGTATCGGGCCTTCACCGATCCGGATGCGATGGTCAAGTGGATGCCGCCCCACGGCTTCACCGGCAAGATGCATCACATGGATCTGCGCGTGGGCGGCGCGTACAAGATGTCGTTCACCAACTTCAACACCGGCAGCAGCCATTCGTTTGGCGGCACGTATGTGGAGCTGGTGCCCAACGAGCGCCTGGTCTATACGGACCGGTTCGACGATCCGAACCTGCCGGGCGAGATCCGGGTGACGGTCACGCTGGCGCCGGTGATGTGCGGCACGGCGCTGAATGTCACCCAGGCCGACCTGCCCGACGCGATTCCGGTCGAGTTCTGCTACCTCGGCTGGCAGGAATCGCTCGAACTGCTGACCAAGCTGGTGGAGCCGGAGATTCCCGACGCGCCCTGAGGCGGGCGCGGCTCGGTCAGCTCAGCCCGGCGGCGTCGAGGCCGTAGCGCTTATCCAGCGTGCCGGGCACGGAGCGAAAGGCGACGTTGATGCGATTCCAGCCATTGATGGCCATGATGCGGTAGGTCAGGGCGGTCAGCGCCCGGGCGTCGAACTGCTCGCGCACCGTGTCGAACAGGGCATCGTCGACCCCGGTCGGTGCCAGCTGGGTGAGCGCTTCGGTCCAGGCGAGGGCGGCGCGCTCGGGTAGCGTGAACAGCGGCGACTCGCGCCAGATGGCCACATGGTGCAGGCGCAGCTCGCGCTCGCCATGCATGCGCGCCTGCTTGACATGCATGTCGAGGCAGAAGGCGCAGCCGTTCAGTTGCGAGGCGCGGATGTCGACCAGATGGCTGATGCCGGCGTCGATGTCGCCGTCCGCGGCGACGGCGAGGCTGAAGTCGAGGAATTTCTGGAACAGGGCGGGAGATTGCCGGGCGTAGTCGATGCGCGCCGGGCGGTGTTGATCGCTCATGGGGGTATTCCCTTGTGGTGGTTCGAGACTGTGCCGACCGATCGACCGGTCACCCCCTGAAGACGACATGGCCGTGCGCGATGTGACATGGCGTTGGCGATCGCGCGATTACATGGCGTCGACACCACGGGCCACACTGCCGAGCTTGTCCGGATTGCGCTGGATGTAGACGGCGCCGATGCGCCCTGGCGCGGTGTCGGAGGGTGCCAGCGCCACGGTCTGGACCAGTCGGCCACCCTCGAGATCGTCCACGACCAGGCAGCCGGGCAGGCCGTTGATGCGCGCCGGGATCAGGCGCCAGCCCCGGCTGTCCGGCAGGCGGGCGAAGCCGATGAAGGTCTTGGCGATCAGGGCGCCACCGTGCAGCGGTCGCGGTACCGCGCTCACCTTGCCGCCGCCGTCGGCGAGCATGACCGCGTCTTCGCTGAGCACGCGCGCCAGGGCGTCCACGTCGAAGCGCGTCACGGCGGCGCAGAAGGCTTCGAACAGGCGCTGGCCTTCGCCGTCGTCCACCGCGCGGCGCGGGGCGTCCGCCTTCACGTGCTGGCGCGCCCGGTGGGCCAGCTGGCGGCAGGCCGCGGGGCTGCGTTCCAGGTGGCGGCCGATCTCGTCGAAATCCATGTCGAACACGTCGTGCAGCAGGAAGGCGGCGCGTTCGAGCGGCGAGAGGCGTTCGAGCGCGAGCATGAAGGCCAGGGACACGTCCTGGGCGAACTCGGCCTGCGTCTCCGGGCCGGGCGACCATTGGCTGGCCATGTCGTCGTCGATCAGCGGCTCGGGCAGCCACACGCCGACATAGTGTTCGTGCCGCGTGGCGGCCGAACCCAGGCGGTCGAGGCACAGGCGGGTGGCCACGCGCGACAGGTAGGCGGCGGGGTGGGCGATGGGGTGTTCGTCCACCTCGGCCCAGCGCAGCCAGGTGTCCTGCACGACGTCCTCGGCCTCGGCGCGCGAGCCGAGCATGCGGTAGGCGAGCGCGCGCAGGCGGCCGGCGTGCTCGCGGTAGTAGCGTCGGGCGCGCTCGTCCAGTGGTGTGTCGGTGGTGTCGCGGCGGTGGTCGGTCATGTCGGGGCTCAGGCTTGCGGCCACGGAGCGGGCGTTGCCGCCGGACCCGTGGCCGGGGATCGTCGTCATGGTGACATGACGACGCCGGCTCCGGCGATGTGACATCGGCCCCGTCAGAACGTGACCGTGATCCCCGCGTACAGCGAGCGGCCCGGGCCCGGTACGGCGATGCCCCAGGGGATCGCGTTGATCCCCATGGTCGCGCCCTGGCCGGTGTAGGCGCCGCCGGTGGGCAGGTCGTGGAACGTGTCGAACAGGTTGTCGACGCCGAAGTCGAGGCGCACCTGCTGCCAGGCGTAGCTGCCGCGCAGGTTCACCAGCGCGTAGCCGGCGGTCTCGATCTCGTTGCGGGTGCCGGAGACGTGGTGCTTGCCGCGCACCATCACCAGCTCGGCCCGGTTGTCCCAGCCGCCGAGCCGATGGGTGAGCGTGAGCGTGGCGTTGAGCGGCATCACGTTGTACAGGCCCTCGCCGGTGTCCAGGTTCCTGCCGCGGGTGTATCCGAGCAGGCCCTCGAGCCCCCAGGCGCCGAGGCCGGATTCGCCCAGCGGCATGCGGCCGGACAGGTCGAGGCCGTAGAGGCGGGCGTCCTGGTTGGCGTACTTGAGGACCACGAACTCGCCGGCGGTGGGGGTCGTGGCCGGCTGGTTGGCGTCGATGTAGTCGTGCACGCGGGTGAAGAAGGGGGTGGCCTTGAGCATCCAGGCGCGATCCTCGGCATGCCAATCAAAGGTGGCCGAGACGGTGATCGCTTTTTCGGGCGCGAGGTTCACGTCGCCCACGTAGCCGTTGCCGTCGCCGACGAAGTTGTTCATCACCGCCGCCATGGGCCAGGTGGACCAGGTGTAGCGTTCGTAGAGGTTGGGGGAGCGCACCTTGCGGGCGATACCGGCCTCGATGTCGAGCGTGGGCCCGACGGTGTACCTGGCCAGCGCGGTGACATCCCAGTTGTGGTCGGTCCGTGCATGGTCCCGGGCGTTGAAGGCGGTGGCGTCGCGCAGTTGGTAGTTGAGCATCATGCCCATGCCGTTGGTGGGCGCGTAGCCGCTGACGTCGCCGGCGTCCATGCGCACCCGCTCGTAGCGCACGCCCAGCAGGGTCGTCAGGGGCGGGGCGAGCCTGGCTTCCCACTCGGCGAAGGCGGCCAGGCGGTCGCGCCGGCCGTCGTTGATGTTCACGAAGGTGCCCGGCGCCATCGTCCCGGTGCCGGAGGGCGGCCACTCGTCGTCGAGGGTGTAGTGCTGGAATTCCCCGCCGAGGCGCAGCACCTCCCGGTCGCTCAGGTCGAGCGTGGCCTTGAGGCTGGCGCCGGTGGTCTCGCCCTCGGTGTTCATCGGCATGCCATTCACGGCCGTGCCATACACCCGCTGTTTGTCGTCACCGAAGTTCATGTCGTGCTCGACCTTCTCGTGATAGGCACGCGCCTCGAGCAGCCCCCAGCCGAACTGGCCCAGGTAGCGCAGGTTGATGCGCGTGGCGTCGTTGTCGAGCATGTCCATGCGCTGGTTCGGATAGAGCTCGTAGGGCACGTGCTGCCGGGCCACGCGGGCGTCGAGCAGATGGTCGTCGGTGTGCCAGGCCAGGCCCACCGACTGGTTGCGCGTCTTGTAGGCGGTGGAGCCCACTTCGTCGCGATCGAGCGTGTGGTCGGCGCGACCGGTGGCGGTGCTGGTCTTGAAGTCGCGCGCCGCCCTGGTGTTGTTGGCGGTGGCGATCGCGTCGGCGTAGTGGATGCTGAAGGTCTCGGTGGCGTAGGTGGCCTTCAGATGGGCACCGCTGGCGTCGCCATTGCTGCGGTAATGGGCGCCGGCCTCGCCGGTGAACACGTGGCCCTGGCCGGGTGCGGCAAAGACCGGGGCGGCGGACTCGGCGACGATGGTGCCGCCGATGCTGTCGCCGCCGACGCTCACCGGGGTGATGCCGGCATAGATGTGCAGGGCGCCCACCGCGCTCGGGTCGAGATAGGACAGGGGCGAATTCATGTGATTCGGGCAGGCGGCGATCAGGTCCATGCCGTCGACCTTGATGCGCAGGCGGTCATCCGCGAGGCCATGGATGGCGGGCAGGCCGGAGACGCCCCCGGCGGGATTCACGCTCATGCCCGGCACCTGGCGCAGCAGGCTGGCGGTGTCGCTGGTGGCGGGTGCCAGGCGCTGCAGGGTGTCGGTGCCGAGGGGCGTGCCATGCTCGGCCCGGTCTTGCACGGTCACGGTGGGCAGGGGCGTGTCGTCGGCGTTTGCGGCCACGGGCAGGGCTGCGATGACCGAGGCCAGCACGAGGGGTTTCGATGGCATGCCGTTCTCCGGAAATGGACGGGAAAAACGGGCGCCATTGTTCGCAAGCCAGCGGCTTTCCGGAATGCGACATAGCGTCGCGGTGGCACTGTCGAAGCGGTGTTGAGCCGGCGTCTCGGGGGGCGTCGTCAGGGCGTGGGCAGGTCTCGGCCCAGGCCCGCCGCCGCGGCCGCCAGGCTGAGCGAGCGCAGACGCAGGTCGACGTCGAAGACATCGCTCACGAGCATGAATTCGTCGGCCCGGGTGCGCGCATGCAGGGCCTCGAACCCCGCGCGCAGGGTGTCGGGCCCGCCGACGATGGCGGCGCCGAGGAAGCTGTCGATGGCCTCGCGCTCCTGGGGCGGGACACGGGTCATGAAATCGGCCACCGGCGGCCTGAGCGGGCTGCGCTCGCCGCGCACGATGCCCAGCACCCGCTGCTGGACGGAACTGGTCAGGTAGCGGGCCTCCTCGTCGCTGTCGGCGCCGACCACCGGCACCCCGACGATCACGTAGGGTGCGTCGAGCGCGGCGGAGGGCTGGAACTGGCTGCGATAGACCTGCAGCGCCTGATTGAGCATGCGCGGCGCGAAGTGCGCGGCGAAGGCATAGGGCAGGCCGAGCTGGGCGGCGAGCGAGGCGGAGAACAGGCTCGAGCCGAGCAGCCAGATGGGGACATGGGAGCCCGAGCCGGGCACCGCGACGACCGCTTGCCCCGGATCGGGGGTGTTGAGCAGGTGAATGAGCTCGATCACCTCGCGCGGAAAATCGGCTTCGGTTCCGATCCGGTCGCGGCGCAGGGCGCGCAGGGTGAGCTGATCGGTGCCCGGTGCGCGCCCCAGCCCCAGATCGATGCGCCCGGGGTAGATGGCCTCGAGCGTGCCGAAGGCCTCGGCCACCATCAGCGGCGCGTGGTTGGGCAGCATGATACCGCCCGAGCCCACCCGGATGCGTTCGGTGGCCCCGGCGATGTGGCCGATCAGGACCGCCGTGGCGGAGCTGGCGATGCCGGGCATGTTGTGGTGCTCGGCCAGCCAGAGGCGGGTGAAGCCGAGCGCTTCCACATGGCGCGCGGTGCGCACCGCCAGGGCGATGGCCTCGGCGGCGTCGCCCCCCTCGCGGACGGCCACGAGGTCGAGCAGGGAGAGCTTCAGGTCGGCGGGCAGGGTCATGGCGGTATTGTCTTCCCGTTGGGGCGTGGGTGCCAGCACTTCGACCCGGCGGCGGCGCCCGGGTTCGACCGGACTCGATCGGGAACCGACCCGTTGCCGGCGGGTCGAATCGGCGCCATCATCATGGCACCGCAACGCACCGGCCGTGCGTGGCCCATGGCGAGGCTGCCGTCATGACCGAACCCACCCCCCCGTCCGCCCGGCCTTTCGGTGCCGTGCTCGGCCTTGCGCCGGGCGACGTTACCGTCCATTCGAGCGACTACGACAGCGCCGATCCGGCACAGCATCCCGACCACGACAGCTACCGCCATTTCATCGACGGCGAGTACATGGGCTACAAGTGGCAGTGCGTCGAGTTCGCGCGCCGCTGGCTCTACCTCAATGCGGGGGTGGTGTTCGACGACGTGCCCATGGCCTACGACATCTTCCGCTTGCGCACGCTGCGCCGGGTGGCGGACGACGCGCGCCTGCCGCTGCAGGCCTTCCACAACGGCGCGCCGCGCCATCCCGAGCCCGGTTGCCTGCTGATCTGGAACGAGGGCGGCGAGTTCCACGTGACCGGGCATGTGGCCATCGTCGTCGAGGTGCTGCCCGACCGGGTGCGCATTGCCGAGCAGAACGTGGACCACCGCAGCTGGCCCGCCGGCCGGGCGTGGGCGCGAGAGCTTCCGGCGCGCATCGACTCGGCCGGCGGCTACTGGATCCAGGCCACCCTGCCGGGCGCCAGCATCCTCGGCTGGATGCTGCAGACCGACGACGCCACCCACGCCGTGGCGCTCGAGGCGGTGGACCGCCGCCTGTTCGACCTGCAGGCGGCGCAGCTGCCGCGCCACGACCAGCACACCCGCCCCTGGCTCGACACCACCCGCGAGGACGAGGCGGCCTTCGCTGCCGCCATGGGCGGGCACCGCCTCACCACCACGAACGACCCGTACCGCTACTTCCGGCTCTCGGAGACGGCGCTGGACGCCCTGCGCCGCGCCACCAACGAACTCCATGCGATGTTCATGCACGCCACCCAGGTGGTGCTGGGCGACGATACCCTGCTCGCCCGCTTCAACATCCCCGAGGTGCTGTGGCCGCGCCTGCGGGTGAGCTGGGAGCGCCGGCGCGCACAGATGATCACCGGGCGCTTCGACTTCTCCGTCTCCGCGCGCGGGGTCAAGGCCTACGAGTACAACGCCGACTCGGCCTCGTGCCACATGGAGACCGGCCGGGTGCAGGGCAAGTGGGCGGCGCACTTCGGCTGCACCGACGGGCGCGATCCGGGCGACGAGCTGTTCGCCATGCTGGTGCGGGCCTGGCGCGACGCCGGTGTGGACGGGGTGCTCCACATCATGTACGACCGCGACGCCGAGGAGGCCTACCACGCCCGCTTCATGAAGTCCGCGGCCGAGGCGGCGGGGCTGCGTTGCCGCATGATCCGGGGCGTCGAGGGCCTGGGCTGGAACGGCTCGGGCGAGGTCGTCGACCCCGACGGCCACCCCATCCGCTGGGTGTGGAAGACCTGGGCCTGGGAGACCGCGCTGGACGAGCTGCGTGACCAGTGCCTCGAGGACGACCGCGTGCCCATCGCCCTGGGGCCGGACGGCGGCCGCCGCGCACCGCGCCTCGCTGACGTGCTGTTGCGCCGCGACGTGACCGTGTTCGAGCCGCTGTGGACGCTGATCCCGAGCAACAAGGCGATCCTGCCGGTGCTGTGGTCCATCTTCCCGAACCACCCCTACCTGCTCGACACCCGCTTTGCGCCGGGTGAGGACTTCGGCGCCGACGGCTACGTGGTCAAGCCCATCGTCGGGCGCTGCGGTGCCAACATCAGCATCTACGCGGCCGACGACACCCTTGTCACCGAGACCGACGGACGCTTCGACGACCGCGCCCAGATCTACCAGGCCTTCTTCGAGCTGCCGCGCCTCGACGGGCTCAACGTGCAGGTGTGCACCTTTAGCGTGGACGGCGTCTATGGCGGCGCCTGCGTGCGCGTCGACCCGTCGCTGGTGATCACCACCGACAGCGATCTGCTGCCGCTGCGCGTGGTGCCCGATGCGGCGCTGCTGGCCGGATCCTGAGCGGGGCGGTTTTCAGCGGCGGCGCGCGCAGGGCACAATGGGTCGATCGGCCGGGCGCTGCGATCGGCGGCGAGCCGGCGGCCACCGGAGCGTGAATGAGCGATCAGTCCCCCGACGAACTCTTTGCCTCGGCGCGTGCGTGCACCCTGTGCGCCGAGCATCTGCCCCTCGGGCCCCGGCCGGTGTTCCAGGCCGATCCGCGCGCGCGGATCCTGATCGCCGGACAGGCGCCCGGGCGACGGGTGCACGCGACCGGGGTGCCCTTCGACGACCCCAGCGGCGATCGCCTGCGCGACTGGCTCGGCATCGACCGGGCGGTGTTCTACGACGCCACCCGGGTGGCGATCCTGCCCATGGGCTTCTGCTATCCGGGCACCGGCAAGAGCGGCGATCTGCCGCCGCGGCCGGAGTGCGCCGCCACCTGGCGCGAGGCCTTCCTGGCCCACCTGCCCCGGGTGGAACTGACCCTGGTGCTGGGTCAGTACGCCCTCGACTACCATCTGGACGCCGGCCGCGTGGCGCTCACCGAGGTGGTGCGCGACTGGCGCCGCCACTGGCCCGCGCGGCTGCCGCTGCCGCATCCGAGCCCGCGCAACAACCGCTGGCTGGTGCGCAACCCGTGGTTTGCCGAGGAGGTGCTGCCGGCGCTGCGGGCGCGGGTGGCGGACGTGCTCGCGGCGTGACCTCGGCCGCGGGCCGCCGGCGCAGGTCTGTTAAAGTCGCGCCTGAACCGCCCACCCGCACCGGAGCCTCGTCGCCATGAATCGCCGCCACTTCTTCCGTCAGGCCGCCGCCCTGGCCACCGTGCCGCTGACCGGCTTCGGCCTCACCGCGTGCAGCGAGGTGCAGCCGGCCAGGCTGGCGCTGAACGAAACCCACTGCGAATACTGCAAGGCGGCCATCACCCAGCGGCCGTTCGCGGCGCAGGTGCGCGATGCGGGCGGCGCGACCCATTTCTTCGACGACTTCGGCTGTGCGGTGCGCTGGATCCAGGGGCAGGACCTGCCCGAGTCCCGGCTGCATTTCTGGGTGATGGACTACCACGGCGGCTACTGGGTGGACGCCTTCAAGGCCCATTACCACGGCGGCACGCCGAGCCCGCAGGGCTACAACCTGACCGCCTCGACCATCCCCGGCGGGCCGGACATGTCCTACCCGGCGGCCCGCGACGCGGTGCTGGCGCGGCCGGCCTGAACGGCGCGCCTCAGGCGTCCACCGAGAACAGGGTTCTCACCAGCGCGCTGGCCAGGGTGCGCGCCGCCTCGGGGTGGAAGCGGAAGAACAGCTCCGGCTCGATCAGCTCGATCTCCATCAGGCGCAGCCCCTGCGCGCTGCGCACCAGATCCACGCGCGCATAGACCGGCGCCGCCGGGCAGGCCCGCACCGTCCGTTCGGCAAAGGCGATCTCGTCCGCGGCCGGCAGGTGCGGGTGCACCTGGCCGCCATGGTCGTCCTGCACCCGGAAGTCGCCCGTCCGCGCGGTCTTGCGCACCGCGTGGGTCACGCGCCCGTCGATGACGATCAGGGAGATCTCGCCCTCGCGCACGATGGCCGGCTCGAAGGGCTGCACCAGCATGGCCTCGCGGGCGAGGCAGTCGGCGAGCTGGGTCTGGTGGGCGCCGAGGTCCGCGCGCCCGGCGCGCCAGGTGAGCCGGGCGCCGGCGGCGAGCGCGGGCTTGATGACCACCTCGTCCCAACCCTGGGCATCGAGCAGGTCATCCAGGGAGACCGGCGCGCCCGCGTCGAGAAATTGCGTGGGGACGACGGCGATGCCGCGTTCGGCCAGATCCCGCAGATAGCGCTTGTCCAGGTTCCAGTGGATCAGGGCCGCATCGTTGATCAGGCGCGTCCGCGTGGCGGCGTGCGCCAGCCAGGGGCGGAAGCGGTCGATGCGGTCCACATAGTCCCAGGTGGAGCGGAACAGGGCGGCGCGGGTCAGATGCCAGTCCATGGACGGGTCCGACCAGGCGCGCCGCGCCACTCGCAGCCCGAGCGCGTAGAGGGCGTCGATCAGCAGGCCTTCTTCGGTGGCGATCTGGTGCTGGTACCAGTCGTCGGGGTCGAGGGTGGCGTAGCGGGCCTCGGTAAGGACAATCAGGTCGTACATGGCGCTTCCGGGACGGTTCAGCGGGGCGCTTCGGCCAAGTGATCCACCATGCGCGTGACGGCATCGATCTGGGCGCCGTCACGGGTGGCGTAGTCGGTGTCCTCGTAGCCCCACCAGTCCCAGCAGGCCTTGGGGTTGAACACCCAGCGGAACCACCAGCCCGACCAGGTCCAGCCGTAGCGCGGGGTGGTCTGCGGGTAGAGGACGATGAGCCGGTTGGATTCGGCCCAGCGGTTGTAGCCGGCCTCGCGTACGAACACGGTGCCGATCTGGTCGGCGCTCTGGCGACAGCCGTGGAAGGCCACGTGCACCCGGCAGCCGCCGGTGCGGCAACCGCTTGGCACGTATACGTAGCCGGTCTGCCCCAGGCCGAGGGCGCCAGCGGCGTCGGCGTAGGGGGTCTGGTCGAAGGCGAGCAGCTCGCCGCCCGCACTGACCGCCTTCGGGGCGAGCGGGCCGAGCAGATGGGCGAGCAACTGCCCGGGGGCGTCGACGCCCGCGCAATGGTTGATGAACGGCGGCTCGGAGGTGTCGCAGGCGTTGGCGTCCGGCGCGTCGGGCGAGAGCATGGCGTGGCCGGCGCCGGGCACCTTGACGTAGGCCAGGTCGGTGGCGGCGACCCAGTGCCGGTAGAAGGCGGCCAGCGCGTCGACCACCGGCCGCGCGACGGTGTGGTCCGCGCCCCCGGAGAGCAGCCAGACCCGGTCGTGCACCAGGCCGGCAGGGGCGTCGATGCGCCCTGCGGTGGCGTCGGCCTCGACGAGGGCGACGCTGGCGGCGGTGCTGGGCACCGGGTCGTTGGCGTCGGGGTCCATGCAATTGACCAGGGCGCGCACGGCGCTGCCCTCGGCGCATTCGTAGGGCCCGGCCGCGAGGATGCCGGCCCCGGCGACCCGCGCGGAGTGGGCCACATGAAACTGCACCGCCATGTAGCCGCCGGAGGAGATCCCCGACACCGTCAGCTGCGCCGCGTCGGCACTCAGCGCCGGCAGGGGCGGTGCGGCGTGGGCGGCGATGCTCGACAGGCTCAGCAGGAGCGCGAGATGGCGGCGCATGAATCCGGGACGACGAAACGAAATGCTGTCATGATGGTCTTCCGTTCGTGTGCCGCGCAAGTGCGCTGGTGCACACCGGCAATGACAACGACAAGGCGCATGATCCGCGTCGCACCACCCCCGATACCCACAGGAGATTTCATATGGCTACCGTCACGCTCAAGGGCAATCCCGTCGACGTGGCCGGCACTCTGCCGGCCAAGGGCAGCCCGGCCCCCGATTTCACCCTCACCAACGGCGAGCTGGCCGATGTCGGCCTCGATGCCTTCGCCGGCAAGCGCAAGGTGCTCAATATCGTGCCCAGCCTCGATACCCCCACCTGTGCCACCTCGACCCGCAAGTTCAACGCCGACGCCGCGAGCCTGGCCGATACCGTCGTGCTCGTGATCTCGGCCGACCTGCCGTTCGCGGCGGGCCGCTTCTGCACCACCGAAGGGCTCGACAACGTGGTCACCCTGTCCACCTTCCGCAACGCCGGCTTCGGCCAGCGCTGGGGCGTGGCGATCACCTCCGGCCCGCTGGCCGGGCTGACCGCGCGCGCGGTGGTGGTGCTGGACAAGGACAACACCGTGCTGCACAGCCAGCTGGTGCCGGAGATCGCCGAGGAGCCGGACTACGCGGCCGCCGAGGCGGCGCTCGGCTGAGCGCAGTCGCAGCGAAGGTGACGGCGGACTGCGGTTCGCCGTTTTTTTTTGGTGCATTGCGCCATGGTTGCGGAACCGGCGCGGGGGGCGCCCTGTCATCCGCTTGAACCCCTGGCAAGATGGAGATTGCATGTCCCGGATTCGAACGACGCTCGTGGCGAGTGTGTTTCTGCTGTGTGCCGTACCGGCAGCCGCCGATGTCGTCCGCGTCACCCTCGCCAATGGCGACATCCTGCGTGGCGAGCTGCTGCGTCAGACCGATGACACCGTGTTCATCAAACACCCGGTGCTCGGGGAGCTGAGCCTGATGCGCGACGATATCCGCAGCGTCTTCATCGGCGCGGCCGCCATTGCGCGCGCCGACGCGCCGCCCGCACCGGCGAAGCCGGCGCCACCCCCCCCGGAAGACCGCGGCCTGCTCGGTTTCGGCTGGCTCAAGGACTGGCAGCGCCGGCTGGAGGCGGGCGTCAGCGGGGCGGCCGGGGCCTCGAGCAACCAGCAGGCGCATGTGGGTTTCATGGCCGACTACGAGGACACCGAGGTGCGCTGGCGCCAGCGGGCGCGCTTCTTCCACGCCGAGAGCGACGGCGAGGAGACCGCCAACAGTGCCGTGGTCAGCCTCAACCGTGACGATCTGTTGCCCGGCTCGCCCTGGTTCCGGTTTGCCGCCGGTCAGTACGATCGGGATGCGTTCCAGGACTGGCGCAACCGTCTGGCGCTCAACGGGGGGGTGGGTTACCAGGTGGCGGCCTCGGATCGTTACCGGCTGCTGCTCCGGGCCGGTTTGGGCGGCACCTACGTGTGGGGCGGGCCCGCGCGCGAGGAGGTGGCGCCGGAGGCGCTGCTCGGCTTCGACATGAACTGGAAGCTGTCGGCGCAGCAGACCATCAGTCTCACCAATGCGCTCTATCCCAGCCTCAAGGATGGTGGCCAGTTCCGCAACGTGTCCGCCTTCGACTGGATCATCAATCTCGACAAGGAGGCCGGGCTGGGGCTCAAGATCGGAATCAACAACGAGTATGACTCCCGGCCCGAGGACGGGGCCGATCGCAACGACTTCAAGTACACCAGCTCACTGATCTGGCGTCTGTGAGCGCGGGCGCGCCGGGATGAACGCCGGGTCGGCAAAGGCACGGCCGTCGGCGCGCCGCCAGGCGTGGTGGGTGCCCGTGCGCAGGAACTCGGCGGCGTCCGCATCGCCCTGCGCGGCGGCCTGGCGGAACAGCTCGAGGGCGGCGGGGCGGTCCGGGGCGATGCCGACGCCGAAATAGAGGGCGGTGGCGAACAGGGTCATCCCGGTCAGTCGGTAGCCCGGCGTGTGCGCGCGGGCGGCGCGCGCCAGCCAGGCGGTGGCCCGTTCCGGCCGGCGTGGCAGGCCGGTGCCGCTCTCGTACATCTGCGAGAGGCGGATCATCGCCCCGGCGTGACCGCGGCGGGCGCAGTCGGCGAGCAGGGCGAGCATCGCCTCGTCGTCGCCGCACATGGCGCCGGCCAGCAGATCTGCCGCGATGTCCGCGGTGTCGGTGCAGCGCGCGCCGTCCCCGGGCAAGCGGGCGAGGCAGTCGCCATGCGGGCGTGGTGTCGCCGCCGCGCTGCGCGCCACCTGGCGCAGCCAGGCCTGGACCGCCGGGGCGTCCACCGGGCGGTCCACCGCCTGCCAGCCGAGGCGCGTGCCGCCGTGGATCTCGTCCCAGTCCAGCCAGATACGCACCGGAGCGGTGCCGATGCGGGTAATGCCTTCGAGGCGCGCCGCGTCCACCCGGGCATCCCGGCTGGCGTGCGCCATCACCGCCTGCCACACCCGCACCGGGCCCTCGGGCAGGTGTGTGCTGTGGGCGCGGGCCGACGGGGTGGCGAGCACACCCAGGGCGAGCAGACAGGCGGCGAGGCGGAGCATGGACGGATTCCGGCGCAGAATTCCCGATCATGCTAGCGGCGCCGCGCCGGGGCCGACAGGGCGGCTTGCCCGCACGGGGGCGGGGGATTCGCCCGATCCGGCCGATGCGCCAGGGTGGTGCATGAATGTCGGTGAGTGCACAACATAAGATCATGTTTCCGCGTGAAAAAAACGTGGAACATGGGGGTTTGGGGCTGGTGTGGCGGAGCCCGAAACGATAGAATTCCTCCCCTTTCCCAACGCTTCGCCATCTGCGCAGGACGCGCCATGCTGTATCCCTCCCGTTTCGATGTCATCGTCGTCGGTGGCGGCCACGCCGGCACCGAGGCCGCGCTCGCCGCCGCCCGCATGGGCGTGCGCACGCTGCTGCTCACCCACAACATCGAGACCCTCGGGCAGATGAGCTGCAACCCGTCCATCGGCGGCATCGGCAAGGGCCATCTGGTCAAGGAAGTGGATGCGCTGGGCGGCGCCATGGCGGCGGCCACCGACGAGGGCGGCATCCAGTTCCGCATCCTCAACGCCTCCAAGGGGCCCGCGGTGCGCGCCACCCGCGCCCAGGCCGACCGGGTGCTGTACAAGGCGGCGATCCGCAAGCGCCTGGAGAACCAGGCCAACCTGACCCTGTTCCAGCAGGCGGTGGACGACATCACCGTGGCGGGCGACCGGGTGACCGGCGTGGTCACCCAGCTGGGCATCCGCTTCGAGGCGCCCACGGTGGTGCTGACCGCCGGCACCTTTCTCAACGGCTTGATCCATGTCGGCCTCACGCACCATTCCGGTGGCCGCGCCGGCGATCAGCCCGCCATCTCCTTGGGCCGGCGCCTCAAGGAATTGCAGCTGCCGCAAGGGCGGCTGAAGACCGGCACGCCGCCGCGCATCGACGGGCGCACCGTCGACTTCTCGGTGATGACCGTGCAGCCGGGCGACGATCCGGAGCCGGTGTTCAGCTTCCTCGGTTCGGTGAGCCAGCACCCGCGACAACTGCCGTGCTGGATCACCAAGACCAACGAACGCACCCACGAGATCATCCGCAACAACCTGGATCGCTCACCCATGTATTCGGGCGTGATCGAGGGCGTCGGGCCGCGCTACTGCCCGTCCATCGAGGACAAGATCCACCGCTTCGCCGACAAGGATAGCCACAACGTCTTCCTCGAGCCCGAAGGGCTGGAGACCCACGAGCTCTATCCGAACGGCATCTCCACCTCGCTGCCCTTCGACGTTCAGCTCGCGGTGGTGCGCTCCATCGCCGGCATGGAAAACGCCCACATCCTGCGCCCCGGCTACGCCATCGAGTACGACTACTTCGATCCGCGCAACCTCAAGAGCAGCCTGGAGACCAAGACCTTCCACGGCCTGTTCTTCGCCGGCCAGATCAACGGCACCACCGGCTACGAGGAGGCTGCTGCACAGGGCCTGCTCGCCGGGGCCAACGCGGCCTTGCAGGTGCAGGGGCGCGAGCCCTGGTGCCCGCGCCGCGACGAAGCCTACCTGGGCGTGCTGGTGGACGATCTCATCACCCGTGGGGTGGCCGAGCCCTACCGGATGTTCACCTCCCGCGCCGAGTACCGGCTCTCCTTGCGCGAGGACAATGCCGACCTGCGCCTGACCGAGAAGGGGCGCAAACTCGGCCTCGTGGACGACGCGCGCTGGACGGCCTTCTGCCGCAAGCGCGAGGCCATCGAGCGCGAGACCGCACGGCTCAAGGCCACCTGGGCGCGCCCCGACGCGATTCCCGCGGCGGCGGCCGAGCAAGCCGTGGGCAAGGCGCTGGAGCGCGAATACACCTTCTTCGAGCTGCTGCGCCGGCCGGGCGTCCGTTACGCCGCCCTGATGGCCCTGCCGACCGCGCCGGAGGCGCCGGAAACCGATCCGCTGGTGGTCGAGCAGCTCGAGATCGGCGCCCAGTACCAGGGCTACATCGATCGTCAGCAGGAGGAGGTGGCCCGCGCCGCCAAGGCCGAAGCCACGGCGCTGCCGGCGGACATGGACTACGGCGAGGTGCGCGGCCTGTCGAAGGAAGTGCAGCAGAAGCTGGCCGAGCACCGGCCCCAGACCATCGGCCAGGCCGGCCGCATCCAGGGGGTGACGCCAGCGGCCATCTCGCTGCTGCTGGTGCACCTGAAGCGCCGCGGCGCGGCCCGCCGGCTCGACGATGGCAGGGCCTCGGCATGAGCGAGGCGGCCCGACTGGAGCGCGGCCTGACGGCCATGGGGATCGACCTGCCGGAGGCGGCGCACGAGAAGCTCGTGGCGTTCGCAGCCTTGCTGGCCAAGTGGAACCGGGTGTACAACCTCACCGCGATCCGCGATGCGGACCAGATCCTCACCCATCATCTGCTCGATTCGCTGGTGGTGCTGCCGTTTCTGAGCGAGGTGAACACCCTGGCGGACATCGGTTCGGGCGGCGGACTGCCGGGTATTCCGCTGGCCATCGCCCGGCCCGACCTGCAGGTGACCTCCATCGAGACGGTCAACAAAAAGGCCAGCTTCCAGCAGCAGGCGCGCATCGAACTGAAGCTGGAGAACTTTCATGCCTTGTGCGCCCGGGTCGAAGACGTGCAGCCGGCGCAACGGTTCGACGGCATCATCTCGCGGGCCTTTGCCGAGCTGGCCGATTTCGTTCGCCTGTCGGCGCATCTGCTGCGCCCCGGCGGTCGTCTGTATGCCATGAAGGGCGTCTATCCTCACGAAGAGATCGCCCGCCTGCCGGACGGCTTCGTGCTGGCCGAGGCCCACACCCTGGCGGTGCCCGACCTCGATGCGCACCGTCATCTGATCATCATCGAACGCAACGGAACCGCCTGATGGCCCGAATCTTCTGTGTCGCCAACCAGAAAGGCGGGGTCGGCAAGACCACCACCTGCGTCAATCTCGCCGCCGCCCTGGCGCGACGCAAACAGCGCGTGCTGCTGGTCGATCTCGACCCCCAGGGCAACGCCACCGGCGGCAGCGGCATCGACAAGCGCGGCCTCGAGCGCTCGGTCTACCATCTGCTGGTGGGCATGGCCGATCTGGCGGCGGTGCGGGTCGCCTCGCCGTCGGGCAAGTTCGACGTGCTGCCGGCCAACCGCGATCTGGCGGGGGCCGAGGTGGAGATGGTCGAACTCGAGGGGCGCGAGAAGCGCCTCAAGAAGGCCCTGGCGGGGGTGGCCGACGACTACGATTTCGTGCTCATCGACTGTCCGCCGTCGCTGTCGCTGCTGACCCTCAACGGCCTGTGCTCAGCCCATGGCGTCATCATTCCGATGCAGTGCGAGTACTACGCGCTCGAGGGGCTCTCGGATCTGGTCAACACCATCAAGAAGGTGCATGCCAACCTCAACCGGGATCTGAAGATCATCGGCCTGCTGCGGGTGATGTTCGACCCGCGCATGACGCTGCAGCAGCAGGTCTCCGCCCAGCTCGAGGATCACTTCGGCGACAAGGTCTTCAAGGCGGTGGTGCCGCGCAACGTGCGCCTGGCCGAGGCGCCCAGCCACGGCATGCCGGGGGTGGTGTACGACCCGGCGGCCAAGGGCTCGCAGGCGTACCTCGACTTCGCCGAGGAAATGATCGAGCGCGTCAGGACGCTCTGAAGGAAAACGACAATGGCACCTCCGAAACTCAAGGGACTGGGGCGCGGCCTCGATGCGCTGCTGGCGGCCAACCGGGACGACGACGAAGACAAGGGCGCGCTGCAGACCCTGCCGGTCGGGGCGCTTCAGCCCGGCAAGTACCAGCCGCGTACGCGCATGGACCCGGGCTCGCTCGAGGAGTTGGCCGCGTCCATCAAGGCCCAGGGCGTCATGCAGCCGATCCTGGTGCGCCCCGTCGGCGAGGATCGCTACGAGATCATCGCCGGTGAGCGGCGCTGGCGCGCCAGCCAGATCGCGGGCCTGGAGCAGACGCCCTGCCTGGTGCGCGAGATTCCCGACGAGGCGGCGCTGGCCATGTCGCTCATCGAGAACATCCAGCGCGAGAACCTCAATCCGCTCGAAGAGGCGGCCGGCATCCAGCGCCTGGTGGACGAGTTCGGCATGACCCATCAGCAGGCCGCCGACGCGGTCGGCCGGTCGCGCCCGGCCGCCACCAATCTGCTGCGCCTGCTGCAACTGGCCGCGCCGGTGCAGGAGCTGCTCATGGCCGGGGACATCGACATGGGCCATGCGCGCGCCTTGCTGCCGCTCGACGGTGCGGTCCAGGTGCAGCTGGCCAATCGTGCCGCCGGCCGTGGCCTGTCGGTCCGCGAGGTGGAACGGCTCGTACACCACGAACTCAAGCCGCGCAGCCTGCGGGCCAAGCCGACGCCGGATCGCGACCTCCAGCGCCTCGAGGAGGAGCTGTCGGACGCCCTCGGCGCGACGGTGAAGATCAAGGCCAATCGCAAGGGGGCCGGCAGTCTTATAGTAGACTTCGGCTCTCTGGATCAACTCGACAGTTTGCTCGAACGCCTGCGGTGATGCGGGTTTCACCCGATTCGGGGGGTGATTGAAGTCATGTTGCAGTGCGGAAAAGTTTGACTTCGTTGTGGTGAACCCCTAGAATCGCCGGGATTTTTTGAGCGGCCACCCGGGTGTTTTTTCGGGGTCGGGCGCGTAAGGGACGGGATGTACAAGGCTGTCGGATTTCAGCTGCTCGCGACACTGTTGGCCGCGGCGCTATCGGCAGCGCTGTTTGGTATCGAAGGCGCCTGGTCGGCACTGGCCGGAGGCGTGGCCGTTGTTGTGCCCAATGCCTTCTTTGCTTTCAGATTGGCCGCCGTGCGTGGCCGCAGCCCCTCCGCTTACCCCGCCGCTTTCTTCGTTGGCGAATTCATCAAGGTCGCCGCGACTGTAGGATTACTGGCGCTGGCAGCAGCCACCATCAAGGACCTCCACTGGGGGGCGTTGATCATCGGTCTGGTGCTGGCGCTCAAAGCGAATTTGTTTGCATTATTGGGTCGTAACTAACCATGGCTACAGAGCACGCAGTAAACGCCGCCGCAGAGCACTCGGCGCACGGTCCTACCGCCTCGGAGTACATCGTTCACCACCTGACGCAGCTCAATACGTCGGGGCATGCGCAACAGAACGTGATCGATTGGTCGCTGATCAACCTCGATACGATGTTCTACGCCGGCCTGCTGGGGATCCTGACCGTCTTCTTCCTGTGGCGCGCCGCCGCCAAGGCCACCTCGGGTGTGCCGGGCCGTTTCCAGGCAGCCGTCGAGATTCTCGTCGAGATGGTGGCCGATCAGGCCAAGGGTATCGTGCATAGCGCGGAATCCCGCAAGTTCGTCGCGCCGCTGGCGCTCACCGTGTTCGTGTGGATCTTCCTCATGAACGCGATGGACCTGCTTCCGGTTGACCTGTTGCCGACCATCTGGCAGCACGCCACCGGTAACGAACACGCCTTCATGCGCGTCGTGCCCACCGCCGATCTGAACGGTGCGCTCGGTCTGTCGATCGGTGTGTTGCTCGTCTGTTTGTACTACAACGTCAAGATCAAGGGTGTGGGCGGCTGGGTGCACGAACTGTTCACCGCGCCGTTCGGCAATCATCCGGCGCTGTATCCGGTGAACTTCATCATGCAGATGATCGAATTCCTCGCCAAGACCGTCTCCCACGGCATGCGACTGTTCGGCAACATGTACGCTGGCGAACTGGTGTTCATGCTGATCGCGCTGCTGGGCGGGACCGCGACCGTGTTCGGTTTCATCGGGCATGTGATCGCCGGCTCCATCTGGGCCGTGTTCCACATCCTGATCATCACGCTTCAGGCCTTCATCTTCATGATGCTGGCACTGGTGTATGTGGGTCAGGCCCACGAAAGTCACTGATTTCGTTGTCTTCTTTTTAACCCGGTTTCAAATAACCACTTTATCTCGCAAGGAGTTGTCATGGAAAACGTTCTGGGTTTTGTCGCGCTGGCCGCTGGTCTCATCATCGGTCTGGGTGCCATCGGTGCTTGTATCGGTATCGGCATCATGGGTTCCAAGTACCTCGAAGCTTCCGCCCGTCAGCCGGAGCTGATGAACGCGCTGCAAACCAAGATGTTCCTGCTGGCCGGTCTGATCGACGCCGCGTTCCTGATCGGTGTCGGTATCGCCATGATGTTCGCGTTCGCCAACCCGTTCCAGCTTTGATCCTCGGGTCGTTTTTTCCACTAACGAACCATAAGGACATCGCAACGTGAATCTGAACGCTACCCTGATAGCTCAGCTCGTTGTGTTCTTCATTCTGGTGGCTTTCACGATGAAATTCGTGTGGCCCCCGATCGTGAAGGCACTGGACGAGCGTGCGCAAAAGGTCGCGGACGGGCTGGCGGCTGCGGACAAGGCCAAGGCCGATCTGGCTCTCGCCGAGAAGAAAGTTGTCGAGGAAATGCGCAAGGCCCGCGAGTCGGCCACCGATGTGCGCGCCTCCGCTGAAAAGCAGGCATCTGAACTGATCGACGAAGCTCGTGCCGAGGCTTCCCGTATTATTGCCGCCGCACGTGAAGCTGCAGAGGGCGAAGCCGCCGCTGCCGCCGAACGTGCCAAGGAAGCCCTGCGCGAACAGGTCGCCAGCCTGGCTGTTGCCGGCGCCGAGAAGATCCTCCGCAAGGAGGTGGACGCCAAGGCACACGCCGACCTCCTGGCCAACCTGAAACAGGAACTGTAATAAGTCATGGCCGAAAACGTCACCATCGCGCGCCCATATGCCGAAGCTGCTTTCAAGCAGGCGGACGGGGCAGGTGCGCTGGGGCCCTGGTCGGAAGCTCTGGACAAATTGGCGGCCGTTGCTGCCGATCCCCAGATGCAGACCCTGATCCACGACCCGAAACTCGGTGAGGACAAGCTCGCCGAGTTGTTTATCGGTGTCGTGGGTGATCTCGACGAGTCGCAGAAGAACTTCGTGCGTATTCTGGTCGAGAACGAACGTCTGCAGGTGCTTCCCGAGATCCGTGACCTGTTCGTTGAACGCAAGAACGAACGTGAAGGCACGCTCGACGCGGATATCGTCTCCGCCTTCGAGCTCGATGATGCCACGCTGAACACCCTGACACAGGAGCTTGAAGCCCGCTTCAAGGCCAAGCTGAATGTGTCCGTGTCGGTCGACCCCGATCTGATCGGTGGAGTGACCGTCACTGTCGGCGATGACGTCATCGACGCCTCGGTCCGCGGCAAGCTCGCGAACATGGCCGCTGCGCTAAAGATTTAGGAGCATTGGAAATGCAACTCAACCCCTCTGAAATCAGTGATCTGATTAAGAGCCGGATTCAGGACCTGCAGCTCGCCGCATCGTCCCGCAACGAGGGTACCGTGGTCTCCGTGACCGACGGTATTTGCCGTGTTCACGGCCTCGCTGACGTGATGCAGGGCGAAATGCTGGAGTTCCCCGGCAACACCTTCGGTCTGGCGCTCAACCTCGAGCGCGATTCCGTTGGTGCCGTCGTGCTCGGCGAATACGAGCACATCTCTGAAGGCGACACGGTCAAGGCGACCGGCCGCATTCTGGAAGTGCCGGTCGGCCCCGAGCTGAAAGGCCGCGTGGTGAACGCACTGGGTCAGCCGATCGACGGCAAGGGCCCGATCGAAGCCAAGCTGACCGACAAGATCGAAAAGGTCGCTCCGGGCGTGATCGCACGTAAGTCGGTGGATCAGCCGGTGCAGACCGGGCTGAAGTCGGTCGACGCCATGGTGCCGATCGGTCGTGGCCAGCGTGAGCTGATCATTGGTGACCGTCAGACCGGCAAGACCGCCGTCGCCGTCGACGCGATCATCAACCAGAAAGGTCAGAACATGACCTGCATCTACGTGGCGATCGGTCAGAAGGCATCGACCATCGCCAACGTGGTGCGCAAGCTGGAAGAGAACGGCGCGATGGAATACACCATCGTCGTCGCGGCCACCGCTTCGGACTCCGCCGCCATGCAGTACCTGTCGGCCTATGCCGGCTGCACGATGGGCGAATACTTCCGCGATCGCGGTGAAGACGCCCTGATCGTGTACGACGATCTGACCAAGCAGGCCTGGGCCTACCGTCAGATCTCCCTGCTGCTGCGTCGTCCGCCGGGCCGTGAAGCCTACCCGGGTGACGTGTTCTACCTGCACTCCCGTCTGCTCGAGCGCGCCGCGCGTGTCAATGCCGAGTACGTCGAGAAATTCACCAACGGTGAAATCAAGGGCAAGACCGGTTCCCTGACCGCGCTGCCGGTGATCGAGACGCAGGCCGGTGACGTGTCCGCCTTCGTGCCGACCAACGTCATTTCCATTACCGACGGCCAGATCTTCCTCGAGACCGATCTGTTCAACGCCGGTATCCGTCCCGCCATCAACGCCGGTATCTCGGTGTCGCGGGTGGGTGGTGCGGCCCAGACCAAGGTCATCAAGAAGCTCGGCGGTGGTGTGCGTCTGGCGCTGGCCCAGTATCGAGAACTGGCTGCCTTCGCGCAGTTCGCCTCCGATCTGGACGAAGCGACCCGCAAGCAGCTCGACCGTGGCCGTCAGGTTACCGAGCTGATGAAGCAGCCGCAGTACTCACCGCTGTCCGTCGCTGACATGGCGATCACGCTGTACGCCTCCAACAACGGCTATTTCGACGACGTCGAAACCAGCCGTGTGCTGGCCTGCGAGCATGCGCTGCATCAGTTCATGAAAACCAAATACGCTGCTCTGATCGAGAAGATCGAAAGCTCCAAGGCGCTGGACGACGAGTCCGAGAAAACGCTCGTTGCCGCGATCGAAGAGTTCAAGAAGAGCTGGGCGTAAGTCGGCGTACGGAGACGGAATATGGCAAGCGGTAAGGAAATCCGTACGAAGATCAAGAGTGTGCAGAACACTCGCAAGATCACGAAGGCCATGGAGATGGTGGCCGCATCGAAAATGCGCAAGGCGCAGGATCGCATGCGGGCCGCTCGTCCCTACGCCGAAAAGATCCGCCGACTCGCTGCGAACCTGTCTCAGGCGAATATCACCGAGTATCAGCATCCGTTCCTGGTCAAGAAGAATGACGTCAAGCGTGTCGGCGTTATCGTCGTGACCACCGACAAGGGCCTGTGTGGTGGCTTGAACACCAACATCCTGCGTCAGACGGTGAGCAACATGAAGGACTGGCAGGCCGATGGCGTGTCGGAAATTCGTGCGACCTGCATCGGCAACAAGGGCTACGGCTTCATGCAACGCATGAAGGTGCCCGTCGCCTCGCATGTCACGCAGCTCGGTGATACCCCGCATCTCGAAAAGCTGATCGGTCCGGTCAAGGTCATGCTGGACGCGTTCCAGAATGGCGAACTTGACGCCGTCTATCTGGCCTACACCCGCTTCGTGAACACCATGAAGCAGGAGCCGGAGGTCGAACAGCTGCTCCCCCTCACCGGGGATCGCCTTGGTGCGCCTGAGGGCTCGTGGGACTACCTCTACGAACCCGATCCGCAGGTCGTGATCGATGAACTGCTGCTGCGTTATGTCGAAGCGCTGGTCTATCAGGCCGTTGCCGAAAACATGGCATCGGAGCAGAGCGCGCGCATGGTGGCCATGAAGGCGGCCTCCGACAACGCGAAGAACGTCATCGGCGAACTGCAGCTGGTCTACAACAAGACCCGCCAGGCAGCGATTACCAAGGAACTGTCCGAGATTGTGGGCGGTGCCGCCGCGGTGTAACGGATTATTGATTTGAGGAAATGACGATGAGTAACGGTACGATCGTACAGTGCATCGGCGCCGTGGTGGACATCCAGTTCCCGCGTGACGCGATGCCGAAAGTGTATGACGCCCTGAAGCTGGAACCGGTGGAGAATTCCTTCGCCGAAGAAGGTCTGACCTTCGAAGTTCAGCAGCAGCTGGGCGACGGCGTGGTCCGCACCATTGCGCTGGGTTCCAGCGATGGTCTGCGTCGTGGCATGCCCGTGAGCAACACCGGCGCACCGATTTCGGTGCCGGTGGGTCACGGGACTCTGGGTCGCATCATGGACGTGCTGGGTCGTCCGATCGACGAGGCCGGTGACATCGAGTGCGACGAGTTGCGCGCGATCCACCAGAAGGCCCCGAAGTTCGACGAACTGTCTCCGTCCGTGGAACTGCTCGAAACCGGTATCAAGGTGATCGACCTGATCTGCCCGTTCGCCAAAGGCGGCAAGGTGGGGCTGTTCGGCGGCGCCGGCGTGGGCAAGACCGTGAACATGATGGAGCTGATCAACAACATCGCCAAACAGCACTCCGGCCTGTCCGTGTTTGCTGGCGTGGGTGAGCGGACCCGTGAAGGGAACGACTTCTACCACGAGATGAAGGACTCCAACGTGCTCGACAAGGTCGCGATGGTGTTCGGTCAGATGAACGAGCCCCCGGGCAACCGTCTGCGCGTGGCGCTGACCGGCCTGACCATGGCCGAGCGTTTCCGTGACGACGGCCGTGACATCCTGTTCTTCGTGGACAACATCTATCGCTACACCCTGGCCGGTACCGAAGTGTCCGCGCTGCTGGGCCGGATGCCGTCTGCCGTGGGTTACCAGCCGACGCTGGCCGAGGAAATGGGTCGCCTGCAGGAGCGGATTACCTCCACCAAGGTCGGTTCGATTACCTCCATCCAGGCCGTGTATGTGCCCGCGGATGACCTGACCGACCCGTCGCCGGCCACGACCTTCCTTCACCTGGACTCCACCGTCGTGCTGTCCCGTGACATCGCCGCGCTGGGTATCTACCCGGCCGTGGATCCGCTCGACTCCACCTCCCGCCAGCTCGATCCGCTGGTCGTGGGTGAAGAGCACTACGGTGTCGCCCGTGAGGTGCAGCAGACCCTGCAGAAGTACAAGGAACTGCGTGACATCATCGCGATTCTGGGTATGGACGAACTGTCTCCCGAAGACAAGCTTGCCGTGTCCCGTGCGCGTAAGATCCAGCGTTTCCTGTCGCAGCCGTTCCACGTGGCCGAAGTGTTCACGGGTTCGCCGGGCAAGTATGTGTCGCTCAAGGACACGATCAAGGGCTTCAAGATGATCGTGAGCGGCGAATGCGATCAGCTTCCCGAGCAGGCGTTCTACATGGTCGGCAATATCGAAGAAGCCTTCGAGAAGGCCAAGACCGTCCAGTAACGCGAGCCAGCCCCGCTCACCCGAGCGGGGCCTAGCGGAGGTATAAACGATGGCAATGACTGTGCATGTCGATATCGTGAGCGCCGAAGAGGAAATCTTCTCCGGGCTGGCCGAATTCGTGGCCCTGCCCGGCGAGACCGGTGAGCTCGGTATTTTGCCGGGCCACATGCCGCTGATGACCCGGATCAAACCGGGTGCGGTTCGCGTCAAGCCGCAGAATGGTGAGGAAGAGCTCGTCTTCGTCGCTGGCGGTCTGCTGGAAGTTCAACCGGGTCTGGTGACGGTGCTCGCCGACACCGCCATCCGTGGCAAGGACCTGGACGAAGCCAAGGCACTCGAAGCGAAACGCAAGGCCGAAGAGGCGCTGGCGAATCACAACGCCGAAATCGACTACGCCGCGGCGCAGGCCGAGCTGGCCGAAGCGATTGCCCAACTGGCCGCGATCAAGAAGCTGCGCGGCCCGCGGCATTGATCGGAAACGGTGCTCCGGTGTGAGCCGGCCACCCGCAAAAAAGCAGCCCTCGGGCTGCTTTTTTGTTGAATTCGGGTTATCGCTTCGACTCGTTGCGGTCCAATCGGGCGACGCGCTGATCGAGGCGGGCCAGATCGTCTCTCAGGTGACGCAACTGTGCGACGTGGTCGTCGAACGCAGTACGATCGGCGAGCCATCGGCCCTCGTGAACGAGATATTCGCTGGTGTTGCGGGCCAGCCGCATGGCGGATGCCGGAATGGCCTGTTCCACGTGGCGGGCCGTCAGATGAAGACGGCGCCCGGCAATGGGGCCGAAGAGACGGGCCAGATCGGCTTCACGATCCCAGTCCAGATGGCGGGCGACGAAGCCGACAGTCTCAGCCAGTTCGGCCTGGCCGGAAATCCGGGCGTGGGCCAGGACGCCCTCGATGCCGTCGGTGAGCGAGGCGATGGCCTGCGCCGGAACGTCGATCATGACGTCATCGGCATCGTCGGACGTCTCGCCCCCGAGCAGGCCGGTGTCATCAATGCGGAATCGTTGAGACACGCCCGCGACACGGATGCCGACCTGACAGCCTGTGTGGGCTTTCAGGCGCACGCGCGCCCAGTCGTGCTGGCCGATCAGGTGGTTGAGTGTGGCGCGCAGGGCGGTATCGAGCATGGGGGCATCAGTCGGTGAGGTCGCGACGGGATGGCGGAACCCTCAGAGCTTGTAGCCGCGATGGAGGGCGACCACGCCGCCGGTCAGATTGAAGTAGTCGACACGCTCGAGTCCGACCTGTTCCATCATGGTCTTGAGGGTTTCCTGATCCGGATGCACCCGGATCGACTCGGCCAGGTAGCGGTAACTGTCGGCGTCGCCCGCCACGCGCTGGCCGAGCCAGGGCAGGATCTTGAACGAGTACAGATCGTAGGCGGGCGCCAGCGGTTTGTAGACCCGGGAAAATTCGAGCACGAGCAGGCGGCCGCCGGGTTTGAGCACCCGTCGCATCTCGGCGAGCGCTGCGTCCTTGTGGGTCATGTTGCGCAGACCGAAGGCGACGGTGACGCAGTTGAAATGGTTGTCGGGAAAGGGCAGGTGCTCGGCGTCGCACTGGGCGACCGGCAGCGACAGCCCCTTGTCGATCGTGCGGTCGCGGCCGCGGCTGAGCATGGCGCCGTTGATGTCGGTCAGCCAGACCTGGCCGGTGGGTCCGACCCGTTTGGCAAAGGCGATCGACAGATCCGCCGTGCCGCCGGCGACATCGAGTACCCGGTCGCCGGCCTTGACGCCCGCCACACGGATGGTGAAAGCCTTCCAGAGCCGGTGCAGGCCGCCGGACATCAGGTCATTCATGATGTCGTAACGGTTGGCGACCGAGGAGAAGACACCGGCAACCTTGCGCGCTTTTTCCGTCTCGGGGACGGTTTCGTAGCCGAAATCCGTGGTTTTATCGTCCATCCTGATCAATGTGCTCCGCCGCAACCGCCGGTGGGGCGGCCTGGTGTGGTATCGATGTCGCGACTGGCGCCGGCGGCCTCGAGGCGTTCCAGATAGGCCTGCCACAGGGCCTCCTGATGTGCGCCGATCTCGGCCAGATAGTCCCAGGAGTACAGGCCGCTGTCGTGGCCGTCCGAGAACACCAGCTTGAGTGCGTATTTCCCGACCGGCTCCACCTGCTCGACGATGACGTCGCGCTTGCCGGTCTGCAGGGTCTCCTGTCCGATACCGTGTCCGCGGACCTCGGCCGAGGGGGAGAAGACCCGCAGGAACTCGAACGGCAAGCGATAGCGCGCACCGTTGTCGAACGCCACTTCGAGGCAGCGTGACTGGGTGTGCAGCACGATATCCGTGGGCAGGGGAGTGGAAGCGTCAAGTCCGGCCATGCGTGTTGACCCTGGCAGATTTGCGGGTGATTCGTCGAAGGTGCAATGATACCCCTGATACTCCGTCGGCGGCTGCGTCCGGCAGTGTTGCATGTCCGTGACGCGTCATGAAACCGTCAAAAACCTGCAATAGACTGTGCGCATCCCGTTAGAGGTTGCATTCATGCCAGCCAATATTCTGCTTGTTGAAGACGAACCCGCGATTCAGGAACTGATCGCTGCCAATCTTGGTCGTGCCGGCCACCATGTGGTGCGGGCCGCCGATGCAGAAACCGCGTTGCGCATCGTCCGTGATGCCCTGCCCGACCTGATCCTGCTCGACTGGATGTTGCCCGGTCTGTCCGGCATCGAACTGGCCAAGCGCCTGCGCGCCGAGGAGCGGACCCGCGAGATTCCGTTGATCATGCTGACCGCCCGGGGCGAGGAGCAGGACAAGGTACAGGGTCTCGAGACCGGGGCCGACGACTACATCACCAAGCCCTTCAGCCCGCGTGAGCTGGTGGCCCGGATCAAGGCCGTCCTGCGCCGGCGCGCGCCCCAGGCGACCGAGGATCCGGTGCAGATCGGTGGCCTGCGCCTGGATCCGGCGACGCATCGCATCAGCGCGGGCGAACAGAGCCTGTCGCTCGGGCCGACCGAATTCCGTCTGCTGCATTTCCTCATGACCCACCCGGAGCGCGTCCATTCCAGGGCGCAACTGCTGGACCAGGTGTGGGGCGACCATGTGTTCGTCGAGGAGCGCACGGTCGACGTGCATATCCGTCGCCTGCGCTGCGCACTGGAGCCGACCGGACACGAGCGCCTGATACAGACGGTGCGCGGCAGTGGCTACCGGCTCTCCGCGCAGTCGGAGGTGCCGCAGACGGTGCGATAATCCGCCCAGGGCCTTTGAGCGGAGTTCGTCATTCGCGCGACTGTACGTTACGTCTGGGTCGGTTTTGCCACGGCGCTGGCCGCCGTGGCCGTGTTCGCCATACCGATCGCGTTGCTGGTGTCCCCGGTGGTCGGGGCGCTGGTGGCTGCGCTCGGCCTGCTCGTGGTGCTCTGGCGACACAACTGGTACCTCACCCAGCTCGTGGTGTGGACCCATGAACCGATCGGCACGCCCCTGCCCCATGCCTTCGGGGTGTGGGATTTCGTCTTTTCCGATCTCAACCGGCGTGCGCGCCAGGCCAGCGAGCAGCGCGAGCGCCTGAGCGCCGCGCTGGATCGCTTTCGCGAAGCCAGTCAGGCCATGCCCGACGGGGTCATGTACCTGTCCCATACCGACACCATCGAGTGGATCAACCGCCAGGCGGCCATCGACTTCAGTCTCGACCAGGAGCGTGACCGTGGGGTCCAGGTCACCAACCTCGTGCGTCAGCCCGACTTCGTGCACTACCTCGAACGCGGCGATTACGACGAACCCTTCCTGTTCCACCCGATGCACCGCAAGGGCGCCGCGCTGCTGGTCCAGGTGATCCGTTTCGGCGACCATCGCAAGATGGTCATCTCCCGTGATGTGTCACAGCTGGAAAAGCTTGAGACCATGCGCCGCGACTTCGTCGCCAACGTGTCCCACGAGCTGCGCACACCCCTGACCGTGGTCTCCGGTTTCCTCGAGACGGTCATCGATGCCGAGGACGATCTGGATGGCGCCGAGCGCAATCATTATCTCGGTCTCGCCCTCGAGCAGGCCAGCCGCATGCAGCGCCTCATCAACGACCTGCTGACCCTCTCGGCGCTCGAGACCGGCGCGCCGTCGCCCGACGAAGAGGTGTTCAACGTCGGGGGCATGGTGCGTGAGATCGCCCGGGAGACCGATGCGCTCTCCGCCGGCCGCCACACGGTGGAAGTCAGCGTGGATTGCGACTGCCAGTGTGCCGGCAGCGCCAAGGAGTTGCACAGCGCTTTCGCCAACCTGGCCAGCAACGCGGTCAGGTACACCCCCGCGGGCGGCACGGTCCGCTTGCGCTGGCACCTGGATCCGGACGGGTTCGGCGAGTTCTGTGTCGAGGATACCGGTATCGGCGTGGCCCCGGAGCATCTGCCGCGGCTGACGGAACGTTTTTATCGTGTGGACCGCGGGCGCTCGCGCGAGACCGGCGGGACCGGGCTGGGGCTGGCGATCGTCAAGCACGTCCTCACCCGCCATCAGTGTGAGCTCAAGGTCTCCAGTACCCCGGGGGTGGGCAGCACGTTCTGCGTGCGCGTGCCGGCGCGACGGATCGTCCGCTGCGAGCAAGCGTCCGCCCCTAGCGGCCAGGCGAGCGCCTGAGCCGGGCGCGCTGGCTCGACGGCGACGGCAGGATGCCTGCGCCGGCCGTTCAGGCCGGTCCGATGGTGGTGAATTCCACGCGATCGAAGTTGCTGCCGCGGGTGGCGAGCTTGGTCAGGCGCGCCTGCATGACCTTGTCGCCGACCTTCAGTTCCACGATGCGCTGCGCCTGATACCAGCCGCCCGGCACGATCAGACTCGGTGCTGCCTTGAGGGCCGGTACCGCCGGCAGCAGGAAGCCGAGCTTGAAGGGGTCGCGGGTGTTGCTGTGCAGGCCGACGAGGCGGACCGCCACACCCTCGGGGAGTCCGGGCAGGGTGTGCACGCCCAGTTCCATGATGCCGTCGGGGCGGTACATGAGCCAGCTGATGTGGGCGAGCAGATAGTGCTCGCCATCGGGGGGGCGAATGCCGACCAGCTGGTGATGCTCCAGGCGCTGCCCCCGTGGCTGACACTGCAGCCGGAAGCCGCCGACCGACTGATCGACGATGTCCCACATTTGCGGAATGTAGCCGCGCTCGATGGCGATGCGCTTCATGTCCTCTTCTTGCGGGACTTCGTCAGCGCGGGCGCCGAAGGTCAGCATGGCGATATCCGTCTGCACCGGATTGAAGATCGACTGGCGCGGTGATTCGAAGGGTTTGCCGAGGACGAAGAAGCCGATGGACTCCCAGTCCGCGCAAAGCTCCAGACGGCCATGCGAGCTGCGACGGGTGTATCGCCTGCCCGCCGACGCCAGCCCCCAGGGGCGGTAGAGCGAGAGCAGCAGCCGGCCGCCGGATTCGGTGGTGCAGTCGTCGCCGAGACCGAGTGAGCTGGGGGTGACGCCCTGCTTGAACTGGGTCAGCACCGCCTGGATCTGTCCGGCCAGCCGGGTGCCGTCGAAGCGGCGCAGATGGGGGGACGCCTGCAGCGTGGCCAGCGGCCGCAGGCCGTGGTCGCGGCTCAGATCGAGGGCATAGGTGCCGGGTTTCTCGCCATCCTGGGGCAGGTGCAGGGCGCAGTAGGGGGCAAAACGCTGGGCCCAGCGGCACACCCAGTCGAATTCACGTTGGCTGCGGCCGAAGGGGTTGGCCAGATCGACCAGCAGCACCGCGACGTAGGCTTCGACGCTGCTTTGTGCTTTCCACACCTCGTTGAGTGGATCGGCCACCCGGGTGCGTGCCACGCCCTGCTGTTCCGCCACTGAATAGCCGGCGTGGAAGTCCAGCCACAGGCCGGCAGGCACGGCGCGGTGGGCACGAAAGTATTCCAGCAGCGTGAGTCCGGCATAGTGCAGGCGTCGCTGCATCAGGGTCGCGCGCTGCGCGCCGAGACTTTGCTGGGCGGCATCCCGCTGCGCGATCAGGGCGTAGGAGTTGGCCAGATCGCGCCACAGCTTGACCACCCGGCGCAGCGTGGTCTCTTCCTCGCTCTCGGGCGGGAGCGGGTGGTCGGCGTAACGTCGTGCCAGGGCCTCCTGGACGAAGGCGATGGAGGTGCGCGCCGCTTCGAGGACTTCGAAATGACGATCCGCAGCCGGCGGCTTGTCGTGCATCTCGGTGACGATGCGCGCGAGCGTCTGATGGCTTTCGGAGACGCTGACCGGGTTGATCTGGCGGATGAGGTCGAGCGCGACATTGGGATCGTAGTAGTTCATGGTGTCTTTTCGTCTGGGCGGTCCGCAGCGGTGTCAGCGCGCGACGACGGTTATTGTTGCCATAAATGATGACGTGCCCCGCATGTCGAATCAATCATCCATTCGGCCGAGCCATTGCGCCAGCGCGCGGCACAGGGTGTCGTCGTCCACGTCCGGTTGCGGCGCGCCGCTCCGTTTCGGCGGCGCCCACACGGGATCCGGGAAGCGGGCGTCGTCCTCGAAGCGGGCGATGACGTGCCAGTGCAGGTGGGGGACCATGTTGCCAAGGCTGGCCAGATTGATCTTGGCCGGACTGAAGCACTCGCGCAGCGCCCCTTCGACCGCATATACCCGGCGCATCAGGTGTTCGCGCTCGGCCGCCTCCAGATCGGTCATCTCCGCCACGTGGCCGGTCCAGATGACGCGGCAGTAGCCGGCGTTGTCGTCGTCGGCGACGCGGATGATGCGGCACAGCGCATCCTGCCAGAGGATGTTTTCGCCCTCGGGGTGGCACAGGGGACAGGTCATGATCGACGGTCGTCGCGGAAATCAACGCTCACCAGTATGCGCCGAAATCGGGGTGGTTATCGTGAATCCACGTCACACCGCGGGAGGAATCGTGTCCTTGACGAAAGCGCGCGTCGTACCGTCGCCGAAATCCCGTGGCTCGCCGTCCACGAAGGTCAGCAGCGAGCCCGCGGTGATCGGCGTCCAGCGTTCGTTGTCGGTCAGCGCGGTGGTGGCGACCACCGCGACCCGGTCCGCCGGGGTCGTGAGCTGGCTGAAGTCCACGCTCACGTCCTGGTCGGTCAGGTGCGCGTCGGCAAACGGCGCCTGACGCACGATGTAGCACAGCCGCGAGGCGCAGTGGGCGAACAGGGCGCGGCCGTTGGAGAGCAGGAAGTTGAATTCGCCGTGGGCGCCGATGTCGGTGGCCAGCGTGCGCAACAGCGCGTGCATGGTCTCGATCGACGGGGCGTTTGCCGGGTGGTGCCGCGCCAGGGTGTCGAGGATATGGCAGAAGGCCCGTTCCGAGTCGGTGTTGCCCACCGGCAGGAAGCGGCCGCTGAGCGCGGGCGCGTAGTCCTTCAGATCACCGTTGTGGGCGAACAGCCAGTATTCACCCCACAGCTCGCGCATGAATGGGTGGGTGTTCTCCAGCGCCACCCGGCCGTGGGTGGCCTTGCGGATGTGCGCGATCACGTTGAGCGAGCGGATCGGGTACTGGCGCACCAGTTCGGCGACCGGTGAATCGGCACTGGGGCGGGGGTCCAGAAACACCCGGCAGCCGGCGCCCTCGAAGAAGGCGATGCCCCAGCCGTCACGATGGTGGTCGGTCAGGCCGCCGCGGGCCTGGAAACCGGTGAAGGAGAAGCAGATATCGGTGGGGGTGTTGCAGTTCATCCCCAGCAGCTGGCACATGGGCGCGCTCCGTCAGGACGTGGTTCAATCCTCGGCGTTTTGCCGCGCCTTGGCAAGCAGGCGCTCGAGGCGGCGGCGATTGACACCGAAGTCGTAATAGCCGCTGCAGGCGCCGCTGCGCATGGCCAGACGGCCGTCGGCGCGGAAGATGAAATGGGCTTCGTCCACGAAGCCGAAGACGCGGGAACGGAAATGGGCGATGAGCCAGTGCGGGCCTTCGGCGACGATGTCGCTGCGCGGTTCGCTGAGGATGGCGGCGCGCAGCTGTGCGAGCGCGACGTCGTCGGCCAGGGGCAGCCGGCGCTCCGGGTCGGGGTGGTCGGTAGACACGCAGTTGGGGCGCTCGGTGCAGGGCAGCAGGGTGGTCGCCGGGTCGACCTGTTCGCCGCGGCAGCCGGTCCAGGCAGAGGCGTTCATGGTGGTGCTCAGCAGGAGGGTGAGCAGGCCGGCGCGGATCATCGGCCCGGCATCACGGGCATGTGTTTCATCATCTCGTTGAGATCGATGCCGCCGGGCAGCCCCATCATGACCATGTCACCGGGCTTCTGCCCCGGTTTGCAGGGGCCGAGGCGGCGTGCGTCCATGCGTAGCGTGGTCTGTTGCATGCCGTTCAGCGGTGGGGCGAAGGTGGTGGCCAGCTGGCCGACGAAATGCTGGCTGAAGTCGCCGCTGAAGCTGCCGTGCGTGGTGGCGGTGCTGCCGCCGGCCTGGCACACCGAGTCGATCAGGACGCGATCCCCGTCGCGCCGGATCGACAGCTTGCTACAGGACGAGGCGCCCTGCTGGCGCGCCAGATCGTCGAGCTTGTCGTCGGTGCACACCTGCACGGCGTGGGTGAAGCTGCCGGTGGTGCTCATCTGCATGCGGTGTTCCCACAGACCGGGCTGGCGACGCGGCAGATCGTCGGCGGCCAGGGCGCCGGTGGCCAGGCACAGCAGCGAAGCAAAGGTGGCGATCCGTCTCATCGTGAAGCCCTCCGAATGCGGAGTGGACCGTCAACCGGCCAGTTTGTTGCGCAGCAGCTCGTTGACCTGGGCCGGATTGGCCTTGCCACGGGAGGCCTTCATCACCTGACCGACGAGGGCATTGAGGGCCTTCTCCTTGCCGGCCCTGAATTCCTCGACATTTTTGGCGTTGGCGGCGATCACCTCGTCCACCATGCGTTCGAGCTCGCCGGTGTCGTTCATCTGCTTGAGGCCCTCGGCCTCGATGATGGCGTCCACCTCGGCGCCGGTGCCGCTCCACAGGGCGTCGAACACCTTCTTGCCGGCGTTGTTGGAGATGGTGCCGTCGCCGATGCGCATGACCAGGGCCGACAGCTGGGCCGGCTTGACCGGCGCATCGGCGATGTCGCGCTCTTCCTTGTTGAGGCGCTTGGCCAGCTCGCCCATCACCCAGTTGGCGCAGGGCTTGGCCAGGGCATCGCCGGCGGCGGCCACGGTGGCCTCGAAGTAGGTGGCGAGGTCGCGACTGGCGGTGAGCGTGACCGCATCGTAGGGGGTGAGGCCCCAGTCGCGCACGAAGCGCTCGCGCATGGCGGCGGGCAACTCGGGCATGACCTCGCGGGTGCGCTCGATCCACGCCTCGCTGATGACCAGCGGCAGCAGGTCGGGGTCGGGGAAGTAGCGGTAGTCGTGCGCGTCTTCCTTGGTGCGCATCACCCGGGTCTCGCCACTGTCCGGATCGAACAGCACGGTGGCCTGCTGCACGGTGCCACCGTCCTCGATGTGCTCGATCTGCCAGTCCACCTCGTAGTCGATGGCCTGCTGCAGGAAGCGGAAGGAGTTGAGGTTCTTGATCTCGCGGCGGGTGCCGAACTCGGGCGCTCCCTTCTTGCGCACCGAGACGTTGGCGTCGCAACGGAACGAGCCTTCCTGCATGTTGCCGTCGCAGATGTCGATCCAGCGCACCAGGGTGTGCAGCGCGCGGGCGTAGGCCACCGCCTCGGCCGAGGAGCGCATGTCGGGCTCGGAGACGATCTCCAGCAAGGGCGTGCCGGCGCGGTTGAGGTCGATGCCGCTCATGCCGTGGAAGTCTTCATGCAGGCTCTTGCCGGCGTCCTCTTCCAGGTGGGCACGGGTCAGGCGCACGGTTTTCTCGTAGGCCGCTTCGCCCTCGCCGACCTGCACCGTGACCGTGCCGCCGACGACCACCGGCAGCTCGAACTGACTGATCTGGTAGCCCTTGGGCAGGTCGGGGTAGAAGTAGTTCTTACGCGCGAACACGCTCTTTCGGGCGATCTCGGCGTCGATGGCCAGGCCGAAGCGGATGGCGCGCTCCACGGCACCCCGGTTGAGCACCGGCAGCACCCCGGGCAGGGCGATGTCCACCGCGCAGGCCTGCGCGTTGGGTTCGGCACCGAAGGCCGTGGACGCGCCCGAGAAGATCTTCGAGGCGGTGTTGAGCTGGGCATGGATCTCCAGCCCGATGACGACTTCCCAATCCTGACGACTCATGGTGTTTCGCTCTGTGTCTCGTGTCTGGCGCCGGCGGCATGCCGGCGCGCTCGGTTCATCTCAATCGCAACGCCCGACGCGGCGGTCGAACAGCACCGGCAGCATGCCGGCAAAGGCCTGGCCCGGCTCGCAGTAGGCCTCGCAGCCGTGGTAGGCGAGCACCACCTGCGGACCCTGTTCCCACATGCGCAGGACGCAGCCGGAGCCGTTGCGCGCCCGCAGCTCGATGCTGGGCAGGGTCTTGGTCTGGTCGAAGTCGGGCAGGGCGAACTCGCAGCTGCCTTTCGGCTCTGCCAGGCGCGCGCGCAGGTAGCGTACGGTGCCGCGGCGCACGTCCACATCGGCCTGCACCGTGTGCTTGCGTTCATCCATGGCGGCGCAGCGCATGGCCAGGGTGATCGGCCGCGCCTTCATTGCCCGGGTCGGCCGGCCGGCGCGCGGTGCGGGCGGGGCCGGGGGCGTCTTGGCCAGGGGCGCGGCGGGCAGCTCGCGCAGCACCGGTGGCGCCGGTGTCGGTGCGGGTGTCGGGGTCGCGACCGGTTCGGGCGGGGGGGCAGGCGGCGGCAGCGGGCTGCTGCATGCGGCCAGCCCGGCCGCGAGGGCGACCAGGGCACGCCGGGCGAGCCGCGGCGCCGGGATCACCCCAGCTCCGGCGCGCGCTGATGCCAGTCCGTGGCTTGCTGGAAGCCATGGGCCGCCTGCAGCAGGCGCGCTTCGTCGAAGTAGTTGCCGATCAGCTGCAGGCCCACGGGCAGGCCGTCGGCGCCCGTGCCGCAGGGCAGGGACAGGCCCGGCAGGCCGGCCAGGTTGACCGCGATGGTGTAGATGTCCTGCAGGTACATCTGCACCGGATCGTCGCTCTTCTCGCCGATCGGCCAGGCCACCGTCGGGCTGGTGGGGCCGGCGATCACGTCGCACTGGGCGAAGGCGGCCCGGAAGTCCTCGGCGATCAGGCGGCGCAGTTTCTGCGCCTTGAGATAGTAGGCGTCGTAGTAGCCATGGGAGAGCACGTAGGTGCCCACCAGGATGCGCCGTTTCACCTCGGCGCCGAAGCCTTCGGCGCGACTCTTTTCGTACATCTCTTCGAGGCTGCCGTAGTCGGCGGCACGGTGACCGTAGCGCACGCCGTCGAAGCGCGACAGGTTGGAGCTGGCCTCGGCCGGGGCGATCACGTAGTAGGCCGGGATCGCCAGGCGCGCATTGGGCAGGCTCACCTCGACGACGGTGGCGCCCAGTTCGCGATACTGCGCGATGGCGGCGTCGATGGCACGGCGCACGTCGTCACTCATGCCCTCGGCGAAGAATTCCACCGGCAGGCCGACGCGCAGGCCGGCGAGGGGTTTGTCCAGATCGCGGCTGTAGTCCTCGCGCGGGCGCTCCACGCTGGTGGAGTCGCGCGGATCGAAGCCCGCCATGGCGGTGAGCAGCAGGGCGCAGTCCTGGGCGCTGCGGCCGAAGGCGCCGCCCTGGTCGAGGGAGGAGGCGTAGGCGATCATCCCGTAGCGGCTGACCACGCCATAGGTGGGCTTGATGCCGGTGATGCCGTTCATGGCCGCCGGCTGGCGCACCGAGCCGCCGGTGTCGGTGCCGGTGGCCATGGGCGCCATGCGCGCGGCCACGGCCACGGCCGAGCCGCCCGAGGAGCCGCCGGCGATGCGTGCGGGGTCCCAGGCGTTGCGGGTCGGGCCGTAATAGGTGTTTTCGTTGGACGAGCCCATGGCGAACTCGTCCATGTTGGTCTTGCCGAGCATGACCGCGCCGGCGGCCTTGAGCTGGCTGACCACGTGGGCGTCGTAGGGGCTCACGAAGTTGTCGAGCATCTTCGAGCCGCAGCTGGTGCGCACGCCCTGGGTGCAGAACACGTCCTTGTGGGCGACCGGGATGCCGGTGAGCGGCCCCGCGTCACCGCCGGCGATGCGCGCGTCGGCGGCGCGGGCGGCGGCCAGCGCGCCCTCGCGGTCGACCGTGATGAAGGCGTTCAGGCGCGGGTTGAGCGCGTCGATGCGATCGAGGAAGGCCGTGGTCAGTTCGACACTGGAGAGCTGCCGGCCCTGCAGGGCAGCGGCCAGCTCGGTGAGGCTCGATTGGATCATGGTGTGTGCGTCGGTCGGGTGGTGCGGGTCGCCAGGCTTATTCGATCACCTGGGGCACGAGGTACAGGCCGGCTTCGGTCTGCGGGGCGACGGCCTGGAAGGCCTCGCGCTGATCGGTCTCGGTGGCGACGTCGTCGCGCAGGCGCTGGGCGACGTCCTGGGGATGCGACATGGGTTCGACGCCGTCGGTGTCGACCGCCTGCATCTGCTCGATCAGGCCGAAGATGTCGTTGAGCTTGTCGAGAGTGCTTTGTGCCTCGCCGTCGGCCAGTTCGATGCGGGCCAGCCGGGCAATGTGGCGAACCTCGTCGAGCGAAAGAGACATGGCGCAATAAACCTGCTTAAATCACAAGGGTTTGTAGGTTATCATAATCGTTTATCTTCCTAAGGCCTGTTCTCATTCATCCGCTGGATCGCGTGGACGCCGCGAGCGAGCGCAGCATGGCGCGGGAGGTTGCCGAGGGTAGCCCTCCGGCGCGCGTCGGCGCGTCGCGCTCCGGGACCGACAGGCGCGGGCGCGACCACCGGATGAATGAGAACAGGCCCTGTACCCACAGGACTCTCCGGGATTTCCATGTTCGGATTTTTGCGCTCCTATTTTTCCAATGACCTAGCCATCGATCTGGGCACCGCCAACACCCTGATCTACGTACGCGGCAAGGGCATTGTGCTGGACGAGCCGTCGGTGGTCGCGATCCGCACCGAAGGCGGTCCCAACGCCAAGAAGACCATCCAGGCCGTCGGCCATGCGGCCAAGCAGATGCTGGGCAAGACGCCGGGCAACATCACCGCCATCCGCCCGATGAAAGACGGCGTGATCGCCGACTTCGTCGTCACCGAACAGATGATCAAGCAGTTCATCAAGAAGGTGCACGACTCGCGTCTGTTCTCGCCCAGCCCGCGCATCATCGTGTGCGTGCCCTGCGGCTCCACCCAGGTCGAGCGTCGCGCCATTCGCGACGCTGCGCTGGCAGCGGGCGCGAGCCAGGTCTACCTGATTGAAGAGCCCATGGCCGCGGCCATCGGTGCCGGCCTGCCGGTGGCCGATGCCACCGGTTCCATGGTGGTCGATATCGGTGGTGGCACCACCGAAGTGGGCGTGATTTCCCTGGGCGGCATGGTGTATTCCGGTTCCGTGCGGGTCGGTGGCGACAAGTTCGATGACGCCATCGTCAATTACATCCGCCGCAACTACGGCATGCTCATCGGCGATACCACCGCCGAGAACATCAAGAAGGAAATCGGCTCCGCCTTCCCGGGCTCCGAGGTCAAGGAGATGGAAGTGAAGGGCCGCAACCTCGCCGAGGGCATCCCGCGCAGCTTCACCATCTCCTCCAACGAGATCCTCGAGGCGCTCAACGAGCCGCTCAACCAGATCGTCTCCGCGGTCAAGATCGCGCTGGAGCAGACCCCGCCCGAGCTGGGCGCCGACATCGCCGAGCGCGGCATGGTGCTCACCGGCGGCGGCGCGCTGCTGCGCGACCTGGATCGCCTGTTGATGGAAGAGACCGGCCTGCCGGTGATCGTGGCCGACGAGCCGCTCACTTGCGTCGCCCGGGGCTCCGGCATGGCGCTCGAAAAGATGGACAAGCTCGGTTCCATCTTCACGTCCGAGTGATCCTGAGTCGCTGGATGCGCCGGAGCCGGCGCATCCGTTCCGTTCGCAACACCTGAAGTCGCCACGTGGTCGGCCATCAGCCCCCTCCGATCTTCCGTCGTGGCCCCGCACCGCTGGTGCGGCTGTTCGTGCTCGTCTGCATCTGCCTCGGCATGCTCATCGCCGACCTGCAGTACCGCTATCTGGACGTGGTGCGCAAGACCGTCTCCGTGGTGCTCTATCCGCTCGAAATGGCGGCCGCCGCGCCGGTCGAGTTTCTCGCCAACGCCTCGCGCTATTTCTCCACCCTGGTCGAGGTCCAGGGCGAGAACCGGTCGCTGCGCAAGAAGGCGCTGGCCGACGCCGACCGCCTGCTGCGTCAGGCCGAACTGGAGCGCGAGAACGCGCGTCTGCGCGAGCTGCTGGAGATGTCGAACCGCGCGCCGGTGCGTTCGATCGCGGCCGATGTGCTCTACGAGGCGCGCGATGCCTTCTCGCGCAAGGTGATCCTCGACCGTGGCGCGCAGCACGACGTGCAGCCCGGTCAGGCGGTGGTCGATGAACTCGGCGTCGTCGGCCAGGTCACCCGGGTGTATCCGATCCAGGCGGAAGTGACCCTGGTGACCGACAAGGGTCAGGCGGTGCCGGTGCGCATCGAGCGCACCGGGCAGCGCGGCGTCATCTACGGCGCCGGCGACGGCCGCCTCGAGTTGCGCTACCTGCTTGCCAATGCCGACGTGCAGCCCGGCGATCTGCTCGTGACCTCCGGCCTCGACGATCTGTTCCTGCCCGGCATCCCGGTGGCGAAGGTGGTGACCGTGGACCGCACCCGCCAGGCCTTCGCCCTGATCGCCTGCGAGCCGGTCGCGCGTGTCGGTCAGACCTCACAGGTGCTGATCCTGGGGCGCGCGGTGCCGAATCAGCCGCCGGCGACCGAAGCGGACGCCGGGACGACGCCGGGCGCGGCCGCCCCCGCGGCGAAGGAGTAAGTCATGCAGCCGACCAACCGATCCCAGCGCATTCTCCGGCCGGTTCGCCTGTGGTTCGTGTACCTGTCGCTGATCGTGGCGCTGGTGCTGAACTTCATTCCCACCGGGCGGCTGCCGGGCGTGCCCGACTGGCTCGCGCTGGTGCTGGCCTTCTGGTGCGTGCGCGAACCGCTGCACGTGGGCATGGGCACCGGCTTCATCTTCGGGCTGCTCATGGATGTGGCCTATGGCGCGGCCATGGGCCAGCATGCGCTGGCCTACGTGCTGCTCGCCTACGGCGCCAACGCGCTCGCGCGCCGTGTGATGTGGTTCGGCCCCATCCAGCAGTCGGTGCAGATCCTGCCCCTGCTGCTCGGTGTGCAGCTGGTCATGGTCCTGGTGAGGGTGCTCGCCGGCGCCGAATTTCCCGGCTGGTGGTATTTCACCGGCAGCTTCACGGCGGCGGTACTGTGGCTGCCGCTGCACTTCGTGCTCCTGCTGCCGCAGTACCAGCCCGAAGAGCGCGATGACAACCGGCCGATCTGAGGTGGGACGACCCCCACGCTCGCCTCGCTCGCTGCCCCCGAGGGGGCTGCGCCGGCCCTTCGGGCGGCGGGGTGAGGCGAGGATGACCGAGTTCCGTTCGCCCGACCAGGAAGTGGGCCAGCTGCGCCAGCGGGTGGTGGTGGCCGGTGTGTTCATGTTCCTGTGTCTGTGCGTGCTGGCAGGGCGCTTCTTCTACCTGCAGGTGATGCGCTTCGACTACTACCACACCCGCGCCGAGGACAACCGCATCGCGGTGGTGCCGGTGCCGCCCAATCGCGGCACCATCGTCGATCGCAAGGGCGAGGTGCTGGCGCGCAACTTCGCTGCCTACACCCTAGAGATCAATCCGTCCCGGGTCGAGGATGTGGATGCGACCATCGACGCCCTGGGCCAGATCGTGCAGATCGACGACTACGATCGGCGCCGCTTCCGTAAATTCCGCGAAACCAGCAAATACTTCGAGAGCGTGCCGATCCGCACCCGGCTGACCGATGTGGAAGTGGCCCGCTTCGTTGCCCGGCGCTACCGCTTTCCCGGGGTGGACGTGCGCGCCCGGCTGTTCCGCGAGTATCCCCATGGCGATCTGTTCGGCCATGTGATCGGCTACATGGGGCGCATCAACACGCGCGACGAGGCGCGTATCGAGGAGGCGGGTGAGACCGCCAACTACCGCGGCACCGACCACATCGGCAAGCGCGGGCTGGAGCAGAGCTACGAGAGCCTGCTGCACGGCCACACCGGCTCCGAGCAGGTGGAGGTGGACGTGGGCGGGCGCGCGGTGCGGGTGCTCGACCGCCGGACCGCGCTGCCGGGGCACAGCCTGATCCTGACCGTGGACGTGGACCTGCAACGCGTGGCCACCCAGGCCTTCGCCGGGCGGCGCGGCGCGCTGGTGGCGATGAACCCCAAGACCGGCGGCGTGCTGGCGCTGGTCTCCTCGCCCAGTTTCGATCCCAACCTGTTCGTCGACGGCATCTCGGTGGCCGACTGGCGGGCGCTCAACGATTCGCCCGACCACCCGCTGCTCAACCGGGCCATCTACTCGGCCTATCCGCCGGGCTCCACCTTCAAGCCCTTCATGGGGCTGGCGGGCCTGGAACTGGGCAAGCGCACCCCGGAGCAGTCCATCGTCGATCCGGGCTATTTCGTGTTCGGCGGCCACCGCTTCCTCGACGACAAGCCGGGCGGGCATGGCGTGGTCGACATGCACAAGTCCATCGTCGAGTCCTGCAACACCTATTACTACATGCTCGCCAACGACCTGGGCATCGAGGCCATCGCCGATTTCATGGCGCCCTTCGGCTTCGGTCAGCCCACCGGCATCGACATTCCGGGCGAGGCCTCGGGGGTGCTGCCCTCGCCGGCGTGGAAGAAGGCGCGATTCCGGAAGCCCGGCCAGCAGCGCTGGTACGGCGGCGAGACCATCTCGGTGGGTATCGGCCAGGGCTACAACGCCTACACCCCGATCCAGCTGGCCACGGCCCTGTCCACGCTGGTCAACAACGGGGTGATGTTCCGCCCGCACCTGGTGCAGTACATCGTCGACCCGGTGACCGGGGCGCGCACCCAGGTGGCGCCTGATCCGGTGCGGCGCCTCCCGCTCAAGGCGGAGAACCTGGCGGTCATCCGCGCCGCCATGGTGGACGTCACCCGCACCGGCACCGGCGCGCGTGCCTTCGCCGGCGCGCCCTACGCGGTCGGCGGCAAGACCGGCACGGCGCAGGTCTATTCGCTGCGCGGCAGCCGCTACAAGGAAGGGGACGTGGCCGAGCGCCTGCGCGACCACTCCTGGTTCATCGCCTACGCGCCGGCCGAGGATCCGAAGATCGCGATGGCGGTGCTGGTGGAGAACGGCGGCTTCGGGTCGCGCTCGGCGGCCCCGATCGCGCGCCAGGTGCTCGATTACTATCTGCTCGGCAAGCGGCCGGAGGGGCCCCCGCCCGGCGCCGAGGACGCCGGCCCCGGTCCGGCGGGAGGGGACTGATGGAGTGGCGCATTCACCCGGTGGCGCTGATCCGCGGCTTCCTGCGGCCCATCGATCCGCCCCTGTTCCTGCTGCTCAGCGTGCTGCTGGCGGCGTCCATGATGCTCATGCAGAGCGCGTCGCCGGAGCGCATGCAGGCGCAGCTCCTGAACACCGGCGTGGCCCTGGCGATGATGTGGATCACCGCGCGCATTCCGGCGTCGCGGCTGCTCTCCATGGCCCTGCCGCTGTACCTGGTCGGGGTGCTGCTGCTCATCGGCGTGGCCCTGTTCGGCGAGGTCTCCAAGGGCGCGCAGCGTTGGTTGCACATCGGCGTGACCCGCATCCAGCCGTCCGAGCTCATGAAGATCGCCATGCCGCTGATGCTGGCCTGGTACTTCCAGCAGCGCGAAGGCGCGATCGGCCTGCGCGATTTCATCGTCGCCGCGGTGCTGCTGGCGGTGCCGGTCGGGCTGATCGTCACCCAACCCGACCTGGGCACCAGCCTGCTGGTGGCGGCGGCCGGCTTCTACGTGATCTACTTCGCCGGGCTGTCGTGGCGCCTGCTGGTGCCGGTGTTCGTGCTCGGCGTGATCGGCATCGGCGCCATCGTGATCTTCGGCGATACCCTGTGTCAGCCGGGCATGGACTGGCAGATCCTGCGCGAGTACCAGAAGCAGCGCGTGTGCACCCTGCTCGACCCCACCTCCGATCCGCTCGGCCGGGGCTTCCACATCATCCAGTCCACCATCGCCATCGGCTCGGGCGGGCTGTTCGGCAAGGGCTGGCTCAACGGCACCCAGACCCACCTGTCCTTCATCCCCGAACGGCACACCGACTTCATCTTCGCGGTGCTCGCCGAAGAGTTCGGACTCGTGGGCGCCCTGGTGCTGCTGGTGGTGTTGATGCTCATGATCCTGCGCGGGCTGGTCATCGCGGCCCAGGCGTCGACGCTGGGGACCCGCCTGCTGGCTGGCGCGATCACCATGATCTTCTTCACCTACGCCTTCGTGAACATGGGCATGGTCAGTGGTATTCTCCCCGTCGTCGGCGTGCCCTTGCCTTTCATCAGCTACGGGGGGACCGCACTGGTGACCCTGTGCGTGGGCGTGGGCATGCTCATGAGCATTCATCGGGAGCGTCAGCAGAGCCAGACATGAGCGCGCAAGGCCGTTCACCCCTGTCGATTCGTGCCGTCGGCCTCGCGGCCGTCGTGCTGCTGCTGGCGGCCTGTTCGAGCGCGCCGCCACGCGAGACCGCCCGCAGCGCGCCGCCCGGGCACCCCGATCTGCCCTGGTCCGGCGGCAAGTACTACGAGGACGACGGCCCCGGCGCCAAGGTGCCCGAGGACATCGACCGCATCGCCGACGCGGTGCCACGCGACGAACCCATTCATGTGGCCACCAGCCGCCCCTATTCCGTGTTCGGGGAGGACTACGTGCCCATGACCTCGCGCCAGCCCTTCGTCCAGGAAGGGCGCGCGAGCTGGTACGGACGCAAATTCAACGGCAAGCGCACCGCCAATGGCGAGATCTACGACATGTATGCGATGAGCGCGGCGCACAAGACGCTGCCGCTGCCGTCCTACGTGCGCGTGACCAATCTGGAGAACGGCCGCTCGGTGATCGTGCGGGTCAACGATCGCGGCCCCTTCCACTCCTCGCGCATCATCGACCTGTCCTACGCGGCGGCCTACAAGCTCGGCTACCTGCGCCAGGGCAGCACCCGGGTGCGCATCGAGACGGTGCGACCCGGCGATGAGCCCGCGCCGGTTCCGGCCCCTGCCGAGGCCCGTCCGGTCATGGTCGAGGCGCCGGCGGCGCCAACGCCTGCGCCGTCGACAGCGGTGGCGCAGGCCGCCGATGCCGTGCCGACCACGGGCGCGACGCCGGATCCGGCCGCCATCCTCGACGGCGCGCCGGTGCCCGACGCACCCACGGCGACGGCCGTCGCCGCCACCACGCCGGAGGCGGCCCCCCGCGGCGTCTATGTCCAGCTCGGGGCCTTCCGCACGCGGGACAACGCCGAAGGCTTTCTCGGCTACGTGGGGCGCGAGCTCGGGTGGCTGCGTGACCGGCTCGGCGTGCACGCCGACGCCGACCGCTACCGCCTCAGCGCCGGCCCCTATCCGAGTGCCGATGCGGCTCGCGAAGCCGCCCGCCGCATCGCCGATGCGCTCGACCTGAGGCCCTTCGTGGTGGTGCGTTGAACCGACGCGCGCCAATTTGGTCAGGGGGGAGGGGCGGCCTATAATCGTTCGGCCGGTTCCGGTGTTCCCGTCTTGTCTCATTCACAGGAAATTTGCTGATCCCATGCGCTTTTTCGCTGCACTGCTGTTTTCATTCGTCGCCCTGACCGCCCATGCCCAAGTCCCGCCCGCGCCTGCGCTGGCCGCCAAGGCCTGGCTGCTGGTCGACATGGGTACCGGGCAGGCGCTCGTCGAGCACAATGCCGACGAACGCATCGAGCCGGCCTCGCTCACCAAGCTGATGACCGCCTATGTGGTCTCCGCGGCCCTGAAGGCCCACACCCTGAGCGGCGACCAGATCGTGCCGGTGTCGGAAAAGGCCTGGAAGATGGGCGGCTCGCGCATGTTCATCGAGCCGCGCCACCAGGTCACCGTGGATCAGCTGATGCATGGCATGGTGGTCCAGTCGGGCAACGACGCCAGCGTGGCGCTGGCCGAAGTGGTGGCCGGCTCCGAAGAGGCCTTCGCGGCGCTCATGAACCGGGAGGCCCAGCGCCTGGGCATGACCCACACCCATTTCGTCAACGCCACCGGGCTGCCGGATCCGGAGCACTACACCACGGCGCGCGACCTGAGCCTGCTCGCCGCGGCCATCGTGCGGGACTTTCCCGACCATTACGACCTGTATTCCATCAAGGAGTACAGCTACAACAACATCACCCAGCCCAACCGCAACCGGCTGCTGTGGCTCGACCCGACCGTGGACGGCATCAAGACCGGGCATACCGAGACCGCCGGCTACTGCCTGATCGCCTCGGCCAAGCGCGGTGCGCGGCGCCTGATCTCGGTGGTGCTGGGCACCGATTCGGATGCCATGCGCACCCAGGAATCGCTCAAGCTGCTCAACTTCGGCTTCCGCTTCTACGACACCGTGCAGCTGTACACGGCGGGCCAGTCGGTCTCCAGCTTCCGCGTGTGGCAAGGCACGGCGGACCAGGTCAAGGTCGGCTTCGACAAGGACTTCGTGCTCTCCATCCCCAAGGGGCAGGCGGATAAGCTGCAGGTCACCCTCAACAGCGAACAGCCGCTCGAAGCGCCGGTGCGCAAGGGGCAGGCGGTGGGCAAGCTCACCCTCACGCTGGAGGGCAAGACCATCGGCACCTATCCGGTCCAGGCCCTCGAGGAGGTGCCGCTGGCGGGCTGGTTCGGCCGCACCTGGGATTCGCTGCAGCTGTGGATCAAGAGCCTCTGAGGCGCCGATCGTGAGCACGTGCTACCTCAACGGCCAGTGGCAGGCGCTCGAATCGGCGCGCATCTCGCCCATGGACCGGGGGTTTCTGTTCGGCGATGGCGTCTATGAAGTCATCCCCGCCTACTCGGGCCACCCGTTCCGGCTCGACGAGCACCTGCGCCGGCTGGCCAACTCGCTCGCGGCCATCGGCCTGCCCAACCCGCTGCCGCACGCCGATTGGGCGGCCCTGGTGCGCGAGGCGGTGGCGCGAAACCCGTGGCCTGACCAATCGGTCTACCTGCAGGTGAGCCGGGGCGTCGGGGCGGTGCGCAACCATGCCTTCCCGGCGCAGGTGACGCCGACGGTGTTCCTCATGAGCGAGCCGCTGCTCACGCCCGACGCGGCGACGCGGGCGCAGGGGGTGGCGGCGGTGAGTGCGGCGGACTTCCGCTGGCTGCGCTGCGATCTGAAGACCGTGTCGCTGCTGGCCAACTGCCTGCTCAAGCAGCATGCGGCGGAGCACGGCTGCGCCGAGACGGTGCTGTTCCGCGACGGTTTCCTCACCGAGGGGGCCGCCTCGAGCATCTTCGTGGTCGTCGACGGCGTGCTGCTGGCGCCGCCCAAGAGCCACCTCATGCTGCCCGGCATCACCTACGACGTGGTCCTCGAACTGGCCGCGGATCGGGGCCTGCCCCATCAGGTGCGCGAGGTGCTCGAAGACGAGGTGCGTGGCGCCGACGAACTGTGGATGGCCTCCTCGACCCGCGAGGTGCTGCCTATCACCCGGCTCGACGAGCGGCCGGTGGGCCGCGGCCGGCCGGGGCCGATGGCCGCCCGGATGATCGCGTGGTATCAGGAATTCAAGCAGGAGGTCATGCGCTGTGGCGGATGAGAACAAGCGGGAGACGCTGATCGAGTTTCCCTGTGATTTCCCCATCAAGGTGATGGGGGTGCGGGTCGATGACTTCGCCCAGACCATTGCCGAGGTGGTGGTGCGGCACGACAGCGGATTCGATGTGGCCTGCATGGAGATGCGCCCCTCGAGCAAGGGCAACTACCTGTCGCTCACCTGCACCGTGCGCGCGGTCTCGCAGGCGCAGCTCGACGCGCTGTACCGGGAGCTGTCCAGCCACCCGATGGTCAAGGTGGTGCTCTGAGATGACGGCCAACGGGTGCACGGTGCGCGATCTGGGCCTGGCTCCCTACGAGCCCACCTGGCGCGCCATGCAGGCGTACACCGATGCCCGTGGCGCGGACACGCCCGACGAATTGTGGTGCGTGCAGCATCCGCCGGTGTATACCCTCGGCCAGGCGGGCAAGCCGGAGCACCTGCTGTGTGAGACCGACATTCCCATGGTCAAGATCGACCGCGGCGGCCAGATCACCTATCACGGCCCCGGCCAGCTGGTGATCTACCTGCTGCTCGATCTGCGCCGGCGCGGTATCCGGGTGCGCGAACTGGTCACGCTCATGGAGCAGGCCCTCATCGACTGCCTGGCCGACTACGGCCTCGCTGCCGAGCGCCAGGCCGGCGCGCCGGGGGTGTACATCGACGGCGCCAAGATCGCGGCGCTCGGGCTGCGGGTGCGCAACGGCTGCAGCTACCACGGATTGAGTCTCAATGTCGATATGGACTTGACACCATTTACGTGGATCAACCCCTGTGGCTATAGTGGCCTCAAGACCATACAACTGAAGGACTTCGGGGTGAGCGCCTCGCACGAGGAGGTGCGCGACCGGCTGGTCGGCCATCTGGCCCGGCTGCTGCCCCCGATGCGCAAGGTGGACGCGGCGGCCGCATAAGGGCCGGGCGTCGAGGGAAGAACATGGAAACCAAGACCCGGAAACAGCGCGGCGCCGACAAGACCGCCCGCATCCCCATCAAGATCGTGCCCGCGGAGCGGCTCAAGAAGCCCGAATGGATCCGCATCAGGATCGGCGCCGGCGCCGAGGCCGAGCGCTTCAACGAGATCAAGGCCACGCTGCGCGACCACAAGCTGCACACGGTGTGCGAAGAGGCCTCCTGCCCCAACATCCACGAATGCTTCGGCAAGGGCACGGCCACCTTCATGATCATGGGTGACATCTGCACCCGGCGCTGCCCCTTCTGCGACGTCGGCCACGGCCGCCCGGACCCGCTCAACGCCGACGAGCCCAGGGATCTGGCCGAGACCATCGCCGCCATGCGCCTGAACTACGTGGTGATCACCTCGGTGGACCGGGACGATCTGCGCGACGGCGGCGCCCAGCACTTCGTCGATTGCATCCGCGAGACCCGCGCCCGCGCGCCCAAGACGAGCATCGAGGTGCTGGTGCCCGACTTCCGCGGCCGCATGGACATCGCCCTGGCCATCTTCGATCAGGCCCCGCCGGACGTGATGAACCACAACCTCGAGACCGTGCCGCGCCTGTACAAGCAGGCCCGCCCGGGCTCCGACTACCAGTACTCCCTCGACCTGCTCAAGGCCTTCAAGGCCCGCCACCCGGACGTCGCCACCAAGTCGGGCCTCATGGTCGGCCTCGGCGAGACCGACGAGGAGATCCTCGAGGTGATGCGCGACCTGCGCGCGCACGATGTGGAGATGCTGACCATCGGCCAGTACCTGCAGCCCTCCGGCGGCCACCTGCCGGTGCTGCGCTACGTGCATCCGGACACCTTCAAGATGTTCGAGACCGAGGCGCTGAAAATGGGTTTCAGGAACGCCGCCTGCGGTCCGATGGTCCGCTCCAGCTACTGGGCCGACCAGCAGGCCCACGGCGCCGGAGTGGTCTGAACCCGTTCATTCGGGACGGGTTTTTCCCGCCATACGCTCAAGCCGGCCCCCTGCCAGACGATAACTGTGATCAAGACATTTGATCGCGGTGCCGTGCGCCGTCCGATGGCAGGGGAAAACAATGACAAGAAAACGGGGCTTGCGTCAGGGCGCAGCTTTGCTCTTGGCATGCGGATGGTGCTTCGGCGCCGCCGCGGCCACCACCGATGACGATGCGGCGGACCTGCGCCAGCTCATGCAGGTGCTCGATCAGCAGACCGAGATCGCCACCAAGACACGCCTGAACGCGGACTACGTGCCCGGCCTGGTGACCGTGCTCCATGGCGAGGAGCTGGTCGAGCTGGGCGTGCGTACGGTGTGGGAAGCCCTCCGGCTGGTGCCGGGCGTGGAGCCCTCGATCGACCAGATCGGCGGCCGCCAGACCCTGGTGCGCGGCGTTGGCGGCAACTTCGCCTCCGGCAACATGAAGATCCTCCTCAATGGCCGCTCGATGAACTCGGCCCTGACGGCCAATGCCAATCCGGTCCTGAACCTGCCGGTCGAGCTGGTCGACCACATCGAGGTGGTGCGCGGGCCGGGCTCGGCGGTGCACGGGGAGTTCGCCTATGCCGGCGTGCTCAACGTGATCACCCGCAAGCAGGCCAGCGGCGGCTTCGTGCGCGCCGACGAACACGACACCTACACCGGCGGCGCCTTCACCAGCTGGCAGAGCGCGGACGGCCACAGCGGCGGCAGCATCAACGCGGGCGGCTGGAGCGCGCGCGGCGCCGGCGTTGATTCGGGCCGGGACGCGCTCTACAACGGCAACAACGCCATGCAGTCGGCGCTGTCCAATGCGCCGGGGCCGGTCAATGACCGTATGGAGCAGCGCTCCTTGCTGCTGGATCTCTATCACGACGCCCTGTCCCTGTCCTTCGCCTACGTCGAGGATGGTTACGGCGATCATTTCGGCACCATCAACGTCCTCGATGCGTCGGATGCGCGTGGAACCGACTACCGCAACCGGTACCTGACGCTGGGCGGCAAGGGGCAGTGGACGCTGGCCGAGGATCTGCGCGGCAGCGTGTCGCTGGGCTGGCAGCAGTTCCAGAACAGCTACGACATCCGGATGTTGCCGAAGGGTTTTGTCTGGCTCAACTCCGCCTACGCGCCCACCCTGTTGCCGGACGGCTACACCTCCGAGGGCTTCTACGAGGAGCAGCGCCTGTCGGCCGATGCCGATCTGGTGTGGGAAGGGTGGACGAATCATCGCCTGCTGATGGCGCTGGGGGCGACACGCATCGACGTCCAGGACGCCTGGCAGCGCAACAACATCGACCCGGTGACCAAGAACCCGCTCGCCGTGCCGACCCGGTATGTCCACGACGACGGCATTCCCTGGCCCGGCGAGGATCGCAGCCGTCGCATCCTCAGCGTCACGATGCAGGACGAATACCGCGCCAGCGAGGACGTGACCGTCACCGCCGGGGTTCGTTACGACGACTACGACGACTTCGGCCACAACACCTCGCCGCGGCTGGCGGCGGTGTGGCGGCTCGGGCGGCATCACATCCTCAAGGCGCAGTACGCCGAGGCGTTCCGCCCGCCCGCGTTCTACGAGACCGCCTTCAAACCCGACCTGCGGCCCGAGACCATCCGCACCGCAGAGCTCGCCTACGTGTTCAAGTCGCCTGATACCGAGTTCCGGCTGATCGGCTTCCGCTCGGGACTGCACGACCTGATCGTCGACGCCGGCATTCTCGGCTTCGACAACGTGAATGACGTGCGCACCCGCGGGGTGGAGATGGAACTGCGCCAGCGCTTCGGCCCGCGCTGGCGGCTCGAGGCCAATCTGAGCCTGGCCGACAGCACCCAGGTCGATACGGGTGACCCGGTGGCCGGCGCCGCCGACCGGCTGGCCAACGTGGTGCTGCGCTACGAGCCCGGCGCGCACCAGGACTACGCCCTGTGGGTGCGCCATGTGGGCGACCGCGAACGCGAGTCCAACGATACCCGCGAGTCCCTCTCCGGCTATCAGACCGTCGACCTGAGTGCCAACATCGGCCTGCCGGGCGTGCATGCGGCGACGGTTCGGTTCGGGGTGCGCAACCTCTTCGATCGCCAGATCCGCTACCCGGCGCCCATGACGCTGGACTGGCTCGGTGGCGCGATCCCGTCGTATGCGAACGACTATCGCCAGCCCGGCCGCACCGGCTGGATCGAGCTGTCCTGGTCGCTCTGAGCGGTCCGATCTCACGCCAAAGAACAACAAGAGGACATCCCCCCAATGCACGCCCTGACACCGTCGACCGATTTTCTCGTCCTGCAGAGCCTCAACTATCTGCTCACCGTGTTCATGCTGGTGCATGCCTGGCGGCGGCAGCGCGGCCTGTTGTGGGTGATTCCCGCCGCCATCGTGTTCGGTTTTCTGATCGAGTACTCGCAGGTCTCCAAGGCGGTGCCGCCGTACCGCTACACCCAGGCGCTGGTGGCGCTGCCCGGGCCGGTGCCCCTGGGCGTGGTGCTCAGTTGGGGCACCATCATCTACGCGGTGCTCGCCACCGTGCGCACCCTGCGCCTGTCGCCATGGGTGCTGCCCATTGTCGCCGGCCTGCTCGCCACGGCCATCGATTTCGTCTCCGATCCGGCCTTCGTCTCCCTGGATTTCTGGGTGTGGGCCAAGCCGGGTGACTGGTTCGGCATTCCCTGGACCAACTACGTGGGCTGGTTCGTCATCGTCGCCGGCTATGCGGCCTGGTTCGAGCTGCTGTTGCGGCGCGGGCCGGCCCGTCCGGCCTTTCGCGCGCTGGCGCCGTGGCTGGCGGTGCCGCTGGCCTTCGGCAGCTTCATGGCGGTCATGATCGGCTATCTGTGGGTCGAATCGCTGGCGATCATCGATCCGACCATGCTGGTGGCCGCGTTCTTCGGCCTGTGGCTGATGCTGGCGATCCGGCCGCTGCTGCGCGCGCCGGCGGACGTGACCCTCGATCCGGGGGTGCTGGCGCCGCCCCTGTTCCTCTATGGCGCCTCGCTGTTCATCCTCTTCGCCACCGGGCTGCACCACCGCACCCCGGCGCTGGCGCTGGTGCTGCCGGTGTTCGCCCTGTTCGGCCTGAGCGGCTTCCTGTGGCCGGCGCGTGGCCGGCTGGGCCTGCACAGTCTCAGCGGCGGCGCGGGCAGCGGCCGCCGGCGTCACCTGCTGGCGGCGATGGTGCTGGCCATGGCGGCCGGTTTCGGCCTGGCCGCCATGCATCCGCACAAGGGGCTCATCGGCCCGGTCACGCTGCCCGGCGACGATGCCTTCCTGCCCGACCAGGACGTGCAGTGGTGGTACTGGACGGGGCATCTGGAGACCGCCGAAGGGCGCCGTTTCGGCTTCGAGGTGGTGTTCTTCAGCTTCGACAGCTTCCTGTTCATGCGCGACCAGCTCACCCAGGTCGCCATCACCGACGTGGCCGCCGACCGCTTCCGCTTCGGCGAACACCTCAAGTTCCATCTGCCACGCAAGACCGACAAGCGCTTCGATCTGAACGCCGGCCCCCATGACATCATCCGTGCGGTGGGCGACGACCGGGTCGATCGCATCCACAGCGAGGTGGGCGGCTATGTGCTCGATCTCGAGATGCAGGCGACCAAGCCGACCGCGCTGCACTACGGCGGCGATGCCCATCCCTATCGCTTTGGCGGCTACACCTACTACTACTCGCGGGTGCGGATGGCGACCCGCGGGACCATCACCGTGGACGGCAAGACCTACCACGTGACCGGCACCAGCTGGTACGACCGCCAGTACGGCGAGCTCTACCAGGCCATCGTCAAGGGCTGGCAGTGGTTCGCCATCGAGCTCGACGACAATCGCCAGATCATGCTCTACGACATCCTCGGCAAGTCCAACCGGGTCGAGCGCGCCGGCTCCATCACCGATGCCGAGGGCCATACCCGGCCGATCATGGGCGACCAGTTCCAGGTCGAGGTGCTCGGCCACTGGAAGAGCCCGCACACCGGATGTACCTACCCGTCCGGCTGGCGTGTTACCGTCGAGGGCCAAACGTACGAGGTCCAACCCATGGTGCAGGATCAGGAGCTGCGTGCGAAACACGGATTCTGGCCCGGCCCCGAATACTGGGAGGGGGCGGCCACGGTCGGCGGCGACAACGCCGGCAAGGCCTACGTCGAACTCAATGGTTTCTGCAGAAGCGTCGAAGGGACTGTGGCTGACTGAGCGCGCCGGCGCGCCGCGGCGGCCCGCATCGCCCCGCCGCCCGCGCGGCCGGGGCTGGATGCGCTCCCTGTGCGCCACCCTGGCGGCGCTGATCCTGATCGGTTCGCCCTGGCTCGGCGCGGTCGCGGCCGACGAATACGATGCCCGGCGCGTGGCGGTGGGCATCAACCTCTTCCCCGCCGTACTCGCCGCCGACCAAGACATCGGCAAGAAGCGCAGCGGCGACGCCCTGCGGGTGCTGCTGGTCTATCGCGACGACGCCGCGCAGGTCGAGCGCCTCGCCCAGGGCCTGCGCGACAAGGGCGCGATCCGGGGCATCCCGCTGGCGGTGGACATCGTGCCGGTCGAGGCCTTGCTGGATCAGCGTCGCGATCACATTGCGGGCGTGTTCGTCGCCCAGCGTCTGGGCGAGGACACGACCGCCCTTGTCGATTATTGTCGGCGCCACCACCTGCTGAGCTTCTCGCCCTTCGAGGGCGACGTGGAGCGGGGCGTGGCGGCGGGCATCGCGGTCAGCGACCGGGTCCTGCCCTATGTGAACGTGGCCGCGCTGGATGCCGCCGGCGTGCGCATCAAACCCTTCTTCCTGCGGATCGCCGAGCGCTATGAACAGCCCTGAGCCCAAGCGCCGTCGGGTGCGCATGAGATGGCCGGCGGGCGTCGCCGTGACGCCGCTGTTCCTCGCCCTCATGATCTGTCTGGCGGGTTTCGTCGCCTATTACTGGTTCGCCGTGCTCGCGCCCCGGCTCGACGCCAACGCGCGTGCCAACGCCACCGCGCTGGCCAGCTCCCAGGCCACCAGCCTGGCCGACGCGCTCCTCGGCGCCGATCCCGAGGCGGCGCGGCGGCGCCTGGCGGCGGTGATGGACGAGATCCTCATCGCGCGCGAGCCGACCACCGGCGAGCCGATCTTCCTCGGCCTCAAGACCGAGATCGACTACGACACGATCGCCGCACCGGTCGGCCTGCTCGATCTGGACAAGCGCAGCGGCGATTGCGGCGACTGCCTGGCCATCGATGTGCCGCTGTACACCCGCACCACCCACGAGCTGATCGGCATCGCCCGCTTCGATGCCAACCTGCTGTTCGTCGAGGAGCTCAAGCAGGACGTGCGCGACAAGCTGTCCATCGGCGCCGCGCTGCTGCTGGTGGTCATCGGCGGCATCTGGTGGGTGGTGGTCAACCTGCTGCGCAAGATCGCGCGCTCGGAGCGCCACCTGCGGGCGGTGTTCGAGGCCGCGCCGGTGCCGATGATGCTGGTGCGCCGGCGCGACGACCGCATCTTGCGCGCCAACGAGGCTGCCGCTCACCTGTTCGCGGTCCCGGTCGGCACCCTGCCGGGGCGCGCGGGCAGCGACTTCCACGTGGTGCGCCAGGGGCGCGTGCCGCTGAGCGGACCGCACGCGGGTCTGGAGCGGGTCGACGGGCGCGAGGTGGAAATCGAGGACCACGACGGGCGGCGCCACTGGGTGCTGGCCTCGTCGCACCCCATCGGCTACTTCGACGAGCCGGCGCACATCCTCAGCTATGCCGACGTGACCGCGCTCAAGCGCGTCCAGCACGAGCTGCTCGAGGCCAAGGAAGCCGCCGAGGCCGCCACCCGAGCCAAGAGCCTGTTCGTGGCCAACATGAGCCACGAGATCCGCACCCCGCTCAATGCGGTGACCGGCTACTGCCATCTGGCCGAGCGCACCCGCCTCGACAGCCGCCAGCGCGGCTATCTGGCGAGCATCCGCAAGGCCACCGACCTGCTCATGGGCATCATCAACAACATCCTCGACTTCTCCAAGCTCGATGCCGGCAAGATGGCGCTGGACGTGGAGGACTTCGGCGTGCGTGCGCTGGCCGATGACCTGCTCGACCTGTTCGGCGTGCTCGCCGAGCAGCGCGGCCTGCGCCTCGAGGCCCATGTGGACGCGGCGGTGCCCGAGACCCTGGCGGGCGATGCGCCGCGGCTCAAGCAGGTGCTGACCAATCTCGTCGGCAACGCCCTCAAGTTCACCGAGCGCGGCGGCGTGCGCCTCGACATCCGCTGCGTGTCGCCGGCGGAACAGGCACCGGTGCTGCGCTTCGAAGTCACCGATACCGGCATCGGCATCGCCCCGGAGGTGGTCGACGGCCTGTTCCAGTCCTTCACCCAGGCCGACAGCTCCATCACCCGCAAGCATGGCGGTACCGGGCTGGGGCTGGCCATCAGCCGCAGCCTCGTCACCCTCATGGACGGCGAAATCGGCGTGGACAGCACGCCCGGCCAGGGCAGCACCTTCTGGTTCACCGCCACGCTGGCGCGGGCGCGGGGCGATGCCGCGCCGGCTGCCGCCGCCCCGCCCCCGCAGCCGCGCGCGGGCGCCCGGGTGCTGGTGGTGGACGACAACCGGGTCAATCGCAGCCTCATGATCGAGCTGCTGGACGGTCTGGGGCTGCAGGTGGTGACCGCCGAGAACGGGGTCGAGGCCGTCGAGACGGTCGAGCGCATGGCCATCGACCTGGTGCTCATGGATCTGCAGATGCCGCACATGGACGGCTACGAGGCCACCGCCCGGATTCGCGCCCGCCATGAGGCCGCCGCGCTGCCGATCGTGGCCATGACCGCCCACGGGCGCGACGAGGACCGGGTCCAGTGCCTGGCGGCGGGGATGAACGCGCACCTGGGCAAGCCGATCGATCCGGACGCGCTGGCCGCCGTGCTGGGGCGCTGGCTGCCGGTGCGCTCGGCCGCGGCCGGTGCTGCTGCCACCGGGGGGACGGAGCTGCTGCTGCCGGGCGTGAACGTGAGCGCCGGCCTGGCGCGCGCCGGCTACAAGGACGATCTGTACCGCCGCCTGTTGCGCGAGTTCGCCCAGGATCATGCCGGCAGCGCGAGGCGCCTGCGCGAAGCCATCGAGGCGGGTGATCGGGCGGGCGCGGCGCGGGTGGCCCACAACCTCAAGGGCACCGCCGCCAATCTCGGCGCCCGCGAGCTCGAATCCCGTCTGCAGACCTTCGAGCGCGTCCATCGCGACGGTGCCGACCCGGCGGCGGCGCTCGCGGCAGTGGAGGCCGCGTTGAGCGAACTGACCGCAGCCATCGCGGCGTTGGCCCCGTCGCCCGTGACCGTGCCGGCCGATTTCGACGCGGCGCGCGTCCCGGCGTGCATCGAGGCCCTGGCCCAGGCTCTGCGCGAAGGCAACTTCGCGGCAACCGAACGGCTCGAGCGCCTGGCACAGGCCCTGGGCGGGCGTTGCCAGCCGGAGCTGAACACCCTGACCCGCGCGGTGCAGGCCTTTGATTTCGACGCCGCCCTGCGCGCGCTCGAGGCCCTGTCCGCGGCCGTGCGGACCCTTTCCGAAGAGGCTTCCGATGGATGAGTCGAAACCACGCGTGCTGATCGTCGACGACGAGCGCTCGAACATCAACATCCTGGGCAACCTGCTGGTGCCCGAGTTCGACGTGGTGGTGGCCACCGACGGTGCCGCCGCGCTCAACCGCGCCTTCGCCGAGCAGCGGCCCGACCTGATCCTGCTCGACGTGATGATGCCGGGCATGGACGGCTACGAAGTGTGTCGCCGCCTCAAGGCCGACGAGGCGACGCGCGACATCCCCGTGATCTTCATCTCCGCCATGGGCGAGGAGGACGACGAGGCGCTGGGCTTGCAGATCGGCGCGGTGGACTACGTGACCAAGCCGTTTTCCCCGCCCATTCTCAAGATGCGCATCCGCACCCATGTGGAACTCAAGCGCCTGCGCGACCACTGGCAGCGCCTGTCGACGGTGGACGGGCTCACCCAGATCGCCAACCGGCGCGCCTTCGACGAGGCCCTGGCCTCGGCCTGGCGCTGCGGCATCCGGCTTGGGCATCCACTGGCGCTGATCCTCGCCGACGTGGACCATTTCAAGGCCTACAACGACCACCACGGCCATGCCGAGGGCGACCGCTGCCTGTACACCGTGGCGCAGGCGCTGGCGGCACAGACCAAGCGCGCCTGCGACACCGTCGCCCGCTATGGCGGAGAGGAGTTCGTGTGCCTGATGCCGGGTGTGGACCTGGCCGGCGCCCAGACCGTCGCGCAGCGCATGGGCGCGGCGGTGGCGGAAGCGGCGATTCCTCACCGCCACCCGATCGTGGACGGCACGGTCAGCATCAGCATCGGCGTCGCGGTGGTGGTGCCGAGCGTCGACCTGGCGCCGGAGGTACTACTGGTCGAGGCCGACCGCCGTCTCTACGAGGCCAAGCGGGCCGGGCGCAACCGCCTGTGTGCCGGATCGGTGGATGCGCCCGGCTGATCCGCGCGGCGCTGGGCTACACTGAGTCTTCCTTCGCGCGCGTGGATCCCCACCGCGGCGCGGATGACGAGCGACCCGGACGAGGTCGCGGCCAAGGAGACAGGCATGGCGGTCGACCCGCTCATCGAGAAATTCAACCTGCGCTCGCGCTTGCGCTTCGATCTGGATGCGGGGCGGATCTGGCTGGGCGAGAACCGCATGCTGCTGCTCCACGCCCAGTCGCTCGGCGCCCTGCGCCGCGAGCTGTTCGACACCCTCGGGGCGACGCGGGCCAAGGGCTTGCTGTTGCGCATGGGCTTCCTTTCCGGGCAGAAGGATGCGGAGCTGGCGCGCAAGCTGGTGGGCGAGGGGGACAACTTCGACGTGTTCCGCATCGGCCCGCAGCTGCACGCCTTCGAGGGGCTGGTCAAGGTCAAGGTGTCCGACAACGCGGCCATCGACTGGTCCCGGCGGATCTTCCGCGGCGAGGCCGAATGGGAGGGTTCCTGGGAGGCCGAGTCGCACCTGCAGTCCTTCGGCCCCGGCGACGAGCCGGCGTGCTGGTCGCTGGTGGGCTACGCCTCGGGCTACACCTCGAACTTCTTCAAGCGCCAGATCGTGTTCAAGGAAACCCATTGCGTGGCGCGCGGCGACGAGCACTGCGTCATCGTCGGCAAGCCGGTCGAGGAGTGGGGCGACGACCCCTATCTGGCGTATTTCGATCCCGAGGACGTGGACGGGCTGCTGCGCAAGATGGCGGCCGAGCTCGACGAGTTGCGCGGCCGCCTGCGCACCCAGGTCAGCCCCGGCTGGCTGGTGGGCAGCTCGGCCCCCTTCCGCCACGCCTTCGACCTGCTCAGCAAGGCGGCGCGCAGCCCCATCAACGTGCTCCTGCTCGGCGAGACCGGCGTCGGCAAGGAGCTGTTCGCCCGCTGGCTGCATGAACACAGCGAGCGCGCCGCGCGGCCCTTCGTCGCCATCAACTGTGGCGCCATCCCGCACGAGCTGATCGAGTCGGAGCTGTTCGGCGTGCAGAAGGGCGCGTTCACCGGCGCCCAGCAGTCGCGCCCCGGGCGTTTCGAGCGGGCCGACGGCGGCACCCTGTTCCTCGACGAAGTGGGCGATCTGTCGCCCGCCACCCAGGTGAAGCTGCTGCGCGTGCTCCAGAGCGGCGAGCTGGAGCGTCTCGGCGACCAGCACACGCGCACCGTGGACGTGCGCGTGGTGGCGGCCACCAACGTGGACCTCAAGCAGGCGATCGCGGACGGGCGCTTCCGCGCCGACCTGTATTACCGCCTCGCCACCTATCCGGTCACGATCCCGCCGCTGCGCGAACGCAAGAGCGACATCCCCCTGCTGGTCGCGGCCCTGACGACCAAGTACGTGAAGCGCTACGACAAGCGCATCGAGGGCGTCTCCGACCGCGCCATGGAGACGCTCATGGCCCACGACTGGCCCGGCAACGTGCGCGAGCTGGAGAACCTGGTCGAGCGCGGCGTGCTGCTGGCCCCCGAAGGCGGGCGCATCGAGCTCGAGCACCTGTTCGCCGAACCGCCGGCCCAGGCCGACGTCGGGCTCGACGCCTCCGGCGTGGTCGGCCGCGCCGATGTCGTGCGCCGCGAGCGCACCTGCGAGGCCCTGCTCGACGAGCCCTTCGACCTCAACGCCTTCGAGCGCCGCATGCTCGATCTGGCGGTGGCGCGCGCCGGCGGCAACCTGGCCCGCGCGGCGCGCATGCTGGGCATCACCCGGCGCCAGCTGGACTACCGGCTCAAGCGCGACCGCGCCGATCGCCCGTCCCGGGCCTGAGGCGTGGATCGACCAATTGGTCGACATCCTGGATTCGTTGACCAAATGGTCAAATCCGGGCGCACTGCGTTGTCCCTGAAGAATCGGGAAATCCTCCAGTAATTCAATTGCTTGAATCCTCTGGCACGGCCTCTGCATAAACCAGGCTGAGCGCACCATCAAAAAAATCGATCCGGTGCGCTGGCCGGCGATCCCGCGGGCCCCTGATGGAGGAGATCATTCATGCAAATCGACCTTCGTACCGTAAGCATCGAGCCCCAGCGCAATGCCTACGATCACCTGGTCCGTCGCTTCGGCGACAAACCCGCCTCGCGCTACCAGGAGGGTAGCTACGACCTGCAGGCGGCCGAGAACCTGCACTACCGACCCACCTGGGACCCGGATCAGGCGCTCTACGATCCGGCCATCACCCAGATCGTGATGGCCGACTGGCACGATCTGCGCGATCCGCGCCAGTTCTACTACAACACCTACACCCTCGCCCGGGCGCGGCAGCAGGAGGCCACCGAGGCCAACTTCGCCTTCGTCGAGGCGCGCGGCCTGATCGACCTGATTGACCCGGCGCTGCGCGACACCGCGCTGGCGCTGCTGATGCCGCTGCGCCATGTCGCCTGGGGCGCCAACCAGAACAACACCTTCATCTGCGGCTATGGCTTCGGCGTCACCTTCACCCAGCCGTGCATGTACCACGCGATGGATCATCTGGCCGTCGCCCAGTACCTGTCGCGGCTCGGCCTGCTGCTGGCCGATGCGGGCGCGCTGGAGGCCGGCAAGCAGGCCTGGATGGACGACGCTGCCTGGCAGCCGCTGCGCCGTTACCTGGAGGACAGCATGGCGGTGCGCGACCCCTTCGCGCTGTTCGTGGCGCAGAACGCCGCGCTCGACGGGCTGCTCTACCCGCTGGTGTACGAGCACATCGTGGACGCGGTGTTCTCGGCCCAAGGCGGCAGCGCCCTGGCCATGCTGACCCAGTTCATGAGCGACTGGTTCGGCGAGACGCGCCGCTGGGTCGATGCGGTGCTCAAGGTGGCCGCGGCCGAGTCGGAGGCCAATCGCGCCCAGATCGATCAGTGGCTGGACCACTGGCGCGATCGCGCGGTCGAGGCCCTGGGGCCGGTGGCCGCGCTGGCGCTCGGGGACGGCGCCGCCGAGGCGGTGGACGCACAGGTGAGCGCCTTCAATGCCCGCATGGGCAAGCTCGGCCTCGGCCAGTGAGGGACGCCATGTCGAACGTATTCATCGCCCTGCAGGCCAACGAGGAGACCCGTCCGGTGGTCGAGGCCATTGTCGCGGACAACCCGCTGGCGCGCATCGAGCATCAGCCCGCCATGGTCCGCATCGAGGCCCCGGACCGGCTCACCATCCGGCGCGACACCGTCGAGGCGCAGATCGGACGCGCCTACGACCTGCAGGAACTGCACATCAACCTGATCACCCTGTCGGGCAACGTAGACGAGGACGAGGACACGCTGAGCCTCGTCTGGCACGGCTGAAGGAGGACACCCCCATGGACATGAAAGTCGCCAAGAAGAAACTCGGCCTCAAGGAGCGCTACCGCACCATGACGCGCGACCTGGGCTGGATACCGAGCTGCCAGACGCAGGAGACCCTGTATCCCTACGCCACCTACGAAGGCATCAGGATCCACGACTGGGACAAGTGGGAAGATCCGTTCCGTCTCACCATGGACGCGTACTGGAAATACCAGGCGGAGAAGGAGCGCAAGTACTACGCCATCATCGACGCCCACGCCCAGAACAACGGCCACCTGAACATCACCGACGCGCGCTATCTGACCGCGCTCAAGATCTTCCTGCAGGCCATCAGCCCGGGCGAGTACGCGGCGCACAAGGGCTTCGCCCGGGTCGGGCGGGAATTCCCCGGCGTCGGCGCCCAGGTGGCCTGCCAGATGCAGGCCATCGACGAGATCCGCCATGCGCAGACCCAGGTGCATGCGATGTCGAACTACAACCGCTACTACGACGGCTTCCATGCCTTCGCCGACGCGCGCGACCGCATCTGGTACACCTCGGTGCCGCGCTCCTTCTTCGACGATGCCATGTCGGCCGGGCCGTTCGAGTTCATGATCGCGATCGGCTTTTCCTTCGAGTACGTGCTCACCAACCTGCTGTTCGTGCCCTTCATGTCGGGCGCGGCCTACAACGGCGACATGGCCACGGTCACCTTCGGCTTCTCCGCCCAGTCGGACGAGGCGCGCCACATGACCCTCGGGCTCGAGGTGATCAAGTTCATGCTCGAACAGGACCCGGCCAACCTTCCCATCGTGCAGCAATGGATCGACAAGTGGTTCTGGCGCGGCTTCCGCGTGCTCGGCCTGGTCAGCGCGATGATGGACTACATGCTGCCCAAGCGCGTCATGTCCTGGCGCGAGGCGTGGCAGGTGTATGGGGTGGAGAACGGCGGCGCCCTGTTCCGCGATCTGGCGCGCTACGGCATCCGCCCGCCGGAGGGCTGGGACGACGCCGAGAAGGCCATCGACCACATGTCGCACCAGCTCATGCTCGGGCTCTACCAGTGGAGTTTCGGCACCGCGTTCCACAGCTGGATCCCGCCCGAGGCCGACATGGACTGGCTGTCGCAGAAGTATCCCGACACCTTCGACACGTACTATCGGCCGCGCTGGGAGTACCTGCGCCAGTGCGCCGCCGAGGGCCGTCAGTTCAAGAACTTCGGCCTCGCCAAGCTGTGCCAGGTGTGCCAGCTGCCGGTGGTGTTCACCGAGCCGGACGATCCCACCCAGCGTTGCCACCGCTCGCTCGAGCACGACGGCGAGACCTACCACTTCTGCTCCGACGGTTGCCAGCACATCTTCGAGCACGAGACCGAGAAATTCATCCAGGCCTGGCTGCCCATGCCGGCGCTGGCGCGCGAGTTCGATCTCAACGTGCCCGCGTGGATGGACTGGGTCGGCATGATCGACGGCCAGGACAACGGCGACTACGAAGGTTCCCGCGACCAGCAGCACTTCAACGCCTGGCGCGGCCTGGCCACCACCAACCAGTGACACGATGCCGGGCGGGGGCGCCAGCGCGTGCCCGCCCGCCGACACGAGGAGTCCGCAATGACCGTGACCGCAACCAAACCCTACGCGGGCGTGCCCCGCGACCGCGCCGAGGGCTTCGGCGACAAGCAGCTGGTGTACGCCAGCTGGGACCAGCACCTGCTCTTCGCGGCGCCGTTCATGATGAGCGTGCCGCCCGACATGCGCTTCGGCGACTTCGTCCATGGGCCGCTGTCGACCCTGATCGCCGCCGATCCGGATGCCGCGTCGGTGGACTGGGAGGCCGTCGAATGGCGCCTGGGCAACCAGCCCTGGCAGCCCGATTTCGCGCGCAGCCTGGCCGACAACGGGGTACGCCACAAGATGGAGATCCGCTTCCACACCCCGGGGCTCAATACCCTGTGCGCACCGCGCTGAGGCACTGAGGTATACGGTGCCGGCCCGCCGGGTCGGCACCGCCAATTGTGTGAACTTGAAAACGCCAGGACACGGACGGACGTCGCCTGTGGCCGAGTGTTAAGCTACTCGCCTGACATCAGCCGGGAGTGCCCCATGCGAGCCATCGTCCGCGCCTTGTGCGTGTTCCTCATCTCCGCGCCGGCCTTCGCCGGGGCACTGGACCTCCTCTCCAATGCACAGGCCACCGGCGGGCTCAAGGAGGCCTTGCAGCAGGGCGCCGAGGCCGCCGTGTCGCAGCTGGGGACCAAGGGCGGCTTCCTCAACAACGCCAAGGTGCGCATCCCGCTGCCCAACGCCCTCGAAAAGACCCGGCCGCTCCTCAAGATGATGGGCAAGTCGGATGAGCTCGACGAGCTGCAGACGGCCATGAACCGCGCCGCCGAGGCCGCCGTGCCGGAGGCGAAGGATCTGCTGGTCAGCGCCGTCAAGCAGATGAGCGTGGACGACGCCAAGAAGATCCTCACCGGCGGTGACAACTCGGTCACCCAGTATTTCGAATCCAAGACCCGCGCAGCGCTCACCGAGCGTTTCCTGCCCGTGGTCAGCAAGCAGACCGACCGCCTGTCGCTGGCCAACCAGTACAACAAGGTCGCCGGCAAGGTGGCCAAGGCGGGCCTGCTCAAGGGCGACGAGACCTCGGTGGAGACCTTCGTGACCGCCAAGGCGCTCGACGGCCTGTACGCCACCATCGCCGAGCAGGAGCGCGAGATTCGCGCCAACCCCATGCAGGCGGCCGGTTCGCTGGCGAAAAAGGTGTTCGAGGCCATCAAGTAAGGTGCGCTTGTCGGCGCGCGCCCGGGCGGGCGTGCCGCTCCGGTAGAATGGGGCGCCCTGTGGATCCCGCGCCGCCCCGTCGGGCGGCGTGCCGTTTCTGAAGCCTGCCCATGTCCCCCGGTCTGAACGCCCCCCAACGCGAAGCCATCCGTTACCTGAACGGTCCCTGCCTGGTGCTGGCCGGCGCCGGCAGCGGCAAGACGCGGGTGATCACCCACAAGATCGCCTACCTGGTCGAGGACTGCGGCTTCTCGCCCGCCAACATCGCCGCCATCACCTTCACCAACAAGGCCGCCAAGGAGATGCAGGAACGCGTCGGCGGCCTGCTCGGCGGCGGCAAGGCCAAGGGCCTGACCGTGTGCACCTTCCACGCCCTGGGGGTGCGCATCGTGCGCCAGGAGGCGAAGCACTGCGGGCTCAAGCCCCAGTTCTCCATCCTCGACAGCTCGGACACCACCCAGATCGTCGCCGACGTGGCCGGTGACGCCGACAAGGCCTTCGCCCGCACCCTGCAGTGGCAGATCTCGAGCTGGAAGAACGCCATGATCCCGCCCGAGGAGGCGGTCAAGATCGCCGCCGACGACATCGCCGCCGCCGCGGCCAAGGTCTATGGCGAATACGAGCGCACCCTGCGCGCCTACCAGGCGGTGGATTTCGACGATCTCATCAACCTGCCGGTGCGCCTGTTCGCCGAGCACGACGAGGTGCGCGAGCGCTGGCAGCAGCGCCTGCGCTATCTGCTCATCGACGAATACCAGGACACCAACCGCGCCCAGTACACCCTGCTGCGCCTGCTCGCCGGCGACCGCGGCGCGTTCACCGCGGTGGGCGACGACGACCAGGCCATCTACGCCTGGCGCGGCGCCGACGTGGAGAACCTGCGCCTGCTGCAGACCGATTACCCGAAGCTGCAGGTGATCAAGCTGGAGCAGAACTACCGCTCCAGCGCGCGCATCCTCGGCGCCGCCAACACCCTGATCGCCAACAACGAGAAGCTGTTCGAGAAGAAGCTGTGGTCCGAGCACGGCCCCGGCGACCCGATCCGCGTGGTCGGCGCGCGCGACCCGGAGAACGAGGCCCAGCTGGTGGCCATGCGCATCCAGGCGCACAAGTTCGAGTTCGGCACCCAGTTCTCCGACTACGCCATCCTCTACCGCGGCAACCACCAGGCGCGCCTGTTCGAGCAGCAGCTGCGCAACCACAAGATTCCCTACGTGATCTCGGGTGGCCAGTCCTTCTTCGACAAGGCCGAGATCCGCGATCTCATCAGCTACCTGCGCCTGATGCTCAACCCGGACGACGATCTGGCCTTCATCCGCGCCATCACCACGCCGCGCCGGGGCGTGGGGCCGAGCACCCTCGAAGCGCTCGGCGCCTATGCCGGCAAGCGCCACGTGAGCCTGTTCGAGGCCGCCTTCGAAGAGGGCGTGGCGCAGCACCTGAACGCCAAGCAGCTCGAGGCGGTGCAGACCTTCGGCCAGTTCATCAACCGCCTGACCTTCCGCGCCGAGCGCGAACCGGCCGGCCGCCTGCTCGAGGAACTGCTCACCGAGACCCACTACGAAGCCTGGCTCATGAGCAGCTGCGACACCCGCGAGGCCGACGCCAAGTGGTTCAACGTGCGCGACTTCGTCGAATGGTTGGGGCGCAAGGGCGAGCAGGACGGCAAGAACCTCATCGAACTGACCCAGACCATCAACCTCATCTCCATGCTCGACAAGGACGACGCCGAGTTCGAGGGTGTCCAGCTCGCCACCCTGCATGCCTCCAAGGGGCTGGAGTTCAAGCATGTGTTCCTGGTCGGCGTGGAGGAGGGCATGCTGCCGCACCAGAGCGCGCTCGACGAGGGCAATCTGGAAGAGGAGCGCCGCCTCATGTACGTGGGCATCACCCGCGCCCAGCGCTCGCTCACCATCACCTGGTGCGAGCGCCGCAAGGCCGGCGCCGACGTACGCGTGTGCGAGGCCTCGCGCTTCATCGGCGAGATGGGCGAGGGCATCGCCATGGCGCGCAAGGACGACGCCCCCGTCAGCCAGGACGAAGGCAAGGCGCGGCTGGCCAATATCAAGGCCCTGCTGGCGGCCAAGGGGGCCCCGGGCTGACCGGGGCGGGGGCGCTCACAGTGAGAGATTTCGTTTCCTGGGTGCTCGGCAGCACGGTGGGGAAATTCACGCTGCTGGCGGTCATCGCCGTGCCGATGGTGGCGATCATCGGCTATTTCGTGGTGCTGGCTCGCCGGGAGGACAAGCGGGACCGGCGCTGAGCACGGCCAAGAAAAAAGCGGCCCGAGGGCCGCTTTTTTCCTGAACCGCGTCGGCGCTTACTCGACCGGCGGGGCCTTGAAGTCGGCACCGCCCTTGTTGGCCAGGTAGGCCACGGCACGGGCCAGTTCCTTGTCGGTCAGATCGGCCGCGCCACCCTTGGGCGGCATGTTGCCCTTGCCGTTGGTGGCCGAGGCGATCAGGGCATCGTAGCCCTGGGCGATCCGCGGCGCCCAGGCATTGGTGTCGCCGGTCTTGGGGGAACCCAGGGCACCAGAGCCATGACAGCCGCTGCACACCTTGGCAACGATCTCCTCGCCGGTGCGCTTGCCGGGTTCTTCCTTCTGGACCTTGAGCTCGACCTGCGCCACGGGCTGGGTCAGGGTGGCGGACAGTTCGCTGTCGATGGTCTTGTCCTTGCCACAGCCGGCCAGCGGCAGGGCGAGCGCGGCGGCAAGGGCGATGAGGGCGCGGGATTGGGTCATGCGGGTTTCCTTGAAAAGCGGGGCAATTTTCAAAACCCGACGATTATAACGAGCGATGCTGCCCTGCGAAAGCGCTACGCGTGGACGCCTTGGGCAAAAGGCGGTATGCTTGCCGCCTTCCATGCGCCCGTAGCTCAGCTGGATAGAGTACTGCCCTCCGAAGGCAGGGGTCGTGCGTTCGAATCGCGCCGGGCGCGCCAGAACGCGAAAAGGGCCGGATCCTCGAGGATCCGGCCCTTTTCTTTTTCACCGCCGCGGCGGCGTCATCGGGTCGCCTGTTGTCCCGCCTCGAAGTCCGCGGACAGGGACTTGATGTAGGCGACGATCTTCCACACCAGCGGGTCCGGAATCGAGCCCTTCCACGACGGCATGACGTTGGGCCCATTGACCCGGCCATTGACGATGGTGTCGTGGATGATCCGGGGGTCCCAGCCGGTGCGGGTCTTGAACGAGCGGGTCTTGCCGGCTTCGCCCTCGGTGCCGTGGCAGTAGGCGCAGGTGTGGATGAACTTCTGTTTGCCGGCCGCGATCCATACCGGGTCGCGCAGCTGTTCGGCGGAGGGCACGGTGACCGTTGCCTCGGGGGGCGCGTCGTGTCGGGCGCCCGGGTCCGCGGCGGCATCGGCCGGGGGCATGGCGAACGCCGCGACCAGGCCGAGCAGGGCGAGGCCGGTCAGCGGGCGCGGTCCCGGGAAGTGGCTGCCTCGAAGGCGTTTCATGCATCTCTCCTGGTCATTCGAGGGTGAAGGCGATCAGGGCCGCGCCGCCGCGGGCTTCCTTGAAGCCGGGGAACAGCCCCGAGGCGAAGGCCGGGAACAGGGAGCCGAACCCCGATGGCACCAGCAGGTACTGCTTGTGGCCGACGGCGTAGCTGATGATGCCGGAGCGGATGCCCGAGCCGGTGTTGAAGGTCCACAGCTCCTTGCCGTTCCGGGCGTCATAGGCGTGCACCAGGCCCTGGCTGTCGCCGTTGAAGACGAGATTGCCGCCCGTGGCCAGGACCGAGCCGAGGCTGGGCAGGTCGTAGGCGATGGACCAGGCTTTCTTCCCCGTGAGCGGATCGACGGCCTCGAGGCGGCTGCTCGCCTTGCCCCCCGGTGGCGCCACGAACTTCAGTTCGGCGAAGGCGAAGAAGGGCTGGGAGAAGGCGATGTCCTTCGGATCCTGGGGCCCCACCTTGACGGCGTTGCAGAACTCGTTGGCGTTGGTGTACCACAGCCCGGTCTTCGGGCTGTAGGCGCCGTGGTTCCAGCTGCGCGCGCCCAGCACGCTGGGGCACAGCGTCTTGGTCTGGCCGGTCACCGGTTCGTTGCGCCCGTGCAGTTCGCCGCTCTTCGGGTCGACGGATTTCACCCAGTTGATGTGCTCGGCGAGCGGCCACACGTTTTCCACCTGCCCGGTGGTGCGGTCCAGCACGGTCACGAAACCGCCCTTGTTGAGGTGGGTCATGAGGTGCTTTGAGCCCGTGTCGATCAGCAGGGATTCGTAGGCGGAGTCGAAGTCCCACACGTCGTGCGGCACTTCCTGATGATGCCAGCGCAGCGTGCCGGTCTTCGGTTCGATCGCCAGCACGGTGGCGGTGTAGCGGTTGTCGCCCGGGCGCACCGAGCCGTCGAAGTCGGGCGCGGCGTTGGAGACGCCAACGTAGTACAGGCCGGTGCCCGGGTCGTACTGACCCGTCATCCAGGCACCGCCGCCACCAGTGGCGATGGCCTCCTTGGGCCAGCTCTTCGGGTCGTCGCGCAGGGTCTCGAAGGCCCACAGGCGCTTCCCGGTTTCGGCGTCGAGGCCGAAGATGTGCCCGCGCTGGGCCAGGTCGCCGCCGGTGGGGCCGATGATGACCACGTCGCCGGCGATCGTGGGTGCCGAGGTGAAGTTGCTCCCCGACGACTTTTCGGTGTCGACCAGCGGGGTCTTCCACAGCGGCTTGCCGGTTTTCTGGTCGAGGGCGATGAGGCGTCCGTCCAGGGTGCCGAAATAGACCTTGCCATGGCCGACGGCGACGCCGCGGTTGTAGGAGGCGAACAGCAGCCGCGAGGTGACCGGGTCGAGTTCGGCGTAGTAGTGCCACAGCTCCTTTCCGGTCTGGCCGTCCACCGCGAACACGCGGTTGTTGGCGGCGATGTAGTAGAGCACCCCGTCGATCGCCAGGGGCGTGGCCTGCAGCCCCTGGGCGATGTCGCCGGGCTGATGGATCCAGGCGACCTTGAGTTTCTTCACGTTGGCCGCGTTGATCTGTTCCAGCGGGCTGAAGCGCCAGCCCCGGTAGGTGCGGTGATATTCGGGCCAGTCGCCGGGTTGTGCGCCGGTGTCCGCCGCGCCGGCCGGAACCGGACCGAGGATGGTTGCGATGGCGATGACTGCGGCGCCTGCCGCGATCCGTGTGTTTTTGGGTGCCATGTGCACTGGTATGTCTCCCGCGTTTTCATTGTTGGGCCGTCCGTTCCGCCCATGTCAGAACGGACGGTGCATTGCTTTGACGCGGGAGTCTCATAGGCAAGCGTCATGCCAACGATTCTGCAGGCATGGCTGTGCTTGGCATGGCGCTGAATCCATGACGTTTTTCCCGGACGCGCCGGGCCGGACAGCGTTGCTGCGGGAGGTGCCAGACGTCCGGGTTTCGGACGCCGGGCGACAGCGACGGTTGAATTCCGGACTGCGGGCCCGGTGGCTTCAGGGGGGGGTGAGCAGTGTGCGCAGGGCGGTCTTGAGTACCTTGCCGTAGCTGTTCTTGGGCAGCTCGGAGAGGAAGCGGTATGCCCTCGGGCGCTTGAAGCGTGCGATTTCGGCCAGGCAGAGGGCGTCCAGCGCCTCGGCGGTGAGATCGTCGGCGCCGACCACGAAGGCGATCACGATTTCGCCCCATTCGGGATCGGCCTGGCCGACCACGGACACTTCTCGAACGCCCGGATGCTTGAGCAGTGCCTCCTCGACCTCGCGCGGATAGATGTTGGTGCCGCCGGAGATGATCACGTCCTTGGAGCGGTCCTTGAGCGTGATGAGGCCGCGCGAGTCCATCGTGCCCATGTCACCAGTCCACAGCCAGCCGTCCCGGAGTGCCTTGGCGGTGGCTTCGGGATTGCGCCAGTAGCCGGCCATGACGACGTCGCCACGCACGAGGATCTCGCCCACCTCGCCTTCGGCCACCGTCTTGCCGTTCGCATGGGCCAGACGCACTTCGACGGCAGACTGGGCGAAGCCGACCGAGGCCGCGTTGGTCGCCCAGTCCGGCGCGGCGCGGTCCGCCAGCATGTGGCGCGGCAGGGCGGTGATGGTCATGGGGGATTCGCCCTGGCCGTAGATCTGGACGAAACGGGGCCCCATCGTGGCGAGGGCGTCGCGGATATCCTCCAGATACATGGGGCCGCCGCCATAGACGATGGTCTTGAAGCCCTGGCCGCCGGTTTCGCGGGCCTTGACCCGATCCACCAGGCGGCGAACCATGGTGGGGGCGGCGAACAGGCACAGGTGGCCCAGATCGCTGGCGAGATCGATCAGTTCGTCTGGATTGAAGTGGCCGGATTCGGGCAGCACATGGCGGCAGCCGCGCAGCATGTACGGAAATCCGTACAGCCCGGCGCCATGGGACATCGGAGCGGCATAAACGACGCAGTCGCCGTCTCCGACGGCATCCACGTCGGTGAAGTAACTGTGGAGCATCGCGAACAGGTTGCGATGGGTGAGCATGACCCCTTTCGGGCGGCCGGTGGTGCCGGAGGTATAGAACAGCCAGGCCAGCGCGCCCGGTTCCCGCTCCTGCAGCGGCAGGAAATGGTGCCCGGTGGCCGCCTCATAGGCGGCGTCGCCGGCGACCAGGGTGTGTTCGAGGGCCGGTGCCGTCAGCGTTGCCGCGGCCACGCCCGGCGCCAGATCGTCGGACATGAACAGCGCCCGGGCGCCGGTGTCCTCGAGGATGTACTCGAGCTCGCGCGGATGCAGTTTGGCGTTGATGGGCACGGCCACCAGGCCCGCCCACAGCACCGCGTAGAGGGTCTCGAGGTAGGCCGGGCCGTTGGTCATGTAGATGGCGACCCGGTCGTCGCGGGCGAGGTCGAGTCGGTGACGAAGAAAGCCAGCCAGGGCGCCGGTGCGTGCGGCCAGCTCGCCGTAGGTATGGCGGCATTTGCTGCCGACCAGGACGGCCGGCCGCTGCGGGTAGAGCCGGGCAGCGCGGACAAGCAGGCTGGCGAGGTTCATCGGACCGGTTCCAGAATGCTGACGTAGTTGGCCACGGCCGCGCCCCCCATGTTGAAGATCGCGGCCAGTTCGGCATCCGGCACCTGTAGCTGGCCGGCGGTACCGGTCAATTGCATGGCGGCCATGACGTGCATGGACACTCCGGTGGCGCCGATCGGGTGGCCCTTGGACTTGAGGCCCCCCGACGCGTTGACCGGCAGCTTGCCGTCGCGCATCACCAGGCCTTCCTCGAGGACCCGGGCGCCCTGGCCGGGCGCGGCCAGCCCCATGGCCTCGTAGGCGAGCAGTTCGGCAATGGTGAAGCAGTCGTGCACCTCCGCCAAGGATAGATCGTTGACCCGCAGGCCGGCGGCGTCAAGCGCCTGTGCCCAGGCGCGTCGCGGACCTTCGAAGCTGGTCACGTCACGCGCCGACATGGGCATCAGGTCGCTGACCTGGGCGCGACTGCGAATGCGGACCGCACGTTTGAAGTTGGCGGCGATGTCCTCGCTCACGAGCACGATGGCGGCGGCGCCGTCGGACACGAGCGAGCAGTCGGTCTTGCGCAGGTTGCCCACGATCAGGGGGTTCTTGTCGGAGACCGTGTTGCAGAACTCGAAGCCGACATCCCGTTGCATGTGGGCCAGCGGATTCAGGGCGCCGTTGGCGTGGTTCTTCGCCGCGATCCGCGCCATGGCTTCCGACGGGTCGCCGTAGCGTGTCGCGTAGTCCTGTGCGATGTGGGCGAAGATGCCGGGGAAGGTCTCGCCCCGGGCGCCCTCCTCCTTGTAGTAGGAGGCACTGCCCAGAACGCGCGTGACATCGGCGCCGGACACGCCGGTCATCTTCTCCGCCCCCACCACCAGGGCGATGCGGGTGCGTCCGGCGGCGATGGCATCGCAGGCGGCAAAGAGGGCGCCGGCGCCCGAAGCGCAGGCGTTCTCGACGCGCGTGGCCGGGCGCCAGCGCAGGCTGGGGTCGGCCTGCATGACCAGCGACGAGGTGAAAATCTCCGGCACCAGGCCGCCGCCCAGGTGACCCAGCCAGATGGCGTCCACGTCGCGGCCGTCGACGCCGGCGTGCTCAAGCGCCTCGCGGGTGGCGGAAACGATCAGGGCTTCCAGGTTGGCGTCGTCGTGCTTGCCGAAACGGGTGTGGCCCCAGCCGATGATGCATGCGTTCATTGTGACTCCTTGTGTCGTGATGTCCGCCCCGAATGCGAACGGACGGGGCGGATCATTCGGTCACCATCTTGGTGATTTCCTGTGTGGCCAGCCGGGTGCGCTCGGCGAGCTTGCGCACCTCGTCGGCGACGACCGCGAAGCCGCGGCCGGCTTCTCCGGCCCGGGCCGCCTCGATGGCGGCATTGAGGGCGAGGAGATTGGTCTGGTTGGCGACCTCCCGGATGGCCTCCGCCATGGTCACGATCTTGTCCAGGTTGGCCTGCAACTGCAGGCGGTGCTGTTCCTCGATCGCCTGCAATTCCTTTTCCTTGCGGGTGGCGTGGATGTCCGCCAGGGCGCCGACCGAGCGCAGGGGGGTGCCCTTGGCGTCGCGGCAGGTCTGGCCGCGGGCGCGGTACCAGCGGTATTCGCCGCTCTTGGTTCGGAGACGGTTTTCCACGTCGTAGGGGGTCTGGCCGCTGATGTCCGCCAGATGGGCCTTGAAGGCGGCCAGGGTGGCGGGTGCGTCCTCCGGATGCAGCAGGCTGGCCCAGCTTTCCATCCGGTTGGGGAAATCATGTTCGTCGGAAAAACCGAGCAGCGCGCGTAACTGGTCGGACCACCACCAGCGGCTCTCGGGATGGGTCGGCGAGCCGTCCACCATTTCGACGTCCCACAGGCCGTCGCTGAGCGTCGACCGGGCCAGCTCGAAGCGCTCGAGCGTTCGGTTCAGTTCCTGGTCGCGCTGGATCTGGGCGTCTACATCGGCGAGCGAACCGGCTACGCGCTGCGGGGAGCCGTCCGGATTGCGCCGGGTGGCACCGCGGGCGCGGAACCAGCGGTACTGGCCGTCGGCGCAGGCGAGACGATAGGTGACGTCGTAGTCGGTGCGGCCGCTGCGGTCCTTCAGATGGGCGAGGAAGGCGGCGACGGTGGCGCCTTCGTCGTCCGGGTGCAGGCGTGTGCGCCAGCTACCCAGCCGGTCGGGAAACTCGCCCTCGTCGGCAAAGCCGAGCAGCGCGCGGAACTGGGGTGACCACCAGATCGGGTGGTCGTCGTCGATGGTGTCACCGGTACCCAGTGCCATTTCCCAGAAGCCGACATGGGTGGCGGCCAGGAGCAGATCGAAGCGGGCGCGGAAATGGTCGAGCTCCCCGCGCGCGGCCTCGTCGCGCAGCTGCATCTGCCGCCCCGTCGCTTCGCTGGCTGCCAGGCGGTCCTGGGCACGGGTGTGCGCCGCCTGCCAGGCCGATTGGAGCCGGATCAGCGATGGGCGGAAGGCCGCCGGGCAGGCGCCGAGCTCGATGTCGCCCTGGTCCTGCTGCATGCCGGCTGCGAGCGTCTCCAGCGCGCGTTGCAGTGCCTCCCGGCTCCGACGTCCATAGAGAAATCGCATGGTTGATCCTCCCTGAATGCGCCTGCCGCCAGCGGTCATGGGGCGGCATCGTGTGGGGTGGGGTGTGCAAAAAAATGGGGGACGCATCCAAAGGTGAGGGGCGGCGGAGGAGCAACCTCGATTCCTGGATATGTGCGTCCCCACATGAAAACGATCGGTGTGGCGTGCCCCGATGTGATCGAGGGCGGATCAGTGCACGCCGGGCGCGATCGCGAAGGAAACCCCGGTGCCCGCGCGCACGTCGTCCAGCGTCGTGCCGGGAGCCAGTTCGGTGAGCGTCAGACCGTTTTCGCCCACCTCGAACACGCACAGGTCGGTGATGATCATGTCCACCACGCCGACACCGGTCAGCGGCAGGTTGCAGGTGGCCAGGATCTTCGGCGCGCCCTTGGCGGTGTGCTCCATGAGCACGATGATCTTGCCGACCCCGGCGACCAGATCCATGGCCCCGCCGATGCCCTTGATCATCTTGCCCGGCACGGTCCAGTTGGCCAGATCGCCTTTTTCGGACACCTGCAGCGCGCCCAGGATCGCCAGTTGGATATGGCCGCCCCGGATCATCCCGAACGAGGTGGCACTGTCGAAGAAGCTGGTGGTGGGCAGGGTGGTGATGGTCTGCTTGCCGGCGTTGATCAGATCGGCGTCCTCGTCCCCTTCATAGGGGAAAGGGCCCATGCCGAGCATCCCGTTTTCGCTCTGGAACTGAACCGACATGTTGTCGGGAACGTGGTTGGCGACCAGGGTCGGAATGCCGATCCCGAGGTTCACGTAAAAGCCGTCCCGCAGTTCCCGGGCCGCGCGCGCGGCCATCTCGTCTCGACTCCAAGCCATGTTCAGCCCTCCACTTCGGCCGGGCGACGGCGAACCGTGCGCTGCTCGATATGTTTGTTGATGGTGCCGACGCTCACCAGCCGGTGGATGAAGATGCCCGGGGTCACGATGTGGTCCGGATCCAGGCCGCCGGTGGGCACCAGGGTTTCGATCTCCGCCACGGTGATCCTGGCGGCGGTGGCCATGGGCGGATTGAAGTTGCGCGCGGTCATGCGGTACTGGAGGTTGCCCTCGGGGTCGCTCTTCCAGGCGTGGACCAGCGCCAGATCGGCGGTCAGGCCTCGCTCGAGGACGTAGGTGTTGCCGTCGAACTCGGCGGTCGGCTTGCCCTCGGCGATGACGGTCCCGACGCCGGTGCGCGTGTAGAACGCGGGGATGCCGGCGCCCCCGGCGCGAATCCGCTCGGCGAGCGTGCCTTGCGGATTGAATTCCACCTCCACCTCTCCGGCCATGTACTGCTGGGCGAAGAGCGCGTTGTCGCCAGCGTAGGAGCAGATGAGCTTGCGGACCTGACGGTGCTGGAACAGTTTGCCCAGACCATGACCGTCGGCGCCCGGGTTGTTGGAAATCAGGGTCAGCCCCTTGATGCCCGAGTCCAGGATGACGTCGATCAGGGCCGCGGGAATTCCGCATACCCCGAACCCTCCCGACATGATCGTCATGTCATCCCGCAGCAGGCCGGACAGCGCGGCCTCGGGTGTCGCACAGACTTTGCTCAGTGACACTGGATTCCTCCCGAAATGTCCTTGATCGGATTTGACCGGAAAAGCATTGCAAGAGCGGTGCCAGGCCGTGGAGTGACATAAAAGCCACGTGAATTCAAATAGGTAGATGAATTCGACGGAATCGACACGAGGCCGTCACAGTCGCGAGATCGAACGGTCGGAATCCGGATATCGGCCTGTTCTCCGGTCGGCGTACCACTCGATACGCATTGCTCCGAGCACCGACGATGCCGATGGATTCGATCCGGGGGGCAGGGCTGTGCGCGCACCTTGAAGTGTCGGATTTCGAGGGCGCGGGTGAGCGTACGGGCGGTTCGATATCTGGTCACCTCACTGGAGGATATCCGGACGGGACGCCGTTCTCATGTTGCGGCGCAGCATCCTGCGGAAGGAAAAATAGACAATAAAAACAGCGGGTTACGAAAAATTTTCTACGCCTTTTTTCTGGCATTCAAGTTGCGAAGGAACGAAGCGTCCTGCCGGTGCGTGTTGCGCCGGACCGGACGCCTCGTGTGGGGAAGGCGAGCTGCCGGGAAGTCGGCCGGCTTGTGCATCCACACCCAGTCGGACGGAAACAGGGGAGAGAGGCCCGTCCGCCGGCCAACAAGACCAGGAAAGAGGAGAACATGAGAATAGAGACGCTTCAATTGGGAGGCCGGCGGGCGCCGGTACCGAAAGGGGGGCGGATCGCGTGCTGTCCGGTCCGGAGGATGGTGCGCCATGGCTAGTGCATCCATCTCCATCAACAGAATCGCGCGCAGCTTTGCGTCGGCCGTGCTGTCGGCGGTCCCGCTGGCGATCATCGGCAGCCTGCTCTACGCGGCCTTCTTCATCAAATGGGAGCCGCAGATCGCGGTGCTCAAGACGCCGCCCATCGAACGGCGCGACCTGTTCTACGGCGTGGTCTCGCCGTCTGCGTCGGTGGTCTGGGCGGTCGGTAGCTACGGCAAGATCGTGCGCAGCGACGATGGCGGCGCCAGCTGGGCGGTGCAGTCCGATCCGCTGACCGCGCATCTGCAGTCGATCGCGGCCTGGGACGCGCAGCGCGCGGTGGCGGTCGGCAACGGCGGCGTCGTGATCGTGACCGGCGACGGAGGCAAGACGTGGACGCCGGTCAAGGCGCCGCGTTCCGAGGTCGCCAACAAGCTGATGCGGGTGCGTGCCTATCCGGGCGGATTCGCCTGGGCGGTGGGCGAATACGGCGCGGTGCTGCGCAGCACCGACTTCGGCGCCACGTGGACCCGCGTCATCCCCGCCAAGGACCAGGCCTGGAACGACATCTTCTTCCTCGGTCAGGACGGCTGGCTGGTGGGCGAGTTCGGCCAGATGCTGCGCACCGGGGACGGTGGCGCGACGTGGACCGAGATGCCCAGCCCGGTCGACTCCAGCCTCATGTCGGTGGCTTTCCGCGATCCGCTCGACGGTGTGGCGGTGGGCCTGTCCGGCGTCGTGCTGGTGACCGCCGACGGTGGCGCGAGCTGGACCCAGGCGCCGCCGATGACCCGCGAACACCTCAACAGCGTCATCTGGGACGGCGCCCACTGGATCGCGGTGGGCGACAAGGGCATGCGCGTGGTCGGTGATGCCGACGGGGCGCACTGGACCGGCGGGCGCATTTCCGAGCAGGACCTGGCCTGGCGCACGCAGATCCTGAAGGTCGGCAAACGCTATTTCCTCGCCGGCGCGAACCTGAGCGTGCTCGACGGCGGGCGGCTGCTCACCTTTGGCCGCGATTGAGAGGAACATCCAATGAAAAACACAACCTTCAAGGCGCTCGAGCACGTCATCGACTTCATCCTGCGCCGGCGGGTCGCGGTGGTCGTGGTGGTCGCCGCCATCACCGTCGTCATGGGCTATCTGGCCGCGCATATCGAGGTCAAGACGGTCTTCAGCGACCTGCTGCCCAAGAACCATCCCTACGTGCAGGTCAACAACCGCTTCAAGCAGACCTTCGGCGGCTCGAACATGGTGAGCATCATGCTCGAGGTCAAAAAGGGCGACGTGTTCGACATGACCGTCCTGCGCAAGGTGCAGGAGATCACCAAGGCCTTGCAGAAGGTCGAGGGGGTCGACAACTACCAGATCGTGTCCCTGGCCTCCAAGAAGCTCAAGGAGGTGCGGGCCTCGACCTCGGGGATCGAGTCGCGTCCGCTGATGTGGCCGGATCTGCCCAAGGATGCGGCAGCCATCAAGACCCTGCGCGAGGCGGTGCTGAACAATCCGCTGGTCTACGGGCCCTACGTGTCCATCGACATGAAGGCCACCCTGATCACGGCGGACTTCACCGACGGGACGGTGGACTACTTCAAGGCCTACCGCCAGATCAAGGCGATCGCCGATGCCGCGCGCGGCGACGGCGTGCTGGTGCGGGTGGTCGGCGAGCCGATCCTGTACGGCCTGGTCAATTACTACCTGACCGAGACGGCGCAGATCTTCTTCATCACCGTGGCGTCGCTGGTCGTGCTGCTGCTGCTCATCACCCGCACCTGGCACGGCACCCTGCTGCCGCTGACTACCGGGGTGGTCAGTGCCATCTGGGCCCTGGGCGCGGCCAAGCTGATGGGCTTCCATCTCGACCCGCTGGTCATCGTGGTGGCCTTCCTGATCACCGCCCAGGCCATTTCCAACTCGGTGCAGCTGGTGTCGCGTTTCGAGGACGAGGTCGCCAACGGTGCGTCGAGCACCAAGGCGGCGGCGCGGGCGAGCCTGCTCAACCTGTTCAAGCCGGGGATGCTGGCGGTGGTGGCCGATGCCGGATGCGTGCTGGTGGTGGCGCTGACGCCGATCCCGATGCTGGAGAAGATCTCCTACATCGGCACGGTGTGGATTCTGTCGATCATGGTCAGCGCCCTGGTGCTCACGCCGGTGCTGCTGTCGTGGTGCCGGCTGGAGAAGCGCTACGCCCATCCGATCAACATCCAGCCGATCCTGCAGCGCATCCTGCGCCTGTGCTCGTCCATCGTCACCTCGCCGGCGCGTTACGGCGTGGCCATCGCGGCGCTGGTGATCTTCGTGCTCTCCGGGCTGTATGCCTTCAACCTCAAGGTGGGCGACGCCAACCCCGGCTCGCCGATCCTGTGGCCGGATTCCACCTACAACACCGACGCGACCGCGATCAACCACAAGTTCCAGGGTTCCGACCGGATGTTCGTGGTGGTGGGCGGCGACAAGGAGGGAGCGCTCAAGCAGCCCGACGTGCTCGAGGGCATGGAGAAGTTCCAGAAGTACATGGAAGCGCAGCCCGAGGTCGGTGGCAGCATCTCGCTGGCGGATGTGCTGCCGGCGGTCAAGCGGGTGCTGCGTGAAGGCAATCCGCGCTACCAGGAGCTGGGCAACAGCGCCAACGAGAACGGCGAGCTGATGTACATGTTCGTCTCCGGCGCCGACCCCGGCGACATGGACCGCTTCGCCGATCCGCAGGCCCTGAACGGCGCCGTCACCCTGTTCTTCCGCGACCACCAGGGCGAGACCATCCGCACCGCCATCGCCCGGGTCAAGGACTACATCGCCGACCATCCGATGAAGGATGCGCACTTCATGCTCGCCGGCGGTCTGGTGGGCGTGCTGGCCGCGGTCAACGAGGTGATCCTCAACGGCCAGATCGAGGCCATCGCCTTCGCCTTGCTGGTGCTGGTGGTGTGCTGCACGGTGACCTACCGGTCGATGGCCGCGGGTGTGTTCTTCATGATCCCGGTGCTGCTGTCCAACACCCTGACCTTCAGCTACATGGCCTGGAAAGGCATCGGCATGAACATCAACACCCTGCCGGTGGTGGCGCTGGGGATCGGCCTGGGGGTGGATTACACCTTCTACATCGTCGATGGCATCCGCGAGGAACTGCACCACCACGGCGACGTGCCCCGCGCGATCGCCAAGTCGATCGCCAGTGCCGGCAAGGGGGTGCTCATCACCGCGCTGACGCTGATCACCAGCGTGGTGCTGTGGAGCCTGTCGTCGCTGCGGCTGCAGGCCGACATGGGCGTGCTCATCGCCATCTGGCTGTTCATCTCGGCCTCGTCGGCGCTGTTCCTGATGCCGGCGCTGGTCTATCTGTTCCGCCCCAAATTCATCGTCGGTTCCAAACGCCATCCGATCGAGCTGGCCGCAGACGCGGAGCCCGCTGTCGCCTGACTTCCGACGGGCCGCCCCGGGGGGTGACCCCGGGCGGCCTGACGGCGCTGTTGTGTCACCACACCTAACGACTCAAGGGAGAACCATGAACAAGACCCGAAACCGCCGCCTGGCAGCCGGCGTGATCCTGATGTCCGCGCTGTCGGCGAGTGCCTCCGCCGACGACGGCAACACCTACTTCCACATCGGCGGCTACGTGCGTGGCTGGGCCGCCTTCAACATGCAGGACATTCCCGAAACCAAGGCCGACGACAAGTGGAAGCCGTCCATGATCCGCGGCTCGCTGATGCTGGACATGGACGCCCAGACCGGTCCGATCCAGTGGAAGGCCATCGCGCGCGGGGACCGGGAGCACAAGACCCAGTACCTGAAGGACCTGGAAGACCTGCGCGTGGCCACCGGTACCACCGGCGGCGACGACAGCAACATCCTCGACAACTACAACGGTCAGGACCTGCGCGAATTCTGGGGCGAGTTCAAGCTCGGCGACCGCGCCACGGTCCGTCTGGGCAAGCAGCAGATCGTGTGGGGCGAGTCCGACTTCTTCCATGCCATGGACGTAGTGCATGGCTACGATCTGTCCTGGCGCCTGTTCTTCGAAGGGGAGAACGAGGAATGGCGCAAGCCGCTGTGGCTGGCCAACCTGCGACTCGACGTGCCCGAAGCGAACGGCGAACTGCAGATGTTCGTGCGCCCGGGGCTGGACCGCTGCAAGGATATCGGCAACACCTACGATATCCAGGGCGGACGCTGGTTCTTCCAGCCCTATCGCGGCTTCGATCTGACCGCGGTGACCAAGCACGACTGCAACCATCCGGAAGCCGACAAGGATGAAGTCACCGGCGGGATCCGCTGGTCGGGTGCGACCGACACGCTCAACTACTCGGTGGCCTATATCCGCGCCTTCTCGGCCGACCCGGTGGCGAACTCGAGCTTCGCGCCGTGGAAGAAGACCCCGACCGGCCCCCTGTTCGACCTGATCAACCCGATCATCGACGTGGTCGGCGCCACCGTCAGCGGCTACTCGGCCGACCTGGACACCGTGTTCAGTGCCGAGGTGGCCTACACCTTCGACCAGCCGTACAACGTGGGCACCGGCGGCTTCGCGGTCAACAAGTATGGCCACATGGGCCTGGGACTGGGTGGCATCAAGACCAAGGACGTCGTGACCATGATGCTGCGGGCCGACAAGAACCTGAACTTCCAGCGTCTGTTGGGCACCACCCGTCCGTCCTTCTCCTCGGTCCAGCTGTTCGACACCTGGGTGCAGGACTACGACAAGAAGGAGGACCTGGTGCGCCTGTTCGCCTACGGGGCGCCGCTCACCGAGCACAACACCATCCTGACCGCGTTCACGGTGCTCAACTACAAGAACGACACCATCAACCCGGGCTTCGCCGTCGGTGTCGACCTGAGCCATGGCGGCGGCTTCGCCATCCCGAGCGTGGAATTCGTGCTCGGCGACAAGTGGCGCGCCAAGGCCGAGGCCGACATCTTCTGGACCAACGGCTCCTCCAAGCAACTGTTCGACCCCAACTCGAACACCCAGCTGTTCGGCTACTTCGCCAACAACAGTCAGCTCACCTTCCGCCTGACCCGGCTTTTCTGATCAGAGACACACAAGGAGACAACAGATGTTGAACGCAGCACATTCCCACGGCATGCGCCGGATCGCCCACGCGCTGGGGTTCATCGGCGCGGTCGGCCTGATCGTCGGCGCCCAGGCGGCGCTGGCGGGCGAACTCAAGGCCGGCTTCGTCATCACCAAGGACAACTACGACAAGATCAAGAACGAGACCTTCGAAGGCAAGACCGTCGCCAGCATGGTGCCGGAGAAGCTCGAGTACATGATCAAGAAGTTCGGCCTCACCATGAAGATCGCCCACTCGAAGAAGATCGAGATGGATCCGAAATACGTGGAGTGGTCGAAGAAGAACATCGGCACGGTCAAGTTCAACACTGCCGATCGCACCATGAGCAACTGGCAGGCGGGCATGCCGTTCCCGCCGGAAACCATCAAGATGGACGACCCGTACGCCGGCGACAAGGTGATCTGGAACCTGCGCGCCGACACCTACGGCGCCACCATGGATCTGCGTGACATCTCCTTCGTGTTCATCAGCGGCGACAAGGGCGTCGAGCGGGTGCAGCGCTGGCAGTCGATGCGCTACTACATGGAAGGCCGTCTCGATGGCGGGCCGACCACCGTGGGGGACGGCACCATCGCGCAGAAGACCTACCTGTTCGCCACCAGCCCGCAGGACATCCGTGGCCTGGGCACCTTCTCGATCCGCTACAACGACCCGACCTCGGCCAAGCCGGACGCCACCTGGGCCTACCTGAAGTCGGTGCGCCGCACCCGGCGCCTGTCGGGTGGCGCGTGGATGGACCCGATCGGCGGCACCGACCAGCTCTATGACGACTGGGACATCTGGGACGCCTTCCCGACCAAGTACCAGTCCAACAAGCTCATCGGCAAGCGCTGGGTGTTCGCCATCGCGCACAGTCCCGAGCTGAGCGTCGACCGGAGCAAGGAAGGCACGCCGGAGGAATTCCCCTCCGTGGGCCTGACCGAGGCGCCGTACTTCTTCCCCGCCAAGAACATCGCGTGGGAGCCGCGCGAGGTCTATGTGGTGGAAGGCACGCCGCCGCCGGAGCACCCGTACAGCAAGAAGGTGGTGTACATGGAGGTAGGCTTCCCGCGCCCCTATCTGGGCGAGATGTACGACCAGAAGGGGGAGTTCTGGAAATTCATGATCTTCCAGAACCGTCCGGACGTGGGTGACGACGGCTACAAGGCGGTGATGCCCGTGGTCGGCCACGTCATCGACGTCAAGCGCAATCACTCCACCACCTGGTCGGCCAACATGAAGTCGAACCCGGCGGGTGTGAAGGAGACCGACGTCTCCCTGTCGAAGCTGGAGGAAGTGGCCACCGGCGGTGGTCGCTGAGCGGTCAGCCCCAACGCCGCAGGTGCGGCGGGTGCGGAAACGTGCCCGCCAACCACCATCCCGACGTCGGGCGGTCGTATCGCATGCTGTCTGTCGATGGCGCCGGAGACGATCGCCTTCCGGTGCGCGGCCGCAACCATCGGCGCGATGGTCATGTCGATATGACCTTCGTCGGGTATCGACCCGCTGCACCGGATTCTTCTGCCAATGGGCGCATGCTGAGCGGTCTGCGTGGATACGCCGGCCTCGGGGGTGTGCCCAAAACCGCGTTCCGGAAGCCTTTGTACGCAGGCGGCGCGGCAATGCGGCACGCCGTTGTTCCTGATCCTTGCGGTGGGCGTCCACCCAGGGGCATGTGAGGCTCACGAGGCCCATACCGGCGGGCCTGAGTTTCAAGGTGGCGTTGGGCCTGAGAACGGGCGGTGCTGTCCGGATCGATTCGGACGGGTTGTGGCGGGCTCGAAAGCCATGAATGATGCAGTGATGGAGGCAGTCCGTCCGGATTCCGGACGGTGACCGTCCGGAATCCGGACGGATGGGAGCGGCCCTCGATCAGGTGGTCGTCGCCGGTGTCGTCGTGAGGTGACGGGAGCCCTTGCTATCGCGTCATCGTAGGCGGGGTGGTGCAAATGGCTCGTTCTGGCACATGTCTTGCATTTATGTGAAGTGCCGCGTTTCTTTGAAGGAGATTCGATTACGACCTTCGGCTGGTGCGGTAACGGCTCGCCTCCTGCGCTTGAATGCTTGAGAAGTGCGACAGGAGGGTAGAAGATGGGCCGGGTGTTCGTGGCGTCGCAGCCATCGCGTCACGGCATACACACGATTCGTCGGCCGTCTGCATGAGCCGAACGGATCTACAACGAACCGTGCGGACGGTCGGGCTCTGATCCGGCCGTGACAGCGCGGCATCAAGGAGGAGCACAATGCAATCAAACCGAGCGAGCCAGATGTTCTCGCGGCCCGAGAACGACCGTTTCATCATGAATTCATGGGAACGGCTTCTCAGTGGCGAACGCAGTGCCACTGATGCGATCCGGCGATTGATCGATGATTCCTGGAATCGTTGTCTTCACAACCAGGTCGACCCGGGGCGCACGGGCGGCCCCGAACCGGTCGCCGAGCAGTCCCTGTACACCCTGCTGAACGAGCATGATGAACTGCTCAGCGCCAGCACGCCCATCATGGCAGAGGCGCGGGATTTCCTGTCCGAAAGCGGGACGGTGATGGTGTTGACCGACAACAGCGGCACCATCCTCAACATGGAAGGGGATACCTCGACCCGCGGAGCCACCGAGAACATCCACCTGATGCCGGGCAGCGATTGGAGCGAATCGGCGTGTGGCACCAATGCCATCGGCACCGCGCTGGAAATCGGTCAACCGATCCAGATCCATGCCGCGGAACATTTCTGTGCCGGTATCAAGCGCTGGACCTGCTCCGCCACCGTGATCCGCGATCCGTATGACAAGTCCATTCTCGGCGTCATCGACGTGTCGGGCCTCAACTCCACCTTCAACCGTCACAGCCTGGCGCTGGTGGTGACCACCTCCGGCCGAATCGAGAACCGACTTGCCCGCATGGCCATGGACATGCGTTACCGCCTGCTGGAGTACTGCATGCGGCGCTTGACCAGTGCCACCAGCGACGGCGTCGTGGTGCTGGACCGGCGCGGCAACCCGATCAAGGCCAACGAGCGGGCCAGCAGTGTGCTGTCGGATCTGGCCGATGGGCAGGCCGCCGATTTGTCCAGCCTCGCCTTCGGTCCGGTCAAGGGCAGCGAGATGCCGACCGGACTGCCCCCCTGGATTCAGGCCGACTGGCTCGATCCGGTGTTCCACAACGGACATCGGATCGGCACCCTGCTCACCCTGCCCGGTCGGAGCAGCAATACGCAATTCAGCCGTCCGGTCGTGGGTGAAGATGTCTTAGCCAACGATGGCACGTTCGAGCAGGTGGTGGGGGACAATCCCGGGCTGCGCCAGTCGGTCGGCAAGGCGCGGCAGTTGGCCGGATCGAGCGTGCCGGTGCTGATTCTTGGTGAAACGGGCGTGGGTAAGGATGTCATGGCCCGAGGTATCCACAAGGCGGGCACTACCAAGGATGCGCCGTTCGTGGCCATCAACTGCGGCGGCTTTTCGCGCGAGCTGCTGACGAGCGAGCTGTTCGGCTATGCCGAGGGGGCGTTTACCGGCGCCCGGCGGGGGGGCATGGTCGGCAAGGTGGAGGCGGCCGACGGCGGCACCCTGTTTCTCGACGAGATCGGCGAAATGCCCCTGGATCTGCAGCCGCATTTCCTGCGGGTGCTCGAAGAGGGCGAAGTGTACCGGCTCGGTGAAACGAAGCCGCGCAAGGTCAAGTTCCGCCTGATCGCCGCGACCAACCGGGATCTGCGCAAGGAGGTGGAAGAAGGACGGTTCCGGATGGATCTGTTTTATCGTGTGGCCGTGACCAGCATCCGCATTCCTGCGCTGCGAGATCGGGTTGACGACATTCCGGTACTGGCCGACCACTATCTGGAGAAGTTGGCGACCCAGTACGGTATGCCCAAGAAGACCATTACCGCGGGCGCGATGGAGTATTTCAAGCGCTATGCCTGGCCGGGCAACATCCGCGAATTGCGCAACGTGCTCGAAAGCATGGTGCTGATGACGCCGGACATTCATCTGAGCGAGGAGTATCTGCCGCATGAATTGTCCGAGGTCGTGGACGAAACCGATGAAGGCATCACCTGCCTCGAGTCGGTGGAGCGCGAAGCCATTTTGCGTGCGATCCGCGGCAGCGGCGGCAACATGACCGGCGCGGCACGCACTCTCGGGATCGCGAAAAGCACCCTCTATGTGAAGTTGAAGCGGTATAACCTCGACCCGCTGGTCGACCGGGTGCGCGGCGCCCGCGTCTAGGCCGTTTCATTCTGTCGCGCCCGGATCTGATTCATCAGGTTGCGGGCGCGATTTTTATTTTCTTCGCGCGGCAATCGGCCGATTTTCGTGGCACGTAGTATCGCGGCAGAAAATACATCCGGATTTTATCCGTCTCGCTCCCCAAGCGAAGCATCAATTTCCATCTCGGATTCATTTATTACGCCTGCGCGCATCATCCATTCGGCCTGATTCGGGCGAATGGATGTTTGTCTGCGCTTAGCTGCGTTAATTCCAGCATTTCCGACCTTTCGGCTCCGGTGTCTCCCCTTTCGCGTGATTTCGCGCGGTTGGATGGGGACGACGTATCCGGCATCCGGACGCTGTTCCGGATTCCGGACGGATCAGTGTGTTCGGATTTTTGTTGAAAAATAAAACTCCAATAAAAACAGTATGTTGCGATTTGTTTTTGGACGGCATTTCGTTGGCACAGCGATTGCTATTAATGGATCGAACGCCCATGCAATACCGAGAGTTTTCCGCATGGTCCGAATGTAGGAATGGGCTTTTTCATTGGTCTACAGCTGTTCGAGTACGCAAACGAACTTATTCACCTTAATGGTTGGCAAACGCCTGGCAGGAGGAAATGCAATATGTCATTGCAGATCAATATAGATAACGGTGGCACGCTCACCGATATCTGCATCAACCAGGAAGGTGTGGTCAAGAAGACGAAAGTCCTGACGACACCTTACGATTTGAGTAAATGCTTCTTCGAAGGCCTGCAAAAGGCTTCTGAAGTGATTTACAACGAAAAGAATGTGGCCCGGCTGCTCGAGGAAGTGGACCTGATCCGCTACTCCACGACGCAGGGCACGAATGCGATCTGCGAGCGCAAGGGGCCGCGCCTCGGTTTGATCATCGACGCGGCCTCGCGGGATCTGCCGGTTCGCCTTGCCGAACAGGATCCCGAAGTCTTCGAAGCCCTGGTGGCCGATCGCGTGGTGTTTCTCGATGCCGGCGTGGTCAAGGGGGTCGAGGCGGACGTGGAGATCGTCAAGGCCATCAACCAGCTGACCGCCGCTGGCGCCAATCGTCTGGTGGTGAGCTTCGGCGGGGCGGATTTCGTCGATCTGGAAAACCGCTTCAAGCGGGTGGTGCTGCGCAAGTATCCACGTCACCTGCTCGGGGCTGTGCCGGTGCTCTACGGCAGCGATCTGATCATGGACCGTGACGAGGCGCGCCGTACCTGGACCGCGCTGATCAATTCCTTCCTCCATCCGGCGACCGAAGCCTTCCTGTTCAATGCCGAGAACCGCCTGCGAGCTTTCCGTACCAAGAATCCGCTGCTCATCTTCCGCAATGACGGCGATGCCTCGCGCGTGGCCAAGACGGTGGCGATCAAGACCTACAGCTCGGGCCCGCGTGGTGGCATGGAGGGCATGAAGTCCTTTGCCAAGTTGTACGGCATGAAGGATGTGGTGGCGATCGACGTCGGCGGCACCACCACCGACATCGGCCAGTGTATGGACGGCAAGGTGCGCGAAACCCGTCGGGGTCATGTGGAAGGGATCAGCGTCTCCTTCCCGCTGAGCGAGATCATGAGTGCCGGTGCGGGCGGCAGCTCGATCTTCAAGGTGGTGAACAACCGGATCGCGATCGGCCCCGAAAGCGTGGGCGCAGTGCCGGGGCCGGCGGCCTTTGGTCGTGGCGGCAAGGAAGCCACCATCACCGATGCCAGTCTGTTGTGCGGCATCTTCGACCCGGCCTCGTATTTCGGTGGCGGGATGGCGCTGGATCTGGATCGTGCCGCCACGGCGGTCATGGTGAACATCGCTCAGCCGTTGGGGGTGGAACTGGACGAGGCGCTCCTGCAGATGGAGCACGCCTACGAAGACAAGATCGCGGTGGAACTGCATCGCTTCACCAAGATCTCCGAGGACACGACGCTGCTCGCCTTTGGCGGAGCGGGGCCGCTCAACGCCTGCGGCGTGGCGGAGAAGGCCGGAATCGATACGGTCGCCGTTCCGCAGCTGGCCGCGGTCTTCAGTGCCTATGGCATCGGCTCTTGCGACATCTCGCAGCGCTATTCCGTGAGTCTGGACGCATGCTCGGACGAAACGCTGGCCGAGGCGCTGGCAGGGCTCAAGGTGAAGGCTTCGCGCGACATGTTCGCCGAAGGTGTGGCGGAAGGCGATTACCAGATCCATGCCCGCCTGGTGGCCGAGAACGCGGACGGCGAGGAAATCGCCGCGCAACTGGATGCATCGCCCACCGTGCCGGCGTCCTTCGCCAAGGCCAGGAACGTGGAGCTGGAACTGACCGCCGTGAAGCCCCTGCGCGAGGAAGTCGGCAAGGCGGCGACATTCACCGAAGGTGCCGCAGCCGTGGCCGATGGCGTGCGCAACGTACTGACCCGCAGCCAGGGCCGGATCGACGTGCCGGTCTACAAGGTGGCGCAGATGAAGGCGGGTGATCACGCGGCCGGGCCCGCGATCATCGAGGAAGACTACTTTACCTGCCGGGTGCTGGATGGCTGGAGTTTCGTCATCAGCGACGCGGGAGACATCTTGCTGAAGAGGAAGTCCTGAACATGAAAGTGCTGATGACCGAATACCTGCGCATCGACCTGGAGAGCGAGAACTGGGAGTGCCGTGTGTGCAACCACGTGGTCGGTCCCGCGACCCGCGGTTACAAGGAAGGGATGCTGGTCCACGACCGTGATCCACGTGAAATCCACCCGCCGATCATCGATCCGGACAAGTACCGCTTCACCTTCAGCCCTGATCCGGAATGGGTCCGCATCCTGGAGTACTACTGCCCGAGCTGCGGGACGATGGTGGAGACGGAATACGCCGTCCCGGGCCATCCGCCCCTGCATGACATGGAGCCGGACCTGCCCGCGCTGAAGGCCCAGTGGTCTACGCGCGACGAAGTCAAGGAGCCGGTGATCGGTCCTGCGGTCGAGGCCGGCCAGGGACACAACCACTGAGTCCCGCGTCGCGGGATGTACGGCGCGCGGAGCCCCGAGGCCCGGCCGCGCCGGTGAGAAAGAATTGAGGAGATAGCATGAGGCGAGTTTCCGTCGATATCGGTGGCACGTTCACCGATTGTTTCGTGGTCTGGGATGGCAAGTACATCGAAGCCAAGGCCCTGACGACCCACCAAAACCTGGCGCTGGGCTTCAATGAGGCGCTCGGCAAGGCCTGCCACGTCCTTGAACTGGAGCTGGAGCAGATCCTCTCCGCAGTGGATTCGGTGCGTTACGCCACCACCCTGGGGACCAATGCCCTGATCGAGCACAAGGGGCCCAAGATCGGCATGCTGGTCACGGCCGGCTACGAGGCGACCGTGCCGCTGTCGCGTGCCCGTGGCTATGGCGAGGGGCTGGACAATCTGGGCCAGCAGGACATGCCCAACGCCCAGCGCCCGGACCCGTTGGTGCTGCCGCACATGATCCGCGGCGTGCGCGAACGCGTGGACTTCCAGGGCAATCTGGTGATGGGCCTGGATGAAGACGATGTGCGCATCCAGATTCGCGAGCTGGTCGATCGTGGCGCGCAGATCATCGTCGTGGCGCTGGTCAATGCGGTGGTCAATCCCGAGCATGAGCAGCGCATCGAGGAGATCCTGCTCGAGGAGTATCCGTCCCACCTGCTCGGCGCGATCCCGGTGATCCTGTCGCACCAGGTGGCCGGCCGTAAGGGCGAGTATGTGCGTGCCACCTCGGCGATCGTCGATGGCTACCTGCACTCGACCATGTACCACGCGCTGTCGGCGCTCGAACAGAACCTGCGCGCGCACCAGTACGAAAAGCCGATGCTGGTGATCCACAACTCCGGTGGCATGGCGCAGCTCAATTCCACCGACGCACTGCAGACCATCCACTCCGGTCCGGTCTCCGGCATCGGCGCCTCCGAGCACCTGGCCATGCAGGCCGATCTGGGCAACGTGGTGGCCACCGACATGGGCGGTACCAGTTACGACATCGGTATCGTGGTCGAGGGCGGCATCAAGCACTACGACTTCAACCCGGTGATCGACCGCTGGCTGGTGTCCGTGCCGATGGTGCACCTGGTCACGCTGGGCGCCGGTGGCGGTTCCGTGGCGAGTTACGACCGCATGTACGACACCGTCAAGTGCGGCCCCGAGTCCGCCGGCTCCGATCCCGGCCCGGCCTGCTACGACCGTGGCGGCATGAAGCCGACCGTGACCGACGCCGACCTGCTGCTCGGCTATCTCGATCCGGAGAACTATGCCGGCGGTTCGATTCCGCTCAATCCGCGGCGTGCCAAGTCCGCCATCGAAGATGCGGTGTGCGATGAGCTCGACTGCGACGTGATCGAGGCGGCGCTGCTGATCCGCGAGAAGGTGGACGACAACATGGCCAACGGCCTGTTCACCGAACTGCGCGCGCGTGGCTACGACCCCAAGGACTTCACCATGCTGGCCTACGGGGGCAATGGTCCGCTGCACTGCTGCGGCATTGCGCAGAACCTGTCGATCGACAAGATCCTGGCGCCTCCGCTCAGCTCGGTGTTCTCGGCGGTCGGTGCCGGCAACATGCACCAGCTGCATATCCATGAAACCTCGCTGTACATGGTGTTGTACGACTCCAATACCCGCCACCTGTTCGACGACTACGACCGTTTCAACGCGATCGTCGCCGACCTCAAGGAGCAAGGCACCCAGGATCTGATGCGTCAGGGCATCCCGCGTGAGGATGTGTGCCACAACCTGGAGCTGGACATGCGCTACGGCAACCAGCTGGTGCAGACCACGGCGGTGATTCCGAAGCACGAGGTCAATGGTGCCGGTGACGTGCTGGCCATCATCTCCCAGTTCTCCAATGACTACGGCAAGCGCTTCGGCGAAGGCTCGCAGGCACCGGAGGCGGGTATCCGCATCAACACCATCCGCGTGGCGGCCTACGTGAAGCACGAGACGGTTCAGTTCGAGGACATCAAGCCGGTGGCCCCCGAGTTGCGCAAGGCGCCGCCGGCGCCGGCGACCACCCGCAAGTGCTACTTCGTCGGCCATGACGGCGCGGTCGATACCCCGGTGTGGAGTCGTGATGCGATCGAGCCGGGCGTCGAGATTCCGGGCCCCGCCATCGTGGCTTCCGAGGTCACCACCTTCCTGGTCAATCCGGGCTGGAATCTGGTCGCCGCCAAGCAGGGCGCCACCTGGTTCCTGCGTGCCTGAGACACGGGACATCACTCGATCCAACGATCAGACAGGATTAGACATGAACGATATTGCGACGCCCGTGACGGGCAAAAAGCCCAGTGCCGAAGAGCTGGCACTGATCAAGAAGTTCCTCAGTGACACCACCCTGTTCCTGGGGCCCGACCCGGAGATCATGCAGAACCATGACCTCATGCCGCGGGATGACCAGGAAGAGGCATCGATCGCCCAGGTGAGCGATTCACACACCATCGCCAAGATCCGCGACCGGATCCAGTCCGGTTGCGACGAAGGTTACGAGATGGTGGAACAGATGGGGGCCGCGCCCGGTGCCAAGTGGGGCGATGTCATTACCGGGGTGTATTCCGCCTCGGGGGACTTGGCCATTGCCAGCGCCGGCGGGGTGCTGATCTTCTCCGCGCTGGTGCACCACCCGATCAAGTTCATCATCAAGAACTGGATGAACGACCCCACCGTCGGGGTGCGCGAAGGCGATGGCTTCATCCACAACGACTCGCGCTACGGCAATGTGCACAACACCGACCAGTCGATGATCCTGCCCATCTTCCATGAGGGCAAGCTGGTGTGCTGGGTCGCCTCCACGGTGCACGAGGGCGAGAACGGCGCCATCGAGCCGGGCGGCATGCCGTCCATGGCCGAGAGCCCGAGCGACGAGGGCCTCAAGATGTCGCCCTTCAAGGTGGTCGAGAACTACGAGATCAAGCGCGACATCCTGACCTTCCTGCAGAACTCGGTGCGCGAGCCCAAGCTCCAGTACGAGGACATGAAGGTCAAGCTCTTCGCCTGCCTGCGGATCAAGCAGCGCATCCAGGAGACGCTGGATACCGACGGCCCCGCCGCGCTCGTGTCCACCCTGCGCCTGACCATGGAAAACGTGCGCGCCGAAGTGAAGCGTCGCATCAGCGAATGGCCCGACATGTCGGTGCGGACCTACATCATCCAGGACTCGACCCTGCGCGAGAACTGTGTGGTGAAGATCAACTGCAAGCTGACCAAGACCGGCGACCGGCTGATCTTCGACTTCCGTGGCTCGGCGCCGGAATTCACCAACCGGCCGACCAACACCATCGTGGCCGGCCTCAAGGGCATGCTGGCGCAGGTGTTCCTGTGCTACGTGTGGCCGGATCTGCCGCGTGGCCAGGCCGCGTTCGCGCCGATCGAGGTGATCACCGATCCGCACTCGATCGTCAACTGCTCGTACGACGCCCCCAACTCCCAGAGTCTGATGTCCATCTTCACCGGCTTTACCGCCGGCCAGCATGCGGTGGCCAAGTTCCTCTACAGCTGCCCCGAGAAATACACCAAGGTGCATGCGCCCACCTTCAACATGATCAACACCTTCATCTGGGGTGGGGTCAGCCAGCACGGCGAGACGCTCGGCAACCTGTGTGCCGATCTCAACGGCATGGGCGCTGGCGCCACGGTGGATCGCGACGGCGAGCATGCCCTGGCGCCGATCTTCGCCACCATGGCGGACATCGGCGAGCAGGAACTGAACGAAGAGGACGTCCCCTTCCTGCAGCTGGTCTCCAAGAAGATGACCCGTGACGCCGTCGCCCCGGGCAAGTACCGTGGCGGTCAGGGCTACACCATGATCGTGGCCACCAAGGATTCCGAGCAGTGGGGTTTCATGACCACCTGCCAGGGCGCGAAGATCCCGCCGCTGCAGGGCCTGTTCGGTGGCTATGCCTGCGGCGCCTATCCGCTCTCAAAGGTCAAGGGGGTGGATGTGTACGACGTGCTGCAGAACGAACCGCACAAGTTCAAGCACTCGATCGAGGAGATCATGAACGAGCGTCCCTTCGAGGGCGCCAGCTACACCACCCATCATATGGGCATGGGCTTCGAGATCTCCAAGCGTGGTGAGTTGTTCATGATTTCCCAGGGCGCGGGCGCGGGCTACGGCGATCTGCTCGAGCGCGACCCGGCCGGCGTCATCCGCGACATCGAGGAAGGGCTGATCTCACCCGACGTGGCCGAGCGCCTCTACAAGGTCAGGTTCGACCGCGCCACGCTGGCGATCAACTACGAGGCAACCGACGCCGCGCGCAGCGAAGAGCGCCAGGCCCGCAAGCGGCGAGGCGTGCCGTATGCCGAGTTCATCAAGCGTTGGAACAAACCCGCGCCGCCGGAACATCTCATGTACTTCGGTTGCTGGGGCGACGACGTTGCCAAGCTCTACATGGGTTCGCAACACGACTACCGCGAGGCCAACGCGCCCAAGCCCAACTACATGCGTCATCCGAAGGATGTGCGGATCGAGGAGTTGGAACAGCGGTTGGCGGCCCTCGGTGCACTGGAAGACGAAAAGCAATGAGCTCGAGCCTCGCTGACCTGTTGCCGGACGCCTCGGAACCGGGGCGCATCCGGGTCTGGCTGAAGTCCGCTGAGTACACGACCCGCCTGCTCACAGGTGACGGCGGTGATCCCTGGCAGACGCCGGCCTTGTATCTGGCCTACTTTTCCCAGGCGCACGGCCTGCTGCGGCCCGATGTGGCGGTGGTAGAGGTCAGCGGGCTCTACGCGTCCTGGCTCGCTCGCCATCCGGCCTATCTTGACGAAATGGGGGCGAAGCGCCGCTTCGCCTTCCCGATACGCAAGCTGCTGGAGGCGGAAGAGCCGCGCGCCATCCTCGCCGAAGTGCTCGACGGCGTGGCGGGGTACCTGCGCGGGCAGGTCCCCCTGGTGCTGGCTCTGCCATCACCGCGCCACTGGGTGCAGATCGCCAATCGGGCGGTGGGGCGCGAGGAGGCCGAGTTCGACGCCGACGGGGTCGAGGACTGCGCCATGTACATGGCGGACATGCTGCGTTCCGTGTCCCAGGCGAAGCTTGCAGGGCTCCTCCTTGAGGAATTGCCGGACGATGCCGATTGCGGCCCGCTCGATATCGAGCGTTACCGGCCGCTGATCAACGTGGCCAGGCATTACCGCTGGGGGGTGAGCATCCTGCTCGGATCCGCTCCGCCGGCGGCCATGCCGTCCGCCACCGATGTGGATGCGTTGATCGGCGCCGCGTCGGATCTGGCCGGCGCGCCCTGCGCTACCGGGATCGATGTGAGCGATGCCTTGTGGGCGGGCGAGGCCCCGCCGCCGCTGGGCGCCCGCCAGTTCTATTTCGCGCGCATTCCGAAGACACAGCACCCGGAACAGGTGCTCGAGAGTATCGCGCTGCTGCGCTCGGCGTAGCGGCCCGAATCGGACAGGCTCTCCTTTTTGACGGACGGCACTCCGGTGTCGTCCGCTTTTTTCGGGTGAAGCCTCGCGAGGGGCGCGGCGAGCGGCGCCCGTCTCGATCAGAGCCGGCGCGGGCGACGGGTCTGGACGATCCAGCCGTCGACTTGATAGCTGGGCAGGCTGGTCGTGGCCACCCACTGGGACAGCCAGCACTTGGTGGGCAGCCACGGCGAGGCAGCCACCGTCCGGGCGGCCACCGAATCGGCCGGCAGGTGCGCCAGCGCGGCGCGTATGCCCGCCTCGTCAGCCTCCGACAGATCCTGGACGATGAACACCATGCGGCCGTGCCGGTCGGCGAATGCCTCGCCGGGTGGCCAGGCATCCAGGCGGACCGCCGGATAGGCCACGTTCTGCACGCAGTGGATGACCAGGGGTTGGGTTTCGGTCCCGTAGACCGCGACCAGCCCCTTGACCCTCAGCAGCTTGTCTCCATGGGTGTCGAGAATCCGTCCCATGGTGGCGGCAAATCCGTACCACGGGACGGTGGCCGGCAGTTCGATCACGAAGCTGCGCACCCGCAGGTCATGACGCTCGGCGCGACGGGGGCCTGGCGCGTTGCCAGGTCGCCAGGCGGGCGTGCCCGCCGTTCTCTGCGGCGTGCGAAAGCCCCGTGACGGCTTGTCCAGCCAGGTGGCTACTTCCGGTGAGGCCGTGCCTTTGGTGTAGATACCCGCCCCGAAGATCATGTCACTGCGGATCTGCCCCGATCGGACGATCCGGCGCGGGGTGCCCGGGTTCACGGCTTCGAGCCGGACTTCCAGCGCCGCCAGGGTGGCGGCATCAGTCAGGTCGGTCTTGGTGATGAGCAGCCGGTCGGCCATGGAGGCCTGGCGTAGCGCTTCCCGGTGCCGGTTGAGTTGGGCGAGGCCATGGGTCGCGTCCACCACCGTCACGATGCCGTCGCATACATAGCGCGCCGAGACGAACTCGTGCTCCATCAGGGTATAGATGACCGGCGCCGGATCGGCCAGCCCGGTGGTCTCGATCAGCACCCGGGTGATGGGCGGAATGTCGCGTCGCGAACTGCGGTTCGACAGGGTCTGGAGCGCCTGTACCAGATCGCCCTGCATGCTGCAGCACACGCAGCCGGAGTCGAGCAGCACGATGTTCTCGTCCACGCTGTCGACCAAGTGATGATCGAGACCGACCTCTCCGAACTCGTTGATGAGAACCGCCGCATTCGCCATGTCGGGCTGGCGCACCAATTGATTCAGAAGCGTGGTCTTGCCGGCACCCAGAAAGCCGGTGAGGACCGTCACCGGAATACGATCCGTGGGGTTGGCGCTCGTAGTGGTTGTTGAAGCCATGACGTTTTCGGACATTGAAAGTGATTTGCGCCGCCGATGTGGCGGCACGTGGACATACTGTCGAGCAACTATCACGCCAAGCGCCTCGGTGCGGATTGGGGCCTTCGGTGGCTCCGCCAAGGCCTTGAATCTTCGGCCATACCGCCATTGCGATGCGCCGATTGAAAAACGTGTCGAAAACGACGGGGCGTTTGGAAAACGGACGGTTGGGTGCCTGAATAACGGATGGTCGGATTGCACCTCGTGATGCTGGTGCGCCGGGGGCTCGCGCGGCAAGAACACAAAGTGAAATGCGCCGACGCCGATCGATGCCTCGCCAGCATTCGACCCGATGCGCCATCGGGCGATGCTTTCTTCTCGGCGTCGGTGCCGATTCCCGTTTTTGTTCAAAAGAAGGCCCGATATCGACAAGACCGGGCGCGATTCCCTGACGTAGTTTTTGCGTTACGGCATACGGCCTTGGCCGGTCCGCACTTGCGCCATGCCGTGCTGACACCCTGACGACAGAGACACAATGGAGACAAAAGTGGACATTCACCCCCCCCAACATGCCTTGCCAGGCACCGATGATCCGGAACAGGCGACAGCGCATTTCGATGCGATCGTGATCGGCGCGGGCGTCGCCGGCCTCTATCAGGTGTATCGCCTGCGGGAAATGGGCCTGACGGTGCAGGGCTATGAAACCGGCTCGGGCGTCGGCGGGACCTGGTATTGGAACCGTTACCCGGGCGCCCGTTTCGATTCCCAGGCCGAGATCTACCAGTACTGGTTCTCGGAGGAACTCTACAAGTCGTGGAAGCCGACGGAGCGCTTCCCGGCGCAGCCGGAGACGGAGCGCTGGCTGAACCATGTGGCGGACACCCTCGATCTGAAGAAGGAGTTCAAGTTCAACACCCGTATCGCGGCCGCCCGCTACGACGAGGCCGCGCAGCAGTGGAACGTCGAAACCGCCGACGGCACGGTGGTGACCGCCCAGTTCCTGATCGCCTGCTGCGGCATGCTGTCGGCCCCGATCACCAACCGCTTCGAAGGCCAGGCCAGTTTCAAGGGCGAGCTCTACCATACCGCCCTGTGGCCGAAGGCGCCGGTGGATCTGAAGGGCAAGCGGGTGGCGGTGGTGGGCACCGGCGCCACGGGCATCCAGGTGATCCAGACCATCGCGCCGGAGGTCGGCTCGATGAAGGTCTTCGTGCGCACCCCGCAGTACATCATCCCGATGCGCAATCCGAAGTACTCCGACACCGACTGGAACGCGTGGTGCGAGCGCTTCCACGAGCTGAAGAAGCGCGTGCAGGAAACCTTCGCCGGTTTCGACTACGACTTCGACGCCGGCCCGTGGGAGGAGAAGACGCCCGAGGAACGCACCCAGGTGCTCGAGGGGCTGTGGGAGGACGGTTCGCTCTCCCTGTGGCTGGCCTCGTTCCCCGAGATGTTCTTCGACGAGGCGGTGAGCGAGGAGGTCTCGGAGTTCGTGCGCGCCAAGATGCGTGACCGGCTCCAGCACAACGAGGCGCTGTGCGACCTGCTGATTCCCAAGGACTACGGCTTCGGCACCCACCGGGTGCCGCTCGAGAACAAGTATCTCGAGGTCTACCTGCAGCCCAACGTCGAGGCGGTGGACTGCAAGAAGGCGCCGATCACGCGGATCGTGTCCGAGGGCATCCAGACCGCCGACGGCAAGGTGCACGAGGTCGACGTCATCATCTTCGCGCTGGGTTTCGACGCCGGCTCCGGCGCGCTGACCCGCATCGACATCCGCGGCCGTGACGACCGTTCCCTCAAGGACGAGTGGAGCAAGGAGATCCGCACCGCGATGGGCCTGCAGGTTAACGGCTACCCCAACCTGTTCACCACCGGCGCACCGCTCGCGCCGTCGGCGGCGCTGTGCAACATGACGACCTGCCTGCAGCATCAGGTGGACTGGATCACCGACTGCATCGACTACACGCTCAGGCACGACAAGCGGGTGGTGGAGGCCACCGAGGCCTTCCAGGACGCCTGGGTCGAGCACCACGACGAGACCGCGGCCAAGACCCTCGTGGTCAAGACCGACTCCTGGTACATGGGCTCCAACGTCGAGGGCAAGCCGCGGCGCCTGCTCTCCTACATCGGCGGCGTGGGCAACTACCACAAGCGCTGCGACGAGCTGGCCACGCAGGGCTATCCCGGCTTTGACATCCAGTAACGCCATTCACGTGGATTCCCGCGCCGACATCCTTCGGCGCGGGGCGATCCACCCTGGAGGAGACATCATGAACGACTACTACACCCAGGATGTACACGGCCCCTACGAGACGATCGATATCGGCCGGCTGGAACTGGAAGAGGGCGGCGTGCTCGAGCACTGCATGCTGGCCGTCGCCACCCACGGCACGCTCAACGCGGCCCGCGACAACGTGATCCTGATTCCGACCTGGTACTCCGGGACGAGCAAGATCATGGAGCAGGCCTACATCGGACCGGGCCGCGCCCTGGATCCGGCTCGCTACTTCATCGTCGTCGTCAACCAGATCGGCAGCGGTCTGTCGATCTCGCCCAGCAATGCCCCGGCGGCGATCGCGGGCGCGCGCTTCCCCAAGGTGCGCATCGGCGACGACGTTCGGGCGCAGCATCGTCTGCTCACTGAACACTTCGGCATCGAACGCCTGGCGCTCGTGGTCGGCGGCTCGATGGGGGCACAGCAGACCTACGAATGGGCGGTGCGCTATCCCGACATGGTCGAGCGGGCGGCACCGATCGCCGGCACCGCCTGCAATACCGAGCACGATTTCCTGTTCGCCGAAACCCTGAGCGAGGCGATCACGACCGATCCCGGCTTCGACGATGGCGGTTACACGGGGCCGGAGGCGGTCGCGGCGGGGCTCAAGCGGCATGCCAAACTATGGACGGTGATGGGGTGGAGCACCGAGTTCTTCCGCGCCGGGCGCCACCGGGCGCTCGGCTTTGAGGACATGCAGGCGTTCGTGGATCAGTTCATGACCGGATACTTCGGCCCGATGGATCCCAACAACCTGTTGTGCATGGCGTGGAAATGGCAACGGGGAGATGTCGGCCGACACACCGAGGGGCGACTGCCGGAGGCGCTCGGGCGCATCACGGCACGGACGTACGTGATGCCCATCAGCCACGACATGTTCTTCCCGCCCAGTGACTGCCTGGCCGAGCAGCAACTGATTGCGGGCAGTGAATTCCGGCCCCTGGTGAGTATCGACGGGCATCTGGCCCTGTTCGGCACCGATCCGAACTGGATGTCGGATCTGGATCGCAACCTCAAGGAGCTCCTGTCCCTGCCCGCTTGAGGCGTACCGACGACGGACGTCTCCGAGGCGTCCGTCGCCCGCGTGATCCAGGCGACCATCCCGGCGTGTCCGACCCGTCCGGACACGCCATTATCTTGCCCGCGGGATCGCTTCAGCGCCGTTGTCTGAGTCGTGCGGGTGTGGTGCCCAGACGTGCCCGCAGGACGCGCGTGAGGTGCGCCTGATCGGAAAAGCCGCAGGCCGCGGCGATCTCCTTGATGGCCCGGTTGCCGGTCGTCAACAGTCGTGAAGCCCGTTCTACCCGCAGGGTCGTGACGTACTCGTACGGTGCGCAGCCGGTGGTGGCGCGAAAGTGCTTGGTGAAGGTCCACACCCCCAGGCCGACGAGCTGGGCCAGTTGTTCGATGGTGACAGTGTCGTGCAGATGGGTTTCGAGGTACTCATCGATGCGCCGTCGTTGCTGTCGGGACAGCGGGCTGTCAACGGTGTCTTCGCGAAACGCCACGGAGGCGTAGTGCCGGATCAGGTGGACGCCGAGCTGGATCGCCAGTGCTTCGACATACAAGGGGCCACCCGAGGCGCCGTCAATCGCTTCCTGCTGGATGGCGTCGGCGATGCCGGTGACCACCGGATCCTGCCCCTGCAGCACGTCATGGAGGTGCACCTCGGAGACGTCGCGTCCGGTGATGTCCGTGGCCACGCGTGACAACAAGGCTTCCGAGAGGTAAGTGTGCGAGACCTCGATGTGTCGGGTCCAGTGCCAATGCGAGTACTCGGAACGCGACAACAGCGAGAAGTCGCCCGGTGCGCATTGCTTCCGGCTCCAGCGTTCTTCCACGCAACGATCCATCGGGGTGTCGCCGGTCCGGTAGCGGACGATCAGGAAGTGGTCCATGGGCGGGATCTGAACGTCCAGCCCCGCATACAGATAGGCACGATGGCTTGCGTCTTTCCATCCCAAGCCGTCGCTTGCGGACAGGATTCTTCCGGGTACCCAGGTGGGCAGGTCGGCGGGTTTGAGCAATGTCCCCATGATGAACCTCTTTGACAGGTCTGGAGCGCGTCAGGCATCGGCGGGTGCCGGAGCTCTGGGGCGCGTCGAGAGCGGTCGCCACGTCGCTGTCGAAGCCTCTCGCGAGGCGGGTCGTCTCGGGAACACGCGGCGCGCTGACCGGGTTCTGCGATACGTGGCCGATGCCTCTGTCCGAAGCAAGACACGCGCCGGATGCGTCGTGGCTGGCGACGTTTTCCGCAAAGGCGCGCCAGCCAAGGCGGGGCGCCGAATCGGCGCGGCCCGGTGTACCCGAAAGGGGCGCTCGAAGCGAGTCGAACGTCGGGAATCGGGACACATGCGTGTCCGGAATGCGGACGGTGAGCGCACGAGGGGCTTATCCACCAGGGCGGTGGAAATCAACCGTCCGGAGCGTCGGCGCTTTCCGCCAATTCGCTGGCGGATCAGGCGCTTGGCGGGTGGCGCCGTTCTTGCTGGGCGACGGTGAACATCATCGGCGCCCAGACCGGAAGGAGACGAGCATGGCGGGAATGGACAGACGCGAAGGACGTGCCTCGCTGTGGCACCTCGCGGTGCCGGTATCGCTGTGGGTGAACACCGCCCATGCCGCCTCGCCATCGCCGGCGCAGCGCGACCTGTGGTTGTGGGGGCTCGGGCTGCTGCTGGTGGTCCTCATCCCGGTGTGGCTGCTGGCCATCCGTTTCCCCTGGCATGAGCACGACGGGCGCGCGACGCCGGGCGCCGGGACGGGCCGGATCGGGGAACGCGTGGCCGAGGCGGTGGTGTGGCTGGTGCCGGCGGTGCTGGTGGTGTGCATCGGCGCGATGGTATGGCTCTATGTGCATCGCCCCGACACGGATCGGCCGCTGGCCCGCGCCGGGGTGGCGCAGATGGTGTCGGCCGGCCACGCCGACGCGACGGCCGCGCCTCAGTAGATCTTCAACCAGCGGAACAGCGCCAGCTGCCCGACCACCAGGGCGCCGAGCACGGCGCACACCACCCAGAAGGCGTCGGCGTTCTGGGCGCCGGGAATCCCGCCCACGTTGATCCCCAGCAGACCGGTGACCAGGCCCAGGGGCAGGAACACGGTGGTGACGATGGCGAGCATGAACATGCTGCGGTTCATGGCCTCGGCGCGCATGTCCATGATCTGCTCATGCACCACCGTGGCCCGGTCGCGGATCGCCTCCAGTTCCTCCGCCAGGCGCGCGGTGTGTTCGTTGGCTTCGCGCACCCGCGCGCGATCATGACGGCCCAGCCACGGCAGATCCTCGATCTCCAGGGTGGTGAGGGCATCGCGCTGGGGGAACATGAAGCGGCGGATCATGATGGACATGCGGCGCACATCCGCCAGCTCCCTGCGCAGGACGTCGGCATTGCCGTCCAGCACCTGCTCTTCCAGATCGTCGACGCGCTCGTTCAGGGTGGCGACGATGGGCTCGGCGCGATCGGTCAGGCGCAGGGCGATCCGCGCGATCAGGTCGCCTGGTCCGGTGGGGCCGTGGCCGCGCGCCACCGCCGCGAGCAGGTCGCCCACGGAGAGCAGGGCGCGCCGCCACACGCTCACCACCCGGTGCTCGTCGATGAAGAAGCGCACCGAAACCATGTCTTCCGGATCGGCGCCCGCCATGAGATTGACGCCGCGCAGGATCAGCAGCGCGCCTTCGTCGTCGACCGTGCACCGGGGACGGGTCTCTTCCTGGGTCAGGGCGTTGATCACCAAGGGGCTCAGGCCCGAGTCGGCCAGCCAGGCGTCGGCCTCGGGGGAGCCGCGCTTGAGATGAATCCATTCGAAGACCTGTGCCGGCGCGTCCGCCGTCACCTGCTGTCCCTGGGCGTCGAAGCACAGGTGGATGACGGGTTGATCGAGGCTGATGTCGCGGTTCGGCGGGGTGTCGGTCTGGGCCATGGGCGGTCGCGGTGCGGTCGGTTCCAGAATGAATGGGCGGATTCAGTTTCCGTCCACCGCGTCCGCGATGCAATCGCCCGCTCGGCCGGTGTCGGTGGCGGGCGTCATTTTCCGGCCGGTTTCGGCGTGTGCTGCGTCCCCGGCGTCCCGTGCGCGGCGTGTTTGGCGTGCGCGGCCAGCCGGGCTGCCTGGCGTTGCCCTTCGACCTGCTGCGCGGCGCTCAGGCGGGCCGCTTCGGCATCGCGCAGGCTCGCGGCATCGGTGTCGCCCAGCGAGGTGGCGGCAGCGTAGTCGGCGTAGGCGGCGACCGGATCGGCCGCACCGCCGAGGCCACGGGCGGTCATGGTGCCCAGATGGCGCAAGGCGACCGCGTCGCCCGCGTTGGCGGCCCGGGTGAGCCACTGGCGCGCGGCGGCGAGATCCTGCACCTGCACCTGGCCGTTGAGGTAGAGCAGGCCGAGCTGGCGTGCCGCGCGCGCATGGCCGGCCTTGGCCGCGATCGTGAGCCACTTGACCGCCTGGGCGCCGTCGCGCGCGGTACCGTCGCCATACTGGTCCATCTCGCCCAGGTAGTAGGCGGCAGTGGTGTCGCCGTGTTTGGCCAGCTGCGCAAAGAGCTGATGGGCATCGGTGGTGTGACCGCTGCGATAGGCGTGGATGGCGGCGGCTTCTTCCCGCGCCGGGTCGTTCGCCAGATGGCCGACGGTCAGCCGGCCGGCGGCGAAGGCCAGCGCGATGAGCAGCAAGAGCCCGAAGGTGATCTGGGGGCGTTGTTCATCGTGAAGGTGCATGACGGGCCTCCTGGGTCGGTGTATTGATGCGTGCTTGTGCGTGTGTCAAACATCGTGCATCACGCGTGCCATTCGATAAGGTGTTGATGTGGCGAATGAAATTCGCGCGATCCCCGGGTTTCGGTGGCTATGCCCCGTCGCGGCCGGTGCAAATCCACCGGCGGTCGGGGGGCATGAAAAAGGCCGGGCAGCGCCCGGCCGTGACGGTCATCGGGTGTCCGTGCTCAGTCGATGGTGACCGGCGAGCCGTCGGGGATCGGGTACAGGGTATCGGTGGCGGCGGTCTTCACGGGGTGGGGCGTGTCGACCAGCATCACCGTATCGACCGACAGGCCGTCCTCGGCGGCCTTCAGCGCCAGGTTGGCGTCGTAGTTGTTGCCGCTGTAGATCAGCGCGGCGGCTTCATCCACATGCTTCCGGGTGGCCTTCAGCGGCATCAGCAGCCGGGTGTAGCCGACGTCGGCGTCGGCGAGCCTGAGTTCCTCGACGGCCTGCTGCGGCTGGCCGGCCTTCAGATGCGCCTGACCCTTGACGATGTGCCGCGTTTTTTCCGGTGTGGCCACATAGTCGTGGCCGACCACCAGCTGGCCGTCGATGGACACGAGGTTGCGGTCGTATTGTCCGTCGTGGCCGAGCGCCTGTTCGTCGGTGCTCGTCCGGGTGAGCCGTTGCTGGGCCTCATGGACCAGCTTGCGCGCGGTGTCGGTGTCGCCGTTGAACAGGGCGATGCGCGCGGCATGGACATCCTCCATGGCCTGGCGGCCGTCGTCGGACACCTTCAGCTTGAGTTGATCGACCTTCTTCGCCTGCGCGGCCTTGACGGTCGGCGAGTTGGGGGTGGCGGCCCGGGCCACGACCGGAATCAACGGCGTGGCGGTGAGGGCGGCGCTGGCCAGAGCGCCGATGATGAGACGGCCAATGTGCCTGTTCATGGTCTTGCTCCTTGTCTGGCACCCGTGGGATGGAATCCGGGTGGTCGCGACGGGGTGTCGGGTCGGTGGGCCATCCGTTGACTGTTTTTCTTCAGCCGACGATCACGAGGCATCGCTTGTGCCAGTTTTCAACTGATTGATTTTATTGGGGTCACTATGTGATCGGCGGGAAAAGGCCCGACCCAGTGGCGGAAATTTCCACCATGCACCGGTGGACGCTCAGGTGTCGGCATCCTTGCGCAGGGACCGCAGCACCAAGCCCCCGGCCACCAGCACCACGCCGATGGCGACGATCGCCTTGAACCGGTGCAGCCATTGCAGATGGCCGAGCAGTTCGGCGGACACGGCGTGGCTGAACGCGAGCCAGAGGCCGACCCACAAGGCGCCGCCGAGGGTGTTGGCGAGCACGAAGCGCCACCAGGGCAGGGCGAGGGTGCCGGCGAGCACGCCATTGAGCTGGCGCAGGAGGACGAAGAAGCGGGCGACCAGTACCAGCGCGACGCCGTAGCGTGCGAAGGCGGCCTCGGCGCGCTGCAGCCGCGCTTCGGTGAGTCCGAAGCGCGTGCCATGGTGCAGCACCGCATTGCGACCGAAGCGGCGGCCGATGAGGTAGCCGATATTGTCGCCGGCCACCGCGCCGACCCACAGGGCGAAGAACACCGGGACCAGGCTCTCGTGGCGGGCGGCCAGCGAGGTGCCCAGCGCGATCATGAGGGTCTCGCCCGGCAGCGGCGCGCCCAGCGCCTCGAGGGCGATGACCAGGGTCACCACCGGCAGCGCGGCGCCGACCAGGTGGGTGACGAGGCTGTCCATCAGCGGCGGTGTTCGGCGGCGCTCAGACCATATTTCTGGATGCGGTAGCGCAGCGTCTCGCGGGTGGTCCCGAGGGCGCGCGCGGTCGCCATCACGTTGTAGTCGTGGCGTTCCAGCGCGGTGCGGATGATGAACCGGTCCATCTCGTCCAGGGCCATGGAGCCGTCCAGCGGCAGGCGGATCCAGTCGCCCGCCGCCTGCGTCGCGGCCGGGTCGGGGGCGGCGGCCTGGGCGAGGCCGAGCCATTCGGCGGGCAGCTCGGCGCCGCTGGAGAGCAGCACGCAGCGTTCGATCACGTTGCGCAGCTCGCGCACGTTGCCCGGCCAGTGGTAGGCGTGCAGGGCGCCCCACACCGCCTCGGGCACGGTGCGCACCTGCTTGCCCGCCTGGGCGTTGAAGTCGCGGATCAGGGCATGGACCAGCGGTTCGATGTCTTCCTTGCGCTCGCGCAGGCTCGGCAGGGGGATCTCGAACACCGAGATGCGGTGGTACAGGTCGCTGCGGAAGCGCTCCTGCGCGGCCAGATCGCGCAGGTCGCGGTTGGAGGCGGCCACCAGTTGCACGTCCACCTCGATCTCGCGCTCGCCGCCCACCCGGCGGAAGCGCTGGTCCTCGAGGGCCTTGAGCAGCTTCGACTGCAGGCCGAGGTCCATCTCGCCGATCTCGTCGAGGAACAGGGTGCCGCCGTCGGCCTGTTCGAGCAGGCCGCGGTGACGGCTGCGCGCCCCGGTGAAGGCGCCCGATTCATGGCCGAACAGCTGCGATTCGAGCAGATCCTTGGGGAAAGCGGCGCAGTTCACATCCACGAAGGGGCCGTCGCTGCGCGGCCCCGAGTAGTGCAGGATCTTGGCGGCCAGGCCCTTGCCGGTGCCGGTCTCGCCCGACAGCAGCACGCTGGAGATGGGCACCTGGGCGAGCTGCCCGAGCATGGCGCGCACCCGCGCCGCCGCCGGGCTAGTGCCGATGAAGGCCTCGGGGGCGAACTTGCGCGCCTCGGTCTCGGTGCTGTCGGCGATGCGCTGACGCGCGCGGGCGCCGCGCGCACCGGCGGCGATGGTCAGGTCGAGCTTGTGGTAGTCGATCGGCTTGGCGAGAAAGTCGAGCGCCCCCAGCTCGGCGGCGCGCTCGATGTCGCGCCGGGTGCCGTAGCCGGACAGGAAGATCCATTCGCCCAGCACGCCGGCCTCGCGCACTTCCTCGAGGAAGTCCAGGCCGTTGCCGTCGGGCAGGTTCATGTCGGAGAGCACGACCGTGGGCGTCAGCCCCAGGTCGATGATCAGGTGGCGCGCATCGGCGAGGGTTTCCGACAGGGTGACCTGCCAGCCCTCGCGTTCGAAGCGTCGTTTCAGTTCCGAGCCGAGCAGGCGCTCGTCCTCGATGATGGTCATGGTTTGCATGGGTCAGTCTCCGCAGGGCAGGGTGACCACGGTGACCGCGCCGCCGCCGTCCCCGCGCTTGAGATGGATTTCGCCGCCGGCCGAGCGCACCAGCCGCTGGATGATGGACATCCCCAGGCCGGAACCGTCCGCCTTGGTGGTGTGGAAGGGGCGGATGCCGTGGTCGAGCAGGACCTCGGGGTAGCCGGGGCCGTCGTCGCGGACGGTGAGCACCGAGTGGCGCCCCTCCCGCTGCATGCGGATGTCGATCCGGCCCGGTGCGTCGCCGATGGCCTGGGAGGAGTTGCGCAGCAGGTTGATGAGGACCTGGCGCAGGGTGTCGCGCGGCAGCTGGCAGGTGTCGTCGGCCACCTCGGTGGCGATCTCGATGCGGGCGGGCAGCTGGTAGCGGAACAGGCGCACGATGTCCTGCACCAGCTGGCGGGGGTTGACCGTCACCGGCGTCTCCAGATGGGCCCGGCCCTGTTCCAGCATGCGGTTGAGCAGGCCGGTGACGCGCATCATCTCTTCGGCGATGAGGTGCACCCGTTCGCGCTCGTCGCCCTCCGGCAGTTCTTCTTCCATGTTGTTGAGGGCCGCGCTGATGCCGGAGATGGGATTGCGCAGTTCATGGGCGAGGCGGGCCGCAAATTCGCCCACCGCCGCCAGACGGGCGCCGTTCTCCAGCTCCGCCTGCTGGCGCAGCAGGGTCTCGGAGGCCGCCTTGACCTGGGCCTCGAGGGCGCTGGCATGGGCCTCGGCGGCATGGCTGGCTTCGCGCAGGCGCGCCGCCATGTTGTTGTAGCGCGCATAGACATCGGCCAGCGGGTCGTTGGCGGGCAGGGGTTCGGCGGTGGTGAAGTTCAGGTTGCCCACGTTCTCGAGCAGGCTGGCGAGGCGGTTGATGGAGCCGAAGGCGCGGCGCCGGATGGCGGCCAGCAGCATCATCGCCAGTACCGGAATCAGCAGCATGGCGCCGGCCGCCACACTGGTTTCCGCTTCCGCCGCACGCCGGGTGGCGGCCACCACGTCGCGTTGCAGGGCGTTTTCCTGGGTCAGGGCCTGGCGGATGGTCTTGAGCGCTTCGAGCAGACCGGTCTCCAGATCGGTGCGCTCGACGGCGAGCATGTCGCGCGCGCGCTTCAGACTGGCCGGTGTGGCCGGATCCAGGTGGGAGCCCTGGTCGAGCAGGGCCTTGAGCGCCGCGCGGATCTGCCGCACCTCCGCCGGCTGTGGGGGGGAATCGGTGGCCACGTGGTGGATCAGCAGTTCCTGGATGTCCAGATTGATCTTCTGCAGCGCCTGCAGGTGATTGATGTGGCGTTCGAGCGGGGCGAGGCGCTGGGTCGAGGTCCAGGCGGTGTAGGCGAGAAAGCCGAGCGAGACGACCAGGGCCACGATGGTGAGATTCGCGGCGAGCCGGAACGGGCGCAGCAGCGTGGTGTGGATGGTTGCGGGGGGCGAATGCGCAGAGCCTGTCATTGGGGGTTCCGTCGGTCGATGGGGGCGCCACGGTGACGATGGCGTGGCACGCCGTCCTGCGTGGGGATGCGAGCAACTGCCATGCCACGCGCGTGGTGGGAGCGCATGCGCCGTGTGGGGGCGGTCCGCGCCACGGCGAGCGCGCCTCTGGTGGATTTAAACCGGGCGCATGGTGGATTTCAACCGGTTTGCCGGATTGTGCGCCGCGCAAAGTGTAAAAAAACCGTCAAATCATGGGGATGCGTCGTGGCACGTGGTTTGCGACCGGTGTCGTGGGCGCGTATCCGCCCGCGTTGCATCCCAAGGAGCACACCATGTATGAACTGCTCGTGATCGGTTACGACACGCTGCCGCAGGCCGAAGCGGCGCGAACCGATCTGCTGGCCCTCTCCAACCGATATCTCGTCGATGTGGCGGACGCGGTCGTCGCCACGCGCGAACCCGGCCAGCCGATCCGCATCGAACATCTGGTCGACCTGTGGCCCGTGGGGCTGTCCGGTCGCGCCATCTGGGGCACCCTGGCGGCGGTGCTGCAGCGCCACCCCCTGTGCGGCGGACCCGCCGGAGCGCCCGAGCGCTTGCACGAGTTCGGCCTCGAGGACGCCTTCATGAGCCGGGTGGCACGCCTGCTCGAACAGCGCGGCGGCGCCTTGCTGGTGCTCGCGCGCCGGTCCGGCGTCGGGCATGTGCTCGACTGCCTGCACCGCAGTGGTGAGGCGGTGCTGTGCAGCGACATCCATCGCCCCCAGGCCCTGGAGATGGACGATCCGGCCGGCCTCGGGCGGCATCGGTCGCTGGCGGCCTGACCCGGCGGCCGGGCGCGCTCGTTCGACAAATCTGCGCTGTCCCTGCGGTATCCTGTGAGGCCCTGATCATCACGGCCGCGCCCCGGCCGCCGCGCGCATCATGCTCGAATACCGCATCATCCCCGTCACCCCCTTCGCCCAGAACTGTTCGTTGCTGTGGTGTTCCGAAACCCGCAAGGCGGCCGTGGTGGACCCGGGAGGCGACATCGACCGCATCGAGGCGGCGATCGCCGAGGCCGGCGTCGAACTGGAGAAGATCCTGCTCACCCATGGCCATATCGACCATGCCGGCGCCACGGCCGAGCTGGCCCGGCGTCACGCGGTGCCCATCGAGGGACCGCAGGAGGAAGAGCGCTTCTGGATCGACGCGCTCGAGGATCAGAGCCGCATGTTCGGCTTTCCGCCGGTGGAGGGCTTCACCCCCGACCGCTGGCTGAACGACGGTGACGAGGTCAGTGTCGGCGCGGTGACGCTGCAGGTGCTGCACTGTCCGGGGCACACCCCGGGGCATGTGGTGTTCTTCGATCCGGCCTCGCGCCTGGCGGTGGTCGGCGACGTGCTGTTTGCCGGCTCCATCGGGCGCACCGACTTTCCTCGCGGGGACCATGGCGCGCTCGTCACCGCCATCCGCACCAAGCTGTGGCCGCTGGGGGACGATGTGCGTTTCATTCCCGGGCACGGCCCCATGTCCACCTTCGGCACCGAGCGGGCGAGCAACCCCTTCGTCGGCGAGGGCCGCTGAGCGCGGCACTGCGCGAGAACGTGTCGTCGTGTTACGGCCGGGTGCGACAGGCCCGGCCAAGGGCCGACGCGGCGACGCGATTGCGGTAGCATATTCGGCTGCCGCGGTCACCGACCGCTTCCACAAGGACGATGGCTGGTGCGACTGGCGATTCTCGAAGACGATTCGGTACAGAACGACACCCTGATCCAGTGGCTGCAGCAGGCCGGCCACGACGTCTATGGTTTCGTCGAACCGAGGGAGTTCATCCGCGTTGCCGGGCGGGAAAGTTTCGACCTGTGCCTGATCGACTGGATGCTGCCGGAGATGAGCGGCACCGAGGTGCTCAACTGGCTGCGTCAGGACCGGTCCAACGATACCCCGGTGATCTTCATCACCGCCCGGGATGCCGAAGAAGACATCGTGACCGCCCTGAGCGCCGGGGCGGACGACTACATCGTCAAGCCGCTGCGGCGCTACGAACTGGTGTCACGGATCGAGGCGGTGATGCGCCGGGCGCGGCCGCTGGCGCAGGAGCAGGTGATCGACGTGCCGCCGTTCTTCTTCGACGTGTCGGCCAAGACGGTGACGGTCCACGGCGAGCCGGTCGAACTGACCGACAAGGAATTCGACCTGTCCATGTTCATGTTCCGCAACCTGGGGCGGCTCATTTCCCGCGGACACATGCTCGAGGCCGTCTGGGGGCGCAATCCCAATCTGGCCACGCGCACCGTCGACACCCATATCAGCCGGGTGCGCAGCAAGCTGGGGCTGCGCCCGGAAAACGGTTTTCGCCTGACGCCGACCTACAACTACGGCTATCGCCTCGAGCGCCTGGGCGAGGCGGCGGCCGACGAGGCCGCCCCGGCCTGAGGCCGGGGGCGGGCCGTCGCGTCGTCAGCGCTGCTTGAGCGAGTCGCGGATCTCGCGCAGCAGGGTGATGTCTTCCGGATCTGCCTTCGGCGCCTCCGGCTCGGGGGGCGTCTCGCGCTTCATCTTGTTGATCGCCTTGATGGCCAGGAAGATCACGAAGGCGATGATCAGGAAGTTGATCGAGGTGTTGATGAACACGCCGTATTTCACCAGTGGCGCGCCGGCCTTCTCCGCCGCGGCCAGGCTGTCGAACTGACCCGCGCCGAGGTTGATGTACAGCTCCGAGAAATCCACGCCGCCGACCAGCCGGCCGACAACCGGCATCACCACGTCGTTGACGAGCGAGCTGACGATCTTGCCGAACGCGCCGCCGATGATGACACCGACCGCCATGTCGACCACGTTGCCCTTGACGGCGAATTCCTTGAACTCGGACATGAAGCTCATGGGCTGACCTCCTGATATCGATTGTTGTGCTTGTGTGCCGGCCGGATTCGAACGACATGGCGCCGACTGCCTGCAGTCTAGGTGATCGTCGTCGCTTTGGGTGAAGCATTTGTACGCGGCCGGCTCAATCATCGGTCATTTCCCGCGACGCGCGGCCATGGCAACATAGGCGCGCAACGTCTTATTACAAACACATGGAGGACGCCATGCACATGGCTGGCCACGCCGGGTGCCGCTGGGTGCGCCGCGCTTTGATGCTGGTGCTGCTGCTCGGCGCCGTGACGGTTCGGGCCGGGGACGACATGGTCCGCTACGTGGTGCGCAAGGATGACACCCTCATCGGCCTCGGCGAGGCGATGTTCGCGGACCCGTCGGCCTGGCCGCAGGTGCAGCGCATCAACCGGGTGGCGAACCCGCGCCGCATTCCGATCGGCACCGTGCTGAGCATTCCGGTGCGCCTGCTGCGCACCGTGCCGCGCGAAGGCGAGGTGGTGTTCGTGAGCGGTCAGGCCCGGGCCGACGGCGCGTCGCTGGCCACCGGTGACAAGGTGCCGGAGGGGGCGCGGCTGGAGACCGGGGCGGACGGTTTTCTCTCCATCGCGCTGCCGGACGGCTCGCACCTGACCCTGCAACCGCAAAGCCGGGTGCGCGTCGAGGGGCTGCACGGCTTCGTCGGCATCGACGACGCCCAGCGTGCCAGCTTCGAGGTGGACGAGGGCCGGGTCGAGACCGAGGTGGCGCCACAGAAGGGCCCTGCGGCGCGGTATCGCATCCACACCCCGACCGCGATCATCGGCGTGCGTGGCACCAGTTTCCGTGTCGCCGCCGACGCCGCGGTCACCCGTGCCGAGATGCGCGAGGGCACGGTGCAGGTCGCCGGCCCCCAGGGCGGGGGCCGGCCGGTCGCCTTGCGCGAAGGCTTCGGCCTGGTGGCGCGGGCGGGCAAGCCCTTGCCCAAACCCGTGGCCCTGCTGCCGGCGCCCGATCTGACCGATCTGCCGACCCTGCACGAGCGGCCGCTGGTGAGCCTGGAACTGGCGCCGCTGGCCGGCGCGATCGCCTATCGTGGCCAGGTGGCGACCGACGCCGGCTTCTCGCGCATCGTCGCCGAGGCCCGCAGCGCGGTGCCGGTGCTCAAGATCGACGGGCTGGCGGACGGCGACTACTTCCTGCGCGTGCGGGGCGTCGACTCGCGTGGCCTGGAGGGGCGCGACGCGCAGATGGCCTTCCGCCTCAAGGCCCGCCCCGAGCCGCCCTTCGTCAATGCCCCGCGCCCCGACGGCAAGGTGCGGGCGGGCGAGGTGGCCTTCGCCTGGGCGCGCGCCGAGGGCGCGGCGCGCTATCGCTTCGAGCTGTCGCGCCAGGCCGACCTGTCCGAGCCCCTGGTGAGCCGCGCCGATCTGGCCGAGCCCGACTTGCGCGTGGCGCTCGAGGAAGGCACCTACTACTGGCGCCTCGCCAGTACCCGGGCCGACGGCGACCGCGGGCCGTGGGGCGATCCGGTGCGTGTCACGGTGCGTCCGCCCATGGCCCCGGTGCCGCCGCCGGCCTTCGACGACACCTCGATGTTCTTCGCCTGGGGCGGGGAGCCGGGCCAGCGCTTCGAATACCAGCTCGCCGATGACACCGACTTCGCCACCGTGCTGGCCAGCGGCACCGTGGCGCAGCCCGAGGTGCGCATGGACAAGCCGGCCCCGGGTGCCTACTACCTGCGCATCCGGGCCATCGATCCGGACGGCTTCGTGAGCGCCTATTCCGCCCCCCAGAAGGTGATCGTGCCGGCCAGCTTCCCGGTCTGGCTCATCGGCGTGCCGCTGATGATGATCTTCCTCTGAGGCGGCGGGCGGACCGGGACATGGCGGATCGCAGCGTCATCGAGTGGCTGGTGGTGACCGTGCTGTGTGCGGCGACGGCCGCCGCGGCGACCGCCTTCGGCTGGGTCTGGCGCATGGACATGGTGGCCTACGACGCGGCCATGTCGCTGGCGCGGCCGGCGCCGGACCCGGCGGTGGTGCTGGTGGCCATCGACGATCCGAGCCTGGCGGAGATCGGCCGCTGGCCCTGGCGCCGGTCGGTGCATGCGGCCCTCATCGAGCGCCTCAGCGCCGCCGGCGCGCGCGTGATCGCCTTCGATGTCATCCTCCATGAGCCCAACCCGGACGACCCCGGGGCCGACCGGGTGCTCGCCGACGCGATCGCCCGCAGCGGGCGCGTGATCCTGCCCGTGGTGCAGGCCTCGCGGGGCAATCGCATCATCGGCGAGGCGCCGCCGGCGCCCCTGTTCCAGGCCGGCGCCGCGGCCACCGGACACATTCATGTGGAACTAGACCCGGACGGCATCGCCCGCAGCGTTTACCTGTGGGAGGGGTTCGGGCGCGCCCGTCATCCGCAACTGGCGCTGGCCGCCCTGCAACAGGCCGATCCGGCGCGCGCGGCCCGCTATGCCGCGCCCGACGAGCGTGCGAGCCCCGGCGAGTGGCACCGCGCCGACTGGCTGCGCATTCCCTTCTCCGGCCCCCCGGGCACCTACGCCCACGTCTCCTACGCCGACGTGCTGCGTGGCGACGTGGCCGACGCGGTGCTGCGCGACAAGATCGTGTTCGTCGGCGCGACCGCGCTCGGCCTGGCCGACAGCGTGCCGACCCCGACCTCCGGCTTCAACCGGCCGATGCCGGGGGTGGAGGTCAATGCCAACGTGTATTCGGCGCTGTGGCGCGGCGAGGGCATCCGTCCGCTGGGCGCCGCTGCCGCCAGTGCGGCGGCCGCCCTGATCGTGATCGGCCTCATGGTGATCATGCTGCGCACCGCGCCGCGGGTGGCCCTGGTGTGGGCGTTCGCGGGCGCCGGAGGCACTCTCGCGCTGATGGGGCTGGGCCTGAATCTGGTGCACCTGTGGTTCCCCCCGGCCGGCACCATGCTCGGCTGCATGCTGTGCTATCCGCTGTGGAGCTGGCGCCGGCTCGAGGCCGCGCAACGGCACCTGGACGCTCAGCTCGAGATTCTCCATCGCGATGCCGAGCGCCTGTTCCCGGTGGTGCGCCGGCGCCCCGTCGAGGCCCACGACCTCGATCCACTGCAACAGCGCATCCGCCGCGTCGCCTTGGCGGTGCAGCGTCAGCGCGACATGCGCCGCTTCATGGCGGACACCCTCGACGGCCTGCCGGTGGGCGCCATCGTGACCGGCGCCGAGGGCGAGGTGATGCTGTGCAACCGCGGGGCGTTGCACCTGCTCGACGTGCCGGCGGTGAGCGCGGTGCCCAAGGCGCTGGGCGCACTGGCGTGGCCGCCCGGCACGCGCCTGGCCGACGGGCTGCCCGTGCCCGACCCCGCGGCCGGCATCACCACGGTGGAGGTGGACGGCCCGCAGGAGCGGCGCCTGCTGATCCAGGCCGCCGGGCTGGCGGATGACGAGGGCGTGCCGATCGGCCGTGTCTTCGGGCTGTCGGACATCACCCAGGTGCGCGACGCCCACAAGCGCCGGGAAGAAACCATGCATTACCTCTCCCATGATCTGCGCTCGCCGATCGCCTCCCTCCTCACCCTCATCGAGGCCGAACGCACCGCCGGTGAGCCGGATGCCGCGCAGATGCAGTTCCTGCGCCAACTGGGTCGATATGGCAATGCCGCGCTGAAGCTGGCGGACGACCTGTTCCGCCTGGTGCGGGCCGACGCCATCGATCAGGCGAACTTCGCCGAACTGCACCTGGCCAGCGTGGTCCAGGACGCCCTCGACGAGGTCTGGGTGCAGGCGCGCGCGCGCGATGTCAGCTTGCGCTTCGTGCCCGAGGAGGCGGTGGCGGATGCCGCCCTGGTGCGCGGCGACCGCGAGCTGGTGCGCCGGGCGCTCGCCAACCTGCTCGGCAACGCCATCAAGTACGGGCCCGACGGCGGCGAGGTCGAGGTCGCGCTGACGCGCGCGGGCGACACCTGGCGGGTGTCCGTCCATGACCAGGGCGAGGGCATCGGCCCCGATCAGCTGCCGCAGCTGTTCCGCCGTTTCGGTCGCCTCAAGACCGCCGCGAGCCGGCGCGAGTCGGGCGTCGGTCTGGGCCTCATGATCGTCAAGACCGTGGCCGAGCGCCATGGCGGGCGGGTGACGGTGGACACCTCGCCGGGGGGCGGCGCCACCTTCAGCCTGATTCTGCCGGCGGCCGCGGCGGACGCCGTCGCGTGAACGCCCCCGACGCGAAGGTCGCGAGGTCACGCTGGCGCTGGCGCTGGCCTGTGGCGGCCGTTGCGCTGTTGCTGCCGGGGGTGCTGCTGGTCACGCTCATGTCCATGCCGGGCTGGCTCGACGCCTGGCTCGTCGGCCGCATCGGGGCGCAGCTTCAGGGCCGGCTCGAGATGCACCTCGACCCCGAACTGATGAGCGCCCTGCCGGGCGTGAACGCACGTCAGCTCCGTTGGCGTGCCGTTGGCTCGCCGCCCGGCACCATCGATATCACGCACCTGAGCGCCCGCACCCCGTGGCGTGTCGACGGCGCCGTGCGCCCGATCGAAGTGGTGGTGTCCGGCGCGCGCATCGAGCTGCATCAGGGCGCGGACGGTCGCTGGCCGCTGCCCTTGCCGGTCGGCCCGGCGGGTGACGGCGCGCCGCCGGTCACGCTCGGATCGGTGCGGGCGGACGATGTCGCGCTGCGCCTGGTGCCGGTGTCGGGGCCCCCGGTGGAGGCGCACATCGCGCATCTGACGATCGATCCGACCGACGCCGGCTGGCAGGTGCGCATGGAGGGGGCGGTGGCGGCCGAGCGGGTGCGCTGGGTCGGCCGGATGCAGACGCGGGCGCAGTGGAAGGACGGTGCAATCGCCGTGCGCGAGGCCGTCGTGCGCGGCACGCTCTCCTGGCCGGGCGGTGGGCTCGATACGCTCACCCTCGCCGCCGAATCGGGATGGCGCCGCGACGGAGCCGTGCAGATCGATGGCCTCGACATCGACGCGCGGGGGCGGGTGGACGCCGTGCCCGATGCCTCGATCGCGCTGCACGGTCGGCTGCCGCAACTGGCGCTGGCCGATGGCCGCTTCTCGGCCCGGCTCGCGCCGCTGCGTGCCCAGATCGCCGGCGCGTGGCCGGCCCGGATCGAACTTGCCGAAGCGACCGTGGTGTTGGCCGACGGCCAGCTGAGCCTGCAGCCGCTGGCGCTCACCGTGCGTCATGAGGACGCCACCCGGCCCCTCGAAGCGATCACCACGGGCGGGGCGCTGACGCTGGATCTTCCGCAGGGGGAGGCGCATGTGGCCCAGACGGGGCTGAGCCTGCGCGTGCCCGACCCGGCGCGCCCGTCCGCCCGGATCACCGTGCACGGTCATGTGTCCGGCGCCGCGACCCGCGATCCGCTGCAGGCCAGCGGTGCGCTTGCCCTGACACTGACCCCCAGCCGGCTCGTCGCCCAGTGGTCGGTGGACGGCGCACGGGCGCGGCCGCTGCATCTGCACGGCACCGTGAACCGGTTCGATCTGGATCGCTGGCTGCGTCCCGATCCGGCGGATCGCGCGCCGCCGTCGCTGGCGGCGTGGCGCGATCTGCCGCTCACCCTGGATCTCACCGTGGACGAGCTGGTCTGGCATGGCGTGACGGTGCGCTCGGCCCACCTGACCCTGGATGGGGACACGGCGCCCCGCTGACCGGCGCGGATCTGATTTCGAACGATCGTTTTAATTTTGCCGATGCCCGTGCTAGAGTCGGGCGAACATCGGCCGAGCCGCACAACCGAGGAGACCTGTCATGAGTATTCCCGCCGCCTTCCAGGGGGGCATGCGCCTGCCGGCCATCGCCGCCCCCATGTTCCTGGTGTCCGGCCCCGACCTGGTCATCAACGCCTGCTGCGCCGGCGTGGCCGGCACCTTTCCCGCCCTCAATGCGCGTACGCCGGAGCTGCTCGACGGATGGCTCGCGCGCATCAACGGCGCCCTCGACGCCCAGCGCGAGCGTGGCCCCGAGGCGCTGTGCGCGCCCTATGGCGTCAACCTCATTCTCCATCCGAGCAATCCGCGCGTGGCGCCCGATCTCGACCTGCTGGTCAAGCACCGGGTGCCCTTCGTCATCACCAGCCTGGGGCATCCCGGCCCGGTGGTGGAGGCGGTCAAGGGTTACGGCGGGCTGGTGTTCTCCGATGTGGTGCATGCCTACCATGCGCGCAAGGCGGCCGCGGCCGGCGTGGACGGGATCATCGCCGTCGGTGCCGGCGCCGGGGGCCACGCCGGCACCCAGAGCCCGTTCAGCCTGGTGCGCGAGATCCGCGAATTCTGGGACGGCACGCTGGTGCTCGGCGGCGCCATTTCGGACGGTGCCGGGGTGCGCGCGGCCGAGGTGCTGGGGGCGGACTTCGCCTACATGGGCACGCGCTTCATCGCCACCCAGGAGGCCATGGCCGATCCGGCCTACAAGCAGATGCTCATCGACAGCGGGGTGCAGGACATCGTCTATACCGACGCGATTTCCGGCACCAACGCCAACTTCCTGTGGCCGAGCCTGGAGAAGGGCGGATATGAACGCGAGGCGCTGAGCCTCAACGTGGGCAAGGGCAAGCTCAAGCCGATCACCGACGAGGCCAAGGCCTGGCGCGATTTCTGGAGCGCCGGCCATGGCGTGGCCACCATCCATGACGCGCCGCCGGTGGCCGCGCTGGTGGCGCGGCTCGGCGAGGAATACGACGCGGCCTGCGCGCTGCCGGCCAGTGCCGCGACGCGGCACCGACCGTAGCGCTCACGGACCTCAGCGACCGCGCGGCTTGAACGGCTTGCCGTTGACCGTCAGCTGGCCGTTCCGGAACGCGAATTCCGATTTGATCAGGCCCTTGTCGCGGGTGACGTAGCCCTCGCTGGCCGCCTGCTGCAACTGGGCTTCGAGGCGTGCGTCGATCATCGCCACCTGATCGTCGGACAGTTCGGCCTGCGGATCCATGGCCGCGATCTGCTTGCGGGTGCGTTCGACCATCATCTCGCGCATCATCGCCTCGGGCAGGGTCAGCGCGCCGCTGGCGTCGAGCTTGCCGAGCAGGATCATGGGATTGCCCACTTCCTCGGGGGCGATGCCGGGCAGCTGCGCCCGGGCCTGGATGTGGGCTTCGCCCTGCGGGGTGTTGAAGCTCAGGCGGTCGAGGCGCAGTTCCGGATCGTGGGCGAGCAGCGCCATGGCCGGCTCCGCCAGCGCCGCCATCGCCACCTGCGGGTTGCCCTGGCCGGTCAGCAGCGCCGGGTCGCCATACATGTCCATGAGCGCCCGGTAGAGCTTGGCCACCGTGCGCACATGCAGGTGGTTCATCGAGAAGTCGTAGTGGGCGGGGCCGAAGTTGCGCGCGCCCACCTGGAATACCTGGGCGCTCATCTTCGCCTGCAGATCCAGGTAGTCGCCCTGGGCGGGCATGTCCACCGTGTACTCGAGCTGCTTGAGCTCCACCGGTTCGCCTTCCAGCTCCGGACCGCTCACGGCCATGCGCTCGAGCGTGAAGCGCTGCGTGCCGGCATAGAGCAGCGGTTCGTCCTCGAGGAGGCGGCGCTGCTCGCCGCGCATGTGCAACCCGGTCATGACCAGGTGCACGCCCTTGCCGTCCTCCACCTCGAGTTTCGGCGCGCCGCCCTGCATGGTGTAGCGCGTCATGCCGGCGTCGAAGTCGACGCTCGCGGTGAAGCCTTCCCAGGCGATCTGCCCGGTGTGGCCGTCTTCGGCGACCGGCAGCGGCGCGGCGAAGGCGGGGCTGCTCACGTCGCTGACGCCGCCGCCATCGAGCCGGATCACGGTGTGGGCGTGGAGGGGCGGCTGGTCGCCGAAAACCTTGGCGGCCTCGGCCCGGGCGGCCTCGGGCAGCACCAGCTCGCTGTCGATCACGGCGGCGGCGAGGCCGTCGGCCCAGGGGCCATGACGGATCTCGGAGCGGAAGCTCAGGCGCAGCGGTTGGGCCGGGTTGGTGGGCGCGTCACCCGCATCGGCGGCGGTCTTGTGCATGGCGCGCATCATGTCGCCGAGCACCTCGAGGGTCACGGTCTCGTGGGCGGAGAACACGCCGCGCTCGTATTGACGCTCGACCACTTTCAGGTAGGGCAGGCTCTCGAGCTGGGCGTACTGGGTGTCCAGGGTGGATTGCACCTGCTTGCCCAGATACCAGCTGGCGGCGGGGTAGGCGATGACGGGCAGGGCGATGACGGCGATCCAGGATTTCTTCATGGGGAATTCTCGTGCAGGTGAGCCGCGCGGCGCGCGCGCGGCGAGACGCCGCACAGTATAACGTCATCATATGGGGCGTCCATGGCGCGCCGCTGCCGATCGGGCGGCATGTGCCGGACTGGCTGCCGTGACCCCGTCCCATGAGGTAGGCTAGTGGCTGTCGCCCTGCCGAGTCTCTTGTCACCATGAACGAAGCCCGAACGATTGCGGTCGCCCTGACCGGTGCCTCCGGCATGCCCTACGGCGTGCGCCTGGTCGAGCACCTGATCGGCGCCGGCCAGCGGGTGTGGCTGCTGTATTCGCAGGTGGCCCAGATCGTCGCCCGGCAGGAGATGGACTGGACGCTGCCGTCGCGCCCGGTGGAGGTGGAGGCGGAACTGGGCGAGCGCTTCGGCGCCGCCGCGGGCCAGTTGCGGGTATTCGGCCGCGAGGAGTGGTTCGCGCCGCCGGCCTCCGGGTCGAACCCGCCGGACGCGATGGTGGTGTGTCCGTGCACCATGGGCACGCTGGCGTCGATTGCCGCGGGGCTGTCGCAGAACCTCATCGAGCGGGCTGCCGACGTGGCCATCAAGGAGGGGCGCAAGCTGGTGCTGGTGCCGCGCGAGACGCCGTTTTCGGCCATTCATCTGGAGAACATGCTCAAGCTGGCACGCCTGGGCGTGTGCATCCTGCCCGCCAATCCGGGGTTTTACACGCGCCCCGAATCGGTGCAGGATCTGGTGGACTTCGTGGTCGCGCGCATCCTCGATCAGCTCGATGTCCCCATGCGCTGGCGCCGCGCTGGGGTGAAAGCGACTGAAATCAGGGGCTTGGGCCGGGGTGTCGCGCCGGCCCGCGCCCGCAAGGTGGAATGGCACCGATTCTGCTTCGGGACTTGTCAGTGGCATGGACGGCGCGTGCGTTGTCAGGGTAATCCACAGGCGGCCATGCGTTGTAAGCGTCCTGTCACGTTGTTTATATTGGCTTCATGCCCGGCCATGCGGGTGTGGCCGCTCGGTTTTTCGGATACGCATCTCTCAAACAACAACGAGGAGCAGTGCTCATGAAGAAGCAACGGTTTTCCGTGGTGGCGGCGATGGCGGTCGCGGGCATGCTGGTGATGGGCTCGGCCCATGCCGGGGCGACCTTCGACGCGGTCAAGAAGAAGGGCTTTCTGCAATGTGGCGTCACCACCGGCCTGCCGGGCTTTTCCGCGCCGGACGAGAAGGGCAACTGGACCGGCATCGACGTGGATACCTGCCGCGCCGTGGCGGCGGCCATGTTCGGCGACGCGAAGAAGGTGAAGTTCACCCCGCTCAACGCCAAGGAGCGCTTCACCGCGCTGCAGTCGGGTGAGATCGACATGCTCTCGCGCAACACCACCTGGACCTTCACCCGTGACACCAGCCTGGGGCTGAACTTCGCCGGGGTGAACTACTACGACGGCCAGGGCTTCATGGTTAGCAAGAAGCTGGGCGTCAAGAGCGCGCTGGAACTGTCGGGCGCGGCCATCTGCATCCAGGCCGGCACCACCACCGAACTGAACCTGGCCGACTACTTCCGCGCCAACAAGATGGAATACACCGCCATCACCTACGACACCTCGGAAGAGACCATCAAGGGCTTCGAGGCCGGCCGCTGCGACGTGCTGACCTCCGACCAGTCGCAGCTCTATGCGCTGCGCGTCAAGCTGCCCAAGCCGGACGATGCCGTCGTGCTGCCCGAGGTGATCTCCAAGGAGCCGCTGGGGCCGGTGGTGCGCCAGGGTGACGACGAGTGGTTCAACGTGGTGCGCTGGGCCCTGTTCGCCCAGCTCAATGCCGAAGAGCTCGGCGTGAGTTCCAAGAACGTGGACCAGATGCTCAAGAGCAACGACCCGGGCATCAAGCGGCTGCTCGGTGTCGAGGGCGGATTCGGCAAGTTCATCGGCGTCGATGATAAATGGGCCTACAGCATCATCAAGCAGGTGGGCAACTACGGCGAGATGTTCGAGCGCAACGTCGGTCAGGGCAGCCCGCTGAAGATCTCGCGGGGGCTCAATGCCCTGTGGAACAAGGGCGGCATCCAGTACGCACCGCCGGTGCGCTGATCGAAGTGACGGGGCTGGCCACCGAGAGGTTGCCGGCCCTTTTCCCGTCCGCCCGTCCACTCCGAGCACATCGCCATGGCCGACACCCCGACTGTCAGTAGCCAGCCCGCCAAGCCGAAGCTGACGCGCGACCCCAGGTTCCGCGCGCTGGTGTTCCAGGTCCTCGCCCTGATCGCCGTCGCCGCGTTCTTCATCTACATCGTGCACAACACGCTCCTGAACATGGAGCAGCGCGGCATCTCCACCGGCTTCGCCTTCCTCGATCGCCCCTCCGGCTTCGCGATCCTGCAGTCGCTGATTCCCTACAGCGAAAGCTCCACCTACGGCCGTACCTTCGTGGTCGGCCTGCTCAACACCATCCTGGTGTCGGTGCTGGGCATCATCTTCGCCACCCTGGTCGGTTTCCTGGTCGGCGTCATGCGCCTGTCGCGCAACTGGCTGATCAGCAAGCTGGCGATGGTCTACATCGAGCTGTTCCGCAACATCCCGCTGCTGTTGCAGATCGTGTTCTGGTATTTCGCGGTGGCCTTCAACCTGCCGGCGCCGCGCCAGTCGCTGGCCTTCGGCGATCTGGTGTTCCTCAACAACCGCGGCATGTACGTGCCCGCGCCGGTGGTTGGCGAGGGCTTCTGGATGACCGGCGTCGCGCTCGTCGTCGCCATCGTCGCGGTGGTCCTCCTGGTGCGCTGGGCGCGCCGGCGCTTCGAGACCACCGGCAAGACCTTCCACACCGTGTATGCGGCGCTGGCCATTGTCGTCGGCCTCCCGCTGCTGGTGTTCTTCGCCACCGGCGCGCCGCTGCACTGGGATGTGCCCGCCCTCAAGGGCTTCAACTTCCGCGGCGGCCTGACGGTGATTCCGGAGCTGTTCGCCCTGACCCTGGCGCTGACCATCTACACCGCCGCCTTCATCGCCGAGACCGTGCGCAGCGGCATCCAGTCCGTCTCCCACGGCCAGACCGAGGCGGCCAGCGCGCTGGGCCTGTCCCATGCGCGCACCCTGCGCCTGGTGGTGATCCCGCAGGCCATGCGGGTGATCATCCCGCCGCTGACCAGCCAGTACCTGAACCTCACCAAGAACTCGTCGCTGGCGGTGGCCATCGGCTACCCGGACCTGGTGGCGGTGTTCGCCGGCACCACGCTCAACCAGACCGGCCAGGCGGTGGAGATCATCGCCATCACCATGGCCGTGTATCTGACCCTGAGCCTGGCGATTTCCCTGCTCATGAACTGGTACAACGCGAAGATGGCGTTGCGGGAGCGCTGACCGATGGCCAATACCTTCACGCCCCTGCCGGACCAGCCGCCTCCGCCCAGTTCCGTGGGCGCGATCGCCTGGATGCGTGCCCACCTGTTCTCCAGCTGGGTCAATTCGGCGCTCACCGTGCTGGCGCTGTATTTCCTCGCCGCCACCCTGCCCGGGCTCATCGACTGGCTGTTCATCAGCGCCAACTGGGTCGGCGACAACAAGGACGCCTGCGTGTCTGGCGGCGCCTGCTGGGCCTTCGTGGCCAAGCGCTTCGAGATCTTCATCTACGGCTTCTATCCGCTCGACCAGGTGTGGCGCATCAACCTCATCTTCGTCGGCCTGCTGGTGCTCACCGCGCCCCTGTTCCTGAAGTCGTTCGCGTACAAGCTGTACCTGGCCGGCTTCATCCTGTTCGTGTTCCCGGTCATCGCCTTCTTCCTCATGAGCGGCGGCGTCTTCGGCCTGGTGCATGTGGAGACGGCCAAGTGGGGCGGCTTCACCCTGACCCTGCTGCTGGCGGCGGTGGGCTGTGTCGGCGCGCTGCCGCTGGGCATCCTGCTCGCGCTCGGCCGCCGTGCGACCGGGATGCCGGTGGTCAAGTCCCTGTGCGTGATGTTCATCGAGCTGTGGCGCGGGGTGCCGCTGATCACGGTGCTGTTCATGTCCTCGGTGATGCTGCCGCTGTTCCTGCCCGAGGGGGTGAGCTTCGACAAGCTGCTGCGGGCGCTGATCGGGATCACCCTGTTCCAGTCGGCCTACATGGCCGAGGTGGTGCGCGGCGGGCTGCAGGCCATCCCCAAGGGGCAGTACGAGGCGGCGGACGCGCTCGGCCTGGGCTACTGGCGCAAGTACGGGCTGATCATCCTGCCCCAGGCACTGAAGATCGTCATCCCCGGCATCGTCAACACCTTCATCGAGTTGTTCAAGGACACCACCCTGGTGACCATCGTCGGCCTGCTCGAGCTGCTCGGCATGGTCAAGTCGGCCCTGGGCGATCCGGCCTGGCCCGACGTGTCCAAGGAAGGCTACGTGTTCGCCGCCTTCATGTTCTGGATCTTCTGCTTCGGCATGTCGCGCTACAGCCTGTGGCTGGAGCGGCGCCTGCATACCGGGCACAAGCGTTGAGCATCGCATTCTGACAATGGAGTCCGCCATGACGGCCACCGCACACCCCGCCCACGTTCCCGGCCAGGAGGTCATGATCCGTCTGGCCGGCGTGAACAAGTGGTACGACAAGTTCCATGTGCTCAAGGACATCAACCTCGAGGTCACCAAGGGCGAGCGCATCGTGGTGTGCGGCCCCTCGGGCTCGGGCAAGTCCACGATGATCCGCTGCATCAACCGGCTCGAGGAGCACCAGCAGGGCCAGATCGTGGTCGACGGCATCGAGCTGACCAACGACCTGCGCAACATCGAGACCATCCGCAAGGAGGTCGGCATGGTGTTCCAGCACTTCAACCTGTTCCCGCACCTCACGGTGCTGGAGAACTGCGTGCTGGCGCCCATGTGGGTGCGCAAGACGCCGCGCAAGGAGGCCGAGGCCACCGCCATGAACTACCTGGAACGGGTGAAGATCCCCGATCAGGCCAGGAAGTATCCGGGCCAGCTCTCCGGCGGCCAGCAGCAGCGCGTGGCCATCGCCCGCAGCCTGTGCATGAATCCGCGCATCATGCTCTTCGACGAACCGACCTCGGCGCTCGATCCGGAGATGATCAAGGAAGTGCTCGACGTGATGATCGAGCTGGCCGAATCCGGCATGACGATGATGTGCGTGACCCACGAGATGGGTTTCGCCAAGACGGTGGCCGACAAGGTCATCTTCATGGACCGCGGCCAGATCGTCGAGAGCAATCCGCCCGAGGAATTCTTCACCAACCCGCAGAACGAGCGCACCCGGCTGTTCCTCAGCCAGATCCTGAACCACTGATCCCCGTGCGCGGGCGTCGCCGATGCGCTATGGTGGGGGACCGCATGTTCGCGGGCCCCGACCGATCAACGCTCACGACGCTGGCATGACCTCACTGGCCTCCCTTCCGCTGTTTCCGCTGCAGACCGTGCTCTTTCCCCAGGGGCGCCTCGCGCTCAAGGTGTTCGAGGCGCGCTATATGGACATGGTCAGCGCCTGCCTGCGCACCAGCGGCACCTTCGGCATCTGCCTGATCGCCGCGGGCAGCGAGGTGGGCGAGGCGGCGGTGCCGCATGCGGTGGGCACCGAGGCGCGCATCGTCACCGCCGACGCCACCACTGCGGGGGTGCTCGACATCGTCGTCGCCGGCGAGCGTCGCTTCCGCCTGCATGACCACTCGGTGGGCAAGGGGCAACTGCTCGAGGGCGAGGTCGAATGGCTCGCGCCGCTTGCGCACCAGCCGGTGCCCGAGGCACAGGACAACCTGATCCCGCTGCTGCGCAAGATCGTCGCCGACCAGGGCGACCGGGTGGCCGAGCCGCACCGCTTTGACGACGCCGAGTGGGTCGGCGCGCGCTACGCCGAGGTCCTGCCCATCCAGTCGCTGGCCAAGCAGAAGCTGCTCGAGCTCGACGACGTGGTCAGTCGCCTCGAAATCATCCAGCAATACCTCGACCAGCGCGGCCTGCTCGACACGCGCCCGGCCTGAAAGGCGTTCGCGCCGGCGGCCGGGCGAACGCGTCAGGCGCCTTGTGCGACACGCCTATGCCGACGCCAGAATGCGGCGTACCGGCGCCGGCAGACCGAGCTCGTCGACCGCATCGAGCGCACAGACGCGTGCCGCCTCGATCGCGGGAATGGCGTCGAGCGTGTCGACCGTGAAACGCACCGGGGCAATGTCCAGCACGTAGTGGGTAAAGGTGTGGCGCAACCCGTCGAGCGGGGTGACCTGCGCCGGGACGTCGGCCGCCACCGCCCGCCACCAGGCGTCGGGCGGCGTGTCGCGATCGAACTCGGGCAGCGACAACAGCCCGCCCCAGATGCCCTTGGGAGGGCGTTGCACCAAGAGCAGGTGCATGCCGTCGGTGATCACCGCCATGTGGGTGGTCCTGACCGGTGGGCGTTTGCGCGGCCGCGCCTCGGGCAGCTCGGTGGTGCGCCCGGTGGCATGGGCGACGCAGATCGGCTGCATCGGGCAGTCCGGACAGCGCGGCTTGCCGCGGGTGCATACCGTCGCTCCCAGGTCCATCTGCGCCTGGATGTACACCGGAACGTCGGTGGCCGGCAGGAGGGCGTCGGCCAGCGCCCACAGGCGTCGCTCCACCGCCACGCTGCCGGGAAATCCGTCCACGCCGAAGGCCCGGCACAGCACCCGCTTCACGTTGCCGTCGAGAATGGCCGCGCGCTGGCCGAAGGCGAATGTGGCGATGGCTGCCGCCGTGGAGCGGCCGATGCCGGGCAGGGCGGCGATGGCCTCGGCGCGTGCCGGAAACTGCCCCCCATGTTCCGTCATCACGGTGCGGGCGCAGGCGTGCAGGTTGCGGGCGCGGGCGTAGTAGCCCAGCCCGCTCCACAGCGCCATCACCTCGTCCACCGGGGCCGCCGCGAGGGTCGCCAGGTCGGGAAAGCGCGCGAGGAAGCGTGCGTAGTAGGGGATGACCGTGTCCACCTGGGTCTGCTGGAGCATGATCTCCGAGAGCCAGATGCGGTACGGGTCGGTGGTGTTCTGCCAGGGCAGGTCGTGGCGACCGTGGTGTCGGTGCCATCGGATCAGGCGGTCGGCGAAGTCACTCATGCCTTGGGGCGCGCGGAAATGGATACCGGATGTTACCCGTTCGTTCCGTGTAATGCGTGCTTACAAGCGGGTATGACAATTGTCAATGTGGGCGTGGTGATGTCGGTGCATATTAGTGACGTCTAATAAAAAGTCCGGAGCGTTTCCGGTCGTTTGAGGAGTCCATCATGAAGCAGCGCACACGTTTGTCGGCCATCGTGGCCGCATCCCTCATGGCTCTGGCGGGTGCCGGCATCGCCGCAGGCGGCGGTGGTGGTGGCGGGGGCGGCGGTATGGGCGGTGGTGGCATGGGCGGCGGCATGGGCCCGGGGGCCAAATCCGGTGCCAGCAAACAGGTCGAGACCAAGACTCGTCAGAAGGTCCAGACCGAGACGCGGGAGCAGGAGCAGGAGCGCCTGCGCGACGGTAGCGGCGATGGCAGTCAGAACCAGGTTCAGAACCGGAATCGGACCCAGACCGAAACCCAGACGGAAACCCAGACCCAGACGCAGACCCAGACGGGCCAGTGAGTCGCATGGGGGCCTCGCCAGGCCCCCGGCGACGCAAGGCAGTATTCGTTCATTCCTTCAGGAGACCCCCGCGTGAAGACGTTTCTCGCAACCAGCATCCTCGCCCTTTCCGGCTTCGCGGCAAGCTCCGCGCTCGCCGATCACAACAGCAAGTGGGGTGAGGGCACCGCGCTCGACCCCATCGGCGTGCACGACGCCCGGATCGATACCCTCGCCCTCGACGACACGGACACCTTCATGGGTGGACGTTTCGCGGAGCACGGTCCGGGGCTGGTGGAGCCGGCGCAGCGGGGCGGTCGCCCCGACACCATCGCGGTGGAGGGCGGTGGCGCAGGTTCGCGAGGCGCAGGGGCCGGTCGCTGATCGGCGGACAGCGGCGTCCTACGCCGCAGTGGCCGGTGATGCATGGGGCGGGGAGGCGTAAGCCTTCCCGCCCTTGTCTCATTCTCGGCCGTGCGGCGCGCAAGCCAGACGACCATGAAAACGGGGCGGCATCTGCCGCCCCGTGAGCGTGTCACCGGCCTACCGTGTCAGCGCTCGTGCACCTCGTAGATCTTTTCACGGATGGTATCCGCGGTTTCCGCGAAGGTGCTCAGATCGACGCCTTCGGGCAGGCTCACGCCCAGAATGGTGTTGATGGCAGTCACCGTGTCTTCGCTGATGGGCACGGTCTTGTCCGATGCGGACGCCAGGAACAGTGCGGCCAGCAGTTCGGTATTGCTGGTGATGCCCTCCGGCGCGTCAGTGATCACGCCGTCGGCCAGCAGATCCTTGTAGAGGGCCAGGTTCTCGAGCGGAGAATCGACGCGTGTCGGGGCCGCATCCAGGGCGACGAGCAGATCCTGCAAAGTGCTGTTGGCGTACAGCGATGACGTGGCGGACAGTGTCTTGAGTGCCTCGAGCAGGGCCTGGTCGAGGACATGGCCCGGCGAGCGGGCGACGTTCAAACGCCCCAGTTCCACTTCGGGAATGCCCTCCTGCGCCCAACTCGGCTTGCCTCCACCGGTCGCCCCTGCCGAACCCGCGCGAGGGCCTTTGCCGTCGCCGTCCTCGGCGTCGCCGTGGTCGCCGGGATTCGGCGCACCCTTCTGTTTGTCGATTTCATGCTGAGGCCCGCCGTCGTGGCCCTTGTGCCCCTCGTCGCCCTCTTCCTCGTCGGAGAGGACGGATTCGGTGGTCTTGGAGGCGCCGCCGGCCTCGTGGTCGGCCCCCTGTTTGCCCATCGATTCGCCGCCACGCGGGCCTTTACCCTCGCCCCCATGGGTTTCGGCATGTGCGGAACCGACCACCGAAAGGCCGCCGACAACCGGAAGGTCGGCCACCCACGGGCTGGCGAGCACCAGGAACGTGGTCGCGCCGATCGCGAGGGCGACCTGCTTGATCTTGAAGGACTGCGTGTTCATGACAACCTCCGTGAGTGACGCGCGTGAGTGCGCTGCTATCTATTACTAAATTACTAGTTTCTAATTGTTTCGGCATTGCCAATTGTCAACTGGCGCGATCGCGTGCCGCTGCAGAAGAGGGCATCGACCGCAGGTCGTGACGAATGCCTCAGAACCGCACGCCCCAGGCCATATCCACGCGGCTTTCATGCGCTTCGTAACGCACCTGATCGCCGTTGGCCTGCGGGGGCGCGATGAAGCGGAAGGTGCCGAAGTCGATCTCCGAGTACTCGATGCGGAAGAAGCCGCGGGTCCCCAGCGCCATTTCCGTGCCCAGACCCAGGCGGGTCCCGTGGCGGTATTCGGCGAACTGGACCGGGGTGGCGTTGCCACGGGCGTATCGGGCATCGAATTTGGCGCGTTCCTCACCGATGCGCCCGTAGATCATCGCGCCGGGGGTCAGGCGATAGCCCAGTCGCAGTCCGGCGCCGTAGCTCCCCTTGCGATCGAGCGAGAAGTCGCGTCCGCCCGGCCCGCTGACCACGCGATCGTGGGCCCAGCCGAAGTCGCTGGTGGCCAGATCGATTTCCGCGCCGACGTAGAGGCGACCGAAGGTGGTGTCGATGCCGGCAAAAAGGTCCAGGGCGGTACTCTGGTTGCCGAAGGTGGCGTCGAGAACGCTGTTGTCGGTACCGTGGATCGCATGCAGATCGGTGGCGAGCATGGCCTGACGGGCGCCGACGCCGGCATAGAAACCCTCGGGACTTGCCGGTGCCGGGGTGGCAGGCGCGGTGGCGGGATCGCCACCGCCGAAGCGCCAACCCAGACCGAGCGTGAACGCGCTGGTGGCCGGGGAGAAGGTCTGCGGGTTCTGGCCGTCGAACACGTGAAAGCCGTCGTAGTCCGTATAGGCGTATTCGCTCCGGATGAACGCATGCCTGCCCAGCGGAACCTCGGTCCCGACGCCAAAGCGCAGGCCGCGACGGGTGGTGTCCTGTTCGACGTTGGCGGCCGGTGTGGCCGCGGCATTGACATAGTGGGATGCGAAATCGGTCCACACCAGGCCCAGGCGCCCGTAGATCAGGCCGCCGCTCATGTCATGACCCACGCGCAGTGCCACACCGCCCGTGTCTCCGGAGCGGACGCCGAAAATCCGGTCCTCGGCACCGAGCGGTGTGTCGACATGGGCATGCGACCAGGCGGTGTCGCCCCGTTCCGCGGTGGCTTCCAGCGCCACCTGCCACCCACTGAGCGCGATGCCGTAACCCGCAAACAGGCCACCGGTGGCGCCCGATCCGGCGAAATCGCCATCGTCTGTGTTGATGCTTGCGCCGGTGTCGCGCGCGCCGAAGGTGCTGGTCGCTGCGCTCATCGCGCCGGCGCTCACACCCAGGTAGAGGCCGCCCGCGGTGGCGGGGACAAAGGCGGAAGACAGGGTGGTCGGGGTGCCCGGCCAGCGTAGCTGGCGCTGCCGGGGTGCGTAGCCGACGCTGACGTACAACAGGTCGTCGAAATATTCGTACGCGGCCAGGGTCGAGCCGCGATGCAGGTAGCGGTAGCTGGCGCCAGCGAACCAGTCGTCATTGAGGTAATAACGCACCCCCAGATCGCCGCGCAGTGTCCGGTTGGTCAGATCGATCCCCTGATAATCGCTGCGGCCGTAGGCCAGGGCGCCTGTGATCAGCCAGTGTGCGTCGAGGGCATGCTCGAGCTTGGCCGATACGTTGCTGGTGAAATAGCTCGATGCCCCGGCCAGTGTGGTCTCGTTCAGGGATTGGCTGAAGCGACCGGTGATGCGCGTTGCCGACGCGGCCTGCCAGCGCACCACCGCGCCGGCGTAGGGGCGGTGCACGTCCTGCAGTCGGGCGTCGTCGTAGTCCTGCTGAATTTCACCGGCGAAGGCCTCCCAGCGCACACGTCCGGTGCCGCCGCTGGCGCCGACGGTCACGCGGTGCCCGTCCGAGTCGCGCCGGTAGCCGTTGTCGTCCTCGGTCTCGTCGTAATGACGCGTGTCGGTGGTGACCTGGGCGAACACCGACAGCCCCGTCGCGACGGCGTAGCTGGCGCGCATGCCGATGGAGTCGAGGGTGCGGTCGCGATCATCGTTGGTGCCGAGGATGCCGGTGGGGGTGTCGAAGTCGAGGGTCTCGTGCACCAGCCCCAACCGCAGGGTCACATCCCCCAGGCGCTGGTTCACGCCAAGAACGACACCGTGGGTGTCATAGATCGTCGGCGTCTCCCCGCTGGTGCTCTCCGGTGAGCCGCGCTCTTCATGATCACGGCGGGCGTAAGCCTGCCCAAGGAGCTGGCCAGTGTCGGTCAGATCCACATGCCCCGCGGCCTTGAGCCAGTAGTCGTCCGTGTTTTCGGCGCTGTGGGCCGGATAGCTCGTCAGGTCGGCGCCGGCGGACAGGTCGAGGCCGTGGCGAGCCCACTGTGAGCGTGCTTCGATGGCCGGGGTCAGCGTGGTGACCCAACTGCGGGTTTCGCCGCGCGCTTCACCGTAGAGGTTGCTGTCCAGCCCGTGGGTCAGCGTGATCGAGGGATAGACACGGAAGTTGCCCCAGGGCAGGCCCGTGCGTGCCTTGAGCTCGCCTTCGGCATCGCGATCGGCCGTTTCCCGCGAGGCCTCCGTCCGGGTGAGGCCGTCGTCGGTCGACTGCGCAAAGACCGGTGTCGCGATGGCGAACAGGCTGGCCAGCAGCATTGCCAGAGGGTGCAGAGGGCTCGGAGGTGTGGGCGAAGTCGGACTTTTCATGGTGGCGTGCTCGATTCGGTGCGCCGGCATTCGATGACGAACCGGTGCAGGGAGGCAATGACAATTCGCAATCGGTTTGTGCGTGGCTACCCGTCGGCGATGCGGTGCAGTCGGGCCGTATCGCATTCACCGAAGTGCGTCGGGTGCTCGCGGACGAGTCCTGCGCGTTTGAAGCGCGCCATCATCCGACTGGCCGTCTCGGTCGAGACGCCGATGATCGAGCCGATGTCCTCTCGGGACAGTTTCGGGCAACGCCCCGAGCCCTGCGCGCCGTCCAGTTTGAGGAGGAGGCGGGCGAGCCGGGCTTCGGCGGTGCCGGTCGACAGTTCGGTAATGAAGCTGTCGGCTTCGTCCAGGTTGCGCTGCCATTGCGCCATGAGCCGGTCGTAAACCTGTCGGTCGAACTCTTCGAGCACATGGATCAGTGCGGCCGGCAACTGGCAGGCGCGCACCTCGGACACCGCCGTCGCGGTGTGCCTGTAGTGATGATTGACCAGGCTTTCGAGGCCGATGATGTCGCCGTCCTGGCGCAGGCGGACGATACGCTGGTTTCCGTTGGGAAGACTCTGGGTGAGCTTGACCAGCCCCGATCGGACGAGGGTGACCGTGCGGGCCACGCCCCCTTCCTGATAGAGCTGCTCGCCCCGTGAGAAGCTGCGCTCATGGAGCGTATCGGCGAGTTGCCGAACGGTATCGGGCAGTGCAGTCGAGTGTGTGAAGGCCTCGCTCAGACAGCACTCGAGGCAAGGTTTCTGCGCCGGGACGGCGTGGGGGCAGCCGATGAGCGGAGTCATTGTGGTCTCGACATCTTTCGTAACACGTCGACCACAGTATTCATCCGAAAGTATTAGTGTATCCTGATATTTGTCAAACCTTTGCTTTCCCGCGGCTGAGGGGAGCGGCGCAGTCGACGCCAGGGGATACGGCAGGGATAATGCGGGGCTGACCTCGAAAGACGCCAATGCAATGACTGCTCGCCCCGACTCCTCCCAGCGCGCCCTGCGTGACAGCCTCGGCATGTTCGCCACCGGTATCACCGTGGTGACCGCCCGCGCGCCGGACGGCACGCCGGTGGGCCTGACCGTCAATTCCTTCAATTCGGTGTCGCTCGATCCACCGCTGATCGTCTGGTCGCTGGCCTCGCATCTGCCCAGCGTGGCGGTGTTTTCCCATTGCGAGTACTACGCCATCAACGTGCTCGCCGAGGACCAGCAGCACCTGTCGCAGCGCTTCGCGACGCGGGACATCGACAAGTTCGCGGGGCTGGAACTGCGGGACGGTCTGGGCGGTGCGCCCTTGCTCGACGGCTGTTGCGCGTGGTTCGAATGCCGCAACACCACCTTGCACGACGGTGGCGACCACCTCATGTTCGTCAGCGAAGTGACACGCCATACCCATGAGGCGAAGCCGCCGCTGATCTATTTCGGCGGGCGCTACCGGCAGCTGAAGCCGTGAGGGCGTGCGAGGCTGGGTGATCGGACGGAGCGGGGCTGGAGCGGGTGAAGGGAATCGAACCCTCGTATGCAGCTTGGGAAGCTGCCGTTCTACCATTGAACTACACCCGCCCGGGTGATCGGTCGCGAACGCGACAGCGCGGATTGTAGCCGTGCGCCGTGGCGTTTGGCAATTTCGCCGCATCCGGCCCCGCCGGGGCGTGCGTGGCCCCATGCTACAATCGGGGCCTTCCGAACGCGTGTTTCGACCCCGCTCATGTCCGAGATTTCGCTGCGCATCAATGGCCAGCCCGAGGTGTTCGCCCCACCCCTGACGGTGGCCGACCTGCTCGTGGCCAAGGGGCTCGCGGGCAAGCGGCTGGCGGTGGAACGCAACGGCGACATCGTGCCGCGCGGGCAGCATGCGGTGACGGAACTGTGCGACGGTGACCGACTCGAAATCGTCGTGGCCGTCGGCGGCGGCTGAGCGCCGCGTCCTCCCTCCTTTTCGGTGATCCAGCATGAACGACTCCCTTGTCATTGCCGGCAAGTCGTATGACTCCCGTCTGCTCGTGGGCACGGGCAAATACCGGGATTTCGCGCAGACCCGCGAGGCCATCGAAGCCAGCGGCGCGCGCATCGTCACGGTGGCGATCCGCCGCACCAACATCGGCCAGAACGCCGACGAGCCCAACCTGCTCGACGTCCTGCCGCCGGAGCGCTTCACCATCCTGCCGAACACCGCCGGCTGCTACACGGCGGACGACGCGGTACGCACCCTGCGCCTGGCGCGCGAACTGCTCGACGGCCACGCGCTGGTCAAGCTCGAGGTGCTCGGCGACCCCGAGACCCTGTTCCCCAACATGCCCGAAACCCTCAAGGCCGCGCAGACCCTGGTCAAGGACGGTTTCGACGTGATGGTGTACTGCTCCGACGACCCGATCCAGGCGCGCATGCTCGAGGACATCGGCTGCGTGGCGGTGATGCCCCTGGCCAGCCTCATCGGCTCGGGCATGGGCATTCTCAATCCCTGGAACCTGCAGCTCATCATCGAGCAGAGCCGGGTGCCGGTGCTGGTCGATGCCGGCGTGGGCACCGCGTCGGATGCGGCCATCGCCATGGAGCTGGGTTGTGACGGGGTGCTCATGAACACCGCCATCGCCAAGGCCCAGGACCCGGTGCGCATGGCCGCCGCGATGAAGAAGGGGGTCGAGGCCGGGCGCGAGGCCTTCCTCGCCGGGCGCATGCCGAAGAAGACCTACGCGGCGAGCCCGAGCTCACCCACGACCGGCCTGATCGGCCGCTGAGCGGCCCGCGCCACCGACATTCCGGGCCGGGTGCCGTCGCCCCGGCCCGATGCTTTGCTGGAACCATTGCATGACCGACCACGCCAAACCCGATCCCGCGACCGAGGCCGCACCACGGCTGTCGCGCCGGCCCATCCGCAGCTTCGTGCTGCGCCAGGGGCGCATGTCCGACGCCCAGACCCGCTTTCTCGAGGCCAAGATGCCCGAGGTGGGGATTTCCTATGCCCAGGCACCCGTCGACCTGAACGCGGTGTTCGGCCGCACCGCGCCCAAGGTGGTGGAGATCGGCTTCGGCATGGGCGACGCCACCGCCAAGATTGCCCAGCACCTGCCCGACACCGACTTCGTCGGCATCGAGGTGCACAGCCCCGGCGTGGGCAACCTGTGCAAGCTCATCGAGCTCGAGGACATCGGCAACATCCGCATCATTCAGCATGACGCGATGGAGGTGATGGAAGACATGATCGCGCCCGACAGCCTCGACGGCGTGCATGTGTTCTTTCCCGATCCTTGGCCCAAGAAGCGCCATCACAAGCGCCGCCTCATCCAGCCGGCCTTCGTCGCCCTGCTGGCGAGCCGCCTCAAGCCGGGCGGCTACTTGCACTGCGCCACGGATTGGGAGGAATATGCCGAACAGATGCTGGCCGTGCTCGCGGGCGAAGCCTCGCTGGCCAACACCGCGAAGGACTATGCGCCGCGACCCGAGTACCGCCCCCTGACCCGCTTCGAGGCCCGCGGTTTGCGCCTGGGCCACGGGGTGTGGGACCTGGTGTTCCGGCGTCGCTGATCCGCTGAACCGACTCGAACAAGGAATCGCGCCTCATGTGGCGAATCATCACCGCTCCGTTCCGTTTCCTGTGGGCCGCCATCGACGGCGTGCGCCGGGTGCTCGCCAACCTGCTCCTGCTCATCGTCCTGGTGGTGCTGGTCGCCGCCTGGTGGAAGGAGCGCGCGCCGGTGGTGCCGGCCGGCTCGGCGCTGGTGATCGCGCCGGAGGGGCGCCTGGTGGAGGCGGCCACGCCGCCGTCGCCGACCGACCTGCTCCAGGGCGGGCGCGGGGTTGCCGAGGTGGTGCTCGATGACATCCTCACCGCCATCCGGCGCGCCGGCACCGATTCGCGCATCAGCGCGCTGGTGATCGCGCCCGGGCGCCTGGGCCCGGCGCCGGCCAGCAAGCTGGCGGCCATCCGCGACGCGATTGCGGACTTCAAGCGCAGCGGCAAGCCGGTGTATGCCCATGCCGGCCGTTTCAACCAGGCCCAGTATTACCTGGCCAGCGCGGCCGACCAGATCGTCATGGCGCCCGACGGCTATGTGCTGGTGCAGGGCTTGGCCGCCTACGACGCCTTCTACAAGCGCGCGCTCGACACCCTGGGCGTGAAGGTTCACGTGTTCCGTGCCGGCAAGTACAAGTCCTTCGTGGAACCATACTCGCGCGAGGGCATGTCCACCGAGAACCGCGAGATGACCCAGGGGCTGATCGACTCGATCTGGGCCGATCTGAAGTCCGACATGGCGGCGGCCCGCAAGATCAACGAGTCGGCCATCGACACCTATGTGAACGATTACCGGCGCCAGCTCGAAGCCGCCGGCGGCGATCCGGCGGTCATGGCGCAGCGCGCCGGGCTGGTCGACCAGCTGCTCGACGACAACGCCTGGGAGAGCCTGCTGGCCGACAAGGTGGGTCGCAACGGCGCCGGCAAACTGCGTCTGGTGGACATGGACGCCTACCTGGCGGGCACCCACGACTGGATTCCGCAGCAGGGCGCCGGCATCGCGGTGGCGACCCTGGAAGGGGCCATCGTCGACGGCGACGGGCCGCCGGGCACCGTGGGCGGCGATTCGGTCGCCCGCCTGCTGCGCTCGATGCGCGACGACCACCGCATCCGTGCCGTGGTGCTGCGCATCGACAGCCCGGGTGGGAGCGCCTTCGCGGCCGAGCAGATCCGGGTGGCGGTGCAGGCGCTGCGCGATGCCGGCAAGCCGGTGGTGGTGTCCATGAGCTCGGTGGCCGCTTCCGGCGGCTACTGGATCGCCACCGGCGCCGACGAGATCTGGGCGCAGCCGATGACCCTGACCGGCTCGATCGGCGTGTTCGGCCTGTTCCCCGACCTGTCCGAACCGCTCGAGCGGATCGGCGTCGACATCGACGGGGTGCGCACCTCTCCGCTGGCCGGGGCCATGGACCCGCGACGGCCGCTCTCGGACGACGCGCGCGAAGCCTTGCAGCTGAGCGTGGAGCACACCTACACGCGCTTCGTCCAGCGCGTGGCGGCGGCGCGGCACATGTCCATCGCCGATGTGGACGCGCTGGCCCAGGGGCGCGTATGGACCGGCGCCGAAGCCAAGGCGCGCGGCCTGGTCGACCAACTCGGCGGCCTCGACCAGGCGGTGGCCGCGGCGGCACGGCTGGCCGGCGTGACCGACTACCATCGCATCGACGCGACCGAATCCCTGCCCCTGCAGCTGCAGCTGCTCAAGATCGTCCTGCCCGAGGCGCGCGCCATCCGTCCGACAGCAGCGGACGCCTGGCTCTCGGCGCTGGACGCCCAGGTGCGGCAGTGGGCAAGCTGGAACGATCCGGCCCATCTCTACGCCCACTGTCTGTGCCAGCCGATGTAGGCGCAGCATCTTGTTGCAGATTGGCGGATGCCGTCGGCACCGCGGGCGGGTAGTGTTCGGTGCCAATCGCGATCCGGAGGAGACCATGAAGAGACGTCTGATGCTGGCCCTGGCCCCGCTGTGGGTGGCCGCCTGCAGTACCGCGCCCGTGCCCGAGGCGACAGTGGTGAGCGCGCCGGAGGCGCCGAGCGGCGGCCCGCAGCAGATGGAATTCAAGCTCGCCAGCGGACGCTACGACTGCGATGCGGGCCAGACCGTCGTGGTCCAGCGCCATGCCGACGACGGCAATCGCATCGAGGTGCGCTGGAAGGGCCGTTCGGCCGCGCTCGAGCGCAACCCGTCGGCCTCGGGCCTGCCGCGCTACGAGAGCGGAGCCAGCCCGCTGGTGTGGATCGATCTGCCGTGGAAGAGCTTCCTGCTCGACCAGCAGTCGGGCAAGCCGCTCGCGAGCGATTGCGTCGCTAGCTGAGGAACTGCTGCAGCAGGTCGTTGAGAAAGCGCTGCCCGGCTGCGGTCGGGCGTAGCTGCTGCCGATCCGCCTCGACCAGGCCGCGATCGCGCAGCGCGATCAGGGCCGCCTCGATGTGGGCCAGCGGCAGCCCGGTCCGGGCCTCGAACAGGTCGGCCGGCACGCCGTCGATCAGGCGCATGGCGTTCATCATGAATTCGAAGGGCAGATCGTCGATGCCCACCGCGTGCTGATCCTGGATGAAATCGCCGCCATGGTGGGCCGCCAGGTAGGCCCCGGGATGCTTGTGGCGCATCTGACGCACGATCCCCGCGTGGCTCGACAGCTTGCTGTGGGCGCCGGCGCCGATACCCAGGTAGTCCCCGAAAGTCCAGTAATTGAGGTTGTGCCGGCACTGCATGTGCTTGCGTGCGAACGCGGAGGTCTCGTAGTGCCGGTAGCCGGCCTCGGCCAGGGTCGCCTCCACCTGTTCCTGCATGTCGGCCGCGGTGTCCGGGTCGGGCAGCGGGGGCGGGCTGTGATGGAACGGGGTGTTCGGTTCCAGCGTCAGGTGGTAGCAGGACAGATGCTGCGGCCCGAAGCCGACGGCGGTGGCCAGGTCCGCCGCCAGATGGGCTGTCGACTGCTCCGGCAGGGCATACATCAGGTCGAAGTTCACGCGCTCGAAATGGGTCAGCGCCAGCTCGGCCGCGCGCCGCGCCTCGGCGCCCGAGTGGATGCGCCCGAGGGCGTGCAGGTAGCGGTCGTCGAAGCTCTGGATGCCCAGCGACAGGCGGTTGACCCCCGAGGCCCGGTAGGCGGCGAAGCGGCCGGCCTCCACGGTGCCGGGGTTGGCCTCGAGGGTGATCTCGGCCATCGGATCGAGGGGCACGCGCATGCGCACCGCGGCCAGTAGCCGGTCCAGACCGGCCTCGGAGAGCAGGCTCGGGGTGCCGCCGCCGATGAAGACGCTGAGGACGCGACGCCCCCAGATCGCCGGCAGGGCGGCCTCGAGGTCGGCGATCAGCGCATCGATGTAGGCGCCCTCGGGAATGCCGTCGTGCTGGGCGGTGTGCGAGTTGAAGTCGCAGTAGGGGCACTTCTTCACGCACCACGGGAAGTGGATGTACAGCGCCAGTGGCGGAGGCGACTTGAGCGGCGACGGCGCATCGCCCTGCGGCGATTGCGGGCGCAGGGGGATGACGCGCCGTTCGTTCATGGCTGGCCCTGTTCCGCCTGGAGGCGCTCGATCAGGTGACGGCAGGCGGCGCCCCGGTGGCTGAGCGCGTTCTTGAGCTTGGGATCGAGTTCGGCGGCGGATTGCTGCAGATCCTCCAGCCAGAACAGCGGGTCGTAGCCGAAGCCCTGATCGCCGCGCGGTTCCTTGAGGATGCTGCCGTGCCATTCGCCTTCGGCGACGATCGGCTGCGGGTCGTCCGCATGGCGCACCAGCGCCAGCACGCACACGAAGCGCGCATCGCGGTCGGCTTCGCCGGCCAGATCGGCGAGCAGCCGGTCGATGTTGCGCGGGTCCGATTTGGGTTCGCCCGCGTAACGCGCCGAGCGCACGCCGGGCGCGCCGCCGAGCACGTCCACGCACAGGCCGGAATCGTCCGCCAGCGCCGGCAGGCCGGTGCACCGGGCGGCATGGCGTGCCTTGGCGATGGCGTTCTCGATGAAGCTGGCGAAGGGCTCGTCGGCCTCGGGGACGTCGAAATCGGCCTGGGGGCGCACGCTGATGCCCAGCGGCGCGAGCAGGGCGGCGAATTCCTTGAGCTTGCCGGCGTTGTTGCTCGCGAGGACGAGTTCGCCAATCATGCGATGTCGCGCTCGAGGGCGGCCCGCTGCAGGCCGTTGAGCTCTTCGATGCCGGCGGTGGCCAGGTCGAGCAGGGCGTCGAGTTCGGCCCGGGTGAAGGCGGCGCCTTCGGCCGTGCCCTGCACCTCGACGAAATGGCCGGTGGCGGTCATCACCACGTTCATGTCGGTGTCGCAGGCCGAGTCTTCGGCGTAGTCCAGGTCGAGCACCGGCTGACCGTCGTGGATACCGACCGACACCGCGGCGACCAGTTCGCGCATGGGGTTGGCGGGCAGCACGCCACGCGCCACCAGGCCGTTGAGGGCGTCCATGACGGCCACGCAGGCGCCGGTGATCGAGGCGGTGCGGGTGCCGCCGTCGGCCTGGAGGACGTCGCAGTCGATGATGACCTGGCGCTCGCCCAGGGCGTTGAGGTCCACCACCGCGCGCAGGCTGCGGCCGATGAGGCGCTGAATCTCCTGGGTGCGGCCGCTCTGCTTGCCACGTGCGGCCTCGCGGGCGCTGCGGGTGTGGGTGGAGCGCGGCAGCATGCCGTATTCGGCGGTCAGCCAGCCGCGCCCCTGGCCACGCAGGAAGCCGGGTACCGAGTCTTCGACGCTGGCGGTGCACAGCACCTGGGTGTCGCCGAACTCGATCAGCACCGAACCTTCGGCGTGGCGCGTGAATCCGCGGGTGATGCGCACGGGGCGCAGGGCGTTGGGGCTTCTGTGGCTGGGTCGCATTGGGGGTCCGATGTTGCTTTTGGGGGCGGGCTCAGCTGCTGCTGAACTTCTTGATGGCCACGTTGATCTCGCGGATGGCCTGTTCGATTTCCTCGTCGGAAAGATCGGGGCTGCCGCTGCCGACGCTGCGGTCGAAGCTCTCCATCTGGGTGGTGAAACTGCTCACCGCCATGGTCTGAGTCGACACCACCTCCGGCAGTTCCTCGGCGAAGTCGTCGTGCCAGACGAGGCTGATCAGGGAGAGGTTGTCCGCATGGGCGCCGGCGGCCACTTCGGCCGCGTCGAGCACCCGCGGGGTCTCCTTCATGAGGTTCTTCGGTGCCGTGTAGCGCTTGACGAGCTCTTCGGTACCCAGCGGGCCCCAGACGCCGTCGGTACACAGCAGCAGCACGTCGCCCGAGTATAGCGGCGTGGGACGCGAGAACTCGATCTGCGGCGCATGATTGCCGCCCAGGCAGCTGTAGATGCGGTTGCGGCCGGGGTGCTGAGCGGCGCCCTCGGCGTCGAGCAGGCCCTGGTCCATCATCAGCTGCACCCGTGAGTGATCCTTGGTCTGCGCCTCGACCTCGCCGTTGCGGATCAGGTACAGGCGCGAATCACCGGCATGGGCCCAGTGCGCCAGGCCGTTCTGGATCAGGCACACCACGGTGGTGGTCCGCGGCGCCTCGGGCAAATGCTTGTCGAAGGCGTAGTCGAGGATGGCGTGATGGGCATTGGTCATCACGTGGGAGAGGAACAGCACCGGATCCTGCACCACCGGCTGGGCTTCGCGCTGGAAGGTCTGGGTGATGTACTGGGCCGCGATCTGGGCGGCGACCTCGCCATGCAGGTGACCGCCCATGCCGTCGGCGATCACCATCAGGAGCGCGTCGCGCGAATAGCAATAGGCGATGCGGTCCTGGTTGGAGGGGCGCTTGCCGGGCCGGCTTTCCTGGTAGATGGTGAATTTCATGAGCGACCGATGAATGATTTGAGTCGGGAGCCGACATCGGCGAACCATGAGGCCGGCATGGCCTCGTCGGGGCCGCGCTGCACCAGCGCCTTCTGTAAAGCGTAGACGCTCTGCGGTCGGTCCAGCGGGTCGAGTTTAAGGCACCAGTCGATGGTTTCGAGCAGTTGTTCGCTGTACCGGTCCGCAAAGACCTTGGTGGCCGGTTTGAAGGTGTCGTTCTTGCGCCGTTCGTCCGAGCGCGGTGGCGCGCTGCCGCCGATGCAGGCGTAGAGGCTGGCGCCCACGCTGTAGATGTCGCTCCATGGCCCCAGCGCATCGCGCCCGGCGAACTGTTCGGGCGAAGCGAAACCGGGCGTGTACATGGGCTTGAGCATGGGCTGGCCGGTCATCAGGGTCTGGCGCGCGGCGCCGAAATCGAGCAGCACCGGCGTGCCGTCGGTGCGCAGGTAGATGTTCGAGGGCTTGACGTCCAGGTGCAGCAGCTTGTGCGCATGCACTTCGCGCAGGCCGTTGAGCATGCGGGTGAACACCCCGCGCAGGAAGCGTTCGCGCAGGTCGTCGCGATGTTTGTGCACATACTCGTGCAGGGTGCGGCCGCGCTCGAACTGCATCACCATGTAGACGGTGCCGTTGGCGCGGAAGAAGTTGAGCACGCGCACCACGTTCGGGTGCATGAGCTTGGCCAGGGCGCGACCTTCCTCGAAGAAGCACTTCATGCCGTAGCGGAAGGCCGCCTGGTGCTCTTCGGAGATCTTCGGCTCGATCTCGCCCTCGCCGCGCAGGGCGAGGGAATTGGGCAGGTATTCCTTGATGGCGACCGGGGTGCCTTCCTCGTCGTAGGCCAGATAGACGATGGAAAATCCCCCAAGGGACAACTGGCGCTCGATGCGATACTGATCCAGCTGAAAACCGGAAGGCAGCGCCTGGTTGACTTGAGGGGCATTGGTGTGGTCGTTAAGATGCGTTTTTTCGTGATTGTCTTGCCCGACACGCACCGTGTAAAGGCAAGGGCGATCCGCATGGGAGAGCCTGAATGATACTGAGTATGACCGGTTTTGCGGTCGCACACCGTGAATTGGGTCGGGTCAGCCTCCATATGGAGCTGCGCAGCGTCAATTCACGCTTCCTCGACCTCGTGTTCCGTCTCGGCGACGATGTGCGCCAGGCCGAGCCCGCGTTGCGCGAGCTGCTCTCGGCGCGCCTGAGCCGCGGCAAGGTGGAATGCCGGCTGGCGCTGCAGAAGAACGACACCGCCGAGGCGGGCGACCTGAGTCTCAATGCCGGCCTGCTCGGGCAGCTCGACGCCGCGCAGACGGCATTGCTCGAGCGCTTTCCCACGGCAGCCCCGCTGAGCGTGGCCGAGCTGCTGCGCTGGCCCGGCGTGCTGTCCGACGACAGCCTCGGTTTCGACGAGCTGATGCCGGTGATCACCGAGATGGCCGAGGCGGCGCTGGGCGAGTTCATCGCCAGCCGCCGGCGCGAGGGCGACAAGCTCGCCGGGGTGATCGGTGAGCGTGTCACCGCCATGCGTGCGCTGGTGCAGACCGTGGCGCCGCGCATGCCGGAACTGGTCCAGGCCTACCAGGCCAAGCTGCGCGAGCGCCTGCGCGAGGCGGTCGAATCCCTCGACGAGGACCGGGTTCGCCACGAGGTGGCCCTGTTCGCCCAGCGGGTCGACGTGGACGAGGAGCTCGATCGGCTGCGCACCCATCTGGACGAGGTCGAACGCATCCTCGCTAAGGGCGGCATCGCCGGCAAGCGCCTCGATTTCCTCATGCAGGAACTCAACCGGGAGGCCAACACGCTGGCCTCGAAGAGCGCCGGCACCGACGTGACCGCCGTGGCCATGGAGCTGAAGGTGCTCATCGAGCAGATGCGCGAGCAGGTTCAGAACATCGAGTGACGCGTCCCCGGCGATGACATGAAAGAACCGCCCCGAGGGGCGGTTCTTGCTTTCGGCGCAGGGATGGCGGCCGTGCGGGTCCGAGCGGGCGGACGGTTCGGCGTGCCCGTGCTCAGCCGTGAACGGTGCGCAATTTGCCCAGCAGTTTCTCGGCCCGTTTCGGGGGGCCGTACACCATTTCCAGCAGCAGGGCGATGGGGATCGGCAGCGGGCGGCCGCTTTCGTAACGGCTGCCGGCAGACTGGGTGACGCCGATGGGGGCCCAGAATTCAGACTGACTCAGCTTCCTCTTTCTGCGCCACTCGAGGACTTGTTCGGACGTCGGCGATTGAGCTTTGTGTCGCTGCGGCATGGCTAATCCAAAAGTAGTAGTTTTAATAATGTACCGGCACTTTAGCCTTTTAGAGTGTGGCAATCAATTCCTTTCATGTCGGGAAGGGGGCGTGGAAATGAATGGTAACAATTGAATAAACACCGGGACTTAGGTGAATTTTTTTGGTGTCGAACTATGTCCTATGGCGTAATTCCCATGTCCTGCAAGGGATTTGCGCTTAGGTGATCGACATAATGAAAATGTCGTAAGGGTGGGGTCTCGGCGCGACACCGCCGATGGTGGTGTGGTCCATGCTTCCGGGACGCTCGCCTCGAACGGGCGCACGGCGGGAGCGGGGCGCCGCCCGGTCGCCGGATGGGGCCGCAGCCCAGGGGCAGGCGCGGCCGCTGGCGGCTCAGGTGCCCCAGGTGACGGGCTTGCCTTCGTCGCGGGCGTACTCGAGCATCTCGAGCAGCGGCCAGGCCCGCTGGGCGAGGCGGACAGGGGCGGCCATGCCCTGGTCGTCCGCGGGGTCGGCGTCGTCAGCCTCGTATTCGTGCTGCTGGGCCTTGTCGGCGTCGATGGCCGTGCGCAGGGTGTCGATGGCCGCAGGCAGCTGCTCGACGGTGAAGATGCCGGTGGCGGCTCCAGGGTCCTTGCCCAGCAGGTGCAGCAGACGCTTGGCGGCGTCGCCGAACATGATCACGTCGGCGGCGGCGGCGGATTTGAAGGTGATGAGCATGTGGTTCTCCGTGGATGCGATGGGGCGCGGACGGGTCTCAGAGTTCGAGTGATGCCGACGCGCCGGGTTCAATGCCCCTTCAGGGCATAGATGCCGGGGGCGTTGCGCCAGTAGCCCTTGTAGTCCATGCCGTAGCCGAACAGGAAGCGGTCGGCCACGTCGAGGCCGGTGAAATCGGCGCGCATGCCCGGGATCGCCTTGCGCTCGTGCGTCTTGTGGACGAGCACCGCGGAGCGGACCTGCCGTGCCCCCAGTTCCTCAAGGCGCGAGAGGATGGCAGCGAGGGTGTGGCCTTCGTCGAGGATGTCGTCGATCACCAGGACGGTGCGGTCCCGGGGCGGCTCCGTGGGCGGCACCCGCCATTCGAGCGTGTGACCGCACAGGGCGTCGCCGTAGCGGGTGGCGTGCAGGTAGGCGACCTCCAGCGGAAAGTGCAGCCGGGGCAGGAGCTTGCCGGCGAGGATGAGGCCGCCGTTCATGACCACGTAGATGAGCGGGTTGGTGTCGGCGAGGCGCTCGCTGATCTCGCCGGCCATGCGCTCGATGGCGGCCTCCACCATGGCCTGGTCGGCCAGGCAGTCGGCGTCGCTGAGGGTGCGGAGGATGGCGTCCAGATCCTCTTTCATGGGTGTCAGTGTCCTTCGAATTGAATCAGGGTGTGGATGGGCAGGCCGCTGTCCCGCAGCTGCGCGGAGCCGCCCAGGTCGGGCAGGTCGGCGATGGCGACGGCTTCGACGAGCTGGCCCCCGAGGCGTTCGATGAGCCGTCGGGCGGCGCTCAGGGTGCCGCCGGTCGCGATCAGGTCGTCCACCAGCAGCAGGCGCTGGCCGGGGGTGATGGCGTCGGTATGGACTTCAAGCACGCCCTGGCCGTACTCGAGCGCGTAGGCCTCGCCGATCGTCGGCGCCGGCAGCTTGCCCTGCTTGCGGATTGGAATGAAGCCGGCGCCCAGCGCATGGGCGAGGACCGCGCCGAGAATGAAGCCGCGCGCATCGATGCCGGCGACCCGGTCGATGTCGCTGCCAGCATGGCGCTGGACCAGCGCGTCCACAACGCGCCGGAAAGCGCCTGCGTCCAGGTACAGCGGGGTCAGGTCGCGAAACTGCACGCCCGGTTTCGGCCAGTCCGGGATGGTGCGGATGTGTTCGCGCAGCAGTGCCGGGAGGGAGGGCATTCAGATCTCCAGGGTGAATGATGCGGTGCCGGCGCTTTGTTCGGATGCCGGCCGGTACCGAATCGCCGAGGTCCGATTCTAGCCCGGTTCGTGCACCGGCCCGGGCCCGTTTTGCCGGCACCGATCGGCATCGGTGGCGGCGAGGCCGGAAGCGGCTGGGAACGTTCGTGCGCCTTTCGCGGTCCATTGGAAGGTCGGCGGGCCGCAATGGCGCGGTGGAGAAGGTTTTCGGGTTTGGCGCAGAGACTGCCATAATGGCGGGCCGACACGAGAGACCGCCGGGATGGCGGCCGCAAAAGAAGCGCCCCGCGCACGAGGAGAACCTGACATGACACTCCGTTTCGTCGACGCCTGTCGTCTGCCGAACCGCTTCGGCGAATTCACGCTGCACGGCTTCGAGGACGAAGCGACCGGCATCGAGCATCTGGCGCTGACCCATGGCGACGTGACCGGCGAAGCACCGGTGCTGGCGCGCATCCATTCGGAATGCCTGACCGGCGACGGTCTTTTCAGCGAGCGCTGCGACTGCGGCTACCAGCTCGAGGCAGCGATGCGTCGCATCGTCGACGAAGGTCGCGGCGTGATCCTCTACCTGCGTCAGGAGGGCCGCGGCATCGGCCTGCTCAACAAGATCCGCGCCTACAAACTGCAGGACCAGGGGGCCGATACGGTGGAGGCCAACGAGCTGCTGGGTTTCCCGGCCGACATGCGTGATTTCTCCATCTGCAAGCCGATGCTCGACCATCTGGGGGTGCGCGCCGTGCGCCTGATGACGAACAACCCGCGCAAGCTCGACAGCCTGGCCGACCTGGGTCTGCATATCGTCGAGCGGGTGCCGCTGCAGGTGGGGCGCAATCCGCACAACACGGCCTACCTCGACACCAAGGCCGCCAAGCTGGGGCACCTCATGAAGCCGGCCAAGGCCTACCGGCCGGCGCCACCGGATGCCCAGGGGGCGGACGAAGTCGCGGTGAGCTGCCAGGTACAGTAAGGGGCGCGCCGTCGGTTGCCGACGCAGGAAAGGAAAGGGCCGCATCCGCGGCCCTTCGTTCATTCCGGCAGCGCGATCTGTCCGTCGGCGCTGAACTGGTAGTCGCGGAACACGTGCTCGGCATCGAGCAACTGGTAGGTGCCATCCTCGTTGCGACGGGTCGTGTCCTTGAGCCGGTAGGTGTAGTGGCCGCAGGTCCAGCAGTCGAAGTTGCGCATGTGGGTGCACAGGCAGGTCTTGTCGAACACCTTGATCTTGCGCGCGTCCGGATGCGCGGCCACTTCCCGGTTGTAGGCCTCGATGTACTGGCAGTAGCCCTTGGAGTCGAGCAGGTAGCCGTAGGCCTCGCAGTTGGGGCGGATGCCGCTGCCGATGGCGGGGCTGCTCTTGAGCATGCGCATCGGGTATCCGGTGGGGGAGATCTGGTTGACCTCGATGTCGTCCTCGGAGGCCTTGAAGTACTCCTGCTGGACGTCTTCGGGCAGGCCGCATTCGCGGCTGACGGTGAAGCGCGTCGCCACCTGCACGGCCGCGGCGCCCATCTCCAGGTAATTGACCGCATCGGTGCCGGTGAATACGCCGCCGGCCGGAATCAGCGGAATGTCCAGCTGCTGTTCGGCGAGCCAGTCGCGGATCTCGGCGACGATGACCGGCAGCGAGTACTGCGCCCAGTCCATGCCGAAGCCCAGATGCCCGCCCGCCAGCGGCCCCTCGACCACCACGTAGTCGGGCAGGCGGCCGGTGCGCGCGCTCTTCTTGAGGAACAGCTGCAGGGCGCGCAGCGAGGAGACGATGATGCCGAGCTTGGCGTCGCGGAAGCGCGGATGATCCTCGATCAGCGCGAAGGAGCCCAGGTGCAGGCCGGCGGCCAGGGTGATGCCGTCGATGCCGGCATCGAGCGCGGCCGTCAGACGCACGCGCAGCGTCTCCTTGGGCGCGTTCATGGTGAGCTTCTCCATGCAGTTGATGAAGATCAGCCCGTCGCCCTGCTTGGCCTCCATGGTCGCGCCCACGTGCCGGGCGGTGGCCTCGGCGAGCAGGCCCATGTTGAACTGCACCACCGACTTGTCGGAGTTGGCCACGTTGAACTTGTACTGCTGAAGCTTGTCCTTGACGTACTTCGTCTTGAAACGGCGGTCGGACACCGTCGGCACCATGGCATCGGAGATGTGCCCGATACCACCGAGGCGCGCCGCCACGAGGGACAGTTCTGCGGTGGAGATATCCACCCCCATGCCGCCGATCATGATCGGCACCAGTTCTTTCTGCCCCAGTCTCAGGCGAAAGTCGTCAACACGTTTCATTCTGTCAGAGCCCCCCTCCGGCGTGGGCGCGCATTTTCGCCCACGCGACGGTGCGCGGGTTTGGTCTAGGTCAATTTTGGCCGATAAGGCCGGACGCCGCGCGCCAGGATGCGATTCTACCCTGCCTCGGCCCGCGGCGGCCGATTGGCTGCACGAACGCAGGCCGCTCAGGCGTCGTCGTAGTCCACCGTCAAGGGCGCATGATCGGAAAAGCGCGCTTCCTTATAGACCGATGCGCGGCGTGCGCGTGCGGCGATGCCTGGCGTCGCGATCTGGTAATCGAGGCGCCAGCCCACGTTCTTGGCCCAGGCCTGGCCCCGGTTCGACCACCACGTGTAGCATGCATCAGTGGCCTCCGGATGCAGCTGGCGGTAGACGTCCTTCCAGCCGACCTCGTCGAACAGGCGGGTGAGCCAGGCGCGCTCCTCGGGGAGGAAGCCGGAATTCTTCTGGTTGGATTTCCAGTTCCTGAGATCGGCCTCCTTGTGGGCGATGTTCCAGTCGCCGCAGACGATGACCTCGCGTCCCGAGGCGATGAGCTCGCGCATATGGGGCAGGAAGATGTCCATGAAGCGGTACTTGGCCGCCTGCCGCTCCTCCGAACTGGAGCCCGAGGGCAGGTACAGCGAGATCACCGACAGGTTGCCGAAGTCGGCTTCCAGGTAGCGCCCCTCGGCGTCGAACTCGGCGTTGCCGAGGCCCTCGATCACCCGCTCGGGCGCCTTGCGCGCATACAGCCCGACGCCGCTGTAGCCCTTCTTTTCGGCTGGGTGAAAAAATCCCTTGTACCCCGGCGGCGAACGCATATCCTCTGACAGGTCGTTCACCTGGGCCTTGAGTTCCTGCAGGCAGACGATGTCGGCGTCCTGCCCCGCCATCCATTCGAAAAAGCCCTTGCGCGAGGCGGAGCGGATGCCGTTGAGGTTGATGGTGATGACGCGTAACATGGCCTGTCCAAAGGGTTTCTGATCGGAAGAGAACGTGGAGTTTAGCCGGGATTTCATTGCATTGGCCTGCGACAAGGGCGTGCTTCGCTTCGGTGAGTTCATGACCAAGGCGGGGCGCAAGTCGCCCTATTTCTTCAACGCGGGACTATTCAATGACGGGGCCTCCTTCGGGGCCCTGTGCAGCTTTTACGCGCGCGCCATCGTGGCGGCCGAACTCGACGCCACCATGCTCTTCGGCCCGGCCTACAAGGGCATTCCGCTGGTGGCCGGCACGGCCATGCGCCTGGCCGAAATGGGCGTGAACCTGCCCTACTGTTTCAACCGCAAGGAAGCCAAGGATCACGGCGAGGGCGGCACCACGGTCGGTGCGCCGCTGGCCGGCCGGGTCCTGATCCTCGACGATGTCATCTCGGCCGGCACCTCGGTGCGCGAATCGGTCGAGATCATCCGCGCCCATGGCGCCGTGCCCGCCGGCGTGGTGATCGCCCTCGATCGCATGGAGCGCGGCACCGGCGCGCTGTCGGCGGTGCAGGAAGTGCGGGCCCAGTACGACATCCCGGTGGTGGCTGTGGCCACGCTGGACGATCTCATCGGCTATCTCGGCGGTAACGATGAACTGGCCGCCAACCTGCCTGCGGTGCAGGCGTACCGCGCCGCCTACGGCGTCAACTCGGACTGACCGGATGAAGCATCTGCGCTACGTTGCGATCGCCGCCCTGCTCCTGTTCGTCGACACGGCTGCGGTGGCCGCTGCGCCCAAGGGGCCGACAATCTTCTGCTGCGAGAACTCCAGCGGCCAGCGTGTGTGCGGCGACACCCTGCCGCGTGTCTGCTATGGCCGTGCCTATCGCCGGGTGGCCTCCGACGGCACCGTGATCGAACGTGTCGCCGCGCCCATGACCGCCGAAGAACGCGCCGAAGCGGCCCGCGTGCAGCGCCTCAAGGAACTGGAGGAGGCGCGCCGGCGCAGCCAGCGCCTCCAGGATCGCGCCCTGCTCGACACCTACCGTGATCTGGGCGACATCGACACCCGCGAGCGTCGCGCCCTCGACGACATCCAGCGCGATCTGGACAAGGCCCGGCAACGCATGGCGGAGTTGAAGGCCGAAGCCGACCGGCTGGCCGAAGAAGCCAAACTGCACCCGCCCGGCGCCATGCCGGTGGATCTGCAACAGGCGATCAACGACAACACGTCAGAGCAGAATGCCCAGGCCACCGTGATCGAGGCCAAGCAGAAGAACATGGAAGCGGTGCGGGCACGCTACGCGCGCGACCGGGAGCGCTACAAGGTGCTGACGGAGTCGATGCCGGAGCGCAGGTAGGCCCGGCAACCGGCTGACAGCGCGACGAGCGCCGTCGCCATGGCGCCGGGAGGTGGCGGGATGGAAGGGGCCGCATCGTGTCCGGGGTGGTGGCGGGCGGATGCACCGGACGTGTTCGACTCAGGAGGCAAGGATGGCGCAGGTGATCCGCTCCCGCGTGTTGTTCGGGCTGCTGCTGGGTTACACCCTTTTCGTGGTGTTCGGGAGTCTGGTTCCGCTGCACTTCCAGCCCATGCCCATCGACGTCGCATTGCAGCGTTTCGGGCACATCCCGTTTCTCGATCTGGGTATTGGTTCCCGCGCCGACTGGGTCGCCAACCTGCTTCTGTTCATTCCCCTGGCCTATCTGGCCTGTGCGCTCGTGGCGAAGGGCGCACGCCCGTCCCTGGGGCATGTGGTGGCCGTGACGGTGCTGGCGGGCCTGGGCTCGGTGCTGCTCGAATTCGTCCAGCTGTTTTTCCCCCCCCGGACCGTCTCCCAGAACGATGTGCTGGCGGAAACCCTCGGCGCGTTGACCGGCGCGGTGGCGTATCGGCTCAGCGGCCAGTATGTCCTGGGCTGGGCCGCCGGTTTCTTCCAGGCCGAATCGGGCGTCGGGCGCCTGCGGCGTATTCTCGTCGGCTATCTGGTGGTGCTGCTGGGCTTCAACCTCATGCCGCTCGACCTGACCTTCGATGTCGGCCTCCTGTTCGAGAAGTGGAGCCGCGGTCTTCTCGTCCTGGTGCCGTTCTCCGGTTTCGGCGGCGGTGTCGTCGAGTGGAGCTACGCGGTGGTCTCCGACGTCGTCATCTGGATACCGTTTGCGTGGCTGCTGCGTCTGGCCGGGTACTCCAGCCGACGCACGGTGTTTCTGACGGTCGCGGCCGCCGGCCTCATCGAGTTCGCGCAACTGTTCGTCTATTCGCGGGTCAGCGACGTCACCGACATACTCCTGGCGGGCGTGGGGGCTTGGCTCGCCGGCCCGGTGATGGCCGTGTTCGAGCGCGCCGCCCGCCGGGGGCGCCTCGCGGCCTGGGCCGGGCCTGGCGTCGTGGCCTGGGGTCTCGCGTTGCTGGCGGTCTTCTGGTGGCCGTTCGATTTCGATTTTGTTCATCTGGGGGCCGCGCGGGTGAGCGCGATGGCGGGGCGCACCCTCTTCGAGACCTATTACTTCACGTCCGAATATCACGCGCTCAACGAGCTGTTGCGCAAGGTCGCCTTCTTTCTTCCCCTGGGGGTGCTGTGGGCGCTCAGGGGCGGACGCCGGGGCACCGGCACCGTCCTGTTCGTGTCGACGGCGATGCTGGTCGAGGGGGGGCAGCTGTTCCTGCCGGAGAAGGTGGCCGATGTGACCGACATGCTGATCGAGGCGAGTGGCGCGTTGCTCGGTCTGTGGTTAGCGCGTCGCGTCATCAAGGCGGCCCAGGCCTTGCCCACCGGGGGCGACGAGGCGGCGCAGGCCGTGCCGCCACGAGCGCGTCATGATGCCCCGGCCCCCAGGGCTTCGATGATGTTGGCCACCTGGGGCAGTCTGCTGGTCGTGGTGCTGGCCCTCGCGCTGTTGCCGGGGGTGCCGGGGGTGCCGTACAACGTGCGCGAGCTGTTCGGCGATGGTGTTGCGCGCCTGTTCGTGGCCCTGGCGCTGGGCGCCTACATCTGGTCGCTCGGCGTCGGTGCTCTGATGCTCGTCGAGCGGCTGGCGGGCAACCGCTGGGCGTCGGTGGTACTCCCCCTGGCGTTGCTCGCGCATGGCCTGATCGGGTTCCTCCTCCTCGATGCGGTGGTGCCGCTCGAAAGCCTCGACGACGTGCTCGGCTCACCGGTGCTCGGTTGGGTCGCGCCGCTGGAGCATGCGCTGCGCTTCCTGGCGCTGGATGCCATGCTGGGTTTCGCGGCGGTGACTGCGGCCAGCCTGCTGGTCAGCCTCGGCCGTGGGGGGAGTGCGGCGCTCGGTGTCTTCATCAGTCTCGTGTTTCACGCTGTGTGGCTGTGTCCGCTGCTGTACTGGGGCATCGTGCGCGAGGCGGCAACCGACAATCTGACCGAGTTGCTGCGCGACAACGCCGCCTTTTCCAGCTGGTTGGCGCTGCTCGGTGCGTTGTTCGGGACCTGGCTGGGCGGCGGAGCGCTGGCGGGGATACTCGCCGGCAGGCTGCGGGCGGCTCGGGGCGGCGCTTTGCTCGTGGTTGGTCTGGCCATGGCGGGCGGGCTGGGCCAGCTTGCCCTGGAGCCCTTGATCGTCAAGTACGGCCAGGTGTTTTCCGCGTGGCAGTTTCTCCTCAGTCCCGACCGGGCGCATTACGTCGGCGGCGAGGCCCTGGTCCTGCGGGCGGTGGTGCTGCTGGCGGCGCTCGTGCTGGGGCTCGCGATCTTGCTGTTTCCGTCCCTGCGCGCCCGCACGGGCGCTCGCGCGTCGATATCACCGACGCGGGGCGCCGTTGCCGGCATCGGTATGCCCATGGACGCGCATGTCCCTGACTGACGCCGACACCATCGACGCCGTGGCCGGGCTCATCCGCGGCGCGCGGCGCGTCCTGTTCATCACCGGCGCCGGGATCTCCGCCGATTCGGGTCTGCCCACCTACCGCGGTATCGGCGGCCTGTACGACGAGCAACTGACCGGGCACGGCATTCCCATCGAGCAGGCCCTGTCCGGGCAGATGATGGCGCGCCGGCCCGAGGTCACCTGGCAGTACCTGGCGCAGATCGAGGCCACCTGCCGCGGTGCCGAGGCCAACGACGCCCACCGGGCCATCGCGCGGATCGTGGCCGAGCGTCCGGGCTCGATGGTGCTGACCCAGAACGTGGACGGCTTTCATGCGGCGGTCGGCACCGCCGGGCTGGTGGAAATCCACGGCAACCTGCACCAGCTGTTGTGTACCGAATGCGGCCGTGGCCGGCGGGTGGCGGACTTCGTCGGCCTGCAGATCCCGCCGGCCTGCCCCACCTGCGGCGGGCTCATGCGGCCCGACGTGGTGCTGTTCGGCGAGGCACTGCCGTCCCAGGCGGTCATGAAGCTCGAGCATCTGCTCGCCGACGGCGTCGATCTGGTCGTCAGCATCGGCACCTCGAGCGCCTTTCCCTACATCGCCGGGCCGGTGGTGTGGGCGGCCGAGGACGGCGTCCCCACCGTCGAGATCAATCCGGGCCAGACCCCGGTGAGCGGCTTCGTGACCCATCGGCTGGCGATGGGGGCGGCGGAGGCGATGCGGGCGATCGAGGCCCGACTGGGCTGAGCGGTTCGGCGACGATGCGCAGGCTGCCGTCGGGGCGGTCGGGCGCGGTGACGAGGGAGAACCGGTCCGGCCGGCCGGTGTGAGCCAGACGGGCGCCCACCTCTCGCTGAAGCACCCGGGCGTGTGCGGCGTCCTGCGGCGCGACGATCCAGCGCCAGTGGGCGGGTGCATGAGCCGACAGCCGCGCCACCAGCGCGTCGACCGGGGTCGGTAGGGGCAGATCCATGGGGCGCTCGGCGGATCGTTCGGCATCGGCGCGTGCCGGTTCCGCTGCAGCCGACGGTGCCGCCGTCACGTCGCCGCCGGTGGCGGATTTGGCCATGAGAGCGGGCGGTGCGGGCCGGGCTTGGCCGAGTCGGTCGTCCATCGTGTCCGCGAGGGGCGCCCCTGGCGGCATCACTGGCATGGCCTTGCGTTCCTGGCGTTTGGTCGGGGCGCGTTCGCGCGAGGGTTCGGGCGCCCGCGTCGGCGCCTGTCCGGCGGCGCGATTCGCCGTCGATTGTTCGGCCACGCGGGGTGCGACCATTGGCGCCGCCGGCGCCCTCTCCTCCAGCGCGACCGGCGCCGACACCCCGGGCGCGGCCGGGTCGAACCCTACCTTGAGGGCGACGCTGGCCGCGATGCCGGCCATGGCGGCCACGCCCAGCCCGTTCAGCCAGCGCCGCCAGGGGCGACGCGGCGGCGCGGCGGGTGTCGGGGCGCGATGGCTGGCCTGTTGCTTCAGCCAGCGGCGGGTGGTTTCGTCTAGCCCGGCCTCCAGCGCGGTGCCCGGCGCCGTGCCGTGGGCGATTTGCTCGAGCAGTGCCTCGCGGCGCGGGCGCTGGGCGGCGTCGAGGCGCGCCGCTTCGGCGAGCACGGCCGCTTCGAGGGACGCGGGCGGTTCGAAATCGAGCGCGGGGGTCTCGCCGCCCAGCGCGTTCATCACGCGTTCGAACATCGCGGCGGGCGGCTCGAACGGCGGTTGCCGGCGGATCAGCTCGGCCAGGGCGCCGCGGCCGGCGAGGAAGCGGTCGCAACCGGTACTCATCCGGGGGGCTCCAGCTGATCGCGCAGGTGGCGGAAGGCGTAGCGCAGGCGGCTCTTCACGGTCTCGAAGCCGACGCCGACGGTGGTGGCGATGTCTTCCAGGCTCATGTCGGCGAAAAAGCGCAGGGCGACGGCTTCGCGCTGGGGGCCGGGCAGGGTCATGAGGGCGGCGCGGACGCGGCCGCTGTCCTGCTGCAGGCGCAACGCGGCTTCGGGGGACAGATCCTCGTCACCGGTCTCGGGCAGCGTTTCGTCCTGCGTGGTGTGGCGCTGCCAGGCCGAGCCGCGGGCATCGAGGAAGAGGTGGCGGGCGATCTGGAACAGGAAGGTGCGAAAGGCCGCGCTGGGCGTGTAGTCGCCGCAGCGCGAGAGCACTCGGATCCAGGTGCTCTGGGCGATGTCCTCGGCCTCCTTCAGATCGCCGCGGGTGAGCCAGGCGACGAAGTTGAACAGGGCGCGGTTGTGGCGGGCGAACAGCTCGGCCGCCGGTTCGCGCACGAAACCGCGCGCGACGAGCAGCATCAGCTCCTCGTCGGGCAGGGCAGTGATCGGCGTGTCTTCGGGCGGCCGGGGGGCGGTCATTGCAGGGCGACGGGCTCCTTGCCGGGGGTGAGGGCGCTGGCCAGATCCATCAGGCGCAGGGCCTCGCCGCGGTAGCCGAAGCGGTCGGGGCCGAGGGCGCTGGCGGCCAGGGCGCGGGCTTGGGAAAGAGACCATTGTCCGGTGTATTTGCCGCCGCGCAAGCGCTGGCCGAAGCCGGCGATGGCGGTGGCGAAGCGGAAGTCGGCGCTGGCGGCGGCGATGTCGCGGGCCTCGCTGCGCGCGACCGGCCGTTCCATGAGCCGGCTTGTGGCTTCGCCGGGCTGCTTGTAGCGCAGCCGCACCAGGGCAAGTTCGTCGCGGCGCGCATCGCTCGGGCGCGGATCGGTGCCGTAGCGCAGCGGTTCGATCAGCCCCGGCGCCTCGACCGGCGTGAGTTCGTAGAGGGCGGTGACGGTGTGGCCGGCGCCGATGTCGCCCGCGTCCACCTTGTCGTTGTTGAAGTCCTCGCGTGCGAGCCGGCGGTTCTCGTAGCCGATGAGCCGGTACTCGCGCACCGTGGCCGGGTTGAACTCGACCTGGATCTTCACGTCGCGGGCGATGGTGGCCAGGGTGGAGCTCATCTCGTTGACCAGCACCTTGTGTCCTTCCATGAGGGTGTCGATGTAGGAATAGGCGCCGTCGCCGGCGTCCGCCATCTGCTCCATGAGCTGTTCGTTGAAATTGCCGGTGCCGAAGCCCAGGGTCGAGAGCGACACGCCGCTGGCCCGCTCGCGCTCGACCCTCTGCTTGAGCTGGCGGAAGTCGGTGAGCCCGACGTTGAAGTCGCCGTCGGTGGCCAGCAGGATGCGGTTGATGCCGTCCTTCACGAAGCCGGCGCGCGCGGTGCGATAGGCCAGTTCGATGCCGCTGGCGCCGGCGGTGCTGCCGCCGGACTGAAGGGCGTCGATGGCGGCGAGGATCGTCGCCTTCTCGTTGCCCGGCGTGGCGGGCAGCACCACGCCGGCGCGACCGGCATAGGTCACCAGGGCGATGCGGTCCTCGGCGCGCAGCTGCCGCACCAGCAGCTTGAGCGCCGACTTGAGCAGGGGCAGCTTGTCGCGGCTGTTCATGGAGCCGGACACGTCCACCAGGAACACCAGGTTGGCCGGCGGCAGGGTGGCCTTGGCCACGTCCCTGCCCTTGATCGCGACGCGCATCAGCACGTTATGGGCGTTCCAGGGCGAACGGGCCAGTTCGGTGTGCACCGCGAACGGGCGCGCGTCGGTCGGCCCGACGTAGTCGTAGGGGAAGTAGTTGATGAACTCCTCCACCCGCACGGCGTCCATGGGCGGCAGGCGACCTTCGTTGAGGAAGCGGCGCACGTTGGCCCAGCTGCCGGTATCCACGTCGATGCTGAAGGTGGACACCGGCGCCTCGGCCACCACCTTGGCCGGATTGTCGTCCAGCGCCTGGTAACGCTCCCGGTCTTCGGGCAGGGCGTAGGGCATGGGCGCCGGATGCACCATGCGCTTGGCTTCGAGCGACATCATGCCGGCGGCCCGGGGCGCGCGGTTGCGCATCGGCTCGGCGAGCACTTCGGCCTTGCCGCTCGGGGCCGGCGCGGCCGCCTGGTCGGCGACGGCGGCCGCCTGTTCCGGTATCGCCGCCGGTCGCGGCGCGACGGGCTTGCTGGCGACGGGCGGATTGGATGGCTGGTTCTGGGTGGAGCAGGCGCCGAGCAGGAGGGCGGCGGCGATCAGAGGAAGGCGTTGCATGGCGTTCGTCCTTGTGCAGTGGATCTGTTGCTGGAACGAACGGAGCGGCATCTTGGGGTTGCCGCGATTGGAAACAAAATGTAAACGCGATGAAGCCGTGCTTGCTTGAACCATCGGCTGGCGGATTGTGATGACGAATGGCTACAATCCAGACGTCTCTATCCAATCAGGGTTTCAATATGGGAATGCAGACGGGAAACGGTGCGAATCCGCTGCGCTTGCTGATTCTGCTGGCGCTTCTGGCGCTGGCCGTGCTGGCTTTGTTCAATCGGAATCTGCTCTGGCAGAACATTCGGCCGTGGCAACGCGGCCAGGCGACGCTGTCGGCCGATCTTCGCGCATTGACCGGGCGCATGAGCGAATCCGATGTCGTCCGCTTTGCCGGCGAGGTACCGTTGCGCTGTGACCCGATGCCCCCGGGGAACGAGCGGCTTGGCGACCGCGTCTGCCATGCCTACATTCGTCGTTTCGACGAACATCGTGCCTACTACGTCGCGTTCTTTTTTCGCGACGGTCGGCTCGCGAGCATGAAAGTCGACGTGCCCTGGTGGTTGCACGGGCTCATGGAGACCCGCTTGATTGCACAGTATGGGCCGCCCCAGGGGCGCCAGTTGCTCCCCACCAACGGGGAGCGCCTCGAAGGTTGGCAGTTGCCCGGAGGCGCCGTCTTCTACAATCGCGACCCCGACCTGAACCCGCTCCAGTGGAACACCGTGTACTGGATGAGTGCCGAGCAGTCCGCCCAGATCGGCGGGGCCTTCGTGCGTGGCGTCGGCAGCCATGAGAACACGCCCATGCAATGGATGCGCTGGCTGCTCGGGCGCTGGGTGCACGGTTGATGCAGGCACCCGACCCGAGGTGAGGCTCACCCCCCGCTGAGCGCCTGCACCAGCAGCACCTCCTCGACGCCCTCGAGCCGGTGGTCCAGGTCGAAGACCTGTTGTCCACCGATGAAGCAGCGCATGTGGCGGCGGATGTGGCCCTGCTCGTCCACCATGCGAAAGCGGATGCCGGGGAACTGGCGGTCGAGGTCGTCGAACACCGCCCCCAGCGTCGCGCCGTGGGCCTCGACGCGGGTGGCGTGGGTGTAGTCGTGCAGCGGGGTGGGGATCAGCACTCTCATGTCGGGACGCCGGTGCTCACCGCGTAGATCTCGGGCAGGTGCCGGGCGATGCAGTGCCAGGATTCGCCCTCGTCGTGGCTGCCCCACAGCTCGCCGCTGGTGGTGCCGAAGTACAGGCCGAGCGGATCGTGCGCATCGCTGCACATGGCCTGGCGCTTGACCGTCCACCAGGCCTGGCGCGCGGGCAGGCCGGCGTCCTGGCGTACCCAGGTCTCGCCGCCGTCGCGGGTGTGGAAGGCGGCCGGGCGGCCGTCCGGGCTGGTGCGCGGCCACACGGTGCCGCCGTCCATGGGGAACACCCACACGCGATCGGCATCGCGCGGATGGACCACCAGCGGAAAGCCGATGTCGCCCACCTCGGCCGGCATGTTGCGGCCGATGCGTTGCCAGCGCGTGGCGGGCCGGTCGAGGCGATAGATGCCGCAGTGGTTCTGCTGGTAGAGCCGGTCGGGGTCGCTCGGGCACATCCGCACGCAATGCGGGTCGTGGAAGCTGGGGTCGGTCGCGTCGAAACCCTCGACCACCTCGAGGCCCTCGAGCCGCGGGGTGAAGGTCGCGCCGCCGTCGACCGACTCATGCACGCCGCCGCCGGACATGGCGAAGTACAGGTGCTTCGGGTCGCGCGGATCGACGAGGATCGAGTGCAGCTTGGGGCCGTCCGGCGTGCCGTCCTGGAAGCTGCCCATCCAGCGGCGGTAGTCGGCATCGTCGTTGATGCAGGAGAAGGGCGTCCAGGTGTCGCCACCGTCGTCGGAGCGGAACAGGCCTTGCGGAGCGGTGCCGGCGTACCAGGTGTCCGCCTCGTCGGCATGGCCGGGCGTGAGCCAGAAGGTGTGGTCCACGCTGCGTCCGCTGCCGTCGGCGGCCGCGGCGAAGGCGGGCGGGCGGGCCGCTTCCTGCCAGTGCGCCCCCAGGTCGGCGGAGCGGAAGATCGTCGGCCCGAGGTGGCCGGTCTTGGCGGCGGCGAGCAGGGTGCGGCCGTCGCGTGGGTCGAGGACCAGGTGGTTGATGATGTGGCCGAGGAAGTGGGGGCCGTCGGCCTCCCAGCGTTGGCGCGCAGGATCGCCATGGAAGATCCAGGCGCCCTTGCGGGTGGCGACGAACAGGGTGGGGGCGGTGTCTTGGGGGCTCATGGTCGGCTCCTGTCAGGGGGGTCTCATCCCTGGTCGACGACGATGCGCCGAATTCGACAGCGCCGCGCATGTCAGAATGCAACATGGTGTGTGCGAGCTTCCGCTTCTATGAGGAATTGAACGACTTCCTCGCGCCGGCGCTGCGTTTTCGCAGCGTGGCACGCCGCTGCGCCGAGGGCGCGACCACCAAGCACATGATCGAGGCGCTGGGCGTTCCGCACACCGAGGTGGAACTCATCCTGGTCAACGGCGAGTCGGTGGGTTTCGATCGCCCGCTGTGCGAGGGTGACCGGGTGTCGGTGTATCCGGTGTTCGAGTCGCTCGACATCACGCCGCTGCTGCGGGTGCGCGCGCAGCCCTTGCGCGAGACCCGCTTCGTCGCCGATGCCCATCTGGGCGGGTTGGCGCGCCTGTTGCGGCTGCTCGGCTTCGACACCCGCTTCGACAACCATTTCGCCGATGCCGAGATCGTGCGCCTGTCGGTGGCGGAGCGGCGCATCGTGCTCACCCGCGACCGCGAACTGCTCAAGCGCCGCGAGGTGACCCATGGCTGCTACCTCCACGCCCTGGTCCCGCAGGCGCAATGCCGCGAGCTGGTCGCCCGTCTCGATCTGGCCGGCAGCGCGCGGCCGTTCTCCCTGTGCCTGGAATGCAATGCCCCGCTGAGGCCGCTAGCGCGCGCGGCGGCCCTCGGGCGCGTGCCCGACGGGGTGGCGGCGCGCCACCGGCGGTTCGTCACCTGCGACGCCTGCGGCCGCGTGTTCTGGGAAGGCTCGCACTGGCAACGGATGCGGCAGGTCGTGGGCGAGCTGCTCGGGCGGTGAATCGGCGCCCGTGGCCGGTGCGCCGGCATCCGGTGCAAGCCATTGATTGGTGGATGATTTGCCGGCATTGGCGCGACCATTCGGGGCGCGCCGGCAGCGGGTCCATGCGCTATACTGCGCCGCGAACGGGAACAGGCCCTGTGATGCGCCCCTGCGGGCGAGGCGGGACAACAAGGAGTAAGGCAGCGTGCAGCAGACAACGGACGGCTTCGATTGCGACGTGCTGGTCATCGGTGGCGGGCCGGCCGGCTCGACGGCGGCGGCCATGCTGGCCGGGCAGGGCCATGCCGTGGTGCTGCTGGAGAAGGCCCATCATCCGCGCTTCCACATCGGCGAATCGCTGCTGCCGGCCAACCTGCCGCTGTTCGAGCGCCTCGGCGTCGCCGACGAGATGCGCGCCATCGGCATGGTCAAGCGTGGCGCCGAGTTCGTCTCTCCCTGGCATGAACACCGCCAGGTGTTCCAGTTCGCCGACGCCTGGGACAAGTCCATGCCCTTCGCCTATCAGGTCAAGCGCGCCGATTTCGACCATGTGCTCATCCGCAACGCGGCGCGGCGCGGCGCCGAGGTGATCGAAGGCTGCAAGGTGCACGCGGTGGATTTCCTGCCCGATGGCGGCGGCGCCGAGATCCGCGCCGCCCACGACGATGGCCGCGAGCAGCAGTGGCGGGCGCGCTTCGTGGTCGACGCCTCCGGCCGGGACACCTTCATCGCCAACAAGCTCAAGGCCAAGCACCGCAACCCGGACCACAACAGCTCGGCCATCTATGCCCATTTCGCCGGCGCCAGACGCCACGACGGCGACGCCGAGGGCAACATCACCATCTTCTGGTTCGAGCACGGCTGGTTCTGGTTCATTCCCCTGCGCGACGGTGTCACCAGCGTGGGTGCCACGGTGTGGCCGTACTACCTCAAGCAGCGCCGGGGCACGATGGCCGAGTTCTTCATGGAGACCATCGCCCTGTGCCCGGCGCTCGCCGAGCGCCTCGCCGGCGCCGAGCGGGTGACCGAGGTGGAGGCCACCGGCAACTTCTCCTACGTGACCGACCACACCCATGGCGACAACTACGTGCTGCTCGGCGACGCCTTCGCCTTCATCGACCCGGTATTCTCCTCCGGGGTGATGCTCGCCATGCAAAGCGCCATGATCGGCGCCGAGGCCATCGACACCAGCCTGCGCCAGCCGGCCAGACGCGCCCAGGCGCTGGCCCGTTTCGACAAGCTGATGCGCCACGGGCCGAAGGAATTCGCCTGGTTCATCTACCGCATCACCTCGCCCACCATGCGCGAGCTGTTCATGGGGCCGCGCAACCTGCTGCGCATGCAGGAGGCGCTGCTGTCGCTGCTCGCCGGCGACATCTTCGGCAAGACCCCGATCTGGCCGTCGCTGTACGCCTTCAAGGTGCTCTACTACACCATCTGCCTGTTCAGGCTGCCGCGCACGATCGCCGCCTGGCGCCGGCGGCGCATCAACATCCGGCCGGTGGACGGACTGGGCCTCGAGGATCGATGACGGCGCGCGTGATCCACTGGCTCGGCGCGCATGACGCGCTGCCGCCCGGGCGCAACCTGCTCGGCGGCGTGGCCTACGGTGGCGGCGATGCGTGGGGCGGGCCCGGGCCGGTGCTGCCGGTGGATGTGCCGGTTCTCGACGGGGAGGCCGCCGCGGCCAGCCTGTGGCTCACCGATGCGCCGGTGCGCACCGGTGACTACGGCCCGGTCCGTTTCGCGCGCACCGACGAGCTGATCTTCGGCGTCCTGCGCATCGACGAGGCGAACATGGGCGATACGCTCGAGGCGGCGACGCGCGACGCCTACACCGCGCTGTTCCAGACCCTCGACGCCTGTGGCTATCCGACCCTGATGCGGGCCTGGAACTACCTGCCGCACATCAACCGCGAGGACGGTGGCGTGGAGCGCTACCGCCGCTTCAACGCCGGCCGCCAGGCCGCGTTCAGCGCCAGCCGGCGCCCGCTCGCCGGCAAGGTGCCGGCCGCCTGCGCGCTCGGTACCGGCGGAGGCGAGCTGTCGATCGCCTTCCTGGGCAGCGTCAATCCCTTCGTGCCGGTGGAAAATCCGCGTCAGGTCAGCGCCTATCACTATCCGCCCGAATACGGCGAGCGCAGCCCCACCTTCTCGCGTGCCGGGCTGGCCCGCATCGGCGGGCGCGATGCCCTGCTGGTGTCGGGCACGGCCGCCATCGTCGGCCATCGCTCGTTGCACTCGGGCGATGTCATGGCCCAGGCCGACGAGACCCTGGCGAACCTCGCGGCGGTGGTCGAGGCCGCCAACGCCTATCCCGGCGCGCGCCGTCACGCCATGGACGCGCTCGACTACACCGTCTATGTCCGCCATGCGGCAGATGCCCCCGCCGTTCTGGCGCGGCTGCGTGCCGCGGTCGGGGCCGGCGCGCGCGTGGTGTGCGTGCAGGCCGATGTGTGCCGGGCGGAACTGCTGGTCGAGATCGAGGCCATGGGCGGGCTGGACGCCAAGGAGACGCCATGATGCGGAACGCACATCTGCTCGGCGCCCTGATGGTGCTGGTGACGGGCACGGCCGCGGTGGCCGCCGAGAAGCCCCTGTGGGAGCTGGGTCTGGGCGTCGGCGCGGTGAGTTTTCCGGACTACCGCGGCAGCGACCGCCAGCGCCTGCATCCGGTGCCGATCCCCTACGTGATCTATCGGGGCGACTTTCTCAAGGCCGACCGCAAGGGGGTGCGCGGGGTGTTCTTCGACACCGACCGCGTGGAGCTGAACGTGTCCCTGGCCGCCTCGGTGCCGGTGAACAGCGACGGCAACGACGCCCGCCGCGGCATGGCCGACCTCAAGCCCACGGTCGAGATCGGCCCCTCGCTCGACATCGCCCTGTGGCGCAGCGACGACCGCCGCGCCCAGCTCGACCTGCGCCTGCCGCTGCGCTGGGCCACGATCGTGAGCGGATCGCCGCGCGACGTCGGCCTCGTGTTCAGCCCGCGCATCAACCTCGACGTGCGCGATCCGCTCGGCTACGCCGGCTGGAACCTCGGCCTGCTGACCGGCCCGATCTATGCCGACGCGCGCAACAACGCCTATTTCTACGACGTGACGCCAGCCGATGCGACCGCCACCCGGCCCGCCTACGCGGCCGGTGGCGGCTATGGTGGCACCCAGTTCCTCGCCGCCCTGTCCAGGCGCTACCCGCGCTACTGGATGGGCGCCTTCGTGCGCTACGACACCCTGCGCGGCGCGGTGTTCGAGGACAGCCCGCTGGTGCGTCGAGACTCGGCCTGGGCGGCTGGCTTCGGCATCGCCTGGATGCTCGGCGAGTCGAGTCGCCGGGTCGAGGCCGAGGACTGATCCGGTGCCGGCATGAGTCACACGGTGCTCCCCCTGCTCGTCGGCCTGCGCGAACGGCTGCGCTTCCACGCCGGGCTGGGCATGCTCGGCGTGCTCGGGCTGGGCTGGTTTCCGCTCGCGAGCCTGCTGCATCTGGTCCTGCCCGCGCGCCTGGGGCGGCCATTGGGGCGGCGGGCGATCCGCTTCGGCTTCGATGTTTACCTGCGCTGGCTCAGTCTGATCCGGGCCTGCCGCTTCGAGCTCGACGCCCTCGACGCGCTGCGTGACGGCGGCCCGCTGATCCTGGTGGCCAACCACCCCTGTCTGATCGACGCGCCGCTGATCCTCTCGCGCCTGCCGGACGTGGCCTGCGTGATGAAGACCGCGCTGATGCGCAACCCGCTGTTCGGCGGCGCGGCGCGCCTGGCCCGCTATGTGCGCAACGAGCCGTCGGTGGGCATGGTGCTCACGGCGGTGGAGAACCTGCGCGCCGGCAGCCACCTGCTGCTGTTTCCGGAAGCCACCCGCACCGTCGCCAAACCGCTCAACCGCTTCACGCCAAGTACCGCGCTCATCGCCCAGCGCGCGCAGGTGCCGGTGCAGACCCTGATCATCGAGACCGATTCGGCCTTCCTGTGCAAGGGCTGGCCGGTGTTCCGCCAGCCGCGCATGCCGATCCGCTACCGGGTGCGCCTCGGCGAACGCTTCGACCCGCCCGGCGACGTGGCCGAATTCACCGCCCGCCTCGAGGCCTACTTCACCCGCGCGCTGGCCGAATCCGCCATGGCGCCCCCCGTGCCCTGTCCATGATGCCGCCGTCCACCACCCATCTCGTCGTCATCCCGAGCTACAACCCCGGCCGCGTGGTGTTCGACACCGTGCGCGCCGCGCGGGCGCACTGGGCGCCGGTGTGGGTGGTCGTGGACGGCAGCACCGATGGCACCGGCGAACAGCTCGAGGCCCTGGCGGCGGCGGACGATGGCCTGCGGGTGCTGCGCCTGGCACGCAACAGCGGCAAGGGCGCGGCGGTGCTCCATGCGCTCGATGCGGCTGCGGCCGAGGGCTTCACCCATGTGCTCACCATGGATTCGGACGGCCAGCACCCGGCCCATCTCATCGGCGAATTCATGGCCGCCTCGCAGGCCCGGCCGGAGGCCATGATCCTCGGCAAACCGGTGTTCGACGCCAGCGCGCCGCTGCTGCGGGTGCGGGGACGCAAGGTGTCGAACGCCTGGGCCGACCTGGAGACCCTGTGGGCCGGGATCGGCGATTCGCTGTACGGCTTCCGCGTCTATCCGGTCGCGCCGCTGCGCGCGATCATGCACGGGCAACGCTGGATGCGTCGCTTCGATTTCGACCCCGAGGCGGTGGTGCGCCTGGCCTGGCGCGGCGTCAGGCCGCTCAACCTGACGGCGCCGGTCAAGTACCTGAGCGCGGCCGAGGGCGGGGTGTCGCACTTCAACTACTGGCGCGACAACAAGCTGCTCACCTGGATGCACACCCGGCTGTTCCTGGGTTTCCTCTTGCGCCTGCCGGTGCTGGCGTGGCGGCGCCTGCGCGGCTAACGGCTCAGGCGCCCGTACCAGGCCAGCGACCCCCAGGCACCCAGCCCCCCCAGGACGAGGCCGCCGAGCATGTCGATGGCCACGTGCTGCTTGATCGCCAGGGTCGAATACACGATGGCCACGCCCCATAGCAGATTGGCCAGGCGCAGCGCGCGCGGCGCGCCCACTTCCGCCAGCAGCCGATGCAGCCACAGGCCGGAGAACAGCGCGGTGGCCACATGCATCGACGGGCAGGCGTTGCCGGTCGCGTCGATGCCCTGCAGCAGGGCCATCTCCGGCGTGTTCGCCAGATCCACCAGATGGGGCGGGACCGCCGTGGGCCAGAGCACGAAACTGCCCAGACCGAGCACGCACACCGCGCCGATGGCGATGCCGTAGCCCACCAGCGCGCGGCGCGTCTCGATGAAGGCCGGCGGCAGCGACACATACAGCCACAGGGACAGGTAGGCGGGCAGCCACACGGTGGAGAAGGGCACGGCGCGGTCCAGCGCGGTCAGCGGCATCACGGTGGGCGGGACGCGCGGATTCTCCAGCAGCCAGAAGTAGGCGACGAAGAAGGCGGTGATGTAGACCGTGGTGCCCACGGCCTTGAGCGGGGCATGGCGGCGGGTGCGCGCGAACAGGCGCCCGAACCAGCCCGGGGCGGGCAGCGCGGCGGTGGCGACGGTGCCGGCCGGTCTCAAATCATCCCGCCATTGACGGAGATGATCTGCCCGGTGATGTAGGCGGCCTGGTCGGAGGCCAGGAAGCCCACCAGGTCGGCCACTTCCTCGGGCCGGCCGGCACGCTTCATGGGCACCAGGCGGGCGAGGGTCTCGGGTGGGAAGCTGCCCGCACTCATGTCGGTCTCGATCACGCCCGGCGCCACCGCATTGACGGTGATGCCGCGGCTGGCCAGCTCCAGCGACAGGGTCCGGGTGGCCGAATGCAGGGCGCCCTTGGCGGCAGCGTAATTGGTCTGCCCCCGATTGCCGGCGATGGCCGCCACCGAGGTGATGGTGATGATGCGCCCCCAGCGGGTGCGGATCATCGGCATCGTCAGCGGCTGGGTGACATGGAAGAAACCGTTGAGGTTCACGTCGATCACCCGCGTCCATTGGGCGTCGGACATGCCGGGGAAGACCGCGTCGTCATGGATGCCGGCGTTGTTCACCAGGATCTGCACCGGGCCGCCCTCGAGCAGGCTGTCGATCGCCGTGGCAGTGGCTGCTGCATCGGTGACGTCGAAGCAGACCACCTCGGCCGAGCCGCCTTCGGCCCGCAGCGCCTCGGCCAGGGTATCGGCGGCCTCGCGATGGCGGTTGGCATGGATGAGGACATGGCAGCCGTCGGCGGCGAGGCGGCGGCAGATGGCGGCTCCGATGCCGCCGCTGCCGCCGGTGACCAGGGCGCGCCGGCTCATGCCGCGTCTCCGGCTGCGCCCGGCAGCCGGGGGGCGACGATCACCGCGGCGCGGCCGCGCAGCAGCACCTGGCCGTCGGCGGAGACCTCGAAGCGGTAGAGGATGGTGGACTCGTTGCCCGACAGGCGCTCGGCCTCCACGCACAGCGGCGCGTCGATGGTGTCGAGCCGGTCCACGAGCAGCTCGACCCCGCGCACGCTGGCGAGGAAGCCCACGCGGGGGCGCTCGGTCGGCGGCTGCAGGATGGCGCCGTGCACGGCCATGGCCTGGGCGGCGTACTCGACGCCCACCGCGGCGCCGAGGCGCTCGCCGTTGCGCAGCGGATGGGCCGGATCGCGATGACTGCTGGCGCGACAGCGAATGCGCGCCTCGTCGCAGGCCTCCACCGTGTCGAGCAGGCACATGCTGCCGGTGTGGGGAATCCGGGTGGCGATCCAGTCGCGGTCGTGGATCGGCGCGCTCACGCGGCGGCCTCGATGTCGATGCCCAGGTGGCTGCCCGCCAAGTGTTCGAGCACGCAGCGCTGGCGGTGGCCGCCGTTGAGGATGCGGGCCACGCCGGCGAGCAGGGGCAGGGCGCGGCCGGTGGGAATGCCGGTGCGCAGATGCTCGAGCCGGGCGTCGGCCAGCGTGCTTGGCGTGGTGTCCTCGATCTGCATCGTCAGCCGGGCGATGTCGTTCCAGCCCGGCATGCGCGCCAGCACCAGGCCCACGCCCATGGCGTCGACAATCGGGCGTGCTTCGCTGAGGGGGTGGGGATAGGGCGCGTCGTAGCTCACCAGCAGGATCTGCTCCAGCCCCTCGGCCTGCAGCTGCACCACCGCCTCGAGCAGGCCGGCGGCGAAGCTGCCGTCGTAGGCCGACACGATGGTGGACGGGGCCTGGGCACCGGTGGCGATGCCCCAGTAGCCGGAGGCGGCGTTGTTGACCGAGTTGTGGAAGCGGGTCGGCGAGATCAGCCGGTCGTCCGAGGCCAGGGTCTCGCAGATGGCGTGGCAGTTGTCGCCATCGCCGCCCGAGGAGGCGAACACCGAGCTCAGCGTCGCCGGATCGACCGTGGCCGCGGCGCAGGTCTGCAGGCCGGTGGCGATGGCGAGCTTGACCACCTTGCCGACCCGGCGCCGTTCCGCGGGTGGCAAGGCGCTCAGCGCCGGGATGACCGTGGGGGTCGCCTCCGGCGCCGTGCGCGTGCTCAGACGGGCGAGCAGCGCGGGCCAGTCGTCGAAGCCCGGGCCGATGGCGCCGACGGCGCGCAGGCTGGCGTGCAGGGTGCTCATGCGTCCTCCCGGGCCAGGATCAGGCTGGCGTTGGTGCCGCCGAAACCGAATGAGTTGGAGAGCACGCGGGTGAGCCGGGCCGGTTCGCTGGTGCGCTGCAGCCGGATCGGGATGGCCGGGTCGGGGGTTTCGAGCCCCACGTTGGCGGGCAGCAGGCCGTCGTTCAGGGCGATGGCGCAGATGACCGCCTCCAGGCCGCCGGCGGCGCCCAGGGTGTGGCCGGTGGCGCCTTTGGTGGAACTGGCCGCTACCCGGTCGCCGAACAGCGCGGCGACCGCCGTGCCCTCGGCGGCGTCGTTGCTGGGGGTGCCGGTGCCGTGCAGGTTGATGTAGTCGATCCGGTCGGCCGTCAGACCGGCCCGGGCCAGCGCGGCGCACATGGCCTGATGGGCGCCACGGCCCTCGGGGTGGGGCGAGGACATGTGGTGGGCGTCGCTCGATTCGCCATAGCCGAGCAGGACGATGCGATCGTCCGCGGCGGTCGGTTCGCGGGTGAGCAGGCCGAAGGCGGCGGCCTCGCCGATGGAGATGCCCTTGCGCCCGGCGTCGAAGGGGCGGCACGCCTGCGGCGCGGTCAGCTCCAGCGAGTTGAAGCCGTACAGGGTGGTCAGGCACAGGGAGTCGACCCCGCCGACGACGGCGGCATCGACGACGCCGGTGGCGATCATGCGCTGGGCGGCGGCGAACACCTTGGCGCTCGACGAGCAGGCCGACGAGACCACGAAGGCGGGGCCATGCAGCCCGGCGGCGGCGCGCACGAAGTCGGCCACCGAAAACACGTTGTGGCTGCCCTGGTAGTTGTAATCGGCCGGCAGGGCGCCCGAGGCCGGATCGCGCCGACGATACGCCTGCTCGGTATCGAGGATGCCGGCGGTGCTGGTGCCCAGGAACACGCCGATCCGCTCCGGCCCCCAGCGGTCGGCGGCGGCGCGTACGGCCTCGAAGAACCCGTCCTGCTGCAGGCCCAGCCACGCGAGGCGGTTGTTGCGGCAGTCGAAATGGGCCAGATCCGGCGGCAGCCGTACCCGGTCCACGTCGGGCACCTCCCCGATCCAGGTGGCCAGGTCCACGGTCTCGAACGCGCAGGGTGCCAGGCCGCTGCGCGCGGCCGACAACGCGGTGCGCATCGGCGCCAGGCCGGTGCCGATGCAACTCGTTGCGGTGTAGTGACTCAGGTGCAGGGGTTTCACGGCGCGGGTCATCGGTGGGTGTGTGCGCATTCTAGCAAAGCACCCCGCGGGCATCGTGTCGATCGGGCGTGGCGCGGGCGATCAGCAACACGTTGGCGAATGGCGTGCCCCGGCTCATCGGTGCGATCTCGACGGTGAAGCCGCGGGCTTCGAGCAGATCGATCCAGGCGGCGAGCGGACGGGGGTGCAGGCCCGTCGGGCGCCGCCCGCGCGCGAGCAGGACGGCCCGGTCGGTCAGGTCGGCGATGCGGAAGCGCCAGCCGGCGTCGGCATCGCCGACCCGCAGCATCAGGACGCCACCGGTGTCGAGGGCACTACGCGCCTTGTCGATGGCCGCGACCTGGGCGTCCGGATCCATGTAATGCAGCACGTCGAGCAGCATGACGCGGTCGGCGCGACCGAAGGCCGCCGTGCGCAGATCGCCCCGCTCCACCCGGGCATCGGGCGGCAGCGCTCCTGCGCTGCGACGGACCTCGCGCAGGTCCAGTTCGATACCGCGATAGTGGCTGAAGCGGGCAACCGCGGGCCAGTGCGCCGGCAGCGCGCCGGTCGGCTGCAGATGGGCGGCGGCGTCCAGCCAGTTGGCCAGCAGGCCCTGGCCGCAGCCCAGGTCGAGGATGCGGGTGGGGGCGGCGAACAGGCCCGTCTGGATCAGGCCGGCGAAGATCGGGTCGCAGGCGAGCTTGCCACGGGCGAAATGCCAGGCGAACGGGCCCCGGGGCCGGTAGGGGGCCGCGGCCCGCGCGACCAGCGGCGTCAGCGCGAAGCTCACCCGATGGCCTGCGACAGGGTGACCGGCGTGAGCCCGGCGGCGTCGCAGCGGGCGAGCAGGCGCGGCAGCACCGCCAGGATGACCGGCTCGCCGGTGGCCGCGCAGCGGGCGGCGTGGCCGTCGTGCAGCAGCAGGATGTCGCCCGCCGCCAGGTGCCGGGTCAGGCGCGCCAAGATCGTGTCGGCGTTCGTCTCGCGGGTGTCGAAGCCGCGCCGGGTCCAGCTCGCCAGGTGCAGCCCGAGGCGGGCCAGGACCGGTTCGAGAAAGGGGTTTCGCAGGCCCGCGGGGGCGCGGAAGAAGGCCGGCGCGCGTCCGCCCAGTGCGTGCAGGGTCGCCTGGGCGGCGCCGATTTCACGGGTCAGCGCGGCCGGGCCGAGCAGTGAGAAATGGTGGCGGTGGTGTTCGCTGTGGTTGCCGAGCTCATGGCCGCGGCGGACGATCTCGGCGATGAGCGCCGGATGCGCGCGCGCCCGGGTGCCGATGCAGAAGAAGGTGGCGCGGGCGCCGTGGGCCTCGAGCACGTCCAGCACCGCCGGCGTGACCGCCGGATCGGGGCCGTCGTCGATGGTGATGGCGATCTGGCGGCGGGCGGCGGCGGTGGCCGGCAGGCGGATCCGGTTGGGGCCCAGCCAGGTGCTGCGCGGCCACAGGCCGACGGCGGTGATGAGCCCGTGGTTGAGGATCACCGCGCCCAGCGCCCAGGGCCAGGCGGCCGGGGCGAGCGCTACGCCGGCGAGCGCCGCGACATGCAGCAGCGCCGAGCCCCACAGCAGCGCTCCGGGCCGCCACGGTCGCGGCGAGTTCATGGCCGCAGCCCCGTGGCGAGCAGGCGGTCCCACAGCTGTCGCCAGGTGGGCCAGTCATGGCCGCCGTCGACGGTGGCGACCCGGTCCGGCGGCAGCACCTCGGCCATGAGCGCATGGCCGGGGGCGAAGCGGTCCTGGCGACCGTAGCCGAGCCACACCGGCGGTGGCTGCCGGCGCGCCAGGGTCTGCAGCGCCCGCCAGCCGCGCAGCTCGCCCTCGTCCGGCGCGAGGCCGCCGGCGTCCCAGTGGCGCAGGCCGCCGGCCGCGGTGATGGCGCCGGTGATCATCCGGTTGCCCGGGTAGGGGGCCAGCAGCACGAGGCCGTCCACGCCGTCCGGGTAGGTGTCCGCGTAGGTCAGCGCGGTGAGTGCGCCGATGGAGATGCCGCCGAGCAGCAGGCGACGCACTCCGGCGCGCCGGGCCGGGGCGATCACGGCCTCATGCAGGGTGTGCACCAGGGCGCCGCTGGCCACCGCGTTCAGATCGGTCGGGTGGGTGTGCAGGTCCACCCCCGCGGCGCGGGCGGCGGCGTCGAAGCCATGGGTGAGGAAATCGGCGGGGGTGTCGTAGGCGCCGGGCAGCAGCACGACCCGGGTGTCGGCGGGGAGGCTCATGTGCGGCGCGGCCCCGTGGCCGGATGCATCAGCGCCGAGAACACCAGCGCCAGCAGCGCCCCCGGGCCGACCACGATGCCGATGGCGTGGAGCACCGGCACCGAGGACAGGGCGAGGATGCCGAAGCCGGCCAGGGTGGTGAGGTTGGCGACCACGAGGGAGGCCAGGGTGCGCAGCGAGGGGCCGTCGGTGCCGTGTTCGCCGGCATCGAAGAACAGGGCGTAGTTGGAGCCGACCGCCACCACCAGCAGCATGCCCACCAGGTGCAGCAGGGTGAGGCGCTCGCCGGCGAGACTGAGGGCGCCGATGACCACCAGCACCGTGGCCAGCAGCGGCAGGGCGAGGCGCAGCAGGCGCGCGGGGCTGCGCAGGGCGATGGCGAGCAGGATCAGGATGGCGAGCACGCCCCCGCCGGCGGCCGTGCGTGCCTCGTGCAGGTAGCCGGCGTAGAGCCGCTCCGACTCGGACTTGATGTCCACGAAGACCGCGTCGGGCACGCCGCTGGCCTCCAGTGCGGCGCGCACCGCCCGTGGATCGATGGGGTGGGCGTCGTCGACGGCACGCACCGGCATCAGGGCCCGCCAGGTGCTGTCGTGGTGGATCAGCATGGCGTCCACCGCCAGGGCCAGTGCGGTGCCGTCGAGGCTGGCGCGGGTGAGCGCTGGCGCGTGGCGCGCAGCCGCGACATCGTCGATGAAGGGCCCCAGCTTGTCGGCCCGCAGGGGCAGGTCGGCGGTAGCGGCCGCCAGCCGGGTGCGCAAGGTGTCGGCATCGGGCAGCGCGGCGATGCGTGCCGCCTGGGTGGCCCGACTGGGCAGGAAGCGCGCCGGGCTGTCGAAGCCGCCGATGCGCCCGTCGGCGGCGAGGCGGTCGAGCACCTTGCCGAGCCCCTCGGCGCGGGCCAGCGCGGTGTCGGCGTCATGCGCCGAGGCGACGACGAGGAAGCGCACGTCGGGAGCGGGCAGATCCTGGCGCAGGCGGGCGTCGAGTTGCTGGTCGGCTTCGGGGACCGGGCTGAGGGCGCCGAGCTCGTGGTGCCAGAGGTGGTCGCGATGGACATACAGCGTCGCCGCCGCCAGCGCACCGGCGACCAGGGGCAGCAGGCCCACCCGGCGGCTCCGGCCCATCAGCCAGCGCAGGCCGCGTCCCAGCACGCTCACGTCACGGATGGCAAAGCGCGCGGGGGTGAGGGCGGGTAGCACATAGCGGGTGGTCAGCACGGCCGTGACCAGGCCGGTCATGGAGAACAGGCCGACCTGGGCGAGGCCCGGGAAGCCGGTGACCAGCAGGGCGCCGAAACCGAAGACCGAGGTCAGCACGCCGAGGCGGATGGTGCGCCAGAAGCGTCCGGCATCGGCGCCGTCGCGCTGGATGAAGTAGTAGATGGCGTAGTCCACCGCCTCGCCGAGCAGAGGCAGGCCGAAGCCCAGGGTGATGCCATGGACCTGGCCGAAGCCCAGGCTCACCGCGCAGATGCCGGCCAGCGCGCCGGTGGCCACCGGCGCCAGCCCGAGCAGCAGCGCGGTGGGCGAGCGGTAGATGAGCAGCAGCAGGATGAGGATGAGGGCCGCGCCGGTGCTCGACAGGCGCGCCACCTCGTCCTTGATCGTGGCCCGGGCATTGACCGCGAACACCCCGGGTCCGGACACCAGCAGGCGCAGGTTTTCGTGCCCGGCGCCGGTGGTGAGCCGGGCGAAGGTGGCGCGCAGGGTGGCGATGGCGGCGGCCTGCCCGTCGGTGTCGGCGCCCGAGGCCGCGGTGGTCGCCAGCAGCAGGGTGCGGGCGCCGTCGCGCGAGGTCCACAGGCCCGCCTGCGTCGGCGCGTCGCGGTAGCGGCTGAAATGCTCGATCACCTGGAGTGTCTCGGCCGTCGGGTCGCGGGCGATGATGGGCTTGAGCAGCAGGCCGGCGGAGGAGGCGAGCAGGTCGATGCTCTCGGCGATGGCCGCATGCAGTCCGGCGACGCTGAAGCGCTCGGGGGTGACCGCCGGGCTGAGCCGGTAGCGGTGATCGAACAGCCAGCGCTGATCCTTGTCGGTGCCGATGGATTCGCCGTTGCTCACCGCGACGAAGGCGGGCGAGGCGCGCAGGGCGCCGGCCAGCGCCTGGGAGGCCTGCTTGCGCGCGCCGGCGTCACCGCCCTCGATGCCGATCAGGAGCATGCGCGAGGCGACGCCGTCGCGCAGCAGGTCCACCAGCAGCGCCTGCGCTTCGGTGGGGGCGCTGGGCAGGAAGGCGGACAGGTCGGCGGTGAAGCGGGTGCGCGAGACGCCCACGGCGCACACCAGCAGCACCAGCAGCCAGACGATGAGCGGGGTGCGCCGCTTCATGAGCCCGCCGCCGGGATCGGGGTGATGCGCATCTCGGAGCGGTCACCGTCGGCCTGCAGCACGCTCACGGTGTCGATCTGGCCGCCATGGCCCTCGATGCGGATGCGCACGACCAGGGCGGCGATCCGGGTGTCCGAGGGGGACAGGTCGAGGGTCCAGGCATGTTGCGAGCCGCTCAGGGTGAGCAGGTAGTTCCGCTCCAGGGCCGCGCGGTCGCCCGCCAGGGTGCTGCGGATGCTCTCGATCAGGGCGGCGGCGTCCGGGTAGTCGCGCAGGTCCATGTGCAGGCTGCCCGAGGGGCGGGTGAGGGTGAGCGCGTTGCCGTCGAGCACCATGGATTCGGGCCGCGGCGTGAGCGCATGGCGTTCCAGGTGGTCGGGACGGCGATACACCAGGGTGCCGGTGGACTCGACCGGGGTATCGAGAATGGCCAGGTATTTGCGCTCGGTGAAGTGCACCGTGCCGCCGGCATTCTGCGCCAAGGTGTGCATGAGGCGATCGACCGTCCAGCCGGTGGCGGCAGCAGCGGCGGTGGCGATCTGGAACAGCAGCGGAATCAGGATGAGGCGGCGGACGCTCATTGCGGGCGGGCGGACCAGAAGTCGAAGAAATTGAACCAGTTCAGCGGGGCTTCGCGGCAGCAGCGTTCGAGCTCGGCGGCATAGCGCGCCATGGCCGCATCGATGGCCGCCTCGCGCTGTGCCGGCGCGCACTCGCCGAAGTCGGCGATGGGCACGAAGCGGATCCGGTAGCGGTTACCGCCCAGGTACAGCCCGGCCATGAAGATGACCGGCTGGCGCAGCATGGCGGCCATGCGGAAGGGGCCGACAGGCAGGGCCGCGGGGTCGCCGAGCAGCGGCAGCCGGCGGGTCGGCTCGTCGCCCAGGCTGCGATCGGCGAGCAGGCCGACCAGGGCGCCCGCTTCGAGCGCATCGCGCACCTGCAGCATGGTGTCCACCCGCCCCAGGGGGATGATCTCGGGCCGTGCGGCGGGATTGATGGCTTCGAGGGTGGCGTTGATCTTGCGCGCGTTCTCTTCGTACATGGTCAGCGCGATGCGCTGGTCGGGCAGCTGGCGGCCGAGCGCCCGGGTGAGCTCGAAGCTGCCCAGGTGGGCGCCGAACAGCAGCGCGCCGTGGCCGGCGTCATAGCGCTGGCGCATCATCGCCTCGCCTTCGATCTCGATGCGGAACAGGTCGAAGCGGTCGTTGAGCAGGTAGATGCGATCGAGGATGGTGGCGGCGAAACTGAACAGGTGACGGCCGACGTCGCGCCAGCCCGCGGGGCGGCCGAGTGCGCGCGTCAGGTAGGCGCGCGAGGCGCGCCGGGCGGTGGCGCCGAAGCACAGGAAATAGCCGGTGATCGGCCACAGGACGAGACGGGCGACGCGCCGGCCCAGATGCAGCGCGATCCAGCGCATCAGCGCGAGGGCGAAGCGGTTGCTGCGCTCGGGCTGGTGGCGCCACGAGGCGCCCTGCGCCGGATCGGTGCGTGCGCTCACGTGGTGGCGGCCTGTGGCTGCAGGGTGCCGGCGGCGATGAGCTGGGCCTCGTGCTCGATGCGGAACTCGAGGCCGTTGGCCGCCGGGGTGAGGAGGATGCTCAGGGACATGTCCGGTGCGGCCGGATGCACGAACTTGGCGGAGCGCACCAGCCAGGCGGTATCCGGCTGCCATGCGCTGGCCTGGCGGATCACCTCGTCGAGCAGCAGCGCACCGGGCACGATGGGGTGGCCGGGGAAGTGGCCGGCGAACACCGGATGGTCGGCGGTCAGGGCGAACTCGGTGTGTCGGGGTGGGCTCATGGGGTGTCGGACTCCTCGGGGCCGGGGGTCTCGGCCAGCAGCCGGGCGCGTACGTCGCGGGGCAGCTTGCCGGTGGCGTTGCGCGGCAGCCGGTCGAGCAGGACCAGCGGCCGGGGCAGGAACAGCGGGTCGATGCGGGTGCGCAGTGCGGCGACGATCTGCGCCGCGGTGAGACCCGGGGCGACGACGAAGGCGGCCAGCCGGGTGATCTCCCGGCCGGATTCGTCCGGCAGATGGAAGGCACCGTCCTCGACGCCGTCGATGGCCTGCAGCTGGCGGTCGAGGTAGGCCAGCGAGCTGCGCTTGCCGGCGATGTTGATCAGGTCGGCGTTGCGGCCGACGAGGCGGAAGCGGCCGGGGCCGGTGAGCTCGATGCGGTCGCCCAGCGGGACCGGCTGTTCGATGTGCCCGCCCAGCGCCCAGGTGGCCGCGTCCCGGTCCTCCAGGCGGATGTCCGGGAACAGCTGCCAGGGCTCGCCGGCGGCCGTGCGGCGGGTGGCGATCTGGCCGGTTTCGGTGCTGCCGTAGATTTCCAGCAAGGGGCCGCCGAAGGCCGCTTCGGCCGCGCCGGCGAGATCCTCGTCCAGCGGGGCGGTGGCGCTGAGCAGCAGATCCGCCGGGGGCATCGCCTCGTCGGCACGCAGCACGGTGCGCAGGTGATGGGGCGTGGTCACGAGCAGGCGCGGCCGGGGCAGGGCCGCGAGCTGGGCGGCGATCTCGCTCGGGAAGAAGGCACGATCGGCGCCGAACGCGCCGCCGCCCTGGAGCGCGAGCAGGATGGTCGACTCGAACCCGTACATGTGCTGCGGCGGGACCGTGCCGAGCAGGCTGAAGGCCCCTTGGGCGCGTTCGGCCAGGCCCAGCTGACGGGCGGCGGCGCGGGTGTTGGCGACCAGCTTGCCCCAGGTCTTCAGGTGCGGGACCGGGGTGCCGGTCGAACCGGAGGTGAACACCCAGGCGATGGCCTGCTCGGGCGGGAGCGCCGGCACCGGGGGGGCGTCGTGCGTGTCGATGCCGGCCAGATCCGGAAAGGGGCTGTGCGGCAGGGCGGCGGCGAGGGCATCGTTTCCCTCACTGACCACGAAGGCATCCGGTGCGAACGCCGCCATGTGACGGACGGCCTCCGGGGTGTAGGTGGACGGCATCAGGTTGATCCGTCCCGTCATCATGCCGGCGGCGAGGGTGAGCGCGAAGTGGTAGCGGTCGCTGCAGGCATTGAGGATGTGGGTGCCGGCGGGGAAGCCCTCGGCCACCGCCCGTGCATGGGCAAGGAAACGGCGGCGGGTGACGGGCGCGCCGCCGCGCCAGGCGATGACGCTGTCGTCGTGCGGGTGGGTCAGCAGAGGCAGGCGATCCATGAGGCGGTGCCGCGCTCAGGGCTGACGGGGCGAGCCGGACGAGGTCGCGCGCAGGTGTTCGCGGTGCGCACTCCAGCGTTCGAAGGCCGGCCACGCGGAACGGATCGAGTCGACCAGGCCCGTCTGCAGTGCCGCGGGCAGCACACGCCGGCGCACCAGATACTCGATCAGGAACACCGCTGGAATGAGGATCGGCGTCAGCACGTTGGCGAACAGCGACCAGGAGGCGACGTGGCCGCTGAAGAAGAGCACCAGCGACGCCGCCGCCATGAGGCAGAAGACGGCGGTCCACGCCACGGTGACGCGGCGCGTGTAGCGCGCCAGCGGCGGCGCCAGGGGGCCGTGGACGGTTTGCGCGAACAGCGACACCATCGGCGTGCGACCCGCACCCAGGGTCCGCCCGAACAGGCCCGCCAGCGAGGCGAAGGTGCCGGCATGCTGGATCAGCTCGATGTAGGCGAAGCGGGCCGCGAGCACGTGCCGGAAACCGATGAGCAGGGCCAGTCCGGTCAGCCACAGCGCGAGTGCGACCCGTCGGTGCCGGCTCGTCCAGGCGAGCCACAGCGTGGTCAGCGCCATGGGCAGCAGCGCCAGCGCCGCCCCGGTCTGGCTCGGGGTGCCCGCGGCGGTGAAGTGATGGAGCAGACCGATGTAGAGCGCGATCAGCAGCCCGGCGACCACGGTCAGCAGCAGGTGCCTTGCGCGCGCGGTCATTTCGTCCGGTGGGTGGCCACGTAGTCGGTGAGGCTGCGCAGCGAGGCGAAGATCTTGACGTTGTCCTCGTTGTCGGCCCGCAGCGAAAAGCCGTAGCGTTTCGACAGCACCAGGGCCACTTCGAGGATGTCGATTGAGTCCAGGCCCAGGCCTTCGCCATAGAGCGGCGCCTCCGCCTCGATGTCGGCGGGTGCCATCTCCAGGTTGAGGGCGGCAACGATCTGTTCGGCCACTTCGAGGATCAGAGCGTCGTCGGCGGGGTGGTTTGCGGCGGTGTCGTTCATTCTGGGGTTCGGTATGCCATTCGTTCATGCCCGGGTGCGGGCGTCAGGGCGCCATTTTAGCGGCTGGCGCGGCCCGGCTGAAGCGGATCAGTCCTCCGCCCGACGGAAAGCCAGCACCGCATTGCTGCCACCAAAGGCGAAGGCGTTCGACAGGCAGGCGCGCAGCGGGCGTTCCAGGGCGCCGCCACGCACATGGAGCACGCCTTCGCAGGCCGGATCGACCGTCTCCAGGTGGGCGGTGGGCGGAATCCGCCCCTGGCGCAGGGCCTGCACGCAGATGATGGCCTCGAGGGCGCCGGTCGCCCCCATCATGTGGCCGTGCATCGATTTGGTGGCGCTGACCGGCAGGGTGTTTGCCGCTGCGCCGAAGACCTGGCCGATGGCGTCGATCTCGATGGGGTCGCCCTCGGGGGTGGCGGTGCCGTGGGCGTTGACGTAGTCGACGTCGGCGGGGGTCATGCCGCCGTCCGCGAGGGCCTGGCGCATGGCCTCGACCTGTCCGCGTGCCGAGGGCCGCACCAGGTGCTCGGCATCGCTGCTGCAGCCATAGCCGGTCAGTTCGGCCAGGATCGTGGCGCCGCGTGCGCGTGCATGATCCCAGTCCTCGAGAATCAGCGCCGCGCCGCCTTCGCCCAGGACCAGACCGGCGCGGTCGGAGGCGAAGGGGCGACAGGCTGCGGCGGCGCCATGGGGCTCGGCCGGGGCCAGCACCCGCAGCGCTTCCCAGGCGCGCACCACGCCCAGCGACATCGGGCTGTCGGAGCCGCCGGCAATGACCACGTCGGAGCGGCCCTCGCGTACCCGCCGGAAGCCTTCGCCGATGGCGGTGGCCGCCGCCGCGCAGGCGATGGTGTAGGTCAGGCAGGCCCCGGCCATGCCGAACTCGATGGCGATGTGCGAGGCGGCGGTGTTGTTCATGCCCAGCAGCAGCGACAGGGGCGGGACGCGGCGGCGACCGTTCACGTACATCTCGCGATAGCCGCGCTCGAAGGTCAGCGTCCCTGCCAGCGCCGTGCCCCAATAGACCGCACCGCGTGGGTCCGGTCCTTCGGTGCGGGCCAGACCGGACTGCGCCCAGGCGCGCCGCGCCGCCACCAGGCCAAGCTGGCCGGAGCGGTCGAGGGTCGAGATGTGGGTGCCGAGCTCCGCCAGAGGGTCGAAGCCGCTCCAGTGCACCGCGGGGATGGAAATGGCCAGGTGGTCTTCGTCCCGCTCATGCAGTGCGACCGCCGATTCTCCGGCCAGCAGCCGGGTGAACAGCGCGTCGGCGTCGCTGCCCCAGGGGCCACCGACACCGATGCCGGTGATCGCGACTCGACGGGGCCGACTCATGAGCCCGACGTCGGCTGCAGGCCCAGGCGATCGAGCTGGGTGACGAGATCCTGGACCGTGGTCGGGTTGGGCAGGTCCTTGGGCAGGGTGATGCCGGTCTTCTCCTCGAAATCGAAGAGCAGTTCGAGCAGCATCAGCGAATCGATGCCGATGTCGGCCAGGGTGGCCTCGGGAACGACCGTCTCGGGCGCGATGTTGCCGTGGTTCTTGGCGAAATCACGAATCAGGTCCAGAGAGTTCATGCAAAATCCATTCGGGGTGCCGGCGGGCAACTCGGGGCTGGGGCGCACGACCGAACGCGCACCATGCGATCAAGCCGGGATTATACCCGCAGGCTCCGGGGAATTTTCATGCCCGCCGGCCCCGGGCCGTTGGTGGTCCGAGGGCGGAGCCCGCCTGATTTCTCGAGCGGTGGACAGAAAAACCGGGATCGCGGGATCCCTTGCGGCCGTCGGCGCAGGCGCCGGGATCAGCGCCCCTGCGTCGGGCCGACCCGATGCTTGTGCTTCTCCGTGCTGCTTTTTGCCTCTGCCGGGGCGACGAACCGGGCGGTGAACTCGCTGGCGGGCAGGGGTTTGCTGATCAGGTAGCCCTGGATCAGGTCACAGCCCATGGCGGCGAGCAGATCGTGCTGGGCCCGGGTTTCCACGCCCTCGGCGACCACCTGAAGGTCGAGGTTGTGGGCCAGGGCGATGATGCCGCGCACGATGGCGGCATCGGTGTCGGTATCCGCGTCGGCCCGGGCGCTGGCCAGATCGGTGACGAAGCTGCGGTCGATCTTGAGGATGTCCACCGGCATGCGCTTGAGGTAGGCCAGGGAGGAGTAGCCGGTGCCGAAATCGTCGATCGCCAGCCGCAGGCCGAGGCGCTTGAGCCGGTAGAGATTGTCGATGGCTTCGCCCTGACGGTCCATCCAGACACTTTCGGTCAGCTCGACGATGAGGTCTTCGGTGGCGACCTGGTGCTGGTCGAGGATGCGCTCGACCGTGGTGGCGATGTGTTCGTCCTGCAGCTGCTGGCCCGACAGGTTGATGGCGACGCGGAATCGCTGGCCGGCGGCGCGCCAGGCCTTGAGCTGGAGGCAGGCGGCGCTGAGCACCCACTCGCCGATGGGCAGGATGAGACCGGTCTCCTCGGCGATGGGGATGAACTCGTTGGGGCCGAGCAGGCCGCGGGTGGGGTGGCGCCAGCGCACCAGGGCCTCGGCGGCGATCAACTGTCCGCTGCCGGCGTCGATCTCCGGCTGGTAGTGCAGTTCGAACTCCTGCCGTTCGACGGCGTGGCGCAGGTCGTTCTCGAGCCGCATGTGTTCGCTGGCCGAGGTTTCCATCGATTCTTCATAGAACACGAAGCTGTGCTTGGAGTGCTTGGCGCGGTACATGGCGGTGTCGGCATGGCGCAGCAGCGTGCTCAGATCGGTGCCGTCGCGCGGGAACAGGGCGATGCCGATGCTGGCGTTCACGAAGATGTCGTGGCCGTCGATGACGTAGGGCGCGGCCAGATCGGTGGCGATCTTGTTGGCCACGGCGGCGGCCACCGAGGCCGAGCTGAGGTTCTCGAGCACGACGGTGAACTCGTCGCCGCCGAGGCGGGCGACGCAGTCGCCGGTGCGCACGCTGTGGGCGATGCGGCGGCCCACCGTCTTGAGCAGGCGGTCGCCGACCTCGTGGCCGAGGGTGTCGTTGACGAACTTGAAGCGGTCGAGGTCGAGGAACAGCACCGCGAGCAGGGCGTGCTGGTCACGGGCCTGTTCGAGCTGGCGTTGCAGGTGCTCCTTGAAATGGGTGCGGTTGGGCAGGCCGGTGAGGATGTCGGTATAGGCCAGGTGGCGGACATGACGCTCGGAGCGGCTGGCATCGATGGTGCGGCGCACGCGCTGGACGACGACGTTCAGGTGCAGCGGTTTGGTGATGTAGTCGTTGGCGCCGGCGGCGAAGGCGCGTTCGATGGAGTGGCGATCGTCCAGCGAGGTGATCATCAGCACCGGAATGTCCTTGCCCTGCGGCAGCTCCTTGAGCCGGGTGCAGGTGGCGAAACCGTCGGTGCCGGGCATGACGGCGTCGAGCAGCACCAGATCGGGGTCGCGGCTGGCGAGCAGGTCGATGGCGGAGGCGCCGCTGTCGGCCTCGTCGACGGTGAAACCATTCAATTCGAGCGCGTAGCGCAGCGCCGAGCGGGTGCTGCGATCGTCGTCGACGACCAGGACACGGGCCTTGGCGTCGGAGGGCGCCGGGGGCGTGGTCAGGGGTTCGGGGAGGAAGTCGCGCAAGGCGTCGGCGACGCGGTTGTACTCGGCGCACAGCTCGGCGGCCAGGCCGACGGCATCGAGCGCGGGGTCGGCCAGTTCCAGTTCGAGGGTTTCGGCCTTCTGCGCCAGGGTCGCCGCGCCGAGGTTGCCCGCCGCGCCCTTGATCTGGTGCGCACTGCTCTTGAGGGTGGCCCGGTCGCCCGCGGCGGCGGCACCCTGCAGGGCCGAGAGAATCTGCGGCATGTCTTCGAGGAAGGGCTGGATGGCCTTGTCCACAGCGCCGCCGAGGGCGTCGCGCAGGCGTTCGAGGACGGTGGGATCGACCGGGCTGCCCGAGGCGTTCGGCGGCTCGTCGTCGGCGCTCTCGGCGCTCTCGGCGCTCTCGGCGGCACCGGGGGCGCGGACGGCAAAGGGCATGTCGAACCAGCGACGCAGGGTGGCGGCCAGTGCATCGAGGGTCAGCGGCTTGGCCAGGTGATCGTCCATGCCGGCCTCGATGCTGCGTTCGACGTCCTCGCGGGCGGTGTCGGCGGTCATGGCGATGATCGGGGTGTGGCGCCCGCACAGGCGCTCGCGCTCGCGGATCGCCCGGGTGGCGGCGTTGCCGTCCATGCCGGGCATGTGGCAGTCCATGAGGATCAGATCCCAGCGCTCGCGGCCGTGCGCTTCGAGCGCGGCCATGCCGTCGGCGGCCAGCTCGACGCTGAGGCCGAGCATCTCGAGCATGCTGCGCACGATGACCTGGTTGGTCCGGTTGTCGTCCACCACCAGGACCTTGAAGCCGCCGACGCGACCGAGGCTGGGGGGCGGATGCGCGTCGGCGCCGTCGTCGAGCAGGCGCAGCACGCCCGACAGCCGCGAACGCCGCAGCGGCTTGGCCAGCGTCGCGCTCCAGTGGCGGTCGTCCTCGTCGCCCACGCGGGCGAGGGGGGCCATGAGCACCCAGCGGGCGGTGGCGCAGGCTGCGCTCTTGCGCAGCTTTTGCAGATCGGCGGCGGGGATGGCGCCGTCGGCCAGCACCAGATCGATGGGTGCGGCGTCCTGTTCTGCGGCGCCGATCTGTTGCTCCGCGCACTTGGGCGTGTCGCAGATGGTCGCCCTGGCGCCATACAGGGGCAGCTCCGTCTCGAGGTAGGCGCGGCCGATCCGGCTCTCCTCGATCACCAGCACCCGCTTGCCCTCGGCGATGGCCGGGGGGCGGGCCGTCTGCGACGTCGGCGCGGCGTGCAGGGGGATGGTGACGGCGAAGCGGCTGCCGCGGCCGGGCGTGCTTTGCAGGCTCAGCGTGCCGCCCATCAGGTCAACCAGCTGGCGGCTGATGGCCAGGCCCAGGCCACTGCCCTGGTGCCGTCGGGTGGGGGTGGCGTCGCCCTGGGTGAAGGAGTCGAAGATGCGGTCGTGCAGTTCGGAGGCGATGCCCGGACCGGTGTCGCAGATGCTCAGACGGATGTCGTGCCGGCCCTCATGGGGCGCCTCCGAGCCGTCGATCTGCAGCCACACTTCACCGCGCTCGGTGAACTTGATCGCGTTGCCGAGCAGGTTGGTGACGACCTGGCGCAGCCGGTCGCCGTCGCCGATCCATGCGGTGGGCAGATCGGGCGCGACGTGGTGGCCCAGTTCGAGGCCCTTCTCATAGGCCTGCGGGCTGAGCGAGTCGATCACGTCCTCGACCAGCTGGCGCAGGTCGAAACGGGTCTGGTTGAGCTCGATCTTGCCCGCCTCGAGGCGCGAGAAATCGAGCACGCCATTGACCATGTCGATCAGATGCCGGGCCGAGTCCCAGGCCATTTCGGTGAGCAGCTGCACCTTGGCGGGCAGACGGCTGGCGCGCAGCATGTTGAGACTGCCGATCACCCCGTTGAGCGGGGTGCGGATCTCGTGGCTGACGGTGGCGGCGAAGCGGCTCTTGAGCTTGGCGTAGGCCACGGCGCTGTCGCGTGCGGCGATCAGCTCGTGCTCCCGGCCCTCGAGCTCCTCCATCATCCGGTTGAAGGCCTGTTCCATGTCGGCGATGTCGCGCGGGCCGTCCAGGTCGGCGCGCACCCCACGCTCGCCGGCCATGGCCGAGGCCATGGAGCGCGCCAGATCGCGCAGCGGCCGGGTCAGACGGCGCGAGAGGATTTCGACAAGGACCGCGAACAGGGCAGCGAAAAGCAGCGAGATGGCCAGGTTGGAGACGAACAGGTCGTGGCGCAGGGCGTTGATGACACTCTTGCTCTGCACCACCCGGACCGTGCCCAGATGCTGGGTCTTCGGGGCCTCGGTCATGGTGAACGGGGAGGCGGCCTCGGGCGTGATGTCCACGGCGGCGGTGAAGCTCCAGATGGCATCGTCTTCGAGCTCGATGGCAGCACCGGGACCGTCCGGGTGACGCGGCATGGGCGGCAGCGACAGGGTCGGCGCCCCCTCCTTGCTGCGCGAGACCAGCACCTTGCCGCTGGCGTCGAAGATCTGGACCGCGACCACATCGGGGAAGGACAGCGTCGCGGCGACCGCGGCGGCCGCGTTCTCCGGCGCCGCCGAGAGCAGCGCCAGACGGCTCTGGTCGGCCAGGCTCGCGACCACGCTCGAGCCCTGGCGGATCAGGGTTTCGCGGATCTGCCGATCGCCGCGCACCGAACTGGCCACCGACGCGACGATCGCCAGCAGGACCAGGCCGAAGGCGATGGTCATGCTGAGCTGGGCGCCGAAGGTGCTTCGACGGAAATAGGCGATCAGACCCGGCATCGATCAGGGTGGGGTCACGCGTGCTGCCGGTTTAGCGAACGGGAAACAGCAGTGCCACATCTTTTTCTATGGTCTCCAGGTTGAGGCCCAGATGGCCGGCGGTGCGGGTGTTCAGTGCGAGGCGGACCTCGTGCAGTGGCTGGACGGCGCGCGGCTTGCCGCGGCCGTCGAGCAGCTCGAGGGCCGCGGCGGCGAGCTGGTGGCCCATGTCGGTGTTGTCCGGATAGAGGGCGAACAGCGCGCCGCGTCGTACGTGTGCCAAGGTGCTGGAAAACACTATTAACGACCGGTCCCAGGCTTGCTGAAGGATGAAAGGCAAAATGACCTGGTCATCGAGCACGGTGTTGTCCTGGGGCAGCCAGATGGCGTCGGTGCCCGAGCGGGCCTCGGCGGCGATGTCGTGAAAGCGTTGTAGCGCCGCGCGCAGATCGTCGGTCTCCAGGGGGACCAGTTCAATGCCATGCGCCTTGGCCGCCTGCTGCGCGATGGCGATGAGCCAGGCGTTCTGGCGCGACGAGTAGACCGTGAAGACCCGCTTGACGGACGGTGCGAGCCGTTTCAGATGCGCGAGCAGGAGCCGTGGATCGGGCGCCAGGCTGATCATGGTGCCGGTGGGTGGGCCGTCGCTGGGCGGGGCGAGCACGGCGCCGCCGACCACCGGTACGGTGTCGGGCAGGGCACTGGCGGCCTGGAGTCCGTGGCGCCCCAGGGCGATGACCGCCGCGACGGACTGCTGCTCGAGCCGGCTTCGGAGCGCATCGGGCGTCATGGCCGCGTCGAGGGCCACGGGAACGATCCGTCCTGGTGCGCTGGCCTCGATGCCCGATAGGATCTGGCGGAACACGCTGCGATAGGGCTCGCCCAGGTCCGGGTAGAGCACGGCGATCTGCCCGTTGCGGGGCCCGCCGGTGGCGTCCGCCGCGTGGCCGTTCGGCGGCGTGGCGAAAAGGCAGAGGATCAGCAGGAGGCTGCGCAGAAGGGCCTGCATCGACGGCAACAACGTGTCAGAACCTGAGGGTTCCCGAGAGCAGGAACGTGCGCCCCGGCAGCGGGAAGTCGTCTTCCAGGCCCGGCGCGGGGCTCGGCTCGTAGGCCTTGGCGTCGGCGACGTTGTTGACGGTCAATGACAGGTCCAGATCCTTGAGTACGTTCTCGGCGCGCAGGGTCACGTCGAGGAGGGCATAGTCGGAGAGCGCCGCGCGCGTGTCGGGGGTCTCGTTCGGGCGGGTCGGCTCGCGGCTGCGGTCGGCCACCCAGCTGAGCCGGGGGGTGACGACGATATCGTGGGCGAGCCGCCAGTCGGCACGCAGGTAGGCGCTCTGGCGCGGCGCGTTGCCGGGCGCCTTGCCGGTGTCCTCGTCGCGGCTGAACTGGTAGGCGTAATAGCCACCGAACTTGAGCCGGGCGCTGGCGCGCCAGCTGAACTCCAGCTCCAGACCGCGCCCGACGACGCGACCGGTGTTCTGCGCGGTCGCCCCGGTGGTCGGATCGCTGTTGGGCACCTGGCGCAGGGTGTCGCGGATGGTGTAGTGGAACAGGTTGGCGGACAGCTCGGTGTCCTGGTCCGGTTGCCAGGTGACGGCCGCTTCCCAGGATTCCATCTTCTCCGGCGAGACGTCCGGATTGCCCAGGGCGACCGGGTTGTTGATGTTGTATTGCTCGACGAAGGACGGCGCGCGGAAGGCGCGGCCGTAGAGCAGCTTGGCGCTGACCGTATAGCCGGCGTCCCACACCAGCGCCAGGCGCGGGTTGGTGGTGTGGCCGAAATCGGAGTAGGCGTCGTGACGCACGCCCGAGGTGAGCGTCCAGTTGCGCGACAGGCTCCACTCGTCCTGCACGTAGAGGTAGCGGTCCTGGCGGCTGTGCGGCCGCATGAAGGCATCCGCGGCCGCCACCTCGGTCAGGCCGGTGGGCAGGGGCGTGGGCACGTAGCCGATGCCCGGAAAATAGGTCAGGGCGTAGTTCTTGGTTTCGCGGACCTTGTACAGATCGAGCTTCTGATAGCCCGCGCCGAAACGCATCCGGTGATCCGCCCAGCCCGTGTACACGGCGGCGGCGGAGAGTCCTCCGTGGCGCTCCCATTTGTCGGGCCGCCCCTGCACGCCCTCGGGAAAGGTGTTGAATGCGCCGGGTGGATAGAGCCGTAGCCTGGAAAAATCGGTCATGTGAAGAAAGGTCGCCTGAACGGTGACGTCCCAGTCGCGTGCCAGATCACTCGGATGCCAGGTCAGGTCCGCGGTCCACCGGCGGGAGCGCCCCCGGCCCACGGGGTCGAGCGCGCTGGCGACCCCGGCGCCGAGTCCGAGATCACGACGGTCCTTCACGGCAGCCCGGAACTGCCAGTCATTGAGCACCACGTCCAGCGCCAGGTCGACACCCTCGCGGCTAAGCGACAGCGGCCCCGGTGCAAGCGAGGCATGCGTGCCGAGCCGCGCATCGATGCCACTTTGCGCGTCGTAGGGCATCGTCTGATCGTCGCCGTCGGTTTTTTGCCAGGACGCATAGAATCCGAGCGCGAACGGCCCTGCTCGTCCCGCATGATTGACCCACGCATCGCGCGTGTTGAAACTGCCGATACGCAGACCGGCTTCCGTGCCCTGCCAGCCGGTCGGGCTGCGCGTGATGATATTGATGACGCCGGAAAAGGCGTCGGCGCCATAGAGCGCGCTACCCGGGCCGCGGATGATTTCGATGCGCTCGATGTTGTCCACCGGCATGCCGCCCCAGGCGTTGCCCCGGTCGCCCGCGAAGACGCTGGTCATCGGAATGCCGTTGATCAGCAGCAGGACCTGCGGGTTGTACTGCGAGAAGTTGCCTCGCAAGCTGTAGATGGGGTTGTAGATCAGGCTTGACCGGGAGACATGGAGTCCGGGCACGCCCGCCAGCGCCTCGTCGAGATCTCGTGCCCCCAAGGCCTGGATATCCTCCCGCGTGACGACGCTGGCCACCGCCGGCGCCCGCCGCAGGGGCTGGGCATTGCCGGTGGCGATACTCACGAAGTCCTTGCCGCCATAGGCTGCAAGCAGATCCGGGTCGGCGAATGCCTCGGTGTCGGCCGCCGCGTTTGCCGTCATCGTCAATAGGGCGCAACCCGCAATCAGGGCGCGAATACCTGCCATGCGAACCTCGAGGTGGAGGGCTAGCGAACGTTATATGTGTTTTTCATGGTCGAGCCAAGCCGAATATACGCGGAATTTCGAGTGCAATTCCGTCCATCGTGAGCTCAGCGAGGCCATGAACGGGGCTCGTGTCCGTCATAGTGGACCTGCGAGGTGGGGATCGGAAACAGCCCGCCAGCCACATCTTGTCGGGCGGCCTTCCATACCGGAGGCATGCCACCGAGAAAGATGGTGGTGGTGAAACAGGCGTATTCGTCCCGCGTCAGTCCGAGATCCAGGCACAGGGCCGACACAATGGCGGCATAGTTCATGCGCATGCGCCAGCGTCCTTCGAGCAGGTGTCGCTCGATACGGAGTGCGGTCCGCACATGTGGCCCGTCGGCCAGATCCAGTGCCCGGGCCCGCGCGATGGTCGGCGCGATGCGCTCGTCGTCGGAAACCACCGGGCGGCCGTATCCACCGAGACGGCGATCCCGTTTCAGCGTCGTGGCGATGGCGTCCTGCAGATCGTCATCCGTGGCGTCCACGTAGCGGGCCAGGAAATCGTAAGACGCCAGCCCGGGGCCCATGCCGTAGATCTCCGCATCGGACACCGCCACGGCCGCGCCGATCGCCAGGCCGGCCGATGCCCGGCTGGAGCCGGCCAGCGCGGCGACCCGATTGTTCCAGATGCGTGGATCCGGATAGCTGGTGTAGGTCCACAAGGTCTCGAGCAGCTCGATCTCGTTGGGCGCGAACTGGCGGCCGGTCAGCGCAAACAGATACAGGTCGAACCACCGGCGCTCGCGGCAGTGATGATGTAACGGCTTGCCCCGTACGCGTGCGCCGACACCGGGAAAGAAGCCGCCTGTTGCGCTCTCGACATGGCCGATGCGGGCGACCCATTCGTCGGGCGTGGTTTTCATCGTGCGGCCTCGGGTTCGTAGCGTTCGCTGAGCGTGAAGAAGGGAAACTGCTTGTGGCTCTTGCCCGACTGCTCCAGCGCGTGGGCAAGGGTGCCGGGCAGCCGCAGCAGCAGGAACAGGGCTTCGCCCTGCTCTGGGCTCAGGTCAAGGTCGACACAGGTTGCGGCCGCCACGCCGAGCAGACTGAGGCCAAGGCCGGCGGTCGCCGACAGGCCGGTGTGCGCCTCGCGCAGTGTGACGAGACAATTCGCCAGGGGCGATGCGCACAGAATCTCCAGACACTGAAGAACGGGCCGGGCGGTGTCCCGTGTCAGCGGGGAGAAGCCCGGCCAGATGCCGCCTTCATCAGCCAGGTCGGCGAGTGCCCCGGCCAGCGTCGAAGCCGTGTCGGCTCCGTGTTGCCAGGCCTGCATGGCCCGGCGCAATTCCCCCGCACCGCCGTGATCGCCGCTGGCCACCGCCAGGGCGGCCATGAGGCTGGCGGCCGGTCGCGAGCCGCCGATGCCGCCGCACATGGCGGCATGCACCGACGGGTCGCGCGGGCCGGGGTTGGCGAGGGCGACGGCCAGGCGTTCGAGCAGGGCGGCCTGGTCCGCCGTCGGGGCGTCCCCGGTCAGCAGCAGCCACAGCATGTCGATCCAGCGCGCCTGACCGAGCAGCTCGCCGTAGTAGTCGTAGCCGTAGAGCCGCACCGAGCGGCCCAGGAAGGGCGAGCGCGGGTCGGGAGTCTCGTCCCAGATGCGGGTGTGGATGACCGGTTCGCTCATCGTGCGGTTCCCAGCGCTTCGAGGCGCATGCGGATGGGGGGCTCCTGCTCCGCGTCGATACGCACGTCGAGCAGGGTCGGTGCGTTGCGCGTGAGCAGGCGGTTCAGATCGAGGGCGGCCAGTTCGGCCTCGGAGTTGATGACCCGGCCGTCCACGCCCAGGGCGCGCGCCTGGGCGGCGAAATCGATGCGGGGCAGCTGGAAGCCGATCGGCTCGGCGCCGGCCAGGCGCTGGCCGTGCTTGACCATGCCCAGCGCGGCGTCGTTGAGCACGACGAAGATCACCGGCAGGCGTTCGGTTTGGGCGACCGTGAGTTCCTGGCCGCTCATCAGGTAGCTGCCGTCGCCGGTCAGGCACACCACCGGCTGGCCGCGCCGTGCCAGGGCCACGCCGATCGAGGCGCTGATGGCCCAGCCCATGGGGGCGAAGTCCATCAGCACCCGCAGCCAGCTGGCGGCCGGATTGCGCTGCTCGTGCAGGCCGAGTGCGGCTTCGGTGCTGGCCGGGCGCTGGCGCCGGCAGTGCAGTTCGAGGTGATGGATGGCCCAAGCGGTGCTGTTGCCCGGATCGGCGAGGAAGTTGGTGGTGGGCGGGCAGCGCTCGGAGAGTACTTCCATGAGCACCTGGGGGCGAACGCCCGGGGCGCGTTGCGTGGGCGTCGGCGTCAGGCGGGTGCCCGGCGCCGGTGTGGAGGTTCGCGGCGCCGGTGGGTGCGCGGCCATCAGCGTGAGCAGGTGGCGCGCCACGCCGACCGGGTTGCCCTGCACCTGCAGGCGCGCCATCGACGAACGCTGCAGATGTTCGATGCGCGCGTCGATGTGAATGAGGCGGTCGTTCAGCAGCGCCTCACTCCAGCCGGCGCTGGTCCATTCCCCGAGGCTGACGCCGACCGCCACGATCAGGTCCGGATCGTCCATGAGCAGCGCGCGCGCCTGATCGTGGCCGGCGAAACCGAACACGCCGCGATAGAGCGGATGCGCCGGATTGACGAAGCCCTTCGCGTCCGGCGTGGTGACGAAGCGGGCGCCGTGGGCCTCGATGAGGCGCAGGAACAGGTCCACCGCGCCGCCGCAGCCCTGGCCGAGGAGGAACACCGGGCGTTTGGCGTCGGTGAGGGCGTCGAACAGGGCCTCGACCGCGGCGGCATCGACCAGCGCGGGCGCCTGCAGCATCCGCTTCAGGCCCTGTGCCGGTGCGTGCCAGTGCGACGGCGCCGGCGCGCGCTGGATGTCCACCGGGATGGTCAGGTGCGCGGCGGCCCGGTGCTGCATGGCATGGGCGATGGCGCTGACCACCTTGGGCTCGGCCTGCTCGGGATGGGAGAGCAGGGTGTTGTAGCCGGTACAGTGGCGGAACATGCCCAGGGTGTTGACCCCGGTGCAGCCGGACTCCTGCAGGGCGCGGCGGCCGAAGGCGGTGAGCTTCGGCTGGCCGGTGATGGCCAGCACCGGGATGTTGTTGTCGTGGGCACAGGCCACGCCGGTGATCAGGTTGGTGGCGCCGGGGCCCGAGGTGGCGATGCACACGCCCAGGCGGCCGCTTTCGCGGGCGTAGCCTTCGGCCATGAAGGCCGCGCCGGCCTCGTGCCGGGTGGTGACGATGCGCGGGCCGTGGCGCCGGGCGCTGCGCGCCAGCGCGTTGTAGAGCGGTTCGATGGCGCCGCCGGGCACGCCGAAGACGTATTCGACGCCGATCTGTTCGAGGTGGGCGATGATCAGGTCGGCGACGTCGGTTTGCCTGCTTTCGTCATCCGACCGCATGAGGGCGGTAGGGGTGGGGCGATCCATGGCACTGTCCTTGATGCAAGTCGAGATTCGACGGCGGGCCAGACGCAAGACAAAGGTCATAATGACCTGTCATGAAAATGGCGATGCCGATTCGGTTGCGCAAGTTAGTGCACTATGACATTCGCGGTCGTGCGGTATTTAACGCATATTACCTAAGTAATACTCGATCCTCATGGAAGCGTGATGGTTTTGGCATTTTTTGGTGCGTCGCAAAATGCCAATGAAAACAGCCCCGGGTCGCGGTGGCGGCCCGGGGCTGGCAGGGCTTTCGCGGGATGCCGGGGGCGCTGATGACCGCGCCCGGCCGGTCAGAGCAGCACGCGCTCGATACCGCCCCGGTTGGCCTGATCCACGTACTGTGGCATCCACTGCTCGCCGAGAATGTGGCGGGCGATCTCGACCACGATGTAATCGGCCTCCACGTTGCCGTCGTCGGTATAGCGCGAGAGCCCCTGCAGGCAGCTCGGGCACGAGGTGAGCACCTTCACCGGGGCGCTGGCGTCGCCGTCGCGCAGCGCCGCGGCGCCGGCCTCGATCTCCTGCTGTTTGCGGAAACGCACCTGGGTGGAGATGTCCGGGCGTGCCACCGCCAGGGTGCCCGACTCACCGCAGCAGCGGTCGTTCAGGTCCACCCGGGTGCCCATGAGCTCGTTGGCCACCTTGATGCCCGAATGGATCTTCATGGGCGTGTGGCAGGGCTCGTGGTACATGTATTTCGTGCCCGTGATGCCCTCGAGCTTGACGCCTTTCTCCATCAGGTATTCATGGATGTCGATGAGGCGGCAGCCCGGGAAGATCTTCTCGAACTGGTACTTCTGCAGCTGATCCATGCAGGTGCCGCAGGAGACCACCACGGTCTTGATGTCCAGGTAGTTCAGGGTGTTGGCCACGCGGTGGAACAGTACCCGGTTGTCGGTGGTGATCTTCTGGCCCTTCTCGTCTTCGCCGGCGGCGGTCTGCGGATAGCCGCAGCACAGGTAGCCCGGGGGCAGCACGGTGGTGGTGCCCACGTGGTAGAGCATGGCCTGGGTGGCCAGGCCGACCTGGCTGAACAGGCGCTCGGAGCCGCAGCCGGGGAAGTAGAACACCGCCTCGGAGTCGTCACGCCGCACCTGCGGGTTGCGGATCACCGGGATGACGGTGTCGTCCTCGATGTCCAGCAGCGCGCGGCTGGTGCGCTTGGGCAGGCCGCCGGGCATGGGCTTGTTGATGAAGTGGATCACCTGGGCCTTGATCGGCGCCTTGTGCAGCGTCGCCGGCGGTTGCGCCACCTGGGGCTGGATCAGGCCGAAGGACTTCGCGGTCTTGTAGGCCCAGCGCTGGGCCTTGTAGCCCCACTCGATCATGCCCTTGCGGATCAGCTTGATGGTGGTCGGGTCCTTCACCGTGAGGAAGGCCATGGCGGCCGCCTTGCCCGGGTTGAACGACTTCTTGCCCTGCTTGCGCAGCAGGTTGCGCATCTTGATCGACACGTCGCCGAAGTCGATGTCCACCGGGCACGGCTTCTCGCACTTGTGGCACACCGTGCAGTGGTCGGCCACGTCCTCGAACTCGGCCCAGTGCGCCAGAGACACGCCGCGCCGGGTCTGCTCTTCGTACAGGAAGGCCTCGATCAGCGAGGAGGTGGACAGGATCTTGTTGCGCGGGCTGTACAGCAGGTTGGCGCGCGGCACGTGGGTGGCGCACACCGGCTTGCACTTGCCGCAGCGCAGGCAGTCCTTGATGTCGTGGGCGATTTCGCCCACGTCGGTCTGCTCCATGATGAGCGATTCGTGGCCCATGAGGCCGAAGCTCGGCGTGTAGGCCCGCGCCAGGTTGGCGCCGCGCTGCAGCTTGCCGCGGTTGAAGCGGCCTTCCGGGTCCACCTTCTGCTTGTAGTCCCAGTAGTTGGCCATCTCCTCGTCGGTGAGGAAATCGAGCTTGGTGATGCCGATGCCGTGCTCGCCGGAGATGACGCCGTCGAGCGCGCGGGCGATGCCCATGATGCGCTCCACCGTCTCCTCGGCCATGCGCAGCATGGCGTAGTTGTCGGAATTCACCGGGATGTTGGTGTGCACGTTGCCGTCGCCGGCGTGCATGTGCAGGGCGACGAACAGGCGGCCGCGCAGCACCTGGTCGTGGGTGGCGTCGATGCGTTCGCGCACCGGGCGGTACAGGTCGCCGTCGAACACCTTCGTCAGGCGGGCGCGCAGCTCGGTCTTCCACGAGGTACGCACCGAGTAGTCCTGCAGGCGGTGGAACAGCACCGGATCCTTGGCGGTGTTGGTCAGCGTGCCGGCCTCGATGCCGTACTGCTCGAACTGCGCCTCGGCCTCGGCCAGGGGCAGGTCGAGGTGGTCCAGCAGCCACTGCCAGCGCGCGCGGATGCGCGCCACGTAGTCGAGCGCCGACTGGCGCCGGTCGCCGATCAGCTCCTCGGCCTCGATGTCGGCGTCCTGGGTGTTGAGCGGCAGTTCGCCCGACAGCGCCTCGGTGAGGGCGTCGCACAGCTCCAGCTTGTTGCGGGTGGACAGCTCGATGTTGATGCGCTCGATGGCGTCGCAGTAGTCGCCCATGCGCGGCAGCGGGATGACCACGTCCTCGTTGATCTTGAAGGCGTTGGTGTGGCGCGAGATGGCGGCGGTGCGCGAACGGTCGAGCCAGAACTTCTTGCGCTGCTCGTCGGAGACGGCGATGAAGCCTTCCGAGCCGCGCGCGTTGGTCATGCGGATCACTTCCGAGGCGGCCTTCATGACCGCCTCTTCGTCATGGCCGACGATGTCGCCGATGAGCACCATCTTGGGCCGGCCGTGGCGCTTGGCCTTGGTGGCGTAGCCCACCGCCTTCACGTAGCGCTCGTCCAGGTGTTCCAGCCCCGCCAGCTGCACGCCGAGGCCGTGGCCCTCGCCGCCGGGCTTGAAGAAGTCGGTGATCTCGACGATGGCCGGCACCGCCTCGCGCACCTGGCCGAAGAACTCCAGGCACACGGTGCGGGTCACCGGCGGCATCTGGTGCAGCACCCAGCGGGCGGCGACGATGATGCCGTCGGTGCCTTCCTTCTGCACCCCCGGCACGCCGCCGAGGAACTTGTCGGTCACGTCCTTGCCCAGGCCCTGCTTGCGACAGGCGGCGCCGGGCATCGCCAGCACTTCTTCCCCGAGCGGGGTGCGACCCGAGGCGTCGAAGCGCTTGAGGCGGAAGTGCACCGTCTCCTGCTCGTGGATCTTGCCGAAGTTGTGGTCGAGGCGTTCCACCTCCAGCCAGTTGCCGTCCGGCGTGACCATCTTCCACCACGCCAGGTTGTCCAGCGCGGTGCCCCACAGCACCGCCTTCTTGCCGCCGGCGTTCATGGCGATGTTGCCGCCGATGCACGAGGCCGAGGCCGAGGTCGGGTCCACCGCGAACACCCGGCCGGCCGCGGTGGCCGCTTCGGCGACACGTGCGGTGACCACGCCGGCACCGGTGCGGATGGTGGCGTAGGGCGCGTCCATGGGGCCGTTGCGTCCCGGCAGCACCACGTCCTCGACGGTGCCGATGTCGATCAGCTTCTCGGTGTTGATGACCACCGACTTCGGGTCCATCGGGATCGCGCCGCCGGTGTAGCCGGTGCCGCCCCCGCGCGGAATGATGGTCAGGCCCAGCTCGATGCAGTCGCGCACCAGATGGCCGATTTCCTGCTCGGTGTCCGGATAGAGCACCACGAAGGGGTATTCCACGCGCCAGTCGGTGGCGTCGGTCACGTGGGAGACGCGGGCATGGCCGTCGAAGCAGATGTTGTCCTTGCGGGTGTGGCGCGACAGGACGCGCATCACCTGCTTGCGCAGATCGAGGGTTTCCTCGAACTGGAGCTCGAAGCGGGCGATGGCGCGCGAGGCTGCCTGCACCAGCTTTTCGACCTTGTTGCTGCGCTCGGGGTCGTCCGCCTGCGATTCGACGCGGCGCTTCTCCACCTCGGCGAGACGGTGGCGCAGGGCGCCGACCAGGGCGCCGCGCCGATCGCGGTTGGCCAGCAGGTCGTCGAGCAGGTAGGGATTGCGCTGGATGACCCAGATGTCGCCCAGCACCTCGTACAGCATGCGCGCGGAGCGCCCCGTCACCCGCTCGCTGCGCAGATCGTGGAGGATCTGCCAGCTGTCTTCGCCGAGCAGGCGGATGACGATCTCGCGGTCCGAATACGAGGTGTAGTTGTACGGAATTTCGCGCAGGCGTTGGGTCATGGTGGGGCGCTTCCGGGCAGTCGCGGAAAACCACTGATTCTAACAAGCTGCGGCGCAACATGCAGCATAAAACAAGACCTTACGGGTGGTTGGGTCTTGCCTGAGGCGGGCTCGAATCCCCCGGCCGTGTGCGTGGTTTCGCTTCCGCCTGAGCGCCACTGCGCGCGGCAATGGCGCGTGGCCGGCGGTCCGCCGGCCGATGGTCGGGCGCCCCGCGCCGTTCAGTCGACCGCCGCGGTGAGCGCGATCTCCACGCGCCAGCCTTCGTTCGCCAGGGCGGCCACCTGCACGCAGACACGGCAGGGCGCCGCGCCTTTCGGCAGCCAGCTGTCCCACACCGCGTTCATGCCCTCGTAGTCGTCCATGTCGGTCAGGTAGATGGTGGCCATGAGAATGCGCGACTTGTCGCTGCCCGCCTCGGTCAGCAGGCGGTCGATGCTGCCGAGCACCTCGCTGGTCTGGGTCTCGATGTTGGTGTCGATGCTGGTGGGCACCTCGACGGTGTACAGGGTGCCGTTGTGCACGACGATGTCGGAGTAGCGTTCGGTGGTGCCGAAGCGTTGCACGCTCATGGAAGTCTCCTGTCGATGGCCCGAAGCGAGGTGCGTGGGCCATGGCGTCGAGTCTAGCGGCTTTCCGAGCTGGCGGGGGCGAGGTGCGGCGGTTGTGGTTCAAACGATCGTTTTAGCAAACTTTTAGCATTTGCTGACGGAAGTCTTAGGAGCGCGCCGATCGGCCGCTCCGTACAGTGGGCTCACCGTGATTGACCGGAGTTCCCAACGATGAAACGAACCCTTCTTGCCCTGTCGCTCGGCCTGCTCGCGGTTGCCGGCGCGCGGGCGGACGCGCCGGCGCCCAGCGTCGAGCGTGGCCGCTACCTGATTGCCGTGGCCGGCTGCAACGACTGCCACACGCCGCGCTTCGCCCAGCTCGGCGCGGCGATTCCCGAATCCGAGCGCTTCACCGGCATGGCCGTGGGCTTCAGCGGCCCCTGGGGTGTGAGCTACCCGGGCAACCTGCGCCTGCGCGCCGCTGCCGTGGGTGAGGACGAATGGCTGGCCCGGGTGCGCGCCGGCGGCCGCCCGCCGATGCCGTGGAATGCACTGCAGGCCATGACCGAGGCCGATCAGCGCTCGGTGTTCCGCTACCTGCGCGCGCTCGGTCCGGCGGGTGCGCCCACGCCCGCCGCGCTGCCACCCGGCGCGCCGATTCCGACCCCGCATTTCGTGTTCGTGCCCCAGGCGCCGACCGCGGTCGGCCTCGCCCCCGGGCGCCCCTGAACTGGAGGAGCTTTCCATGCGTTTTCTGCGTTCTTGCGGCGCGCCCGCGCGCCATGACATCTATGCCGGTATCCACAAGGGTCTGCGGGCCTTCATGGCGGACACCCTGCTGCGGGTCGGCCGTCTCGATGCGGATGATTCGCAGGCGGTGACCGAGGCCCTGGCGGCCATCGACGCCTTGCTCGATCTGTGTCTGTCCCACCTCGCCCATGAAGATGCGGTGATCCATCCCGCCATGGAGGCCTGTCAGGCCGGGGCGAGCCGGCCGGCGGCGGAGCATCACGAGGACCATGTCCATGCCATCGGCCGCCTGCGGCTGCTGTGCGACACCTTGCGCCATGCCCCGCGCCCGGATCGCGCCGAGGTGGCCCAGCGCCTGTATCGCCTGCTGGGCTGCTTCGTCGGCGAGAACCTGCTGCACATGCATCTGGAAGAGATCGACCACAACGACTGCCTGTGGCGTCACTACGGCGACGCGGAACTGCAGGCGCTGGAGGGGCGCATCGTGGCGAGCCTGTCGCCGGCCGAGATGGCCGTGGGCTTGCGCTGGATGGTGCCGGCCATGGCGCCCGCCGAGCGACTGGCGCTGCTCGCGCCGCTGTCGGCCAAGCTGCCAGCCCACGTGTTCGACGGCCTGATGACCGTGGTGCGCCCTCATCTGTCGGCATCCGATCTGGTCCGGCTGGAGGAGGGGCTGCGTCAAGCCGCCTAGGTTTCCTCGAGCACGACCGGCCGTTTCAGCTGCAGGCGGAAGCGGCCGCGCCCGGTCTTCTCGATGCGCACGTCCGCGCTGCGGTCCGCCAGTCGGCGGGCGAGGAGGATGAGGCGGGTGTCGAGGTTGTCGCAGATATCGGGCAGGCGGAGGCCGTCGTCGAGACGCAGCTCGCGGTTGGAGAAATCGCAGCGCCCGCTGCGCGCATGCTCCTGCAACAGCCGGCGCAGGATGGCGCCGGCCACGCCCTTGATGAGGTAGTCGTCATCGAAGAACACGCTGTCGTCGCGCGCGAAGTGGCGCACCCGCAGGGGGACGCCACGAGGGACGTCGGGCGCCGTCTCGGGGACGGCCACGACATCGTCTGCGGCGTCGGCGTGCAGGGCGCGCATGCTCAGCGCCAGTTGCGCGCCCAGGGTGACCAGCGCGTCTTCCAGGTCGTAACCGAAGTGGCACAGCTGCTCGCTTTCCACGTACAGCACCGCCACGGTCCGGCCCTCGGTGCGTATCGGCACCGCCAGTTGGCTGGCCGGTGCGGCCAGGCCGGGGAGCGGGATTTCCGCCGCCAGGGGCGTGTCCCCGCCAGCGTCCGCGATCCGCTCGCGCACGGCGCGCCCGTAGGCGTATTCCGCGGCCGGGAACATGATGCGGATCGGCGTGCCCTCGCGCGCCGCCACGCCGATGACGCCGTCGCCGTAGGCGATCTCGGCGCCGGCGCCCGAGCTGGCGTAGCCGCGGCTGGCGACCACATAGAGGCGTTCGGCCGTGCCGTCGGCCATGAGCAGCATCTGGTGTTCGATGCCGAAATGCCGCTCCAGGCACAGCTGCAGGGTGTCCATCAGCGCTTCGAGCGTGGTGCAGGCGCTCAGGGCGTCGACGCTGCGGCGCAGGGCCGGCAGCAGGATCGGGCCGGTGTCGGGCGGTGGCAGGGTGCGGCCGGGCACCGCCTCGATGTCGAGCACCCGGTAGATGTCGGCGCCGCGCAGGCGGAACACGCCCGCCATGCCGGTGTGCGAGGCGATGCCGGCGAGCTTGGCCTTCATGCGCTCGAACAGCGCGCCGGCGGTTTCGGTGCGCAGGTAGCGGATGCGCAGCCGGTAGCGCGCGCCGGTGTCCGGATCCATCATCAGCACGGTGGCGATGGGGTTGGCGAGGATGTTCTCGCGGGTCTTGTTGAAGAACTGGAAGGACAGCGCCACATGGGCGTCGTCCACATGCATCAGCTGCGAGATGTAGGTGACGTTGGGCGTGCCGTCGGGCGCGCAGGTGGCGATCGCCGACGGCACGATGCCTTCGAGGCAGTTGCGCAGGGCGTCCATGGACAGGCGCGTCATGGCAGCGGCGCCCCGGGGGCCATCCGCTCGCCGGCACGCGGTCCGGGGCTCTGCCCGAACACCGCCTCGGGGGCGAGGCGGATCACCACGACCTCGTCCGGGGCGCAGGCGAGCACGGTGTGCGCATAGGGCTCGGGGGTGCCGAACGCGCGCAGCCGGGCGGCCATGGCGCGCACATAGGGCGCGAGTGTGGCCACGTCGGCCGCCTCCGCCGCCACCACCTCGGCGCGTGCGCACTTGAGCTGCACGGTGCGATGGGTTTCCGGCTCGTTGAAGACCGCGGCCACGGGCGCGCCCGCCGAGATCGCCTCGATCAGGTCGACGGCCTGGGCGCGCGGCACCAGCAGGCGCAGGCAGTGGGGGGCCTCCGGCGCGATGCGTGCGCCCACCGCCCGCACCAGCGTGGCGAGGCCGTCGCCGCAGCCCGCCGCGACGTGCATGGACAGGTGGCTGGTCAGGAAGCCGGCCAGCGCCGGGGGGATGGGGTCGTTCATCGGGGTCACGGCCGCGCATGACAGACGAACAATCTACTGCAAATCCGGGACCCCGTGGCGACGCGATTCAGGGGGTGAGCCAGGCGACCACGCCATAGCGCGCCGCCTTGCCGAGCGCCATCCACAGCATGCACGGCAACCAGCCCAGACGCAGCCAGCCGGCCGCGGCGCACAGGGCGTCGCCGATCACCGGCGCCCAGGCCAGGATCAGCGCCGGGGCGCCATGGCGTTGCAGCCAGCGGACCTTGTCGGGCGCTTGGGGTCTGGGAACCAGGCGCGCCAGGGCGTAGGTGCTCATGCCGCCGGCGGTATTGCCGAGGGTCGCCAGCAGCCAGGCCCAGCCGAGCTGCTCGGGATGGCGCGCCAGAAAGCCGGCGAAGACCAGCTCGGAGCCGCCGGGCAGCAGGGTGGCGGAGAGAAAGCTGACCAGCAGCACCGCGCCCAGCCCGGCTCCGGGGCCCGGATCGAGCCAGGCGAGAAAATCCATGGGATGCCTCGTGGAGGACAGAGCGGCCAATTGTCGTCGATTCGCGCCGCCGGCGTCCTTGCCGCGCTGCGCCGTGGCCTGCTACCGTGCACGTTTCCCTTGTGTTTACGCCACTTCTGCCCCCATGAGCACCACTGCGCCCGACTATCTCGAACGAATCCTCAATGCGCAGGTGTACGACGTGGCGATCGAATCGCCGCTCGACTACGCCGCCAGCCTGTCGGGGCGCATCGGCAACCGCATCTACTTCAAGCGCGAAGACCTGCAGCCGGTGTTCAGCTTCAAGCTGCGTGGCGCCTACAACAAGATGAGCAAGCTGCCGCCCGAGGCCCTCTCGCGCGGGGTCATCTGCGCCTCGGCGGGTAACCATGCCCAGGGCCTGGCGCTGTCGGCACAGAAGATGGGCGTGCGCGCCGTCATCGTGATGCCGACCACCACGCCGCTCATCAAGGTGGACGCGGTGCGCCGCCGTGGTGGCGAGGTGGTGCTGGCCGGCGAGAGTTATTCGGACGCCTACGGCCATGCCCTGGAGCTGGAAAAGGCCGAGGGCCTGACCTTCGTCCATCCCTATGACGATCCCGAGGTAATCGCCGGGCAGGGCACCATCGGCATGGAGATCCTGCGCCAGCATCCCAAGCCCATCCACGCCATCTTCTGCTGCGTGGGTGGCGGCGGCCTGATTTCCGGCATCGCCGCCTACGTGAAGCGGGTGCGGCCGGACATCAGGATCATCGGCGTGGAGGCCGCCGACGCCGACGCCATGACCCAGTCGCTGGCGGCGGGCAGGCGCATCGAGCTCGACCAGGTCGGCCTGTTCGCCGACGGCGCGGCGGTGAAACTGGTGGGCGAGGAGACCTTCCGCCTGTGCCAGACCTATGTGGACGACATGATCCGGGTGGACAACGACGCCATCTGCGCCGCCATCAAGGACGTGTTCGAGGACACCCGCTCCATCCTCGAGCCGGCCGGTGCGCTCGCGGTGGCCGGCGCCAAGGCCTACGCGGCGCGCGAGGGGCTGCGCGACCAAGCCCTGGTGGCGGTGGCCTCCGGCGCCAACATGAACTTCGACCGCCTGCGCTTCGTCGCCGAGCGCGCCGAGGTGGGCGAGCAGCGCGAGGCGGTGCTGGCGGTCACCATCCCCGAGAAGCCCGGCTCCTTCCGCCACTTCTGCCAGCTGCTGGGCAGCCGCAACATCACCGAGTTCAACTACCGCTTCGCCGACAGCGCCCAGGCGCACATCTTCGTCGGCGTGGGCGTCCACAACCGCGACGAGTCGCGCGCGCTGGTGAGCCTGCTCTCCGACGAGGGCCTGCCGTGCTTCGACATGACCGACGACGAGATGGCCAAGAGCCATGTGCGCTACATGGTCGGTGGCCATGCGCCGCAGGCGGACCACGAGGTGCTCTACCGCTTCGTCTTCCCCGAGCGGCCCGGCGCGCTCATGAATTTTCTCGACACCCTGCGCTCGGACTGGAACATCAGCCTGTTTCATTACCGCAACCACGGCTCCGACTTCGGCCGGGTGCTGGTGGGCATGCAGGTGCCCGAGGCCGACCGCCCGCGCTTCCAGGCCTTCCTCGACAAGCTCGGCTACGAGTACGTGGAGGAGACCGCCAACCCGGTCTACCGGATGTTCCTCGGCTGATCGGGCCGCGATTCAACTTTTTCGCCGCCGGCCCGATAACAGGACAAGGCCATGGCCGGGGTGAAGAGGATGTCGCTGGAATCGCTGATCGCGGGCGCCGATGCCCTGCACATGGGGCAGTCCCGTCTGGACGCCGACCACCAGCGCCTGCTGGCGCTGGTGAGTCGCGTCAGTCGTGTGGACCTGTCGCAGCTCAGTGGCGATGAATTCGCCGAGTTGCTGTCCGACTTCGCCGACTACGCCTACCGGCACTTCGATGAGGAACGTGACTGGATGCGCGCCATCGGCTACCCCGACGCGGCGGCGCACGAGGCGCTGCACGACGTGATGGTCGAGCGTGTCGGCGAGATCTGCATGGCGGTGATGGAGGCGCGGCCCGAGGCCCGGGACGCGCTGCGGACCTTGCTCGTCGACCTGTTCGTGGCGCATCTGGACACCGCCGATCGCGCGCTTGCCGCCTTCGCGCGGGAACGGGGTGGGGTGGCCCACGCGCCATAGTCATCGGTGCCGGGCGGTGCGTCCGGGGACGTCATTTTTGCGCCAGCGTTAGAATCTGCGGCGCGTGACGCCAGTCCGCTGCCCGTCTCCTCCCGGGCGCCGTTCACCCCACCGGAACCCTCCCCGACATGAACAAACGCATCGTTCCCATTCTCGCGTCCCTGCTGTTTCTGTCCGCCTGCAGCGGCGAAGTGCAGGACACTCGCCCCGGGCAGCCGGTCGCTCACCGGCGCGCCGCCTTCAAGCAGATGCTCAAGGTATTCGAACCCATGGGCGTGATGATGCGCACCGACACCTTCGATGCGCAGAAATTCGCCACGCTGGCCAAGGCCCTGCTGCAGCGGCGCGAGGTGCCCTGGCAGTACTTCAAGCCGGATACCGACTATCCGCCCACCAAGGCCAAGCCCGCGGTGTGGTCGGATCCGAAGACTTTCGAAGCGGACCGGAAGGCTTTCTTCAAGGCCTCGGATCATCTCGCCGCCGTCGCCGGCACCACCGACAAGCAGCAGGCCAAGGCCGCCTACGAGGCGGTCGAGCACGCCTGCCACACCTGTCACGACACCTTCAAGACGCACTGATCCTGGTCGATCAGCGCGCGCATCCCGCACCACAGCACCAGGGCATTGTTCAGGTGCCACAGGCAGTGGGTGCCGAGGGGCCACTGCGCGCACACCGCCAGATCGATGCTGCGCAGGACCATTGACAGCAGGAACAGCAGCGAGGCGCGCCCGAGCCAGCGCCTGGCTGCCGCGTCCGGGCAGGTCAGCGCGAGCGTGATGAGCGCCGCCCAGGGGCCCAGGTAGAGTTCCGAGCCGTTGAGCGCCGGCACATGCACGCTCAGCGCCAGCGCAGCCGACAGCGCGATGGTGGCCAGGACACCCAGGGTCGCGACGCGGGGCGAGCGGCCGTGCAAACGCACCAGCGCGCGATGCACGAACACCAGCACGAACAGCGCGATGAAGACCACGTCGAGCACGCTGGCCCAGCGTTCGGAGATGGTGTGGAACACGAAGCTGCCGATGCCCACCAGGGCGAGCAGGGCGGCCAGCAGGCGCAGGTCGGCACCGGCCGACGGCCCCATGCGCCGCCAGGCGTCGGCCGCGGCGATCAGGAAGGCGCCATTGGTCAGCGCGTTGAGCGGCTCCGACCACAGGCTGGCGTCGGTGCGCTCGCAGTAGAGGTCGACCGGGGCGCGCCAGTTCATGGCCGCTGCCGGATGGCGGCCGGATGCGCGCCGGTCTCGGTCACCAGCCAGTCCATGGGATGGTCGTGGGGTTGGGGATGGGTGGTGCTCACCCGGCCCAGTTCGTAGCCCAGGCCGATGGTGACCGGCGTCGGTGCCATCCGCTCGAGGGTGCGGTCGAAGTAGCCGCCGCCGTAGCCGAGGCGGAACCCCGCGTCGTCAAAGGCGTTGAGGGGGACGAGCAGTACGTCCGGATGCAGCACCTCGCCGTCGGCGGGCATCGGAATGCCGTGCCGGTCGGGAATCATTTCGCTGCTGGCGGTCCACTCGCGGAAGACCATGGGCTGATCCGGTGCGACCACGACCGGCAGCGCGGCGCGGCGGGCGGCATCGGCCGCCAGCCAGGCGATGACGAAGGCGCGCATGTCGGGCTCGCCGCGGTGAGGCCAGCAGAAGCCGAGCGTGGTCGGCGCCAGGCGCGCGATCAGTTCGTCCAGCGCGGCGGCGATCGCCCGGTCGGCGTCGGTCCGGTGGGCGGGGCTGAGCGCTTCGCGGCGGGCGATGGCGTCGTTTCGGAGCGACTTGCGCTGCTTGTCCATGGGGTTTCGGGGTGGCTTCCGGTGGGGGCCTCTATGCTATTCTGCTTTGGCGAACCATGGCACATCCAGACGTAATGAAAGCCGCTCTCCCGCTCGATCCGCCCGGCCTCCCCGACGCTTGGCGCGGCCGGTTCGTCTCCCGAATTTTCCTGCTCCTGACGGGCGTGATGCTGAGCTGCCTGGCGACGCTGGCCGGCGCCCAGTCGGCCCTGCCGACCGGGGATGAACGCATTCTGGCGGCGCGCGAAGCCCTGCGTACCGGCGACCGTGACACCCTCGACCAGCTCGCCGCGAGCAAGAGCCCGCATGTGCTCGAGCGCTATGTGGACTACTGGCGTCTGCACAACGTGCTCGCGCGTACCGAGGCGCCGGATGCTGCCGAGATCGAGGCCTTCCTCGCTCGCTACGCCGGCAGCGTGGTGGCCGAGCGGCTGCGCGCCGCCTGGTTGCGGCGCCTGGCCGACGACGAACAGTGGCTCGCCTTCATCGGCGCCTGGGGCGGGCTCGAGGCCCCGGATGACGGCATGCGCTGTCTGCACTGGCTGGCACGGCTGCACATCGGCGATTCCGGCGGGCTCGATGAAGCGGCACGCGAATGGCGGACGCTCGATGCACGCGAGGAGGCCTGCGAGACGGTCATCGGCATGCTCGCCGATCAAGGGCGGCTGGGCTCGGAGGCCCTGTGGGCACGGTTCCGCGAGCAGATGGCGCCCAGCCGCGTGCGCGGTGCGGAGGCCACGCTCGGCTGGCTGCCGGCGGCGCAGATGCCGGACCCGGCCCGTCTCAAGGCCTTGCTCAAGGACCCCGACCGCTACCTGTCGCGCCTGCATCCCGGCTTCGAGCGCGACCGCGCCGAGCGCGAGCTGGCGCTGGCGGCGATCGGCCGTCTGGCGCGCAGCGATCCCAAGCTGGCCTACATGCGCTTCGTGCGCATCGCCGACCGTTTTCCCCCCAAGGACCGTGCCTACGGCTACGTGCTGCTCGGCTGGCGCGGTGCCCAGGCCCATCTGCCCCAGGCCATCGACTGGTTTCGCGCGGCCGGCCGTCATGCCGCCATGAACGAGGAGCAGCGGGCCTGGCAGGTGCGCGCCGCGCTGCGCTTCGGCAAGTGGAAGGCGGTGCGCGCCGCCATCCTGGAGATGGGGCCGGCGCAGCGCGCCCGTCCGGTCTGGGTCTACTGGCTGGCGCGCGCCGAGCAGGCCCTCGGCCATCGCGATGCGGCCACCGCGCTGTTCGCGCGCATCCCGGTCGAGCCCGACTTCTACAGCATGCTGGCCCAGGAGGCGCTGGGGCATGGCTTCGCACCGCCCGCGCCGGCGGCGCCGATTCCGGCCGAGGCGATGGCCCGGGCCCAGCGCGACCCCGACCTGCGTCGGGCGCTGGCGCTGTTCCGGCTCGATCTGTACACCGAGGGGGTGCGCGAATGGAACTGGCGCCTGCGCCATGCCGACAGCGCGTTTCGCCTCGCCGCGGCGCGGGTGGCGCTCAAGCATGAGGTGTACGACCGGGCCATCAACACCGCGGAGTTCGTGAGCCGGGACGGGGAATACGAGTTGCGCTTCATCACCCCCTACCGGGAGCTGATCGAACCCCAGGCCAAGGCCCAGGGGCTGGATCTGTCCTGGGTGTATGGCCTCATGCGCCAGGAAAGCCGTTTCGTGCATCGGGCCGCATCGAGCGCCGGTGCCCAGGGGCTCATGCAGGTGATGCCGCGGACCGGCCAGTGGGTGGCGCGGAAGATCGGCCTCAATGGCTACCGGCGCAGCCAGCTGGCCGAGCCGGAGACCAACGTGCTGCTCGGCACCAGCTACATGCGCATCGTCCTTGACGACCTCGCCGACCAGCCGGTGCTCGCCTCGGCCGGCTACAACGCCGGCCCCAGCCGCGCCAAGCGCTGGCGCGACGACCACCCGCTGGAAGGGGCCATCTATGTGGAGACCATCCCCTTCGACGAAACGCGGCATTATGTGAAGCAGGTGATGGAGAACGCCGTGGTCTACGCGGCGATGATGGAAAAGCGTCCCCAGTCGCTCAAGGCGCGGCTCGGGGTGATCGATCCGGACTGACAGGGGAGGGTGGAATGAGTCGGACGGGCAGGGTCCTGCTGATCGGTGGCAGCGGTTTCGTCGGTAGCGCGGTGGCGGCGCGCCTGGTTGCCGGTGGGTGGACGGTACGGGTGCCGACGCGGCGCTTCAATCGCGCGCGCCACCTGAGTGTGCTGCCGACCACGGAAATCGTCGAGGCCGATGTGTTCAATCCGCAGACCCTCGACCGCCTGCTGGTGGGCGTCGATGCGGTCGTCAATCTGGTCGGCGTGCTGCACTCGGCCCCCGGCGTGCCTTACGGACCGGCCTTCGAGCGCGCCCATGTGGCCCTGCCCAAAGCCATCGCCGAGGCCTGTCGGCGGGTCGGTGTGCAGCGTGTCGTTCATGTGAGTGCGCTGGGGGCGGACGTCAACGGCCCCTCGGAATATCAGCGTTCCAAGGCCGCGGGCGAAGCGGCCATCCGCAACGCGCGCCCCGAGCTGCAATGGACGCTGCTGCGACCCTCGGTCATCTTCGGTGCGGGCGACCGCTTCCTCAACCTGTTCGCGCGGCTGAGCCGGCTGGCGCCGATCCTGCCGCTGGCCGGGGCCGATGCCCGCTTCCAGCCGGTGTGGGTGGAGGACGTGGCCGAGGTGGTGTATGCGTGTCTGGCGCGCGATGCCAGCATTCGCCAGAGCTACCCGGTGGCGGGGCCGCAGGTCTATACCCTGGCCGAGCTGGTGCGCTTCGCCGCCGCCCAGGTCGAGCGCGCGCCCTGGATCGTGCCCTTGCCCGACGGGCTGGCCAGGGTCCAGGCACGGCTGATGGAGTGCCTGCCCGAGCCGCTCATGAGCCGTGACAACCTGCGCTCCATGCACGTGGACAACGTGGCCGAGGGCGCGCCCCTGCCGTTCGGGTTGACGCCCCATCCGATGGAGGCGGTGGTGCCCGGGTATCTGGGCGGTACCCCCACCCGTCGGCGGCTGCTCGAAGCGCGCCGCCGCCATCCGAAAGGGCACTGATGCGACCAGGTACGACGCTTCGCGGAGGCCGACGATGAAGGTCTACATCGTCGGGGGCGCGGTGCGCGATGCCCTGCTCGGCCTGCCGGTCAAGGATCGCGACCACGTGGTCGTCGGGGCCACGCCCGAGCAGATGCTCGAGCAGGGCTTCCGCCCGGTGGGGCGGGACTTTCCCGTCTTCCTCCATCCCGACACCCAGGAGGAATACGCACTGGCGCGCACCGAGCGCAAGTCGGGGCACGGCTACACCGGTTTCGTGGTGCATGCCTCGCCCGAGGTGACCCTCGAGGAAGACCTGCGGCGCCGGGACCTGACCATCAACGCCATGGCCCGGGACGCCGACGGGACGCTCATCGACCCCTACGGCGGTCAGGCCGATCTGGCCGCACGGCGCTTCCGTCATGTGAGCCCGGCCTTTGCCGAGGATCCGGTGCGCATCCTCCGGGTGGCGCGTTTCGCCGCCCGCTTCGAGGCGTTCACGGTGGCGGACGAGACGCTGGCCCTGATGCGCGCCATGGTCGCGGCGGGCGAGGTCGATCATCTGGTGCCGGAGCGGGTCTGGCAGGAACTGGCGCGCGGCCTCATGGAAATGGCGCCGATGCGCATGATCGCGGTCCTGGTGGCCTGTGGCGCGCTCGCGCGCATCCTGCCGGAGCTGGTGGCGGGACTGGCCCGGAGCGAGGACGCACTGCAGCGGTCGCTGAACTGTGCGGTCGACCGGGCGCTGACGCTCGAACAGCGCTGGGCGCTGCTTTTCGGCGCCGACGAAGCCGGCGCCGCGCAGGCCAGTGAGCGCCTGCGCGCGCCGCAGCAGTGCCGGGATGTGTCGGTGCTGCTGGCCCGCCTTGGCGCATCGCTGGCGCAGGCGGACGACGCGCCCGCCCGTCTCGCGGTGCTGAGCGCCTGCGACGCCTTTCGCCGCCCCGAGCGTTTCCTGAGCGTGCTCGACGCGGCCGCGTGCCGCAGCGATCTGGCACCGGTGGACGCGGCCACCTGGCGCCGGGTGCTGGCGGCGGCGCGTGCCGTGGACGGCGGCGCGGTGGCGCGGCAGGCGGCCGACCGCAGCGCCATTCCGGCGGCCATCGAGGCGGCCCGGCTCGCGGCCATCGCCACGGCAGGCTGAACGTGCGCCTGGTGCTATGGCTGGTGCTGGTGTGGTTGCCGGTGCTCGCCGCGGCGGCGGTGCCCGATTTCGCCACGGTACGCGCCCATCACCGGACCACGGAAGGCCGGCTGGTCGACCGGGCGGGCGAACCGCTGGCCGAGCGCCCGGTCGATGGCGCCACCCGCCGGCTCGAATGGGTGCCGCTCGAGGCGCTCTCTCCCGCCATGCTCGAAACGCTGCTCGAGGCCGAGGACCGGCGCTTCTACGAGCACGGCGGCATCGACTGGCGCGCCTTTGCCGCCGCCGCCATCCAGAACCTGTGGTACGAGCATCCGCGCGGCGCCTCGACCCTGAGCATGCAGCTGGTCGGCCTGCTCGACCCGGCGCTGCATCCGGAACGCAACCACGGCGGGCGTCGCACCCTGGAGCAAAAATGGGATCAGGCGGTGGCTGCGCAGGAGATCGAGGCACGCTGGAGCAAGGCGGAGATTCTCGAGGCCTACCTGAACCTGGCGCCCTTTCGCGGCGCGCTGCAGGGCATCCATGCCGCCGCCTGGGCGCTGGTGGGCAAGGCGCCCGATGCGCTCGATCGCGCCGAGGCGTCCATTCTCGCGGCGCTGCTGCGCGCCCCCAACGCCCCGCCCCCCAAGGTCGCCTGGCGTGCCTGCGAACTGTTGCGCCGCATCGGCAGCGCGGATCTGTGCCCGCGGGTTCACCAGCTGGCCGCGCACCTGGACCCGGTGCGTCTGGCGCCACGCTGGAACGACGCGCCACATCTGGCACGGCGGCTGGTCACCGAACCGGGGGTGGTGCATACGGTGCTCGACGCCGACTGGCAGCGCGGCATGGAACGCGCCCTCGAGGCGGCCGCCCCGGCCCGCGCCGCGGCGGTGGTGATCGACAACGCCACGGGCGCCGTGCTGGCGGACGTGGGGGGGCTCGACGCGGCGCAGCCGGACGCGGCCGTTGCCCGCCATCCGGCGGGTTCGATGAGCTGGCCGGTGATGACGGCGCTGGCGCTGGATACCAAAACCGTCAACGCGGCGACGCTGTTTCCGGTGCCGGCGACGGGGGACGCCATGAGCGTGCGCGCGGCGCTGGCGACGGGCGCGATGCCCGAGGCGCTGGCCGCCCATGTGCCCGGCGCGCGCGAGGCGACCCTGCTGGAACTGCTGCGCGCCCCCGGGGCGGCGGCCCCGGATCTGTCCCGGGTGGCGATCGATCTGGCGCAGCTGGCGGCGCTCGGGCGCATGCTCGCGGTCGACGGGGTGTGGCGCCCGCCGTTCTGGCGTGCGCAGGCGCAGGGCGCGCCGGTGGCGATGATCTCGCCCCAGGCCGCCTTCATTGCGCGCGACCTGTTCCCGGCGGTGCGGGTCGCGCCCTTGCCGCGCACCCATGCCGCCTGGGGGGTGGGCAGCAACGGCGCGGTGACCATCGCGGTGTGGATGGAAACCGGTGCCACCGCGAGCGTCGAGACCCGCGCCTGGCTCAATGCCCGGCTCGCGGCGAGCGGCCGCTGGCCGCCCGAGCGGGTCGTCCCGACCGGCGTGGTGTCGGCGCCGGTGCGCTTCGACAACGGACGCGAGCCGCCGCGCAGCGAGTGGTTCATCAAGGGCACCGCCACGGCGGTGGCGGCACCGCCGGTGCTGATCGCGCGCATCGTGACGCCGTCACCGCGCGCCATCGTGGCTGCGGCCGATCTCGATGCCGCCGGTGGCGTGTGGCTGGAAGCCTCCCGCGAGGACGAACGTCTGCGCTGGCAGGTGGACGGCGTGCCGGCGGGGCAGGGCGGCCGCGTCCTGTGGCGACCGAGCCCGGGGCTGCATCACATCGTCCTGCTCGATACGGTGGGGCGCGTCATCGATACCGTGGACGTGGCGGTGCGCTCGGACGTGTCTGCCGACGCTCGGCGCCGCTGAGGCTGCCTACAGCCAGCGCAGGATCAGCCAGGCGAGCAGCGAGAGCACGATGGTGCTGGTGAAGGGCAGGTGATAGGTGCGCCCCTCGCGGGTGAAACGCAGGTCGCCGGGGAGCTGACCGAGTCGCAGGTAGCGGGTCAGCAGCGGTTGCAGGCCGCCGAGCAGGGCGACCACGATGAGGATGGAAACCAGCCATTTGAGCAGCATGGGGAGACGTCTGGGCCTGGGGTGCGGGGGCCGAAAAATCGTGCGGTACGACACGATACCCCAGTGAACGCGGGCTGTCGCGCGTGGTGCGATCGGTCGAAATGGAGTACCTTTCGATGTCAGAAAACGCACGAATGTTCGCGCCCGATCGCCGCCGCCCCCATGCCGAGTGGGCCGCGTCGCGACGGGTGTCGCCCCGGAGAACCCCATGAATCGTAGTCGCTTCGGCGATCTGGAAGTCATCGCCCGCACCCCGTCCACCGTGGTGCGCGATACCCCGTTGCTGTTCGTCCACGGCGCCTACACGGCGGCGTGGTGCTGGGAGGCGCATTTCCTCCCCTGGTTCGCCGACGCCGGCTTCGCCTGCTACGCGGTGTCGCTGTCCGGCCATGGGCACAGCCGCCAGCACGGCATGCTCGACAGCTACAGCATCGACGACTATGTGAACGACGTGGCCGAAGTGGTCGCCGCCCTGCCGGAGGCGCCGATCCTGATCGGCCATTCCATGGGCGGCTTCGTGGTGCAGAAGTTCCTCGAGCATCACACCGCGCCGGCGGCCGTGCTGATGGCCTCGGTGCCGCCCCAGGGGTTGTGGTCCTCGGCGCTCGGGCTCATGTTCAAGAAGCCCACGCTGCTGCAGGATCTGAACCGCATGCTCGGGGGCGCCGCGCCCAGCGTCGACAGCGTGCGCGAAGCGCTGTTTCATCAGCCGGTGGATGCCGAGCGGCTGCGCGAGTACTGCCTCAAGTCGCAGCCCGAGTCGCACCGCGCGATCTGGGACATGACCTTGTTCAACCTGCCACACGTGGCACGCATGGCGGATGTGCCCATGCTGGTGCTGGGCGCCGGTGAGGATCACCTGATTCCGCCAGCGCTGGTGCAGCGGACCGCGCAGACCTATGGCGTCGACGAGATCCTGTTCGAGGACATGGGCCACGCGATGATGCTCGAGCGCGACTGGGAACAGGTGGCCACCTGCATGCTGCGCTGGCTGGAGACGCAAATCGTGCGCTGATTGTGCGTTTTGTCATGGCGCGCACGACCGTTCGGTTCCAGCATGAACCGACGGTGCCCGGGCGTGGTGCCGCAGCAGGAGACAAACATGGACAGCCACGACAAACCGGGGATCACCGGCGCCGCTGATTACGACGATGATGTGCTCGATTCGGGCTGGATGCCGATGCCCGAGGCCGTGGCGCCCGAGCCTGCGGCGCATCCGCCGGGGCCGAATCGGGCCGCGTGCGACGATGCCGACGCCTTCCTGCGCGGGATCTATCGCAGCGAGGGCTCACTCCTCGATTGAGCGTTTGCGCCGCTTACAGCGTGTGCAGCCGGTCGCTGCGTGCGAAACCGAGCAGTGGCGCGCCCAGCCCCTTGCCGGCGGCGAGGACCTTGAACAGCTCCCCCATCTCCTGCGGTGTGGTCAGCCGCTGGACGGCGCGTGCCGCACGGATGTAGTCCGGCGTGGTCTGCTCGCCCCGTTCGGCCAGCCGCTCCAGGATGCCGCAGTTGAACAGGAAGGCGGCCTGGGCGGTGTAGCCGTAGATGTCGAGCCCGGCGCCATGGGCCGCTTCGGCCATGGCGGTGAAATCGACGAAGGCGGTGATGTCGTTCAGGCCGGGCCAGCGGAACGGGTCGGCATGGGCCTGGTGGCGGTAATAGCACAACAGGGTGCCGTTGCTGCGACTGGGCAGGTAGTACTCGGCGCGCGGATACCCGTAATCGATCATCAGCAAGGCGCCCTGTTCCAGCCGCGTCCCCCAGTCGGCCATCCAGGCCTCGCCGGCCAGGTTCAGTTCGCTCACATATTCGCCTTCGGCCGGCATGGGCGCGCCGAGGCGCTCGGCAGCCGCCAGCAGCCGCGCCCCGGCAGGGCGATCGGCCCAGGCGAAGTGCCCGTCGGCATCGACCGCGACGCCGCGTTCGAACACCGCGCCGTCGCGCCAGACGAGCAGGTGCACCGGCATCACGTCGAGCACTTCGTTGGCGACGACGGCGCCGCGGAAGCGCTCGGGCAGGGTGTCGATCCAGCGCACGCAGTCGACCAGGGCGGGCGCGCGGCTCGCCAGGGTGGCGGCCTGACGCTCACGCAGTTCGCCCGACACCTCGAGAATCGAATAGCGTTCGGGCCGATGGCCGAGGCGATCGAGTTCGAGCAGCAGATCGGCGGCGAGCAGCCCGGTGCCGGCGCCCACTTCGAGCACCTCGGACGCGCTCTGGGCGGTGATTTCGGCGACCTGGGCGGCCAGCGCCTGACCGAACAGGGGGGTGAGTTCGGGGGCGGTGATGAAGTCTCCGCCCGGGCCGAATTTCTGTGCCCCGCCGCTGTAGTACCCGAGTCCCGGCGTGTACAGTGCGTCGTGCATGTAGTCGGCGAAACCGATCCAGCCGTCGGCGGCGTCGATGCGCGCGCGCAGGCGGGCCGCCAGAGCATCGCTCTGGGCCAGGGCGTCGGGGCCGGGTTGGGGCAGGGTCATGGGGGGCGGGTCGATTGCGGCAAAGGACGGAGTCTACCCGTGCCGGCGGGCCTTGTGGTCACATCGGCGTCGGGCGCTTTGTGATACAAGGAGGCATCCCTGTGACTCGGAGAACAGTGTGGTGGCTCAAAGCGCTCAGGCCCCAGTCGCCCTGGTGACCGGGGCGGCCCGTCGCGTCGGTGCCGCCATCGCCCGACGGCTGCATGCCGGCGGGGCGCAGGTGGCGCTGCACTATCGCGAATCGGAGGCCGCCGCGCGGCAGCTGGCCGACGAGCTCGATGCGCTGCGTGCCGGCTCCGCGGCCGTGTTTCGCGCCGATCTGCTCGACGTGGACGCCCTGCCCGCGCTGGTGTCCGCCGTGGTTGCCCGGTTCGGGCGGCTCGACGCCCTGGTCAACAACGCGTCGAGCTTCTATCCGACGGCGGTCGGCGAGACCGGGCTGGAGGCGTGGGAGGATCTGATGGGGTCGAACCTGCGCGCCCCCTATTTCCTCATGCAGGCGGCCGCGCCCCATCTGGCCGAGGCGGGCGGCAGCGTGGTCAATATCGTCGACATTCATGCCGAACGACCGTTGCCGGGCTATCCGGTGTACAGCGCCGCCAAGGCGGGCCTGTTCGGGCTGACGCGGGCGATGGCCATCGAACTGGCGCCGCGGGTGCGGGTCAATGGCGTCTCGCCGGGGGCGATCCTGTGGCCGGACGACGGCCAGTTTCCGGACCGCGAGCGTGAGGCGATCGTCGCGCATACGCTGCTCAAGCGTGCCGGCCATCCCGACGACATCGCCGGTGCGGTCCGCTACCTGCTGTTCGATGCCCCCTACGTGACCGGACAGATTCTCGCGGTCGACGCCGGACGCAGCGCGCATCTGTGAGCGGGATGACGGATTTTGGCTGCAGGTATAATGCCGTGTGTTTGCCGGCTAAGTGGTGAGTATCATCGAAGCGATCCAGCCCACGCCAGAGGGGCGTTTTTCCAATACCTTCCTGCGGCTCAAGAAGAAGCTCGAGCGCGCGGTCGGCTCCGCGATCGCCGACTTCAACATGATCGAGGACGGCGATACCGTCCTCGTTTGTGTCTCCGGCGGCAAGGATTCCTACAGCCTGCTGTCGATCCTGCTTGCGCTGCGAGAGCGTGCGCCGGTCGATTTCCGCCTGGTGGCGATGAACCTGGACCAGAAGCAGCCCGGCTTCCCTGCGGACGTTCTGCCGAGCTACTTCGAGCAACTGGGCGTGGAGTACCGGATCGTCACCGAGGATACCTACACCATCGTCAAGGAAAAAATTCCGGCCGGAAAGACGACCTGTTCCCTGTGTTCGCGGCTGCGACGCGGCATCATCTACCGTACCGCACGCGAGGTCGGAGCGACCAAGATCGCCCTCGGCCATCATCGGGACGACATGATCGAGACCCTTTTCCTGAACATGTTCTTCGGCGGTCGCCTCAAGGCCATGCCACCCAAGCTGGTCAGCGACGATGGTGAGCATGTCGTGATCCGGCCATTGGCCTATTGCGCCGAGAGCGACATTGCGCGATTCGCGCGGGCCATGCAGTACCCGATCATTCCGTGCAATCTGTGCGGATCGCAGGAAAACGCCCAGCGCCGTCAGATCAAACAGATGCTGCAGGGCTGGGCAAGCGAGTTTCCCGGGCGGATCGAGTCGATCTGTACCGCGATGCAGCAGGTGGTACCGTCGCATCTGGCGGACCGCCACTTGTTCGACTTTGCCGGCCTGACCCGGGGCGCGCAGGTCGACGAGGGGGATACGGTGTTCGACCCGCCGGAGCTGCCATCAGCAGGTGCTGCGCAGCCGGTCACGCTGCGTCTGACGTCGGATCGGTGATGCCCTATTATTCACTTGCACCGGCGCGGCCGTTGCCCGATGATGAGGCCCCAAGGAGGCCAGACGCATCGGGCTCGCCCGGCAGGGCAGGTGCCTGAACAACGCGCGATCATCCATGACAGAACAACGAAACGTGTGCGTGATGTATGCCGAGCTCGTCGGGGGCGAGCGTCTGGCCGCACTGTTGAGCGAAACCGAGGCGGGGCATGCGGTCGAACGCAGCATGAACCGCGTGGAGCGCGTCGTCGAAGGGCAGGGCGGCACGCTGTTGCGTCGCGCCTCCGACGAGATCTGCGTCGCCTTCGACCGGTGCGACGGCGCCGTCTTGGCGGCCAACGAGATGATCGACCGGGTCGCCAGCCTGCCGCCGGTGCGGGGCGTGCGGCTCGGCATCCGCATCGGCATGCACTACGGCACCATGGAAGAGGATAGCCCGCCGGCTGGCGAGGCGCTGGCGGTGGCCATGCGTCTGGCCGGAATGGCTCAGTCCGGTCAGGCCCTGATCAGTGGCGCCACGGTGCTGTTGCTGTCCGCCGGGTCGCGCCAGTATGTGCGCGAAGGCGGGGAGCACGGCCTCAGCGTCGAAGGTTTCGAGTGGCCCGTGTATGCGCTGGCCGGTCGCGCCGGTACGGCCACCTCGATTCCGCCGGCCGCCCGGGTGTCGCAGCGATTGCGCGTGCGCCACCAGGACGAGATCCATTTGGTGGAGGAATTGCGTCCGATTCTGTTGTTGGGTCGGGAGATGGGTAACGACATCGTGGTCATCGATCCGCGGACGTCGCGCCAGCATGCCCGGATCGAGCGTCGCCGCGACGGCTTTTTCGTGGTCGACCAGAGCACGAACGGCACCTTCATCGCCAACGAAGGCGGTGGCGAACAGTGCATCCGCGGCGGGGAAGTGATGCTCGCCGGGCAAGGGCGGATCGGCTGTGGATTCTCCGCCATGGAGACCGAACGGGATCTCGTGTTCTACGAGATTGTCTGAGCCGGTTCGGCCGGTATGGCGACACGGGCGCCCCTGAGGGCGCCCGTCGTGCGTTCACGAGGCGTTTTTCGCCGGTTTGGGGCTGGCCTTGGCGGGGGTGCCCGTGGCGTGGTGCTTGCCCGACAGGCAGCTTTTCATGAAGGCCTTGCGGGCGTCGCCCTTGAGCGCTTTGACTTTCGCCGTCTTGTTGCAGTTGCGCATGCGCTCGTGCTGAGGATTCTCGGCCGCCACGACGGATGTGGCCGACAGGATCAGGGTAAGGGCGGCGAGGGATGTGGACAGTCGCATTGGAAGGCTCCGTTTATCTGTTTGTCATTGGAGCTTTCATCCTAGCGTGTGCCGTCCGAAGACGCAGGGGACAATTCCATTGTCATTGTTGCGGATATGTGCATCATGCACCGTCCCGCGGTCATTCGGGGTTGTCGGAAATGAGCAGTGCGCGTTGCCGGGCGATGAATTCCTGCGTGGTGTCGATGCCGCGCAGTTGCAGGATGGTGGTGCGGACGGCCGCTTCGAGCAGGACCGCGATGTTCCGCCCGGCGGCCACCGGAATGACCATCTTGCGTACCGGTACGCCGAGAATCTCCATGGTGTCCTGCTCGATGGGCAGTCGTGTCGGGTCGCCCTCGCCCGGCGTGCGCCGCTGCAGGTAGACCACCAGCTTGAGGCGCATCTTGCGCCGGCAGGCGGTCTCGCCGAAGATCGTGCGGATGTTGAGGATGCCGATACCGCGCACTTCCAGGTAATTCTTGAGCAGTTCCGGGCAGCGGCCTTCGAGTACCGTGGGCGCGACGCGCGAGAACTCGACCATGTCGTCGGCGACCAGACCGTGGCCGCGCGAGATGAGTTCGAGCGCCAGTTCCGACTTGCCGGCGCCGGAGTCACCGGTGATGAAGACGCCGAGGCCAAGCACGTCCATAAACACCCCGTGCAGGGAGGTGCGCTCGGCCAACTCACGGGACAGATACAGACGGAGCTGGTCCACGATGCTGGCTGCCGGTTGCGGCGTGGTGAACAAGGCCACGTTTGCCTCACGGCAATGGCTTTCGACGAGCCCGGGGACCTCGCAGCCATCGGCGACGATCATGGCAGGCGGGCGGGCGTGGAGGATTTCGGTGACGTAGTGGGCGACCTTGCGGGCCGCCTGTCGGCGCGCCCACGCGACCTCGGCAGCGCCGAGGATCTGCAGGCGCTCCGGATGGATCAGGTTGAGGTGACCGACCAGATCGGCCGGCCAGACACGCTCTTCGCTGACCGAGAGGACGCGATCCGGCGTACCGCAGACGTGGGTCAGCTCAAGGCGTTCGGCAACCTGCTCAAAGAGCCGAGTGACGCTGGTCTGCCGCATGGGCACCCCAGGTGGTGAACAGGGCGTGGACGGCGGCGGCGTCGGTGGCGTGGGCCACGCGGTCCCGGAATTCGCCGTCACTGAACAGCTGCGCCAATTCCGAGAGCAGCTGCAGGTGTTGTTCGGTGGCCTGTTCCGGCACCAGCAGGACAAACAGCAGGCTGACCGGTTTGCCGTCGGGCGCATCGAAGGCGATGGGCGTGCTCAGGCGAATGACGGCGCCGGTGGCTTCCTTGAGCCCCTTGATGCGGCCATGGGGAATGGCGACGCCCTGGCCAAGGCCGGTCGAACCGAGGCGCTCGCGCGCGAACAGGCTGTCAAAGACCGTGCTGCGGGCGATGTCCTGGTTGTTTTCGAAGATGAGTCCGGCCTGCTCGAACACCCGCTTCTTGCTGCTGGCTTCGAGGTCGACGAGGACGTTTTCGGGGGAAAGGAGGGAGGCGATGAGGTTCATGGAAACGTCTGGCGGCCCTTGTGTCAGGGCCGGATGCTGCCCGACCGGTTGTGCGGGGCAAGTCAATTGAGCTTGGATAGGCGCATTATAAACCGGTGCACACGGTCGGGCTGCGAGGGAATCGGTCACGATTCGACGCTTTGATGCTTCAGCGCGTCGTGTGCGTGATCCTGCATTTTCTGCTTGTATTTGAGCACCTGACGGTCGAGCTTGTCGGCCGTGGCGTCGATGGCGGCGTACATGTCTTCATCCTGGCTTTCGGCGAACAGGTCCTTGCCGCGGACGTGCAGGGTCACTTCCGCCTTCTGGACCAGCTTTTCCACCGACAGAATGACGTTCACGCTGGTGACGTTGTCGAAGTGGCGGATCACCCGGTCGAGCTTGGCTTCGACGTAGTCGCGAATGGCGGGCGTGACGTCCACGTGGTGTCCGGTGATATTGAGGTTCATGATCGCTCCTGTTGTCAGATCGTCTTGCGTTTGCTGACCGGCGGGATGTTGAGGGACTCACGGTATTTGGCGACCGTGCGTCGGGCCACAACCATGCCCTGCTGGCCAAGTAAGTCTGCGATTTTGGAATCGGATAGGGGTTTCTTGCGGTCTTCGGCGTCCACCAGCTGGCGGATCAGGGCGCGAATGGCGGTGGACGAAGCTGCCCCGCCGGTGTCGGTGGCCACATGACTGCCGAAGAAATACTTGAACTCCAGTACGCCGCGCGGCGTAGACATGTACTTTTGCGTGGTGACGCGCGAAATGGTCGATTCGTGCAGCTCCAGCTCTTCGGCGATTTCCCGGAGCGTGAGCGGGCGCATCGCCACCTCTCCATAATCGAAGAACTGCCGCTGTTGGTCAACGATGGCCTGCGCCACCCGCAGGATGGTGTCGAAGCGCTGCTGGACGTTCTTGATGAGCCATTTGGCTTCCTGCAGCTGACCGCCCAGGTCGCCGTTGTTCCCCCGGTTCTGCTGCAGCAGCTGCGCATACAGGGCATTGACCTTCAGGCGCGGCATCGCTTCGGGGTTGAGCATGGCGGTCCAGCGACCGCGCAGTTTGCGCACCACCACGTCCGGGATGACATAGCGGGTGTCGTTGAGCGCGAACGGTGCGCAGGGGCGCGGGCTGAGGCTGCAGATGAGGTGATGGGCGTCGCGCAGCGCGTCTTCGGTGCACTGCAGGTTGCGCCGCAGGCGCACGAAGTCGCGTTGTGCGAGCAGTTCCAGGTGCTCGGTGACGATGCGCATCGCCAGGTCGCGGGTGTCGCCTTGCGGCAACGCACGCAGCTGCAGGGCCAGGCACTCGGACGGATTGCGCGCGCCGACGCCCGGCGGGTCGAGGTGTTGGAGGTGATGCAGGGCGATCTGCAGGTCCTCCAGTTCGACTTCGTTCTCGGCGTCGAACAGCTCCAGCATGTCCTCGAGCGATTGGGTCAAATAGCCGTCGTCGTCGAGCGCTTCGATGAGGATGCGCACCAGGGTTCGATCGCGGTCGGACATGGGGGTCAGGGCGATCTGCTGGTCCAGGTGTTCCCGCAGGGACACCTGGGCGGCGTGAAAGGACTGGAAGTCGCTGTCCTCGTCGTCGTCCCGGTTGGTGGTGCTGCCGGAGCCGACGCTGGCCCACTCGGACATCGCCTCGAGGGCTTCACTGCCCCCCTCGGACTCGTTGCTCGCGGTGTCGGTGGCGCTGTCCTGCTCGCCGGGGCCGCCGTCGTCCTCGCGTTCGAGCAGCGGATTGTCGAGCAGAGCCTTTTCGATCTCCTGGTTCAACTCGATGGTCGACAGCTGCAGCAGCTTGATGGACTGTTGCAGTTGCGGTGTCAGCGTCAGGTGCTGAGAGAGTTTGAGTTGAAGTGTGGGTTTCATGTGAGCAAGGAAGCGTCAGAGCCTGAAATGTTCGCCCAGGTAAACCTGACGCACCTGGTCATTTTGCACGATATCGGACGGCGTGCCACTGGCGAGCACCTCGCCCGAGTTGATGATGAAGGCGCGTTCGCAAATGCCCAGGGTCTCGCGCACGTTGTGATCGGTGATCAGCACGCCGATGCCGCGGTCCTTGAGGTAGCGGATGATCTTCTGGATATCGAGCACCGCGATCGGGTCCACGCCGGCGAAGGGTTCGTCGAGCAGGATCAGCCGCGGCGAGGTGGCCAGGGCCCGGGCGATCTCGCAGCGCCGGCGTTCGCCCCCCGACAAGGAGATGGCGGTGCTGTCGCGCAGGTGGGCGATGCCCAGCTCCTCGAGCAATTCCTCGAGCTTGGCCTGCTGTGTCTTGCGCGGCAGGCCCTGCAGTTCGAGCACGGCGAGGATGTTCTCCTCCACCGTGAGCTTGCGGAAGACGCTCATTTCCTGCGGCAGGTAGGACAGACCGAGCTTGGCGCGCGCATGGATGGGCAGGTGGGTCAGGCGCGCGTCGTCGAGGGAGATCTCGCCGCCGTCGGCGGCCACCAGACCGACGATCATGTAGAAGCAGGTGGTCTTGCCGGCGCCGTTGGGGCCCAGCAAGCCCACCACCTCGCCGCTGCCGACGTCGAAGGAGACGTCGTGCACCACGGTGCGGGATTTGTACCGTTTCTGTAATCCGGTGACCCTAAGCAGGCTCATCGTCGCAGTCTTTCAGTAGCTTGTGAATCACATCCGCGGCAAAGCCGCGGCCCTGGAGGAAGCGGGCCTGCCGGGCCCATTCCCTCGCGTCGGCCGGTGCCGTGCCGAACTTCTTGTGCCACACCTGGCGTGCCCGCTCGAGGTCTTCGCCTTCGGTGCTGCCGTGCAGCGCCGCGTCGATGAGGTGCTCGGCCACGCCCTTCTGTTTCAGCTCCTGGCGCAGGCGCCGGTCGCCTAGCCGGGCCTGGCGGCTGCGCACGTAGCTGTCGGCGAAGCGGGCGTCGGACAGCAGGTCGAGCGCCTCGAGTCGGTCGAGGAGCGCCTCGATGCTGTCCGGGTCGGCCTGGGTGCCCAGTTTCCGGGCCAGCTCCGCCCGGCTGTGCTCCCGCCCCGACAGCAGTCTCAGGGCGCGCGCCTTGAGGGCATCCGACATGGTCCGCCGGATCAGGCCTCGGTGGGCTCGGTCGATTCGACCGCGGCGGCGATGGCGGCCATCGGCGGCAGGCCGAAGCTTTCCCGCACCTTGTTCTCGATCTCGCGGGCCAGCGCGGGGTTCCCCTTGAGGAACTCGCGGGTGTTGTCCTTGCCCTGACCGATCTTGTTGCCGCCGTACGAATACCAGGCGCCGGCCTTGTCGACGATCTTGCCTTCCACGCCCAGGTCGATGATCTCGCCCTCACGCGAGATGCCCTCGCCGTAGAGGATGTCGAAGTTGGCCTGTTTGAACGGCGGCGCGACCTTGTTCTTGACCACCTTGCAGCGGGTCTCGGAGCCGATGACCTCGTCGCCCTTCTTGATGGTGCCGGTGCGGCGGATGTCGATACGCACCGAGGAGTAGAACTTGAGCGCGTTGCCGCCGGTGGTGGTTTCCGGGTTGCCGAACATCACCCCGATCTTCATGCGGATCTGGTTGATGAAGATGACCAGGGTGTTGGTGCGCTTGATGTTGGCCGTGAGCTTGCGCAGCGCCTGGCTCATGAGGCGGGCCTGGAGGCCGGGCAGCTGGTCGCCCATTTCACCTTCGATCTCGGCCTTAGGGGTCAGGGCGGCCACCGAGTCGATGACCACGATGTCCACGCCGCCGGAGCGCACCAGCATGTCGGCGATCTCGAGCGCCTGTTCGCCGGTGTCGGGCTGGGAGACGAGCAGGTCGTCGATGTTGACGCCGAGCTTCTCGGCATAGCCCACGTCTAGGGCATGCTCGGCGTCGACGAAGGCGGCGGTGCCGCCCAGCTTCTGCATTTCGGCGATCACCTGCAGGGTCAGGGTCGTCTTGCCGGACGATTCCGGGCCATAGATCTCGACCACCCGGCCGCGCGGCAGGCCGCCGAGGCCGAGGGCGATGTCGAGTCCGAGCGAGCCGGTGGAGACAGCGTCGATGTCCTTGGCCATGCCGCCATCGCCCATGCGCATGATCGAGCCTTTGCCGAACTGCTTTTCGATCTGGGACAGGGCGGCCGAGAGTGCCTTGGCCTTGTTGTCATCCATGGGGGAATTCCTCACTGTGTGTTCGATTGGGATTATGGCACAGAGTTTGCAGGACTGTTGCAATCCCGTGCGCCGGTTTCATGTGCTTTTATACAGTATCACGCGCAGCGCATGAATGACCGTCTGGCGGCGAATGGCCTCGCGATCGCCCTCGAAATGGCAGGTCTCCGCCAGCACCTCCGCGCCCGGCCATGCCCAGGCCAGGCAGACCGTGCCCACCGGCTTGGCCGGCGAGCCGCCGGTCGGGCCGGCGACGCCCGAGACGGCCACCGCCACGTTCGCTTCGCTGCCGGCCAGCGCGCCGGCCACCATGGCGCGGACAACCGCTTCGGAGACCGCACCGTGGGTCGCGAGCAGTGCGGGCGGGACGCCGAGCAGACGGGTCTTGGCCGTATTCGAATAGGTCACGAAGCCGCAATCGAACCAGCCGGAGCTGCCGGGGATGGCGGTGATCGCCTCGGCGATCCAGCCCCCGGTGCACGATTCGGCGGTGCTCAGGATCCACCCCTTGCGTTCGAGCAACTCGCCGGTGCGGCGGGCCAGGTCGGTCAGTGCATTGTCCATGCTCACGGCTCAGGTCTCAAGCCAGCGTGCAGCCACCGCCAGCACCAGCAGGGTGTAGCCGGCGGCGATGACGTCATCGAGCATGACCCCGAAGCCGCCCTTGACGCGACGGTCGGCCCAGGCGATCGGGGGCGGCTTGAGGATGTCGAACACCCGGAACAGGGCGAACGCCGCCAGCTGCCAGGCAAGCGTGGGCGGGGTGAAGAACAGCACCAGCCAGAACGGCACCATCTCGTCCCAGACGATGGCGCCGTGATCCGGCACGCCCAGCGCCCGCCCGGTGCGCTCGGCGGCGATGATGCCGAACACGAAGGCGGTGAGCAGGAACATTAGGAACACGGCGTCGCCGAGCGGGGCGCGCAGCAACGGATACAGCAGCCAGGCGGCGAGGGTGCCCGCGGTGCCCGGGCCCTTGGGGGCCAGGCCGGAGCCGAAGCCGAGGGCGACGAAATGAGCCGGATGGGCAAGCAGGAAGCGGACGGTCGGGCGCATGGGGGACGTCATGATGCAATGTGCGCCAGTATAGGCCGGAGCGCCGGCCGATTCAGCCGCGATCGGCGAAGTGGTCGAAGCCGGCGGCCGTCAGCGCTTCGCGGGCGCCGTCTGCATGCACGAGCACGAGGCCGGCTTCGCGCTCGGTGAGCTGGCCGATGCGGGTGACCGGCACGCCGGCGGCCCGGCTGGCGTCGAGGATGGCGGGGCGTTGCGCCGCCGGCGCGGCGAACAGCAACTCGTAGTCGTCGCCGCCGCTGAGGCAGGCGCGCCGGGCGAGCGCCGCGTCGCCGCAGGCGTCGATGAGCGGTGCCACGGGCAGGGCGGGCGCGTCGATGCGGGCGCCGCAACCGCTGGTCTCGAGAATATGGCCCAGATCCCCGAGCAGGCCGTCGGAGACATCCAGCATGGCGCTGGCCAGGCCGCGCAGGGCCGGGCCGAGGCGCGTGCGGGGGGTCGGGCGGTGCAACGCGTGCAGGCAGTCGTCGCGCCAGGGCGCGTTCAACGCGATGCCGTCGCGCAGGTGCCACAGGGCCAGTGCGGCCCGGCCCGGGTGGCCGGAGATCCACAACTCGTCCCCCGGCCGGCCGCCGCTGCGGCGGATCGCCCGGCCGGTGGGCACGGTGCCGAAGATGGTGATGTTGATGGTGCGCGGGCCGCGGGTGGTGTCGCCGCCGATCAGGTCGATGGCGTAGGCGTCGGCGCACTCGCGCAGGCCGCCGGCGAAGGCGCCGAGCCAGGGCGCATCGTCGTCGGGCAGGGCGAGGGCCAGCGTGGCCCAGCGTGGCGTCGCGCCCATGGCGGCGATGTCCGAGAGGTTGACGGCAAGGCTCTTCCAGCCCAGTGCCGCCGGGTCGGTGTCGACGAAGAAGTGGCGGCCCTCGACCAGCATGTCGGTGGACACGGCCAGCTGTTCCCCCGGCGGCACCGTGAGCAGCGCGGCGTCGTCGCCGCCGCCCAGGTCGGTGTGGTGGACGGGCCAGTGGAAATAGCGGCGGATGAGGTCGAACTCGGAGGTCATGGTCAGCGTCGCCGGACGGGACCGCCAGCATAGCCGCCCGCTGCCCGCTGCGCCACCGCCGTGGCGGTGCCCATGCCAAACGTATTGAAACAGTTTGCACAAAAATATTTTGTTAAAATAGAACCGTTTGTCCCCCGTGGCGTTCTGTGGCCGGCGCGACTCGGGGGTGTGCGAAGCGCTCTTGGCACGCGTGATGTCGTGCCGGATGGCCATCGGTTGCGCCTGGTGCGCGGCCCGTGCCCCACGGGGCATCGACTCGTAGTTCGCAACGGCGGAGTAGCCCGACCCGGCGCCTTCGCAGTTCGGTGCCGGGAGACAACCCGGCACGAGCGTTTTGCCTCTGGGCTGGCGATGTGCGCCGGCCATGAATCCGGAAACACGACAAGGAGAGGGCATGTGCGGAATTGCGGGTGAAATCAGGTTTGACGGGGAGATGCCCGATGCGCAGGCGCTGGCCCGCGTGGTCGAGGCGCAGGCCAAGCGCGGACCTGACGGTGCCGGCATCCACATGCAGCTCGGGCGGGGCTTCGGCCATCGGCGCCTCAAGATCATGGATCTGTCCGAAGCGGCCCAGCAGCCCATGTTCGACCCTGCCCTGGGGCTGGGCATCGTCTTCAACGGCGCCGTCTACAACCATCCCGAACTGCATCGCGAGCTCGAAGGGCTCGGCTACCGGTTCTACTCGCACGGTGACACCGAAGTCCTGCTCAAGGCCTATCACGCCTGGGGGCCGGACTTCGTCAAGCGCCTCAACGGCATGTTCGCCTTCGCCATCTGGGAGCGCGATTCGGGCCGCGTGCTGTTCGGTCGCGACCGCCTTGGCATCAAGCCGTTCTACTACGCGGAGGTCGAGGGCGCGCTGCGCTTCGCCTCTTCCCTGCCGGCGCTGATCAAGGCCGGTGGCGTCGATACCGGCATCGATCCGGTGGCACTCAACAGCTACCTGTCCTTCCACGCCGTGGTGCCGGCGCCCCATACGCTGCTGCGCGGCGTGCGCAAGCTGCCGCCGGGGCATCTCATGGAAGTGGCGCCGGACGGCACGCGCAAGACGCATTGCTTCTGGACCCTGCAGGCGCAGCGTAGCGCCGAGGACGAATCGCGCAGTTTCGAAGACTGGCGCGAGATGCTGCTCGAAGAGTTGCGCGCGGCGGTCCGGCGTCGTCTGGTGGCCGACGTGCCGGTCGGCGCGCTGCTTTCCGGCGGTGTCGACTCCAGCCTCATCGTCGGCCTCATGGCCGAAGCCGGGGTGACCGATCTGCACACCTACAACGTGGGTTTCGAGGATGTGGGCGGCGAGAAGGGCAACGAGTTCGAATACGCCCAGATCGTGGCCGATGCCTTCGGCACCCAGCATGAACGCATCTTCGTGCCCGAGAAGGAGCTGCTCACCCGGCTGCCCGAGGCCGTCGCCGCCATGAACGAGCCCATGGTCAGTCACGACTGCATCGGCTTCTACCTGCTGTCGGAGGCGGTGGCGCGGCGCACCAAGGTGGTCCAGAGCGGGCAGGGCGCGGACGAGGTATTCGGCGGCTATCACTGGTACCCGAAGCTCGACGGCAGCGCCGATCCGGTGACCGACTACCTCGCCGCCTTCCGCGACCGCGATCACGCCGAATACCTGGCGCTGGTCACCCCGGCCTACCATGCCGAGGATTTCAGCGGCCGCTTCGTGGCCGAGCATTTCGCCCAGCCGGGCGCGGACGATCCCGTCGACAAGGCCCTGCGCCTGGACACCACCATCATGCTCGTCGATGACCCGGTCAAGCGGGTCGACAGCATGACCATGGCCTTCGGTCTGGAGGCGCGGGTGCCCTTCCTCGATCACGAACTGGTCGAGTTCGCCGCCCGTATTCCGGCGCGCCACAAGCTGGCCCACGGCGGCAAGGGCGTGCTCAAGGAGGCCGCGCGCAAGGTGATTCCCTCGGCGGTCATCGACCGGCCCAAGGGTTACTTTCCGGTGCCGGCGCTCAAGTATCTGCAGGGCTCGGTGCTCGACACCGTGCGCGATGCCCTGCACAGCCGCGCGGCGCGCGAGCGCGACCTGTTCAACACCGCCGAGGTGGATCGCTTCCTGGCCGCGCCGGGTGAGCACATCACGCCCCTGCGCGGTTCCAAACTCTGGCAACTAGGGCTACTCGAATGGTGGCTGCAGACACATCTCTCCTGAGCGATACAAAAATGACCCGAAAGTACGTATCGCGGGCCCTGCGGCCCGGCAACCAGCCGGTGCACCTGGACGAGTCCCAGCCGGACATGCGCGAAATGCCGCATCAGGTCGCGATCGAGTGCGGCTGGGGGCGCATCCTGCCGGCGCAGACCTACGAGACCCCGACGGCCATTGCCGAAGCCCTGCTGCAGGAGCGCCCCGGCCAGCGCGACATCGCCTTCTACGTGCTGCGCCCGCATCTGGTGGTGGCGCATGCGCCCCAGCAGCTGTTTCTCGATCCGTCCGAATCCTATCGCCGCTACCTGGGCGACTACCATCCCAAACGGGCGAACCGGCGCGGTTTCACGGTGCGGCGCCTGCGCACCCGCAGCGACGTGGCCGCCATCAACGCGCTCTACCGCAGCCGGCGCATGGTGCCGGTGGACACCCGCCGCGTCTGGCGTGACCGTGCCGCGCGGCAAACCACCTGGGCGATCGCCGAGGACCAGGGCTCGGGCGAGATCATCGGTGTGGCGCTCGGCGTCGATCACGTGGAGGCGTTTCGCGATCCGCAGCACGGTAGCAGCCTGTGGTCCCTCGCCGTGGCGCCGCAGGCGGCCCATCCGGGCGTGGGCGAAGCGCTGGTGCGCTACCTGCTCGAACATTTTCAGGCCCGTGGGCGCGCCTGGCTGGACGTGTCGGTGCTGCATGACAACGAGCAGGCCATCGCCCTGTACGACAAGCTCGGCTTCCAGCGCGTGCAGGTGTTCGCGGTCAAGCGCCGCAACGCCATCAACGAGGCCCTGTTCACCCAGCCGGTGGACGATGAGGGCGACCTGAACCCCTATGCCCGCCTGATCACCACCGAGGCACGCAAGCGCGGCATCCATGTGAAGGTGCTCGATGCGGCGGCCGGCTATTTCCAGCTCGAGATGGGGGGGCGCAGCATCGTCTGCCGCGAATCGCTCACCGAGCTGACCTCCGCCATCGCCATGAGTCGCTGCCAGGACAAGCGCGTGACCCTGCGCCTGCTGGCCGAGCACGGACTCAAGGTGCCGCGCCAGCGCCTGGCGGACGGTTCCGAGGCCGATGCAGCCTTCCTCGCCGACTGCGGCGCGGTGGTTGTCAAGCCGGTCGAGGGCGAGCAGGGCAAGGGCATCAGCGTCAATCTGACCGACGCCGCGCAGATGGCGGCGGCGGTCGAGCGTGCGCGCGCCTACTGCGACCGGGTACTGATCGAGCAGTACTGTCCGGGGCAGGATCTGCGCATCGTCGTCATCGACTTCCGGGTGGTGGCGGCCGCGGTGCGTCGTCCGCCCGAAGTGGTCGGCGACGGCCACAGCACCATCGAGGCCCTGATCAAGAAACAGAGCCGGCGCCGCCAGGCGGCGACCGGGGGCGAGTCGCGCATTCCCATCGACGACGAGACGCGCCGTTGCATCGGCGCCCAGGGCCATGTCCTGGACGACGTGCTCGACCATGACGTGCGCCTCACCGTGCGCAATACCGCCAATCTGCACACCGGCGGCACCATTCACGACGTGACCGACGAACTCCATCCGGAATTGCGCGCCGCCGCCGAGGAGGCCGCCCGGGTGCTCGACATTCCGGTCACCGGGCTCGACTTCATCGTGCCCGATCCGGCCCATGACGCCTACGTGATCATCGAGGCCAACGAGCGGCCGGGGCTGGCCAACCATGAGCCCCAGCCGACCGCGGAACGATTCGTCGATCTGCTGTTCCCACGGACACGGAACAACGAAAAACCAGGAGCCCCATGAATGCCTAAATTCGAACTGGACTACGACTATCTCGAGGAAACGCTGCTGCAGTTGCTGGCAATCCCCAGTCCGGTCGGTCTGACCGACGCGGTGGCGCGCTACACCGCCAACCAGCTCGAGCATATGGGGGTGCCGTTCGAAATGACCCGGCGCGGAGCCATCCGCGCCACGCTCAAGGGCAAGCAGGCCCGCCCGGCGCGCGCCATCGTCGCGCACCTGGATACCCTTGGCGCCATGGTGCGCGAACTCAAGCCCAACGGCCGCCTGGCCATCGTGCCCATCGGCCACTGGTCGGCGCGCTTCTCCGAGGGCTGCCGGCTCACCGTGTTCACCGACAAGAAGCAGATCCGCGGCACCTGCCTGCCGCTCAAGACCTCCGGGCACGCCTTCGGCCACGAAGTGGACGAGCAGCCCACCAACTGGGACCAGGTCGAAGTGCGGGTGGACGTGTCCGCGCGCAGCATCATGGATCTGGAGGCCGCCGGCTTCCGCGTGGGCGATTTCATCGCCTTCGATCCGAATACCGAGATCTGCCCGAGCGGCTACATCACCTCACGCTACCTCGACGACAAGGCGGCGGTCGCCGCGCTGCTCACCGCCTGCAAGGCGGTGCAGGACCACAAGCTGATCCCGCCGGTCGATGTCCACCCCCTGTTCACCATTACCGAAGAGGTCGGCTCCGGCGCCTCCGCCGCGCTGCATGGCGACATCGCCGAGATGGTGAGCATGGACATCGCCATCGGTGCGCCCGGCCAGAACACCGACGAGCATGCGGTCACCATCTGCATGCAGGACATGAGCGGTCCGTTCGACTATCACCTCACGCGCAAGCTCATCGGCATCGCCGAGAAATACAACATCGCCCACCGGCGCGACGTGTTCCGCTTCTACCGCAGCGACAGTGCGGCGGCGGTGGAGGCGGGCAACGACATCCGCACCGCGCTGATCGGCTTCGGCGCCGACGCCTCCCATGCCTACGAGCGCACCCATCGCTCGGCGCTGACCGCGCTGGCGCGGCTGACGACGCACTACCTGCTGAGCAAGCCGGTGGCCGCGCGGGACGAACGCAAGATGGCGTCGATCGACGGCTTCACCGAGCAGCTCACGCCGGACGAGATGGTGGTGCCGTCCACGCCGCTGCCGGTGCCGCACGACTTCATGGACGAGTTGCTGGGGACGCCGAAGAAGTGATGTGTTGGCACTAGCGCAAAACGCCCGGCACATGCCGGGCGTTTTCGTTTGGGGCCGCCACGGACCGGCGACCCCGGGAACGGGCGATGCGCGGACGCTCAGTCGTCGACGCGGGTCACCACCGGATTCGATTGCACCGGCATGGCGGTCGCCGAACGGACCGTGGCCCGGGTCTTCAGGAGCCGGTCATGGCCATGAGCGCGGCCATGTGCCCTGTGCCGTTCATGCGCCTGCCGATCGGCCGTGTGCAGCGTGAATTGAACGTCGCGCGTTTCGCCGGCGGCGAGGCGCCCCACGGTCAGGACGAGCCGGTCGTCGAGCTGGACGAGGCCCGCCATCGAGCCCGCCGGGCGAGCGCCGTCCGGCAGCGGCAGGATCACCTGGGTGCCGTTGAGCGCGTAGCCCGAGCGGTTGCGCAGATGGAGGCGATAGCGGAGGGTGTCGCCGCCATCGACCTCGCGCGGTGCCGACAGGCGCGCGATCAGGCGGCCGTGGAGGCGCGGCTTGGTGACCGTGAAGGCGTCGAGCAGGGCGGGGCGGCCGGTCGCTGGCGCGGTGACGATCTCACCGGTGGCCGGGTCGAGCAGCGTGTCGGGGATGGGGTCGTTCACCGGCTCGCCGTTGATGTCCGTCCCGAAGGGATACGGATTGTCGGCGGTGGCCGACGAGCGCTCCTGCAGCGGTTCGGAGATCTGGTACAGCGACAGCCGGTTGTCGTCGACGACCACATGACCGAAGGAGAACACCCGGCCCTTGAACACGGCGGTGATCTTCGGGCCCTGGCCGGCATTGGCGATGAACGGCGCCATCTGCGGGTTGGTCAGGTGCGTGTCGAGCCAGGCGGCGGGGCCGTTGGGGAAGGTCAGGCCGGCGCCGAAGGTCTTGGTGCCGGTGGCCGAGTCGTCCTCGTCCACCACGTTGGCGTTGCCGCGCGGGCTTTCGCCGCCGCTGTCGTGACTGTCACGGCCGCCGGCGCCTTCGACCAGATACAGCACGCCGTCGGGGACCGTGTTGCGCGCGCCGTCGAAGGCGGTGTCGATGGCCACCGCGGGCTCGCCGGCGGTGTCGGGCGCATCGGCCACCCGGGCCAGGGCGCGCAGGGGATGGGTGCGCTGGTAGTTGTGGGCGTGGCCGTTGAACACCAGGTTGACCCCGTGATCCTCGAGCAGCTTGGCGACGCGACGCATCTGGAAGTTGCGCACCGTGCTGTTGCTCGACGAGAACGAGGGATGGTGGAACACCACGATCTTCCACGGCTGGTCGCTGCTGTCCAGATCCTTGATCAGCCAGTCACGCAGGACGCCGGGGTAGGTGGGAAACGCGGTCGGCGGGCTCAGGTAGTTGGCCTCGTAGCTGAGCAGGGCGTTGAACAGGTGCGGGTTGCCGTCGAGGAACACGAAGTGGACGTTGCCCTGATCGAAGGAATAGTTGCCCATGTGGTCGATCTGCCGCTTGGTGCCGCGGCCGGTGTTGACCTCGGTGCTGGCGCGCAGGGCCTCGATCGCGGCCGGGGAATCGTAGGTGGTGCCCTGGTAGGCGAAGTAGAAGCCGTCCGGCGTGTGGGTGTCGCCATTGAAAATCTGCTGCAGGTCGACTCCCGTCGGACCGTTGAGCGGGAAGTAGTAGTTGTTGAAGTAGGCCAGCGCGTCGCCGCCGCCGGAATTGCCGCTGTAGCGGCCGGCATCGGCGGTGCCGAGCAGGTTGGCGCTGCTGCCGGTGCCGCCCAGATCATGGTTGCCGGCGACGATGTAGTACGGGATGTGGCGGATGTACGGGGCGCCGGTCTCGTTGGAGCTCACGTCGTTGTTCCACACCGGCATCCAGAAGTCGCGGTAGTCGCCTTCGGTGCCGAGGTTGTAGACGTTGTCGCCGGTGTTCAGGGCAAAGTCGGGCTTGGGCAGGTCCGGCGCGCCGGGCACGTCGAGCGTGTCCGCTTCGAACATCTCATGGACGATGCGCGCCTCCCAGTTGATCACGCGCTTGGGGTCGGAGCCCGGCACCGTGGGGAAGAAGCCTTCGTCGCCGACCACCTGGAAAGCGACCCGGTCGCCCAGCTTGCGTGTGTGGAAGGAGGCATGGAAGCCGTCGGCCGGCAGACCCGGCCCATACACATGGTAGGCGTAGGTCGTGTCGTACTTGAGGCCGGTCAGGGTGGCGTAGTAGTTCACATGCGCGCCCGAAGCGGTGGCGGGCACGGGCAGGCTCGGGTCGGCGCTCAGATAGTCATCGACGACGCGACCGTTGACGCGGGCCGACTGACGCGCCAGCGGTGTGGGGCCGTACTCGATCCGGTAGGCCTCGGGATGGGGGGTGGTCTCGTCGGTCTGCCAGGCGATCACCTTCACATCGCGGTGGGCCCGGGGGCTGGCGTCGCCGGGCTGGATGTACGGGGCGTAGGTCACTTCCATGGCCTGGGCCGGCACGGTGCCGGCGGACACCAAGGTGGCCGCGAGCATCGCTGCGATGGGATGGCGGGGTCGTCGCACGGGGATTCTCCGAAAAGGGGGTCAGGGGTTGCTTGCGTCCCCCGGGCTCGTCCACGGCGAGCCATCGTCGCGGGGGGCATGTGGCGACGAGCGCGCCGGGCGCGTCATGGCTCCACGTGCCCCGTTCCGTCTTTGGGGTGGGCGCAGACCACGTTTTACCTTCGGCGTATTTCCCTTCGTGCGGCCCCGGGATAGGCCGATGGGCCCATGTCGACCGGTCGGACGGCCGCTCACGGCGGATGAAGGCGGGGCGGAGAAAAGCACACGGGGGCGTGATCGCCCCCGTGTGGATGATGCCGGTGTGGTGCGGTGTGCTACTTGTCGCCGGTCTGTGCCTTGCGCGCCTCGACCTCGACGCTGCGCAGCTGGGCCGCCACCTTGTCGAGGACGCCGTTGACGAAGCGATGGCCGTCGGTGCCGCCGTAGCTCTTGGTCAGCTCGATGGCCTCGTTGATGACCACCTTGTAGGGCACCTCGACATGATGCTTGAGTTCGTAGGTGGCCACGGTGAGCACCGCGCGCTCGATGGGCGACAGTTCGGCGACGGTGCGGTCGATGAAGGGGGCGAACTCGGCCTCCAGCGCCGCGGGGGCCTCGAGTGCGCCGCGCAGCAGGGTGGTGAACAGCGCCGCGTCGGCCTTGTCGAAGCCGGCGGCCTGCTGCACCTGATCCTCGATCTGCGGCACGCTGTTGCCGGAGATCAGCCACTGATAGACGCCCTGCAGGGCGAACTCGCGGGCGCGACGGCGGGCGGACTTGCTGCTCATGCGTTCACCGCGCGCAGCAGGTGCACCATCTCGACCGCGGTCCGGGCGCAGTCGGCGCCCTTTTCCTGCATGCGCGCCAGGGCCTGGTCGTCGTCCTCGGTGGTGAGCACGCCGTTGGCGATCGGCATGCCGGTGTCCAGACCGACCTGGTTGATGCCCGAGGCCATCTCGTTGGAGACGATCTCGAAGTGGTAGGTCTCGCCGCGGATCACCGCGCCGAGGGCCACCAGGGCGTCGAACCTGCCGGTCTCGGCCATGTTCTGCAGCACCAGCGGGATCTCTAGCGCGCCCGGCACGGTGGTGACCAGCATGTCCTGCTCGGCCACGCCCAGGCGCAGCAGCTCGTCCACGCAGGCCGACAGCAGGCCCTCGCACACGTCCTGGTTGAAGCGGCTCATGCAGATGCCGATCTTCAGGCCGGTGCCGTCGAGGTTGGGGGCGATTTCGGGGATGTTCTCGAAACGGGGCATGTGCGTTTCCGTGTTCTTTCAGGAATGGGATGGGTCGGGGACGTCGTCGACGTAGCCCGTCACTTCGAGGCCGAAGCCGGCCATGCTCGGGATCTTGCGCGCCTTGGCGAGCAGCTTCATCTTGCCGACCTTGAGTTCGCGCAGGATCTGGGCGCCGACGCCGAACAGGCGCGGATCCCACTTGAGTGCCGGGCGCGGCAGGTCGGGGTCGTCGGTGAGCTGGGCGAGCAGGTCGCGCCCGCTCTGCGGCCGGTAGAGCATGATCAGCACGCCGCGCCCGGCCTCGGCGATCGCCTTGAGCGTGGCGTCGACGGGAAAGCTGTGGCGGGCGCTGGCGGTGTCGAGAAAGTCGACCACGGTGATCGGCTCATGCACCCGCACCAGGGTTTCCGCATCGGGGGTGATCTCGCCGCGGACCATGGCCAGATGCACGTCGCCCGAGGTCTTGTCCTCGAAGGCGCACAGGCGGAAGGGGCCGTGGGCGGTCTCGACCGTCTTCTCGGCCACGCGCTCGACGAGGCTCTCGGTGGCGGCGCGATATTCGATCAGGTCGCGGATGGCGCCGATCTTGAGCCCGTGCGCCTTGGCGAATTCGATCAGGTCCGGCAGGCGCGCCATGGTGCCGTCGTCGTTCATGATCTCGCAGATCACGGAGGCCGGTTCCAGCCCGGCCATGCCGGCCAGATCGCAGCCCGCCTCGGTGTGGCCGGCGCGGATCAGCACGCCACCCGGGCGCGCCATGATCGGGAAGATATGGCCCGGCTGGACGATGTCGGCCGGCTTGGCGGCGCGCGCCACCGCGGCCTGGACGGTGCGCGCCCGGTCGGCCGCCGAGATGCCGGTGGTCACGCCTTCGGCGGCCTCGATGGAGACCGTGAACGCGGTGCCGTGCGAGCTCTTGTTGCTGCGCGCCATCTGGTTCAGGCCCAGCTGTTCGCAGCGCTGCTCGGTCAGGGTCAGGCAGATCAGGCCGCGGCCGTACTTGGCCATGAAGTTGATGGCCTCGGGGCTCACATGCTCGGCGGCGAGGACCAGGTCGCCTTCGTTCTCGCGGTCTTCCTCGTCCACCAGCACGACCATGCGGCCGGCGCGGATGTCTTCGATGATGTCGGTGATGGGCGCCAGTGCGCTCACGGTGTTCTCCCTGCCCGTCGTCGGGGCGAATCGGTATTGTGTGTGGTGTCAGGCCTGCGCTTGGTCGCGCCAGGCCATCATGCGCTCCACGTAGCGGGCGATGATGTCGATTTCCAGATTCACGCGTGCGCCCGGCACCAGATGCTTGAGCGTGGTGACCTCGACCGTGTGCGGAATCAGGTTGATGGAAAAATCGGTGCCCTCGACCGTGTTGACCGTCAGGCTCACGCCGTTGACCGTGATCGACCCCTTGCGCGCGATGTAGCCGGCCAGCGCGGCGGGCGCGCGGATGATCAGCTCGTGGCTTTCGCCCACGGGGGCGAATCTTTGCACCTCGCCGACGCCGTCCACATGGCCGGTCACGATGTGGCCGCCGAGGCGGTCATCCACCCGCAGGGCCTTTTCCAGATTGACCTCGCCGCCGTCGACATCGAGTCCGACGGTGCAGTTGAGGGTCTCGCGGGAGACGTCGAAACAGGCTCGGGCGCCGTCCATGGCCACCACGGTGAGGCATACGCCATTGTTGGCGATGCTGTCTCCCACGGCCACGTCGGCCAGATCCAGCGTGCCGGTGTCGACCGTGAGCCGAACGCCGTCCTCGAGCGGGGTGATGGATTCGATCCGGCCGGTGCCGGCCACGATGCCAGAAAACATGGCAGTCTCGGGGGGTCGCCTAAAACGTTGTATTGTAACCCGGAAAGCCCGGCGCCCCGTGCGCCGGGAGCGAAGAGCCGAGCGGAATCGCCATGAGCAAGGAAACCATCGAGCAGCACGGGCCCGCCTGCGCGGGACGCACCGGCCTGGGCGGCACGCTCGAGCTGAGCGTGCGCCGGGAGCAGCGCATCGCCGACGTGCCGTTTCCCGATCCGTGCCTGATCCTGGTGACCCGGGGGCGCAAGACCCTGTCGGTGGGTGACCAGCGCCTCAGTGCCGGGCCGGGCCAGCTGCTGTTCGTCAATGGCGGGGTCAGCGCCAGCATGTGCAACGCGCCCGAACCCGGTGGGGTGTATGCCGCCACCTGCGTGGCGGTGGCCCCCGAACTGGTGCGCGCGCATGCGATCGCCCGCGGCGCGCTGCCGGCCACGCCCTGGCGCGCCCTGGCGCAGGCGCCGATGGATTCGCCCCTGGCTGAAGCCGTGCGCCATGTGGCCGCAGGGATGCTGGCCGAGCCGCCGCTCTCCGATCGTCTCCTGCGCCATCGTCTGGCGGAAATCCTGATCGCGCTCGACGATCTGGGGTGCTGGTGCCGGATCGGCACGGTGGCCGGTGCGGCCGAGCGGGTGCGTGCGCTGCTCTCGTCGGCGCCCGCCGAGCCCTGGTCGGCCCGCGACGTGGCCACGCGGCTGCACATGAGCGAGGCGACCCTGAGGCGCCTGCTGCGCGCCGAGGGGGCGGGGTTCCGCGAGCTGCTCAACGAGGTGCGCATGGGCACCGCCCTGGCGATGATCCAGGGGACCACGATGCCGCTGCAGGTGATCGCCAATGCCTGCGGCTATGCCTCGCCGTCGCGTTTCGCGGCCCGTTTCAAGGCGCGCTTCGGCACCGCACCGTCCGATCTGCGGCGCTGAGCGCTTCGGCACAGCGGCTGATCGTTTCCGCGCACTGTCCGCGCCGGGCCCTGCCTATCCTGTCGTCATCTTTGACCCAACCAGGAGGACGACATGCGATTCCCCACCCGACACCACGCCCTGGCCCTTGCGGCCGTGCTGATCCACCTGCCGGCGTGGGCCGGCGACTTCACCCTGTCGAGCACCGACGTGTCGCCCGGACAACCGATCGACGCGCGCTTCGTGTTCAAGGGCTTCGGCTGCGAGGGCGGCAACCTGTCGCCCGCGCTGTCATGGACCGATCCGCCCGCGGGCACGAAGAGCTTCGCGCTCACCGTCTATGATCCGGACGCGCCGACGGGCAGCGGCTGGTGGCACTGGGTGGTGGTCAACCTGCCGGCGCAGACGACCGGCCTACCGACCGGGGCGGGTGGGGTCGCCGGCGTGCCGGAAGGCGCGCGCCAGGTGAGGACCGACTTCGGCACGCCCGGCTACGGCGGCCCATGCCCGCCGGTGGGGGACGCGCCGCATCGCTACGTCTTCACCCTCTATGCCCTGAAGGTGCCGGCCCTGGCGCTGCCCGAGCCGGCCACGGCAGCCATGGCCGGCTTCATGATCCATGCGAACGCACTGGGCCGTGCGTCATTCACGGCCACCTACGGGCGTTAGCGGGCGATTCAGCGGCCGAGGACCGCGTCCAGCTGGGCGGCGAAGGCCTCGGCCGGCATGAAGCCGACCACGCGCTGGCTCGTCACCTCTTCACCACCGGGGCGGAAGAAGATGATGCCCGGTGGGCCGAACAGGTCGAAGCGCTTCAGCAGGGCCTGGTCGTCGGCGTTGTTTTCGGTCACGTCCGCCTTGAGCAGCAGCATCCGCCCCATGCGTGCCTGCACCCCGGGGTCGGAAAAGGTGAACGCTTCCATCTCCTTGCAGGAGACGCACCAGTCGGCATAGAAGTCGAGCATGACGGGGCGTTTCGAGGCGGCCACGCGCGCGTCCAGCTCGGCCACCGAGCGGACCCGCTCGAAGGCCGGCGCCGGCGTCGCGGTGGCCACGCCGGTGGCGCGCAGAGCGGCCAGCGGCTGGAGGGGGTTGCGTGCGCCCGACAGCGCGCCGATCAGCAGGGCCGCTCCCACGAGCAGGGCGATGACGCCGACGCCTTTCCAGAAGCGCTGCCAGCTGCGGGCGTGCGGGGGCAGCGAATCGAGCGCATGCAGGAAGATGCCCGAGAACACCAGCAGCACGCCCCAGGCGACCATGGGCACCACGGGCGGCACCACCGGCGAGACCATCCACACCGCCAGCGCCAGAAGGATGACGCCGAAGGCCTTCTTGACCCCCTCCATCCACGGCCCGGCCTTGGGCAGCACCGAGCGCGCCGCCACCCCCACCGCCAGTAGCGGGGCGCCCATGCCCAGCGCCATGGCGAACAGGGCGAGGCCGCCGAGCGTCGCGTTGCCGGTCTTGGCGATGTAGAGCAGGGCGCCGGCCAGCGGCGCCGCCACGCAGGGGCCGACGATGAGCGCCGAGAGCACGCCCATGACGATCACCCCGTGCAGCGAGCCGCCCTTCTCATGGCTGGCGGTATCGGAGAGTTTGCTCTGCAGGGCCGTGGGCAACTGCAGTTCATAGAAGCCGAACATGGACAGGGACAGCAGCACGAAGAGCAGGGCGAAGGCCGAGAGCACCCACACGTTCTGCAGCGCAGCCGACAGCAGGGTGCCCGACATGCCGGCGGCGACGCCGGCGAGGGCATAGGTGACCGCCATGCCCAGCACATACGCCAGTGACAGCGTGAAGGCGCGTCCGCGGGTGATCCGGTGGCCGTGGCCGACGATGATGCCCGAGAGAATGGGGATCATCGGGAACGTGCAGGGCGTGAACGCCAGCAGCAGGCCGAAACCGAAGAAGGACAGCAGCACCAGGGGCAGGCTCTGGTGGGCGAACAGGCCGGCGATGCGGCCGGATTCATCGCCCGTCGTGGTGGTCGTTGCGGGTGCGGCAGCGGGGGCCGCGGTGGCGGGTGTGTTTGCCCCCGGCGTATCCATGGCCGGTTCGGCTTCGGTGCCGATGCCGAGGCGGCCCAGGAGGCCGCCCTTCGCGGCGTCCGCGACGCTGCGGGTCAGATCCACCTCGAGCGTCTGCGGATGGGGCGGGAAGCACACGCCGATGTCCGCGCAGCCCTGGCTGATCACCGTGAGCTGGAAACGGGTCACCTCGGGCGGCGCCTTCACCGGCAGCGCGAAGACCAGTTCGTGCCGGTAGGTTTCCACCTCGCCGAAGAACTCGTCCTGCTTGACCTTGCCCGGCGGCAGCTCGGCCGGGCCGACCTGGACCGTGTCCGGCTCGGCCCGGAAGCGGAACTGCTTCTTGTAGAGGTAGTAGCCGTCCTCGATCTGGAAGCGCACCTCGAGCCGGTCCGGCGCTCGGGTGACCAGGCTGGCGCGGTAGGCCTTTTCGGGCGGCAGCAGCTCGGGGGCCGCCCAGGCGATGCGCACCAGGGCGAGCAGGGCAAAGGTGACGAGGGCGAGCAGGCGATGAGATCGGGTCATGGTGTCAGCGGGCAGCGCGGGTTTCGTCACGCACCCAGTCCAGGTAGTCGGGCAGGCCCCCGGTGACGGGGACGGCGATGATTTCGGGCAGTTCGTATGGATGACCGGCGCGGATCGCCGATGCCAACATCGGATAGGCAGCGCGGGTGGTCTTGATCAGCAGCGGCACTTCGGTATCGGTGCTCACCTTTCCCTGCCAGCGATAGACCGAGGTGGCCGGCGCGAGGATGTTCACGCAGGCGGCCACCCGGGCTTCGATCAGCGCGTTCGCCAGCGCTTGGGCGGTGTCCGCGTCGGGCAGGTTGGTGAGCACGAGGAGGACCTCGTCGGGCGTGTCGGTCATGGCGATCTCACGTGAGCAGGCGCCGGCGGGTCAGCGCCACCGCCAGCCAGAAGGCGCCCGCGGCGTAGGCGACAAGCACCGCCAGATGCGGCAGCACCGCGCCGGGCAGCTCGCCGAGCATGAGCGGGCGGGCCAGCGCCACCGCATGGGCCAGCGGCAGCAATTGCGCGCCGATCTGCAGTGCCGCGGGCAGCTGGTCGAGGGGGAAGAACACCCCGGAGAGCAGCGCCATGGGCGTGATGAACAGGGTGAAGTAGTACATGAAGAAGTCGTAATTGGGCGCCAGCGCGGTGACCACCAGCCCCATGGCGGAGAAGGTGAGCCCGATCAGGAAGATGAGCGGCACCACCGCGAGCGCGGCCGGGCTGGTGGTGAAGCCGAACAGCGCCACCACCAGCAGGATCGCGGTGCCCGACAGGGCGGCCTTGCTCGCGGCCCACATCATCTCGGCGAGCACCACATCGTCGAGCGTGAGCGGCGCATGCATGATCCCCTCCCAGGTGCGCTGCACATGCATGCGGGAGAACGCGGAATAGAGGGTTTCGAAGCTGGCGGTGTTCATGCTCGAGAAGCAGACCATGCCGGCGGCGAGGAAGTTCACGTACGGCATGCCCTCGACCGTCTTCACCAGGGCGCCGAGCCCGTAGCCCAGGCCGAGTAGGTAGATCATCGGATCGGCCAGATTGCCCAGCAGCGAGGGCGCCGCCAGCTTGCGCCAGACCCCGTAGTTGCGCGCCCACACGGCAGTGAACCGCCAGGACAGGCGGGGCAGCCGGAAGGGGTGGGCATGAACGGACATGGCGGTCGGTCGGTCGAGACTCGGAGGGCTGATTATAATCACCCGACGTTGCAACGCCTTGAGCTGGCCCAACTGCCATGACCGACCCGACCGTGCCCCACGGTGCCGAAGCCTCGCCCCTGGGCCAGGCGTCGCGCTACCGCAACACCTATGCGCCCGAGCTGCTGTTCCCGGTGCCGCGCGCGGCCAAGCGCGCCGAGATCGGCATCGACGCCGCGGCGCTGCCCTTCGTCGGCGAGGACGTGTGGAATGCCTACGAGCTGTCCTGGCTCAACCCCCGGGGCAAGCCGGTGGTGGCCATGGGCGTGTTCCGGGTGCCGGCCGAATCGCCGAGCCTGATAGAGTCCAAGTCGCTCAAGCTGTACCTGAACAGCTTCAACGGCACCGCCTGCGAGTCGATGGCAGCGGTGGAGGCGCGCATCGCCCGGGATCTGTCGGTCGCCGCCGGAGCACCGGTGCGGGTATCGCTGCAGGCGCTCGATGCGGTGACGCGGGAGGTTGCCACCTTGCCCGGCGAATGCATCGACGATCTGGACATCGACGTTCGTGACTACCGGCCGGCGCCGCAGCATCTGCGCGCCGATGCGCGGGCGGGCGAGGTGAGCGAGACCCTGTATTCGCACCTGCTCAAATCCAATTGCCTGGTCACCGGCCAGCCGGACTGGGCCACGCTGTACGTACGCTACAGCGGCGCGCCCATCGATCGGGCCGGCCTGCTGCGCTACGTGGTGTCGTTTCGCGAGCACAACGAGTTCCACGAGCAATGCGTGGAGCGGGTCTTCGTGGATCTCATGCGCCAGTGCCGGCCGCGCGAACTGGCGGTGTGGGCCCGCTACACGCGGCGTGGCGGGCTCGACATCAATCCGTTTCGCAGCCATGCGCCAATGGCGTCGCCGCCCAACGGGGGCGATCCGCGCCAGTGAGCCGAAGGCCGTGCGTCAACACCCTGGCCGCTCAGACGTTAACCGTCGTGAGTGCGCCGTCACATCTGCAGGAGTTGTCATGACGAATTCGACCGTCCGTTTTGCCCTGGTCTCGGTATTGAGTCTGAGCTTGAGCCTGCCGGCCCTGCCCGTGCTGGCCGATCCGCCGTCGCATGCGCCGGCGCACGGCTGGCGCAAGAAGCACGATCCGTATTACGAAGGCTACCAGGGGTACGGCGGCCGGCACTGGGAACGCGACTACGGCGTGCTCGAAGGGCGTTGCAGCGCCGAGGCGGTCGGTGCGGTGGTCGGTGGCGTGATCGGCGGTGCGGTCGGATCCGGCATCGGCGAGGGGGACGGACGGCGCATCGCCACGGTGCTCGGCACCGTCATCGGCGCCGTCGTCGGTGCCCAGGTGGCGCGCGACATCACCGACCTGGATCGCGCCTGCATCGGTCATGCGCTGGAGTTGAGCCAGGACCGCCACCGGGTGGTGTGGACCAACCCGACCACGCATCTTCATTACACCTTGATCCCGGTGCGCAGCTTCCGCGCCGACGGGCTGCCGTGTCGGGAATTCGATCTCGTTACCGGCGAGCAGCGGGTCCGCCGCGCCGCCTGCCATGTGGGGGACGGGCGCTGGCAGATGCGCCGCTAGCGGGAGCGCCCGTTCTGGCCGCTGGCATTGACACCGGCGGTCACCGCAAAGCGCATGGCCGCCTCGCGCGGCATGTCGATGATCTCGAGTGCGTCGGCGGGCAGGTAGGCGGTGTAGCCGCCGATCTGGTAGCTCATGGGGAAGTAGACCGCCACGTCGCCGGGATGCGCGATGCCCTCGGGCAGGCCATCGAAGTCGCGGCGGGTGACGAAGCCGATCACCCGCGCCTGGGTGCCCGGCAGCGTGTAGGCCACCACCTGCAGCACGTCGCTGCCCTCGTCGTTGGCCACGAGGCCGAAGAAATCCCGGATCGCCGAGTAGATCGACTTGACCAGCGGCACGGCCATGACCGCGTCCTCGATCTTGTGGAACAGGGCGCGGAACACCCAGGCGCGCATCAGCAACCCGACCCCGAGCAGGATCAGCACCCCCAGGGCGATGCCCATGCCGGGAAAGTGGAAGGCTTCCGGCACCAGGCGCGAGAGCAGCCGACCGAAGAAGCTCTCGGCGGTGACGAACAGCCACCACAGCAGGTACAGGGTGGCAAGGATGGGGACCACGGCGAGCAGGCCGGTGGCAAAGAGTTTTCCGAGAAATTTCACGGCAGCTCCATGCGGCGCTCAGTCGCGCAGATCGCGACCGGTGAGCTTGAGGAAGACGTCTTCCAGGTTGGCGGGGCGGTGCAGATAGCGCAGGCCCCCGGCCTCCGCCAGATGTGCCAGCAGCGGCCCGGCGTCGTCGGTGTAGCAGAACGCCGTGTCCGCGCTCAGTTCGCAGCGCCGGGCGAGTGTGTGGCCGTGGGTCTGCGCCCAGGCGGCGATGCCGCCGGGCCAGTCGCCATGAACCTCGACCACCACCGGTTCGATATGGGCAGCGATGACTTCGCGCGGCGTGCCGTTGGCGAGGATGCGGCCGTGGTCCATGATGGCCAGGCGGTGGGCGAGGCGCTCGGCTTCGTCCATGAAATGGGTGGTCAGCAGCACGCTGGTGCCCGAGGCGGTCAGGCGTCGCAGGCGCTCCCAGATGAGATGGCGCGCCTGTGGATCGAGCCCGGTGGTGGGTTCGTCGAGCACCAGCAGGCGCGGCTGGTTGACCAGCGCGCGCGCCAGCGTCAGGCGCCGCTTCATGCCGCCGGAGAGGGCGTCGATGCGGGCCTCCGCCTTGGCCTCCAGGCCGGCGAAGGCGAGCAGCTCGGGGGTCCGGGCGCGCATGGTGGCGCGGTCGATGCCGAAGTAGCGGCCGAACACCTCCAGGTTCTCGGCGCAGCTGAAATCCGGGTCGAGGTTGTCGAACTGGGGTACCACGCCGGTGTGCATGCGTGCCTCGCGGGCGCGCTCGGGCACCGGCTCGCCACACAGGGTGATGCGACCCGCGTCGGGCGTGCTCAGGCCCAGTGCGCAGCGCAGGGTCGTGGTCTTGCCGGCCCCGTTGGGGCCGAGCAGGGCGAAGCATTCGCCGGGCGCCACGGTGAGGGAGACGCCGTCGACCACGGTCTGCCGGCCATAGCGTTTGACCAGGCCATCGATGGCGAGCGTCGCGCCCGTCATCGGTTCAGGAATGGGGCCGCGTGGCGACGAAGCTCGGGCGCCGGCCGATCCGGGCCGCGAAGTCGGCCAGGCGCGGGTGGAGGTCACGCCAACCCAGCTCCGGGAGCCGGAAATCGAGGTATTCGAGGGCGCAGCCGACCGCGATGTCCGCCAGCGAGAGCTTGTCTTCATGGAACCAGTGGCCGGTTTGCAGGCGCGCCTCCAGCGCCTGCAGGCCGCGCTCGATCTTGGCCCCTTGGCGGGCGGCGGTGTCCTGCATCTGCGCGCTCGTCGGCCGCAGCGATTCGAGGCGGATGAGCAGCGCGGCGTCGAGGATGCCGTCGGCCAGCGCCTCGGTCTGGCGCACCCGCACGGCGGCCATCGCGTCGCCGGGGATGAAGTGAGGTGGCAGATCGAGCGCCTCGATGTAGCCGGCGATGACCGGGCTGTCGAAGAACACCTCGCCCTCGTCGGTCTCGAGCACGGGCACCTTGCCCAGCGGGTTGATTTCCGGCACGCCGGAGTCGGACTCCCATGGGGAGTCCTCGACCAGGTCGAAGGCGATGCGCTTCTCGGCCAGCAGGATGCGGATCTTGCGGGCGAAGGGGCTGGTGGGGGAGGCGGTCAGTTTCATGGCGGGAACCCCAAAGCCGGTAGACCCTAGAGCGGGGCCCAGCGTTCCGCGATCAGATCGCGCAGCAGATGCAGGCGGCCGTGGAAGAAATGGTCGGCCCCGGGCACCACGATCACGGGCAGTTCCTGGGGGCGGGCCCAGTCGAGCACGTTGGCGAGCGGCACCGTCTCGTCCGCTTCGCCATGGATCACCAGCGTGCCCTTGGGGACCGCTTCGGTCTGGTACGTGCGCGCGCCGGTGACCTCGCCGCTGGCCACGCCGACCAGCACCATGCGCCCGACCGGCGTGACCCCCTCGGACAGGCGCCGGGCGACCCGGGTCTGTACGAAGCCGCCGAAGGAAAAGCCGCCCAGGGCCAGCGGCAGCGTGCCCCAGCGCGACTGCGCCCAGGCGACCACGGCGAGCAGGTCCTCGGTCTCGGCCTGGCCATGGTCATGCGCGCCCTCGCTTTTGCCCACGCCACGAAAATTGGGGCGGATGGTGGCATAGCCCAGATCGCGGAAGGCGCGCGCCAGGGTGTGCGCCACCTTGTTGGTGTTGGTGCCGCCGAACAGTGGGTGCGGATGGGCGACGAGGGCGATGCCGCGTGCGTTTCCGGGGGTGTCGATCAGTACCTCGATGGCGCCGTCGGGGCCGTTGAGCAGGGCCGATTCGGTGGGTCGCTGGCTCATGGCGATCCCTCAGATGCGCAGGCGCTCGACGATGCGACCGCCCACCAGATGCTCGTCGATGATCTCGTCGATGTCGGATTGGTCAACGAAGGTGTACCAGACGTCGTCCGGGTACACCACCAGCACCGGCCCGTCGTCGCAGCGATCGAGGCAGCCGGCCTTGTTGATGCGGATCTTCCCCTTGCCCTTGAGGCCGAGTCTGGCGATCCGTTCCTTGGCGTACTTCTGCATGTCGCTCGCGCCGCGGTCGTTGCAGCAGGTATCGCCCGGTTCGCGCTGGTTGCAGCAGAAAAAAACGTGATGCTTGAAATAGCTCATCGGCGTCGATCTCCGGAGTGAAGCCCCATTATAGCGAGGCGGGCCGCGCCGTCAGCGTGCGCCGCTGCGCAACAGGTTGAGGGTGCTGAGGTAGGCCAGGGCGAGGAAGGGCCAGGCGCTCGCCACCAACTGGGTCAGACCGTTGAAATTGAGGAAATGCCCTTCGCTGATGAGCGTCTGGTTGAAGAGCAGGTAGGGGTTTTCGGGGGCGACGTTGACCAGCACGGTGCCGGCCAGCAATGCCACCGCCGCCAGGGTGTGACGCAGCACGCGGGGCAGCAGCATGGCGAGCACGAGCAGTGCCGCGCCGGCCGCGAGGCCGGCGGTGGCGCCGGGGGTGAGCCACAGCCAGGGGCGGCCCGGCACGTAGAAGCTGGCCCCGGCGAGGGTGCGCGCCCCGAGTCCGAGGAGGACGACCACCGGCACCGTCAGCGAAAAGCGCTGCAGCATGCTGCGCGTGATGAGCCCGATGGCGAGCACGTTGGTGGCGACGATGGCGGCCTCGAGGCGCATGAAGCGTTCCGGGCTGAAAGGCAGTGGCGCCGGCATGTCGAACAGGCGGCGGATGTCGCCCTGGCCGAACAGCAGGGTCTCGGGGGAGAGCTGGGCGAGCAGCCACAGGCCGATGAGGACCACGCCGAGGTCGCCCAGATGGCCGCCGATCAGGCGATGCTCATGCCACTGGTGCAGCCAGCCGCCGGTGGCGAACAGGCGCCGGCCCCAGGTGGCGCCGAAGCCGGCACCGATGAGGGCGCCGAGGGCGTTGGCCCCCAGGTCCACGTTGGAGGCGACGCGGCTGGGCAGCAGGGTCTGCAGGGTCTCCAGCGACAGGCTCAGCACCGTGCTGACGACGAAGGTCAGCAGCACCGCCGCCGGTCGCGGCCAGCGCACCGGGCAGGCGGCGGCGAGCACGAAGCCGAAGGGCAGGAAGCCGAGCACGTTGAGTACGATGTCCAGCCCGCGGTAGTAGCGTGGCCACGGGGCGGTGAGATAGTCGAACCAGGGCAGCCCGGTCGGTTGCCAGCCGGTGAACGGATGCAGGCAGGCGTACGCGATCAGCAGCGCATAGGCGAGTGCGAGGTAACGGGGCAGTTGGGTGGCAGCGCGCACGCGGACAGGTTGGACGCTCGAGGATCAAGCGGCCATTGTACCCGCCCGTCGGCGCGCGCCGGCGTCAGCCCGGGTGCGATCCCCGCAGGTGCCTGGCGGCGGGAAGCCGCGCCAGCAGCGCATCCCAGTCCACCGCATCGAGGGTGTTCTTGACCAGCAGGCCCAGGTCGGTATTGCCTTCCATGCACAGGCGGCGGCTGAAGAACAGGGTGTCCGGGTCCTCCTCGCGCAGCGCGAGGGCGAGATAGTCGCGCAGTTGCGCGCTGAGGGTCAGGTCGGCGGCCGTGCGGTCGAAACGGGCGCGGAAGCGCCGGCCGTTGAAGGTGTAGCGCAGGTGCAGGCCCAGATCCGAGACGTTCAGCTGCAGGCGCTTGCCGGTCAGGGGCGCGAGCTCGTCGGTGGGCAGGATGCGGTCGAGGGCGAGGTTGAGGCCGGTGACCAGCGCCAGGGTCTGGGGCCACTGGGGCAGCCGGGTGCCGACGCGGGCGACCAGGGATGGGAGCTTGAATTCGGGCAGGGGGCGCATCGCCGGTCTCCTTCAGGTTCTGACGTATTGTTCGACGCCGGCACGGCCGTGCCAGAAGCCGTTGCACGCCTCGTCGGTCATCAGCGCCCGGCTGCGCTCGAAGGCGGTCGGGCCGGACAGGGTGCCCTGCACCGCCTGGTGGAACAGGTCGATGATTCCGATCATGTCGTCGCCCTGGGGCAACAGACGCAGCACCTGCGCGTCGGCCGCCTGGAGCGAGGGCAGGTCGGCGAGCAGGTTGTGGATGCGCGCCGACTGGGTCTGGATGCCGTTCAGGGTGAGGAAGGGGTTGCCCTCGCGGGTGCGCAGGCGCAGGCCGTCGGTATGGCCCAGGCAGCGGAACTCGCAGGTGTCCTTCTGCAGGTTGAAATGGCGCGCGGTGAAGCAGCGCGCCGAGTAGGCCAGCGGCAGGCGGCCGTAGGCGGTGACCTCGAGCTCGGGGGGCGTGGCGCAGCCGGCCCGCAGTGCAACGGCGGCCTCGCGTGACATCTCGGGCGGCATCACCCAGCGGCGCGCGCCCATGGACTGCATCAGGGCCAGGGTCTGCGGATTGAAGATATTGAGCGTCGGGCCGGCCACCCAGTCGTCGCGACCGGCGGCATCGAGCAGGCTCACCGCTGCCATGTCGTTGGCCTCGACGCAAAATTCGGCCTGGCCGACGAGGCGCCGCAGGGTCTTGAGGTCCGACTCCGATTCGATCAGCACCAGCGAGGAGAGCACCACCTCCTTGCCCGCCGCGGTGAGCATGGCGGCGACGTCGAGCCAGTCGTCGAGGCGCAGTTCATGGCGGCGCGAACACACCGATTCGCCCAGGTAGACGATGTCGACCGGGGTATCGGCGATCGACGCATAGAAGGCGAGCATCGCCTGGCGGGGCCAGTAGTACTGGTGCGGGCCGAGCGCGAGTTTCATGGGCATCACTTCCACGGGCGGTAGTAGGCGCCCAGGGTGTGGCTCTGGCCTTCGGACACCTTGTTGAGGGTCGCCATCCAGCCGGGCTGCACGGCGTAGTGCTCCGGGTCGGTGCGCAGGCGGTCGAGGGCGGCGCGCCACACCCGGGTGACCTGCTCCACGTAGGCCGGGCTGCGCTGACGCCCCTCGATCTTGATGGCACGCACGCCGGCCGCGGCCAGCGTCGGCAGCAGTTCCAGGGTGTTGAGGCTGGTGGGTTCCTCGATGGCGTAGTAGGTCTCGTCCTGCACCTCGAAACGCCCCTTGCACAGGGTCGGGTAGCCGGCGCGTTCGTCGTCGCCGAAGCGGTCGATGAGGATGCCGTTGAGGCGGGTTTCCATGCCGCGCTCGGTCTGTTCCCAGCGCACATGGCTGCCCGGCGAACAGGCGCCGTTGCAGTTGGGCGACTCGCCGGTGGCGTAGGCCGACAGGGCGCAGCGTCCTTCCACCATCACGCACAGGCCGCCGAAGCCGAACACCTCGATCTCCACCGGCGTGTGGGCGATCACATGCTCCACCTGCGGCAGCGACAGCACGCGCGGCAGCACCGCGCGCTGGATGCCGAAATGGCGGTGGTAGAAGTTGATGGCCTCGTAACTGGTCGCCGAGCCCTGCACGGACAGATGCAGGCGCAGCTGCGGATGGGTGTCGCGGGCGTACTGCATCAGCCCCGGGTCGGCGAGGATGAGGGCATCCATGCCCAGCTCGGCCGCCGCGTCCACCGCCGCGGTCCACTCGGCGGCGTTGTGCGTCTGCGGGTAGGTGTTCAGTGCCAGCAGCACCTTGCTGCCGGCGCGATGCGCATGGGCGATGCCCTCGCGCAACTGGGCGTCGGAAAAATTCAGTCCGGTGAAGTTGCGGGCGTTGGTGGCGTTGCGCAGACCGACATAGACACAGTCGGCGCCGGCGTCGACGGCCTTCTTGAGCGCCGGCAGGCTGCCGGCGGGGCATACCAGTTCGGGGACGTTTGCTGAGGACATGGGGCCGGTGGTTCGGGACTTGGGCGCCGAGTGTAGGCGCTGCGCCGGCCGGGGGGATTGATGCGCATCAATCGGGCCGCGTGCGACGGCCTCTCGCCGGGCGGTAAACGACGGCAGCCACCCGGGTGCGGGGGCGGCCGTCGGGGCGTTCGGCGGAATGACTACCGGCCGCGCGGTTGGCCCAGCGAGAGGTGGTGCGCGTGGCCGCCGGCTGGGCGGATCCGCTGGGGCGCGAGCGAGCCGGCGACGATGGCAACGAGGCCGGCGAGCATGCCGGCGAAGTGCGGCGGGATGAGGGCCTCGGGGGCGACGGCCTCGAGCCCGAGCCAGACCACGAAGCCGGTCACGATGGAGGCCAGGGCGCCCTGGGTGGTGGCGCGTTTCCAGTACAGGCCGACCGCGAGCGGGGCGAAGGCGGTGGCCAGGGTTACCTTGTAGGCATCCTCCACCATGCCGTGGATGCTCTCGTCGGTCTGCAGCGCGTACCACAGCACGAACACCGCGAACACCACCACGACCACGCGGTTGAGCCACAGGAACTGGCGGTCGTCGAGGCCCGAGAAGGTGTTGCGCAGGATGTTTTCGGAAAAGGTGACCGAGGGCGCCAGCAGGGTGCCCGAGGCGGTGCTCATGATCGCCGAGAGCAGGGCGCCGAAGAACATCACCTGGGCGAACAGGGGCATGTGCTGGAGGATCAGCTGGGGCAGGATCATCTGCGCGTCGGTGTCGATGTAGCGATTCATCAGCGCCGGGTCGATCAGGGTGGCGGAGTAGGCGATGAAGATGGGCACGAAGGCGAACACGAAGTAGCCCGAGCCGCCGAGGATGGAGCCGGTGACGGCGATGCGTTCGCTGCGCGCGGCGTTGACCCGCTGGAACACGTCCTGCTGCGGGATGGAGCCGAAGCCCATGGTGAGGATGCCGGCCAGGAAGGCCATGATGTCGCGCGGCTCGAAGGCGGGCAGGAAGTTGAAGCGGCCAGCGGCCTCGGCATGGGCGACCACGGTATCCACCCCGCCGGCCATGCCGCTGACCACCCAGGCGATGTAGAACAGGCCGACGACGATGATGGTCATCTGCATGAAGTCGGTCAGGGCCACCGACCACATGCCGCCGAACAGGGTGTAGGCGAGCACCACGGCGATGCCGATCAGCATGCCGGTCTGGTTGGAGATCGCGCCGTCCGAGAGGATGTTGAAGACCAGCCCGAGGGCGGTGATCTGTGCCGACACCCAGCCCAGGTAGGAGATCACGATCGCCAGCGAGCACAGCACCTCCACCGTGCGCCCGTAGCGCATGCGGTAGTAGTCGCCCAGGGTGAGCAGGTTGAGGCGGTACAGCGGGCGGGCGAAGAACAGGCCGACGAGGATCAGGCACAGCGAGGCGCCGAAGGGGTCGGACCACAGGCCGCGCAGGCCCTCCTGGAGGAAGGTGGCGGAGATGCCCACCACCGTCTCCGAGCCGAACCAGGTGGCGAACACCGTGGCGGTGACGATGTACAGGGGCAGGTGGCGGCCGGCGGCCACGTAGTCGGTGGTGTTCTTGACCCGGGTGGCCGCGTACAGGCCGATGCCGATGGAAACGAGCAGATAGAAGGCGACGAAGGTCACGAGCATCGGGCGGATTCCTTCAGGCGGCGGTGGCGTTCGAAACGGCGGATTGTAGCGCCGACCGCGAGGGAATTGGACGGTTTTGCCGGCAAATTCCGGCGCTGGCCGATGGCGGTACCGGCGGATGCGCAGCGGTGGTGCATGTCGCACCGCCGCGGTGCGATCCGAGCGGTTTCCGGCGGGTCGGATTCAGGGCGTCAGGAAAGTCCCGCCAGATGCCACAGTTCGAGCGCCACCAGCGCCAGCAGCAGGGCCACCAGCCAGTTCAGGCGGCGCTGGAGGCGGCGCTGCGCCTGGGTGACGCGCGCCAGTTCGGTCCGGGTGGCGAGATCCCGGTCGTGGCTGTCGAGGGCATGGTGCACCAGGCGTGGCAGCTGGGGCAGGGTGGCGGCCCAGCCGGGTGCTTCTTCCTTGGCGTGGCGCAGCAGGGCGCGCCAACCGACCTGCTCGTTCATCCAGCGCTCGAGGAAGGGCTTGGCGGTCTTCCACAGATCCAGTTCCGGATCGAGCTGGCGCCCCAGGCCCTCGATGTTGAGCAGGGTCTTCTGCAGCAGCACCAGCTGGGGCTGCACTTCCATCTCGAAGCGGCGCGCGGTCTGGAACAGGCGCAGCAGCGTCTTGCCGAAGGAGATGTCCTTGAGCGGCTTGTCGAAGATCGGCTCGCACACCGCGCGGATGGCCGACTCGAACTCGTCCACCCGGGTGGTCGAGGGCACCCAGCCGGCGTCGATGTGGGCCTGGGCGACGCGCTTGTAGTCACGCTGGAAGAAGGCGAGGAAGTTCTGCGCCAGGTAGTTCTTGTCGGTGTCGTTGAGCGTGCCCATGATGCCGAAGTCGAGGGCGATGTAGCGCCCATCCGCGGCCACGAAGATGTTGCCCGGATGCATGTCGGCATGGAAGAAGCCGTCGCGGAACACCTGGGTGAAGAAGATCTCCACGCCTGCCATGGACAGGGCCGACAGGTCGGTGCCTTGGGCGCGTAGCGCCTCGAGGCGCGAGATGGGGATGCCGTGCATGCGCTGCATCACCATCACCGACTTGCCGCAGTAGTCCCAGTGCACCTCGGGGACGACGAGCAGGTGTGAATCGGTGAAGTTGCGCCGCAGCTGCGAGCAATTGGCCGCCTCGCGCATCAGGTCGAGCTCGTCGCGCAGGTGCTTGGCGAACTCGGCGACCACCTCGCGCGGCTTCAGGCGCCGGCTCTGGGGCCACAGCCGGTCCAGGGCGGTGGCGGCCACGTCGAGCAGCGCCAGGTCGTGGGCGATGACGCGCTCGATGCCCGGGCGCAGGATCTTGACCGCCACCTCGGTGCCGTCGTGGAGGACGGCGAAATGCACCTGGGCCACCGAGGCCGAAGCCACCGGCTCGCGGGTGAAGCTGGCGAACACCTCGTCCACCGGCCGGCCGTAGAACGCTTCGAGCACCGCCACCGCCTTGTCGGTCGGGAAGGGCGGGACGCGGTCCTGCAGCAGCGCCAGTTCGTCGGCGATGTCCGGCGGCAGCAGGTCGCGCCGGGTCGAGAGCATCTGGCCGAACTTGACGAAGATCGGGCCGAGCGATTCGAGCGCCCGGCGCAGCCGCACGGCGCGCGGTTCGGCGAAGCGGCGCCAGAAGAACAGGGCGCCCCAGATACGCACGAGGGTGCCGCTCGGATCGGCGGCGAGGACCATCCGGTCAAGGCCGAAGCGCAGGCTGACGGCAACGATTTTGGCCAGTCGGAACAGTCGCACGGGGGGAACGGGCAGGTGGCAAAACCGGCATTGTGCCCTTAAACCGTTTTCATGGGGTGGTGGCGCGGCGCCAGGGAAGGAGTGAACGACGCCACTGACACGCCCGGGTCCGACGGGTCAGCATACCCATGGCATCGTCCCGCGCCGCGTCGCATCGATCTGCGGTTGCTGGCGGGCGATCACATGCTTTAATCAGAGAAAGACGGCGTCATGGCGGTGGTCACCTGTGCCGTGTCGCTCCGGTTCGGAGGCGGTCCATGAGCAAGTCGGCGTTGTGCATCGGCATCAATGACTATCCGGGGACGGACAGCGACCTGTCCGGATGCGTGAACGACGCGCACGACTGGTCGGCGCTGCTCGACGGCAGGGGCTTTGCCGTGCGCCAGTTGCTCGACGCCGCGGCCACCAAGGCGAGCATGGTGGCGGCCATGACCGACCTGATCACCGGCGCGCGCAGTGGCGATTCGGTCGTCATCACCTATTCGGGCCACGGCACCTGGGTGCCCGACACCTCAGGCGACGAGCCCGATGGCCGCGACGAGGGCCTGTGCCCCCACGATATCGCCGACGGCCAGGTCCTGCTCGACGACGAACTGGCCGAGCTCTTCGCCCGTCGCGACGCCGGGGTGCGGGTGGTGCTCATCTCCGACAGCTGCCACTCCGGCAGCGTGATCCGCGGTCGCGATCCGGATCTGGATCCGGCCGCGCCGCGTGCCCGTTTCCTGCCGCCGGCGCTGTGGCTGGGGGCCGATGCCCTGCCGTCCGGCGCGCCGCCGGCGCGCGTCTTCGGCGGCTTCACCCGGCTCGGCGGCGATCTGCTCCTGGCCGGTTGCCGCGATGCCGAGTTCAGCTGGGACACCCGATTCCGCGGTCGCCCCAACGGCGCCTTCACCTACTACGCGCTCAAGGCGCTCGCCGGCCTCGCGCCCGGGGCGAGCTACCTGGACTGGTTCCGCGCCATCGGCACCTTCCTGCCCTCTACCAGCCTGCCGCAGACCCCGCAGCTGTCCGGTGCGCGGGGCGCGCGTCATTTTCCGGTCTTCGAGTGAGGCCATGATCGAACCCGGTCGACCCGGGCGCCGGCCGCCCCAACCCCGTCTCAAGGAAGCATGCCATGTCCTCTGACCGTACCTATCTGCTGGCGGGGCTCGAGAGCGCCGCCCAGGCGCCGGCGACGCGCGAGGTGCGCATCACCCGTTCGCGCCGGATCCAGCCCGGGGCCGCGCGCGGCAGCCAGGCGCCGGCCGAGGTGTCCGGCGACGCCGTGCTGCGGGTGGAACTGGAAAACGGCTTCGTGCTGTGGAGCCGGGCCGACGATCTGCTGCGCGAGCGCGGGCGCCAGATCGGCCAGCGCGATGGCGAGGCGACCTGGCAGATCGACTTCGCGCCGCGTCCCGGGCAGCCGGCGCGTGGCAGCGAGCGCGGCTGGCTGGGTCTGGGGGTGCGCCTGCTCGAGGCCTTCGGCGTGGACCTGTCCGGCAAGGCCGCCGGCGCCCTCGGGCGCTCGCTCGAGGACAAGCAGCTCAAGGACGCGCCGCCGGGGCTGTACCGCTGCGCGCTCGGCGCCAATGCCCAGGGCGATCCTGGTCTCCAGCCGGCCTGCGACATCGGTGCGGAGAGCTCGCCGCTGCTGGTCTTCATCCATGGCACCGGATCGAGCACCGCCGGCAGCTTCGGCGCCCTGTGGCGCGACGACAACGCCGCCGGCGCTGCCCTGCGCCACCGCTTCGAGGCGCGCTACGGCAAGCGCGTGTTCGCGCTCCAGCACCGCACCCTCACCGAGAGTCCGATCCACAACGCGCTGGCGCTGGCCACGGCGCTGCCGGCCGGGGCCGAAGTGCATCTGGTCAGCCATTCGCGTGGCGGCCTGGTGGGCGAGCTGATGTGCCTGGGGATGCGCGACCCGGACCTCGATCCGTTGTCGCCGGCGCTGATCCAGACCCTGTTCGCTGCCGACCGCTGCATGGCCGAGCAGCTCGGCCTGGCGCGCCTGGACGACTCGGCCGCGAAGGCCCGCGATGCCGCCTACGCGGCCGACCGGGCGGCGCTGCTCGAGCTACTCGAGGTGTTGCACACCAAACAGCTGCGCATCACCCGCTTCGTGCGCGTGGCCTGCCCGGCGCGTGGCACCACCCTGGCCTCGGGGCGGCTCGACCGCTGGCTGTCGGTGCTCGATTTCATCGCCGGCAACGGCATCTTCGGCGACGCCCTCGACTTTCTCCTCGCGGTGGTCAAGGAGCGCACCGACCCGCGCACCCTGCCGGGCCTGGAGGCGATGATGCCCGGCTCCGCGCTCACCCGCCTGCTGCAGCATCCGGATCTGGTGACTGCGGCGGACCTGTCGGTCATCGCCGGCGACACCGAGGGCGATTCCCTGTGGAGCCAGATCAAGCTGCTCGCAGCCGACTGGTTCTACGGCTCCGACCACGACCTGGTGGTCAACACCGGCTCCATGATGGGTGGGCTGCGGCGCGTCGAGGGGCACGCCCGTTTCCTGCGCGACGAAGGCGGACAGGTCAATCACTTCCGCTACTTCACCAACGAGAAGACGGTGCGCTGGCTCTCCAACGGCCTGCTGCGCACCGACGAGGGCGACGGCGGCTTCCAGCCCATCGCCCTGGCGCCGGTGGAGACGCCGCGCTGGCGCGAGGCCCTGGCGCGCAGCCGCGGCGGCACCGCGCCCAAGCCGCTGGTGGTGATCCTGCCCGGCACCATGGGCAGCGCCCTGCAGCAGCAGGGCGAGACCGTGTGGCTCGACTACTGGCGCTTGTTGCGTGGCCAGCTCAGCCGGTTGCGGGTCGGTCAGCCGGCGGTCGAGCCGGTGGATCTGATCGGCGACTTCTACGGCCCGCTGGTCGAGTTTCTCGCCCGCAGCCACCGGGTGGAGATCTTCCCCTACGACTGGCGCATGTCGGTGCGCGAGGCCGCCGCAAGGCTGGCCGACGCGCTCGAACGCTGGCTGCCCGACCTGGAACGCAGCGGCCAGCCGGTGCATCTGGTGGCCCACTCCATGGGCGGGCTGGTGGTGCGCGCCATGATCGCCGACGGCGGCCCCGGCGCGGCCATCTGGCAGCGCATCGTCGCCCTGCCCAACAGCCGTTTCATGATGCTCGGCACCCCCAACCGCGGCTCCTACGAGGCGGTGCGCTGGCTCACCGGACTCAACGCGACCGAGCGCAAGCTGGCCTTGCTGGACCTGACCAAGAACACCGACGACATCATCGACATCGTCGGCCGCTATCCCGGTCTGGTCGAGCTGCTGCCCTTCGCCCCCGACGATCCGGACTTCACCGAACCGGCCCTGTGGAAGGCGCTCAAGGCCGAGCTCGAGGCCACCTGGCCGGTGTCCGGCGCCGGCGTGCTGCGCGCCGCGCGCCCGACCTGGTCGCGTCTGCTGGCCGGGGCGATCGATCCGGACCACATGGTGTATCTGGCCGGCTGCCAGGAGGCGACGGTCACCGGCTACCGGGTCGAGCCGGCCAACGACTGGGACTGGCCGCCGCGCCGCAAGCTGGTCTTCGACGCCACGGCGGAGGGCGACGGCACCGTCACCTGGGCCTCCGGGCGCCTGACCGGGGTGCCCACCTGGTACGTGGAGGACACCGCCCACGATGCCCTGTGCACGCAGACGCGCGCCTTCCCCGGGCTGCTCGATCTGCTCATGACCGGCACCACCGACCGCCTGCCGGCCAACCCGCCGCGGGCGCGTGCCGGCGTGCCGGCGCGCTTCGTGCTGCCCGAGCCGCCGTTCACCGACGATCTGCCCGACGCGGCCGCGGTCAGCCGCTTCGGCTTCGGCGGCGGTCTGCCGGCCACCGCCGAGGGCGGCCTGCCGGTGGCGCCGCGCATTCGCGTCAGCGTGCGCCATGGCGATCTGGCCTATGCCCGCTATCCGGTGGTGGTGGGGCACTATGCCGGCGACGCCATCGTCAGCGCCGAGGCCGCGCTCGACTACCGCCTCGACCATGCGCTGTCGCGACGCCTGCGCCTGGGCATGTACCCGGCGGCGCCCGGCTCGCACGCCCTGTTCTTCAACGAGGTGCCCGACGCCCGGCCACAGGGCGCGGTGGTGGTCGGCCTCGGCCAGGTGGGTGAGCTGCGCCCCGGCCTGCTCGAGGGCGGCGTGCGCACCGCCGTGCTCGATTTCGCCCTGCAGGTGGCGCAATGGCCTGACGACCACCGCTTCGGGCCCGCCGCGGCGCCGCGCTCGGCGGCGCTCAGCTGCCTGCTGGTGGGCACCGGCGCCGGCGGCATGCCGGTGAGCGCCGCGGTCGAGGTGATCCTGCGCGCGGCCGTGTCCGCCGCCGACAAGCTCACCGAGCAGGGGCTCGAGAACCGGGTGGTGATCGACGAGATCGAGTTCATCGAAATCTACGAGGACGTGGCCATCAGCGCCTCCGAGGGCATCGAGCAGGCCCTGCGCGACGGCGAGCTGAGCGCCCGCGTCGAATGGCCGGACCGCAACATCCAGACCGGCCAGGGGCGCCGCCGCCGGGTGCGTTGCGACGAGCAGCCCGAATGGTGGCATCGCCTCGAGATCATCGAGGAGGAGGGGCGCCGGGCGCTACGCTTCATCTTCGCCACCGACCGCGCCCGCGCCGAGGAGACCCTCATGGCCGGCCAGCTCGAACTGGCCGACGCCTTCATCGCCCAGGCCTCGCGTTCGCCGGCGGCCAACAGCGAAGTGGCCAAGACCCTGTTCGAGATGCTCCTGCCCAACAGCCTCAAGGCCATGGCCCCCAACCAGTCGAACATGGTGCTGATGCTCGATGCCTGTTCGGCGCGCTATCCGTGGGAGCTGCTCGAGAACCGCTGGGGCGCGATCAACCGCCCGCCGGCGGTGGCGGCCGGGCTGGTGCGCCAGCTCAAGGCGCGCGAGTTCCGCCACCAGCCCCTGCACAGCACCAGCGCCAAGGCCTTCGTGGTGGGCAACCCGGATCTGGGCGGGTGGGCGAGCTTCCCCGACCTGCCCGGGGCGCGCCGCGAGGCGGAGGAGGTGGCGGCCATGCTGCGAAGCGGTGCCTTCGATGTGCGCGAGAGCGTGGACGAGCGGGCCGACGCGATCCTCGCCGGCCTGCATCGCGATGCCTGGCGCATCCTCCATCTGGCCGGCCACGGCGAGCACGAGTATCCCCTCGGCGAGGGCAAGGACGGCACGCCGCGCACGGTCTCCGGCATGGTCATCGGTCGCGACGCCTTCCTCACCCCGGGCGACGTGGAGCAGATGCGCTGGGTGCCGGAGGTGGTGTTCATCAACTGCTGCCATCTGGGCAAGACCCAGACGAGCGGATCGAGCGCCTACACCACCCTGGCGGCCAACCTCGCCGTGCAGTTCGTGAACATGGGGGTCAAGGCGGTGGTGGCCGCCGGCTGGGCGGTGGACGACGGCGCCGCCAGCGCCTTCGCCGCCAGCTTCTATCGCCACCTGCTCGACGGCCAGGCCTTCGGCGACGCGGTGCGCGCGGCGCGCGAGGTGGTGTGGGCCAACTTCCCCGGCGTCAATACCTGGGGCGCCTACCAGTGCTACGGCGATCCGAGCTATCGCCTGCGCGGCGAGGGCAGCGCGCCGGTGAGCCGGCCGCCGCAACCGTTCTTCGCCCCGGCGGAGCTGGTGACCGCGCTGGGCAACCACCTGGAATGGATCCGCATGCAGATCCAGCACGACGGCGAGGACCCGGCGCGCCTGGCGCGGATGCGCGACGGCATCGGCCACCTGATCGCGCGAGTGCCTGAGGACGTGCGCGAAGGCTGGCTCGCCCGCGCCGACGTGGCCGCCGCGCTGGGTTTTGCCTGGGGCGAGACCGGCGCCTACGCCGAGGCCATCGACTGGCTGGAGAAGGCCATGCGGCTGGACACGGGCGACTGCCCGGTGCGCGCGGTCGAGCAGTGCGCCAACTTCAAGGTGCGCCTCGCCGGGCACGAGTGGGCGAGCCTGCGCCGTACCGACGGGCTGGATGAGAGCGCTCGCGACGAGCTCATCGAACGCATCGAGTCGGCGATCATGGAACTCGACCTGATCTGCCAGCGGGCGCCCACCTCCGAGCGCTACGCCTTGCTCGGCAGCGCCTGCAAGCGCCTCGCCTGGGTGCATGAACACCGCACGCCGCGCCGTGAGGCCCTGATCAACATGGCCAACTACTACCGCCTCGCCGGTCAGCTCGAGACCGCCGGCGGCCAGCCGCCCGGGGCCTACGCGTTCAGCAACCAGGCCCTGGCCGAGGTGCTGGTGGCGATGATGGACAAGGCTGCCGGGCTCGACGATGCCTGGCTGGCCGATTGCGACGCCATGATCGAACGCACCCGCGCACGCAACGAACTGAACCCCAACGTCTGGGACGCCCTGGGCGAGGCCGACTGCCTGCTGGTGCGGCTGCTGGCACGGCCGCCGCGGGGGCGCCTGCTGCGCAGCGAGGCCGAGCAGATCGGCGCTGCCTACCGGCTGGCGCTCATGCGTGGCGCCAGCCCGCGCGAGCGCACCACGGTGGTCGAGCACCTCGATTTCGTCGTTGCCCTGTGCGGCGATGCCCGGCGCACGCTGCGCGATGCGCTGGCGCTGATCCGTTCGGCCCTGTGAGGAGGGAGCCATGAAAGATCGCAGCAAGGACGCCCTCGAAGGCTTTCACGTCGCGCAGTTGCAGCCGCGGGATCTGGTCAGCCCCAACTTTCGCGCCTACGAGCTGAACCGCTCGATGCTGGCCGCGCGTCAGGGCATCGACAACGGCTTCGCCTCCGACGACATCCTGCGCGCGGCCGTGCATCTGGCGCGCGAGGTGCTCCAGCCGGTGCGCGACGCCTTCGGCGCGTTCTCGCCCAACAGCGTCTATCGCAGTCAGGCCCTCGAGCGGGCGCTGAAACATCGCCCCGCCACCTGGATCAGCACCAGCCAGCATACCGCCGGCTGCGCCTGCGACATCGAGATTCCGGGCATGGCGACGCTCGACCTGGCGCGCTGGGCGGCGGCGCACCTGGCCGACTTCGATCAGATCATCTGCGAGTGTTACGACCCGCGCCTGGGGCCGAACGCCGGCTGGGTGCACATCTCGCTGCGGGCCCCCGGGACGGGCGAGAACCGGCGCAACGAACTGAGCTACATCCGCCATCCGGACTCGGGGCGCATGGTCTACGTGAGCGGCCTGCGCGCCACCGTGGCCTGAGCCGGCGGTTGGGAGAAGATGCGCCGAGCCTTGTATAATCCCGCGTTTCGTTTGCTTTTTCTGTGGCCATGAGCGCTGACCCCAAACTCCACCTCGTCGACCTGCTGCGCGCCGCGCTCAAAAGCGTGGCGCCGGACCAGACCGGGGTGGCCATCGCCCTTGAGCGGCCCAAGCAGGCCAGCCACGGTGATTTTTCCGCCAACCTGGCGATGCAGCTGGCCAAGCCGCTGCGCCGCAGCCCGCGTGACCTGGCGCAGATGCTGGTGGCCGAGCTGCCCGCTTCCGAGCTGGTGAGCAAGGTCGAGATCGCCGGTCCGGGCTTCATCAACTTCACCCTGGCCTCGGGGGCCAAGACCGGCATCGTCCGGACCGTGCTCGAACAGGGCGAGGCCTTCGGCCGCGGTGCCGACAAGGACGTGAGCGTGCAGGTGGAGTTCGTCTCCGCCAATCCCACCGGCCCGCTGCACGTGGGCCATGGCCGGGGGGCGGCCTACGGCGCCTCGCTGGCCTCGGTGCTCGATTTCGCCGGCTTCAAGGTGGCGCGCGAGTACTACGTGAACGACGCCGGGCGGCAGATGGACATCCTCGCCACCTCCACCTGGCTGCGCTACCTGGCCTTCTTCGGCATCGAGGTGCCGTTTCCGCCCAACGGCTACCAGGGCGGTTACGTGATCGACATGGCGCGCGAGATCCGCGACGGCCACCAGGACCGCTTCGCCCGGGTGACGGCCGATCAGGTGCTCGCCGGCGTGGTCGATGTCGAGGCCGACAAGGAAGACCACCTCGACGGCCTGATCGCCAATGCCAAGGCCCTGCTGGGCGAGGACTACGCCTGGATCCACGACTTCGCCCTCGCCGAACAGCTCGGCGACTGCCGCGAGGATCTGCAGGAATTCGGCGTGTGCTTCGACAAGTGGTTCTCGGAGAAGAGCCTGTTCGACACCGGTCTGGTCGAGCGTGCCGTGGCCGAACTGGACAAGCGCGGCCACATCTACGTGCAGGACGGCGCCAAGTGGTTCCGCTCCAGCCATTTCGGCGACGAGAAGGACCGGGTGGTGCAGCGCGAGAACGGGCTGTTCACCTACTTCGCCTCCGACATCGCCTACCACCTGAACAAGTACGAGCGCGGCTTCGATCGCATCATCGACATCTGGGGCGCCGATCACCACGGCTACATCCCGCGGGTGCGCGGGGCGATCGCGGCGCTCGACCTGCCGCCCGAGAAGCTCGAGGTGGCGCTGGTGCAGTTCGCGGTGCTCTATCGCAACGGCCAGAAGGCGGCCATGTCGACCCGCTCGGGCGAGTTCGTGACCCTGCGCGACCTGCGCAAGGACGTGGGCAACGACGCCTGCCGCTTCTTCTACGTGCTGCGCAAGAGCGACCAGCACCTGGACTTCGATCTCGACCTGGCCAAGAGCCAGACCAACGAGAATCCGGTGTACTACATCCAGTACGCCCATGCCCGCGTGTGTTCGGTGCTGGGCCAGTGGGGCGGTGTCGAGCGCGATCTGCTCGAGGTCGATCCGGCGCGGCTCGAATCGGAGCGCGAACTGGGGCTGTGCGCCCGGCTCGCCGCCTTCCCGGAAGTGGTGCAGTCGGCGGCGGCCGACTATGCCCCGCACCAGATCGCCTTCTATCTCAAGGATCTGGCCGGTGACTTCCACAGCTGGTACAACGCCGAACGGATGCTGGTGGAGGACGAGGCACTGAAGATGGCGCGCCTGGCCCTGGCCGCCGCCATCCGCAACACCCTGGCCAACGGCCTGCGTCTGCTCGGGGTTGGCGCCCCGACTTCCATGTAACCTGAATCGGGAATCGTGCGCGTGAGCGGTCAACGCAAGAACAGCAGCAAGAAACCGGCCCCCCGGAAGACGGGCGGCGGGGTGTTCGTCGGCATCATCATCGGGCTCATGCTCGGCGCGGTGTTCGCCGCCGGTGTGGCCTGGTATCTGACCCGGGCCAACCCGTTCGCGGGCCATGAGCCGGACACCGCCAGCGGCGTGACCGAGCCGCTCAAGCCACGCGTGCTGCCCGGCAAGCCGGGCGACAAGCCACTGGAGAAGCCCGAGTTCGACTTCTACAAGATCCTGCCCAAGGGCGACGGGACGGTGGACATCCCCGCCGATGGCAAGGCCGCCGAGGCCGCCAAGCCCATCGAGAAGCTCTACCTGCAGGTGGGTGCGTTCGAAGATCCCACCGAGGCTGACAACCTGAAGGCGCGTCTTGCGTTAATGGGGGTGGAGGCATCGGTGCAGCGGGGCGAGTCGGCCACGGCCGGCACGGTCCAACGGGTCCGCGTGGGCCCCTTCACCCGCCTCGACGACCTCAACCGGATCCGCGCCGAACTGGCCCGGGCCGGCATCGAGAGCAACCTCGTGCGGGTGAAGTGATCCGGCGCGGGAACTCGAACCGGCAGCGCACGTCTCAACCGCGTCTGCGTCGACTGAAAGGAACAAGGAAAAGATGAACCGACGTCTCGCCCTCAAGCAACTGGCCGCCGTGGCCGGTCTGTCCGCCATCGGCCTGCCGGTGCGTGCCCAGTCCGCCGGCACCTTCGCCCCCGTCAACCCGCCCCAGCCCACGGACGATCCTTCGCGCATCGAGGTGCTCGAATTCTTCCACTACGGCTGCCCGCACTGCCGCGCCTTCGATCCGCTGGTGTCGGCCTGGGTCGCCAAGCAGCAGCCGGATGTCGCCTTCGTGCGTGTGCCGGCCATCTGGGGCAACCCCAAGCTGCGCGGCCTGGCGCAGTTCTACTACGCGATGGAGGCCATCGACGTGGCCGACAAGCTGCACCCCAAGGTCTTCGAGGCCTATCAGGATCAGCACGTGCCACTCGAGACCGAAGCCGGCGCCGCCGATTGGGTGGGTTCCATGGGGGTGGACCGCAAGAAGTTCCTCGATGCCTACAAGTCCTTCGGGGTGAGTGGGCAGGTCCGGCGGGCCGATCAGCTGGCGCGCAACTACCGCATCCGCGGCGTGCCCACCCTGGCCATCGACGGGCGCTTCGAGACCTCCGGGTCCATGGCGGGTTCGCACGAGGCCTCGCTGGAAGTGGCCGATGAACTCATCGCCCGGGTGCGAGCATCCCGCGCCAAACGCTGAACGCCGTGCGTGAGTCGACGCGCTGTGTGGCGGATGACCGCCCGCAGCGCGTTTTCATTACCGGCGCCAGTAGTGGAATCGGGGCCGCCCTGGCGCGACACTACGGTCGGGCCGGCGCCTGCGTCGGCCTGCTGGGACGACGCGAGGCGGCGCTCGAGGCGGTGGCGGCGGGGCTCGATGGTGAGGCGATGGTGCTTGTCGCCGATGTGGCCGACCCGCGCGCCATGCGCGAAGCGGCGCACCGCTTCGTCGCGCGCTTCGGGCCGCCGGACATCGTCATCGCCAGCGCCGGGGTGTCGGCGGGCACGCTGACCGAACACGAGGAGGACGGCGACGTGTTCGCGCGCATCCTCGCGATCAACGTGCTGGGGATGGTGAACACCTTCCGCCCCTTCCTGCTCGACATGCGCCGCACCGGTGCCGGCACCCTGGTGGGCATCGCCTCGGTGGCCGGCGTGCGCGGGCTGCCGGGGGCGGGGGCCTACAGCGCGTCCAAGGCGGCGGCGCACCGTTATCTCGAGAGCCTGCGGGTCGAGCTGCACGGCTCCGGGGTACGGGTGGTCACGCTCTCGCCCGGCTATATCGACACGCCGATGACCCGCATCAACCCCTACCCGATGCCTTTCCTGATGGACGCCGACGTGGCGGCGCGACGCATGGCCCGGGTCATCGCGGCCGGGCGCCGTCACGCGGTGGTGCCCTGGCAGATGGGGGTGGTCGCCCGTGTGCTCGGCTGGATGCCCGGCGCGCTCTTCGATCGGGTGTTTGCCCGCGCCGGGCGCAAGCCGCGAAATATTCCACTGTAAATGGGCGCGACGCCACGCAGACTGTCAAGTGAAGGCGCCAGCGGTCGTTGACGCCAGTGTCAGGACGCATCACAAGGAGGTGGGCCATGGATGAAATCAACGAGCGTCGCCAGCGCCAGCGGGTGATCGTCGACCAGGACAGCGCGACCGTCTTCCGTCTGAGTTGCGACGGCGCCCCGATGCATGTGCGCGACGTCTCGCTCGACGGCTTCGCGATGCAGGCGGCGACGGCCCCGGACGCCCGTCACGAATTCGCCTTCCGGCTCGAGCATTCGCGTCTGCCCGGCGTCATCACCGGCCGTGCCCAGGTGGTCAATTACGCGCGTGGGGTCACGGCCGACAGCGGCGTCGCCGGCTGTCGCATCCTCAGCGTCGACGGCGACGGCGGCGAGATGCTGGCGCAGTGGCTGTCGGAGCATGTGACCCGTGTCGCCAGCCTGCCGCTTACCGCGGACGAGGCACGCCACATCGTCGCCGGGCCGTCGCTGGTCTGAGCGATGGGGCGCCCGAGGGGCGCCACGGGCGGAGGATTACGCTAGACTGGGACGCTGAGATCGCCCCGAGCTTCGATCTCGGGGGATCGTCCTTGCCATAAGGAGGCCCAGTGATGAACAAGCTAGTAACCGCCCTTGCCGCGTCGGCACTGCTGATGTCCGCGGCGCCCACCGTGAGTGCGGCGCAGCAGTTCGTGTCGATCGGTACCGGTGGCGTGACCGGGGTCTACTACCCCACCGGCGGCGCCATCTGTCGTCTGGTCAACAAGCACCGCAAGGAACACGGCATCCGCTGTTCGGCCGAATCCACCGGGGGTTCGGTGTACAACATCAACTCCGTGCGTGCCGGCGAGCTGGAATTCGGTGTCGCCCAGTCCGACTGGCAGTACCACGCCTATCACGGCACCTCCAAGTTTGCCGAACAGGGCCCATTCGAGAAGCTGCGTTCGGTGTTCTCGATCCATCCCGAGCCTTTCACCGTGCTTGCCCGCAAGGACAGTGGCATCACCAAGTTCGAGGATATCAAGGGCAAGAAGGTCAATGTGGGCAATCCGGGCTCCGGCCAGCGGGCGACCATGGAAGTGGTGATGAAGGCCTTCGGCATGACCATGGACGACTTCGCCGTGGCCGCCGAGCTCAAGGGCTCTGAGATGGCGCAGGCGGTGTGCGACGGCAAGATCGACGTCATGGTCTACACCGTGGGCCATCCGGCCGCGGCGATCACCGAGGCGACCACCACCTGCGACCTGAACCTGGTGAACGTGGTCGGCCCGCAGATCGACAAGCTCGTCGCCGACAATCCCTTCTATCGCAAGGCGGTCATCCCGGGCGGCATGTACGCCGGCAATCCCGAGGACACCACCACCTTCGGGGTGGGGGCGACGCTGATCACCTCGGCCGACGTCCCGGACGAGGTGGTCTATACCGTGGTCAAGGCGGTGTTCGACAACTTCGCCGACTTCAAGAAGCTGCACCCGGCCTTCGCTAACCTGAAGGAGGCGGAGATGATCAAGGACGGCCTGTCGGCGCCGCTGCACCCGGGCGCGATCAAGTACTACAAGGAACGCGGCTGGATGTGATGGCCTGAGCCATCGAGACAAGGGGCGCGGCCGGCGGTCGACGCCCCCGTTTTTTCCCCAGGGGAGCACAGCGGATGGACGCGCACGCCCGGAGCAAGACCGAAGCGCTCGAGGAGATGGTCGCCGAGATCGAGTCGGGATCGCGCCACCCGGCGGGCCCGGTGGGCCTGTTCCTCTCGGCGCTGGCCCTGCTGTGGTCGCTGTTCCAGCTCTACGTGGCCTCCGGTGTGCCGTTCTGGCTGTCGGAGACCGTCGGCCTCAATGTGGTGTTCAACAACCAGGAGGTGCGCCAGGTGCACCTGGCCTTTGCCATGGCCCTGTGTGCGCTGGCCTATCCGCTGTTCAAGGGCTCGCCCCATGACCGGATCCCCTGGTACGACTGGCTGCTGGCCGCAGTCGGTGTGGGCTGCTGCCTGTATTTGCTGATCTTCAAGAACGACATCGCCGATCGCGCCGGGCTGCCGACGGTGGCGGACATGACCATCTCGGCGCTGGGGCTGATCTCGCTCGGCATCGCCGTGCTGCGCTCGCTCGGCTTGCCGCTGCTGCTCGTGGCCACGGTGTTCCTGTGCTACGTCTTCTTCGGTGACCTGCCGTGGCTGCCCGAGGTCGTCCAGTGGAAGGGGGCCTCCTTCGGCAAGGCCATGTGGCATTTCTGGATGCAGACCGAAGGGGTGTTCGGGGTGGCGCTGGGGGTGTCGGCGACCATGATCTTCCTGTTCGTGTTGTTCGGCGCCCTGCTCGAGCGCGCCGGGGCCGGCAACTACTTCATCCAGCTGGCCCTGTCCCTGCTCGGCCACCTGCGCGGCGGGCCGGCCAAGGCGGCGGTGGTGGCCTCGGGACTGAGCGGGCTGTATTCCGGCTCGTCGATCGCCAACGTGGTCACCACCGGCACCTTCACCATCCCGCTGATGGTCAAGACCGGCTTCACCCGGGAGAAGGCGGGCGCGGTGGAAGTGGCCTCCAGCACCAACGGCCAGCTCACCCCGCCGGTGATGGGCGCGGCCGCCTTCCTGATCGCGGAGTTCACCGGCGAGGCCTACACCGACGTGATCCGCCATGCGGTGGTGCCGGCGCTGGCCTCCTACATCGCCCTGTTCTACATCGTCCATCTCGAGGCGATGAAGCTCGGCCTCGAGGGCATGCCACGCCCGAGCGCGCGCTTCACCGCCATGCAGAAACTCATGGGTTTTCTCGGCGGCTTCGTCGCCATGGGCGTGCTCGGGGTGCTCGTGTATTACGTGCTCGGCGCCGTGGCCCGGGCGTTGCCGGGCATGACCCCCTGGGCCGGCGCGTTCATTTTCCTGCTCGCCTATCTGGTGCTGGTACGCATCGCCGCCGCGCGCCCCGATCTCGAGCACAAGGAGCCCGAGCACTTCGACGTGCTGCCGCGGGTCGACGAGGTCGCGCCCACCGGGCTGTACTACGTGCTGCCGATCCTGGTGCTGCTGTGGTGCATCCTGGTCGACCGCCTGTCGCCGGCCCTGTCCGCCTTCTGGGCCTCGCTGGCCATGCTGTTCGTGGTGCTCACCCAGGATTTCCTCAAGGCCCTGTTCCGGCGCGAGCACGCCCACCTCGGCCACTTTCGCGAGGGGGTCGTGGGCATGGTGGAGGGCATGATCGCCGGGGCGCGCAACATGGTGCCCATCGGGGTCGCCACGGGCGTGGCCGGCGTTGTCATCGGCACCGTGTCGCTCACCGGCGCCCATCAGGTGGTGGGCGAGTTCGTGGAGATGCTCGCCGGCGGCAACGTAATGGTGATGCTCCTGCTGGTCGCGGTCATGAGCCTGATCCTCGGCATGGGGCTGCCGACCACGGCCAACTACATCGTGGTGTCCTCGCTGATGGCGCCGGTGATCGTCTCGGTGGGGGCGCAGACCGGGCTGGTGGTGCCGCTCATCGCGGTGCACATGTTCGTGTTCTATTTCGGCATCCTCGCCGACGACACCCCGCCGGTGGGCGTGGCGGCGTTCGCGGCGGCGGCCATTTCCGGCGGCGACCCGATCCGCACCGGCCTGCAGGGCTTCGGCTACGACATCCGCACCGCGCTGCTGCCCTTCCTGTTCATCTTCAACACCGAGCTGCTGCTGATCGACGTGACCCCGCTGCATGCGGTGTTCGTCTTCGTCATCGCGGTGGTCGCCATGTTGCTGTTCGCCGCGGCCACCCAGGGCTATTTCATCACCCGCAGCCGCGGGTGGGAGTCGGCCGCGCTGTTGCTGGTGGCCTTCACCCTGTTCCGGCCCGGGTTCTGGCTCGATCAGGTCGAGGACCCCTTCGTGCATCTGCCCGGGGCCTCGGTCGCCAAGGTCGCCGCGGCCTTGCCCGAGGGTGACTTTCTGCGCATGGTGGTGAGCGGCCCCGACTTCGACAAGCCGGACCGGCAGGTCGCCCTGACCCTGGTGGTGCCCATGGGGGCGCCCGGCGCCGGGGCGGCACGCCTGCAGGCGGCCGGGCTCGTGCTCGGCGACAATCCGGACGCGCCGACCGGCACGGTGGCGCTCGACGAACCCCTGGCCGGTACCCCGTATTTCGCCAAGCTGCAGGGCTTCGACTTCTACGCCGATACCCCGGTGGTGATCGAGCGCGTCGAACAGGACGCCGAGCGCCTGCCCAAGGAGGTGTTCTATGCGCCGGCGCTGGTGCTGCTGGCCTTCATCGTCCTGCGCCAGCGCGCCCGGCGGCGACGCGAGGCGGCGGCTTGACCGGGCCCGGACACGCCGGTCGTGGCCCCGATGAAGACGCCCTCGGGCAGCGCCATCGCCCGGCGAGCGGCGCGATGCGCATCGTCTCGCTGGTGCCCTCGATCACCGAACTGCTGTGGGACCTGGGCCTCGGCGCGGCGCTGGTGGGGCGGACCGGCTTCTGCATCCATCCGCGCGAGGCCTTGCGCGGCGTTGCCAAGGTGGGCGGCACCAAGGACGTGAAACTGGACCGGCTGCGTGCGCTGGCGCCGACCCATGTCATCGTCAATATCGACGAGAACCCGCGCGCCGTCGCCGAGGCGCTGGCCGGTTTCGTTCCCCATGTCATCGTGACCCATCCGTGCCGCCCCGAGGACAACCGTCACCTGTACCGCCTGCTCGGCCATGTGTTCGGGCGCGAGGCCGACGCCGACAGGCTGGTAGCGCGCTTCGACGCGGCGCTCGAAGCGGCCCGGGGCGTCGCCGCGGCGCGGCCCGCCGAGCGGGTGTTGTATCTCATCTGGCGCGACCCGTGGATGACCATCGCGCCCTCGACCTATGTGTCCGCCACGCTCGCGACGGTGGGCTGGCAGAGCCTGCCGCCGGACCCGGCGACGCGTTACCCCGCGTTCGAAACGAATGCCGACTGGCTCGACGACGTCGACCGGGTGCTGCTCTCGTCGGAGCCCTACCGGTTCGGCGACAAGCACCTGGCCGAGGTGGCCGCGTGGGCGCAGCGCCCGGTGCATCTGATCGACGGCGAGTGGGCGTCGTGGTACGGCTCGCGGGCAATCACGGGCCAGCAGGCGCTGGCCGCGTTTCGCCGCGCGCTGGATCAGGCCTGAGCGGCCAGCGTCGGCAGCACCTCGGTCTGCCAGCGCTCCGGCGTGAGGATGGCGAAGCGCTCGCGCACCAGGCGGTGGCGCCCGCAGCGCAGCAGCGCCTTGTCACGGGTGAGCAGGCCGGCGGCGTCGCCGTCGCGGGCGATTTCGAGAAACTTCTGGTCGTCCGCATCTCGGCATTTGGGCAGCGGATCGCCGTCGGTGCCCATGGCGACGAGCGCGACCCGATCGCGATAGGCCTGCCACAGCTGTCCCTGATGCGCCGGCGTGCAGGCGAACTGCCGGTAACCGAGGACGCGGCGCAGCTCCTCGAGGGCGTCGTCGCGGGCGAGGAGGGTGGCGTCGCCAGCGTCGATGAAGCGGCGCAGCGGCGCAAGCGCCGGGTCCTCGAAGAACCACAGCGCCATCACCGTGTTGGTGTCCAGAACGAGACGGGTCATGGGATTGGCCAGGCTACGAAAAAGGGGCCGTCCGGCCCCTTTTTCCGAGATGGCGCTCAGGCTCACGCGGCCGGCGTGTCGATGCGCGCCTTCACGTAGCTGCCCGGGGCATCCTCGATCACCGAGAGCTTGCCCTTGGCCGGATCGCGGGCGGGCACCTGGGTGCCGTTGTGTCCGGTGACCCAGGCCTGCCAGTCGGTCCACCACGAGCCTTCATGCTGCTCGCTGGCCTCGAACCATGCCTCGGCGCTCTCCGGCATCTCGCCGGTGGGATTGATCCAGAAGCCGTACTTGTTGGCCACCGGCGGGTTCACGATGCCGGCGATGTGGCCGGAGCCGCCCAGCACGAAGCGCACGTCGCCGCCGAAGTTGCGCGCACCGGTGTAGGTGCTCTTCCACGGGGCGATGTGATCCTCGATGGTGGAGATGAAATAGCACGGGATCTTGATCTTGCCCAGATCGATCTTGGTGCCGTCGATCTCGATGCCGCCGGGCTGGGCGAGGCGGTTCTCCATGTACATGTTGCGCAGGTAGAAGCTGTGCATGGTGGCCGGCATGCGCGTGGAGTCGGAGTTCCAGTACAGCAGGTCGAACGGGAACGGGTCCTTGCCCAGCAGGTAGTTGTTGACCACGAAGGACCAGATCAGGTCGTTGGCGCGCAGCATGTTGAAGGTGCCGGCCATCTCGGAGCCTTCCAGGTAGCCGCGCTCGAACATCTTCTTCTCGAGGCTGGTCACCTGACCCTCGTCGATGAACACCCCCAGCTCGCCCGGCTCGGAGAAGTCGGTCATGGTGGTGAAGAAGGTGGCGCTGGCGATGCGCTTGCGCCGTTTGGCGGCCAGATAGGCGCAGGTGGTGGCCAGCAGGGTGCCGCCCAGGCAGTAGCCGGCGGCGTTCACTTCCTTCTCGCCGGTCTGTTCCTCGATGGCATCGAGCGCGGCGAGCACGCCGTCCTGCACATAGGCATCGAAGCTCTTCTCGGCCAGCTTCTCGTCCGGGTTCACCCAGGAGATCACGAACACCGTGTGGCCCTGGTCCACGCACCACTTGATGTAGGAGTTCTTCTCGCGCAGGTCGAGGATGTAGAACTTGTTGATCCAGGGCGGCACGATCAGCATCGGCCGCTTGAGCACCTTGTCGGTCGAGGGCGTGTACTGGAGCAACTGCATCATCTCGGTCTCGAACACCACCTTGCCCGGCGTGGTGGCGACGTTCTTGCCCAGCTCGAAGGCCGTGGTGTCGGTCATCTTCACGCGCAGGTTGCCGCCGCCGTCCTCGACGTCGCGCAGCAGGTTGTTCAGACCCTTGAGCAGGTTGCCGCCATGGCTCTTGACCGTCTCGCGGAACACCTCCGGGTTGGTCAGGGCGAAGTTGGACGGGGACAGGGCGTCCACGTACTGGCGGGTGTAGAAGTTGACCTTCTTCTGGGTCTGCTCGTCGAGGCCCTCGACGCAGCACACGGTGTCATGGATGTGGCGCGCGGTGATCAGGTAGGACTGCTTGATGAAGTCGAACAGGAAGTGTTCCTGCCACTGGTCGTCGCGGAAGCGCTTGTCGTCCTTGGCCGGCGCCGCCACCGGGGGCGCGTGCATGCCGGCGAAGCGCAGCATGGAGTGCTGCCACAGGGAGAAGTAGTCCCACACCAGGTTCATCTGGGCCTGGGCGAGCTTGTACGGGTTGGCCAGCAGCTTGGCCATCATGTCCATGAAGGCCTGGGCGATGCCCAGCTCGTCGGCCGGCGCGCTCACGCCCTTCTTCATCTGGCGCTGCACATGTTCGCTGATCAGCGACGACGCGCGCTGAGCGACCTCGGCGTAGGTCGTGGCGATCTCACTCGGATCGGGCAGTTCTCGGGTGCTGTCTTCGGTCTTCGGTGGTGCCATTGTTCGGATTCCTCATTCGGGTAGAGCGTTGGATACGTAGCGGGCCACACCACTGCCGTCGCCGACCCCGCGCAGTTCCCTCCCGCGCACGAGGTAATTGACATGGGCAATGGCCTCTCCCATCGCGAACATCACCTGGTGGGTATCGAGTTCACGCGGAAACAGGGTTTCGAGCAGGTCGCCGGCACACTTGGGTGTGGTGCAGGCGGCCAATAGTGCATCGCAGCGTTCGCGGTGGTGCTCGTGAAGCTGATCGACGCGCGCATGAATCCCCTTGAAAGGCCTGCCATGCGATGGTAGCACGAGCGTAGAGTCGGGCAAGCGCTTGAAACGCTTGATTGAATCGAGGAATCGGGCCAGCGAATCGTCGTGCGGCGTTGCAGCAAAAACGCTGATGTTGGTGCTGATGGTGGGCAGCAGCATGTCGCCCGAGATGAGTATGCCCAGATCGGCGCAGTACAGTGCCGCGTGCTCGGGCGAGTGGCCGGTGCCGACGATGACCGCCCACTCATGGCCGCCGATGGACAGGGTCGTGCCGTCCACCAGGCGCTCGTAATGTCCCGGCAGCGCCGGAATGCCTTTGCGGTAGGCGTTGCCGCGGCGGCTCAGGGCGTCGAGGCGGGCGTCGTCGAGCCCGTGATGGCGGAACTGCGCCACCATGTCGTCCACGCAGAAGCCGGGCAGCTGGTGCCACAGGGCCTGGGCGCCGAGGAACTCGCCCTGGGTCATGTGCACCTCGGCGCCGGTCTGCGCCGACAGCCAGGCGGCCAGGCCCAGATGGTCCGGATGGCAATGGGTGACCACGATGCGCGCGACCGGTCGGCCCAGCGTCTCGAGGATGTGCGTCCACGCCGCCTGCACCTCCGGCAGGCCGAAGCCGGTGTCCACCAGGGTCACCGCGCCGCCATCGTCGAGCAGCCACAGGTTGATGTGGTCGAGGGCAAAGGGCAGGGGCATGCGCACCCAGTGCACGCCGGGCGCGACGGTGAGCCACTGGCCCGTTTCGGGCAGCGTGTCGAAGGGATACTGCAGTCGAGGCTGCGCAGTCATGTCGGTCTTCTCCAGAGCCGGTGCATTGCGGCGCGGGGGCAAATCTGATTTACTCGCCGCGCACCACACCAAAATCACAGGCGTCCCCCGGTGCCTCCGAGGCACCCGAGCGAATGAACAAAGACACCACCTATACCATTTCCGAGCTGGCGCGCGAGTTCGACATCACGCCGCGCACCATCCGCTTCTACGAGGACCAGGGCCTGCTGACGCCTGCGCGGGCGGGACGCAACCGCATCTACTCCCGCGCCGACCGTACCCGCCTCAAGCTCGCCCTGCGCGGCAAGCGCCTGGGGCTGTCGCTGGCGGAGATCAAGGAGATCCTCGAGATGTACGGTGCGGCCGACAACGCGCCGCAGCTCGCGCATTTCCTCAAGGTGCTCGCCGACCGGCGCCGGGCGCTGGCCCAGCAACTCGAGGACATCGAGGTCGTGCTCGGGGAGATCGACCTGCTCGAGCGTCAATGTACCGAACTGCTCGATGCCCATCGCGCCGGTCAGGGAAAATCCTGACCCTCTTTTTTTCGGATATGATTTACGTTAACGTAAACGTAATTTAACGGGAGGAGGCTGATCGTGTCCAGTATCGACGAGTCGCTCGAAGCGGTCGTGCCGGGGCTTGCCAAGGTCCGCCGCAGTTTCGACGAGCAGCCGCTGATGGGCTTCGTCGGGGCGGTCATGACGCATCTGGCGCCGGGCGAATGCACCATCGAGCTGCCCTATCGGGAGGAGCTGTCGCAGCACCATGGCTACTTCCATGGCGGGGTGATCGGCATGCTGGCCGACAACGCCGCCGGCTTTGCCGGCTACACCCTGATGCCCGACGCGGCCAGCGTCCTGACCGTCGAATACAAGATCAACCTGTTGGCGCCGGCCGCCGGCGAGCGGATGATTGCCGAAGGCAGTGTGGTGCGCGCCGGGCGCAATCTGGTGATCACGCGCGCCGAGGTGTTCGTGGCCCGCGGCGACGAGCGCATCCACTGCGCCACCATGCAGCAGACCCTGATGACCATGCACCCGGCCTGAGACCGGGGCACTGATGAGGAGGAGCGGGGCATGACGATCCCGAGCATGAATTTCAACCTGGGCGAAACCATCGACATGCTGCGCGACGCGGTGTGGGACTTTGCCCGCAACGAGATCGCGCCACGCGCGGCACAGATCGACCAGGAGAACCTGTTTCCCGCCGATCTGTGGAAGAAGCTGGGTGACCTGGGCCTGCACGGCATGACCGTGCCCGAGGCCTACGGCGGCACCGCCATGGGCTATCTGGCGCATATCGTGGCGCTGGAGGAAGTGTCCCGGGCCTCGGCCTCGGTGGGCCTGTCCTACGGCGCCCACTCCAACCTGTGCGTGAACCAGATCTACCGCAACGGCACCGAGGCGCAGCGGCGCAAGTACCTGCCCGGCCTGGTCGCCGGCGACACGGTTGGCGCTCTGGCCATGAGCGAGCCCAACGCCGGCTCCGACGTGGTGAGCATGAAGCTGCGCGCCGAGAAGAAGGGCGAGCGCTACGTGCTCAACGGCGCCAAGATGTGGATCACCAACGGCGGCGACGCCGACGTGCTGGTGGTCTATGCCAAGACCGACATCGACGCCGGCCCGAAGGGCATCACCGCCTTCATCATCGAGAAGGGCATGGCCGGCTTCAGCCACGGCAGCCATCTGGACAAGCTGGGCATGCGCGGCTCGAACACCTATCCGCTGTTCTTCGACGACGTCGAGGTGCCCGAGGAGAATGTGCTCGGTGGCGAGGGCAACGGCGTCAGGGTGCTCATGAGCGGGCTGGACTACGAGCGCGCGGTGCTGTGCGGCGGCCCGCTGGGCATCATGGCCGCGTGCATGGACACGGTGGTGCCCTATCTGCACGAGCGCCGCCAGTTCGGCCAGGCCATCGGCGAGTTCCAGCTCATGCAGGGCAAGCTCGCCGACATGTATTCCACCTGGATGGCCACCCGGGCCTATGTGTATGCGGTCGGTCAGGCCTGCGACCGCACCGACCACGCCCGCAGCCTGCGCAAGGATGCGGCCGGCGCCATCCTGTATTCGGCCGAAAAGGCCACCTGGATGGCGGGCGAGGCCATCCAGGCGCTCGGCGGCGTGGGCTATACCAATGAGTATCCCGTGGGCCGCCTGTGGCGCGACGCCAAGCTCTACGAGATCGGTGCCGGCACCAGCGAAATCCGCCGCATGCTCATCGGTCGCGAGCTGTTCGCGGAAACGCAGTGAGGCTTGTTGCAACGCCACGCAAGAAGGGCCGGCCTCGGGTATCGTCTGGCCTGACCTGATTGTGTAGAGCGAGAAAAACCATGGCAAGCATCCTGCGCGTCCTGACCGAGTCCGACACCAACGAACTGGAGCATGTGCGCCAGTTCTTCCGCAACTATGCGGGCTGGCTCGGCGTGGATCTGGGCTTCCAGAACTTCGACGCGGAAATGGCCTCCCTGCCCGGCGCCTACAGTGCGCCGGAGGGGCGCCTGTTCTATGCCGAACTCGACGGCAAGCCCGCCGGCTGCGTGGGGGTGCGCAAGTTCTCCGAAGGCGTGTGCGAGATGAAGCGCCTGTATGTGGAACCCGATTCCCGCGGCCAGGGCGTGGGGCGCGAACTGGCGCTGGCGGCCATCCGCGCGGCCAGCGCGCTGGGCTACAAGCGCATCATGATCGACACCCAGCCGGCCATGCGTATCGCGGTGAAACTCTATCGCGAGCTCGGCTTCCAGGAGGCGCCCGCCTATTACCCCACGCCGGTCGAGGGGGCCATCTTCCTGTCCCTCGATCTGGAGCGCTGGGACGAGTCGCAGGTCAACAACGAGCATCTAGCCCATCTGTTCGACTACAACCGCGCCTGGGCGCGGCAGATGAACCAGGTCGATCCGGAGTTCTTCTCCAAGCTGGCCCAGCTGCAGTCGCCTGAATACCTGTGGATCGGCTGCTCCGATTCGCGCGTGCCCGCCAACCAGATCGTCGGCCTGCTGCCGGGCGAGGTGTTCGTCCATCGCAACGTCGCCAACGTGGTGGTGCACACCGACCTGAACTGCCAGTCGGTGGTGCAGTTCGCCGTCGACGTGCTCAAGGTCAAGCACATCATGGTCGTCGGCCACTACGGCTGTGGCGGCGTCGGCGCCGCGCTGCGGCGCGAGCGCGTGGGCCTGGTGGACATGTGGCTGCGCCATGTCCAGGACGTGCACACCAAACACATCGCCCGGGTGAGCGCGCTGCCGCCCGAGATGCGCCATGACCGCCTGTGCGAGCTCAACGTGCTCGAACAGGTGGTGAACCTGTGTCAGACGCTGGTCGTCCAGGACGCCTGGGCGCGCGGCCAGCAACTGACGGTCCATGGCTGGGCCTACGGTCTCAAGGACGGTCTCGTGTCCGACCTGGGGCTGACGGTCAGCCACCCCGAACAACTCGTGCCGCGCTATGCCGCGGCGCTCGACGCCCTCGACTGAGCGGGGGCGCCCATCATGTACTAGGAGCTCGCCATGTCCGACCCCGTTGTCATCGTTTCCGCCGCCCGCACCCCCATGGGTGGCTTTCAGGGAGACCTGGCGAGCCTCACGGCGCCCCGACTCGGGAGCGTCGCGATCGCCGCTGCGCTCGAGCGCGCCGGTCTGTCGGCCGAGCGGATTGAGGAAGTCATCATGGGCTGCGTGCTGCCGGCCGGCGTCGGCCAGGCGCCCGCCCGCCAGGCGGCCCTCGGCGCCGGCCTGCCGCTGTCCGCCGGGTGCACCACGGTCAACAAGGTGTGCGGCTCGGGCATGAAGGCCACCATGCTCGCCCACGACCTGCTCCGGGTCGGCACCAACGACATCATGGTCGCCGGCGGCATGGAGTCCATGAGCAACGCGCCCTACCTGCTGCCCAAGGCGCGCGGCGGCTATCGCCTCGGTCATGGTCAGGTGATCGACCACATGTTCTTCGACGGCCTCGAAGACCGCTACGGCAAGGACACCGCCGGGCGTCTCATGGGCACCTTCGCCGAGGACTGCGCCCGTCACTACGACTTCACCCGCACCGCCCAGGACGAATTCGCCATCGCCTCCACCACCCGTGCCCAGGCGGCCATCACGAGCGGCGCCTTCGACTGGGAGGTGGCCCCGGTGACCGTCGCCGGCCGCGGCGGCGACACCGTGGTGGCTCAGGACGAGCAGCCCCTCAAGGCGCGCCTGGACAAGATCGCCTCGCTCAAGCCGGCCTTCGCCAAGGACGGCACCGTGACCCCGGCCAACTCCAGTTCCATCTCCGACGGCGCCGCCGCGCTCGTCCTGATGCGCCGGTCCACCGCCGACCAGCTCGGGCTCGCCCCGCTGGCCACCATCCTCGGCCACACCACCCATGCCCAGGCGCCGGCCTGGTTCACCACCGCCCCGGTGGGGGCCATGCAGGCGCTGCTCGCCAAGGTGGGCTGGGGCGTGGCCGACGTGGATCTGTGGGAGATCAACGAAGCCTTCGCGGTGGTCACCATGGCGGCGATGCACGAGATGCAGCTCGATCACGACAAGGTGAACGTGAATGGCGGCGCCTGCGCGCTGGGTCATCCGATCGGCGCCTCGGGCGCGCGCATCCTGGTGACCCTGCTTGGCGCCCTGCGCCATCGTGGCCTCAAGCGCGGCGTGGCCAGCCTGTGCATCGGCGGCGGCGAGGCCACTGCCATGGCGGTGGAAGTGGTTTGACCCGCAGCCCGGGTTCCGCCTTCGGCTGCATCCGGGCGATGAGAGAAGACATCGGCGGGACAAGGACCCACCAGACAGAGGAGAGACCCATGATCCTGACCGAAGAGCAGGAAATGATTCGCGACACCCTGCGCGCCTTTGCGCAGGAGCAACTGGCGCCGCACGCGGCCGACTGGGACCGCAACCACACCTTCCCGCGCGAGGCCCTGAACGGGCTCGCCGAGCTGGGCGCCCTGGGCATGGTGGTGCCCGAGGACTGGGGCGGCGCCGGCATGGACTACCTGAGCCTGGTGCTGGCGCTGGAGGAGATCGCCGCCGGTGACGGCGCCACCTCCACCATTGTCAGCGTGCAGAACTCGCTGGCCTGCGGCATCACCCTGCGCTACGGCACCGATGCGCAAAAAGACCAATGGCTGCGCCCGCTGGCGCAGGGCAAGAAGCTCGGCTGCTTCTGCCTGACCGAGCCGCATGTGGGCTCCGACGCGGCCGCCATCCGCACCACCGCGGTGAGGGACGGCGACGGCTGGATCCTCAACGGCGTCAAGCAGTTCATCACCACCGGGCGCGAGGCCGACGTGGCGATCGTGTTCGCGGTCACCGACAAGGCCGCCGGCAAGAAGGGCATCTCCGCCTTCCTGGTGCCCACCGACAACCCCGGCTACGTGGTCGCGCGCATCGAGGAGAAGATGGGCCAGAAGGCCTCGGACACCGCGCAGATCCTGTTCGAGCACTGCCGGGTCGGCGCCGACGCGCTGCTCGGGGCCGAGGGCGAGGGCTACCGGATCGCCCTGTCGAATCTCGAGGCCGGGCGCATCGGCATCGCCGCCCAGAGCCTCGGCATGGCGCGCGCGGCGCTGGAGGCGGCGGTGCACTACGCCCACGAGCGCGAGAGCTTCGGCAAGCCCATCTTCGAGCACCAGGCGGTGAACTTCCGCCTCGCCGACATGGCCACCCGGCTGGAGGCGGCGCGCCAGCTCGTGTGGCATGCCGCCAGCCTCAAGGACGCGGGTCGGCCCTGCCTGAAGGAGGCCTCCATGGCCAAGCTGTTCGCCTCCGAGATGGCCGAGCAGGTGTGCTCCGATGCGATCCAGATTCATGGCGGCTATGGTTACGTGAGCGACTTCCCGGTCGAGCGCATCTATCGCGACGTGCGGGTGTGCCAGATCTACGAAGGCGCCTCCGACATCCAGCGCCTGGTCATCGGCCGCGCGCTGGCCGCCTGAGGAGGGACGATGGTGCACACCCTGCACCCGGACGCATCGGTGGATCGGCTCAACGCGCGCCTGCCCGGCACGCTGCCGGGCTGGTACGGCATGGGCATCAGCGAATTGGCGCCGGGGCGGCTGGTGCTCGGCATGAGCATCCGCCCCGAGATGCTCGCGCCCAACGGCTTCCTGCATGCTGCCTCGGTCATCGCCCTGGCCGACACCGGCGCCGGCATGGCCACCTTCGCCCATCTGCCGGACGGGGCCAGCGGCTTCACCACCATCGAGCTGAAGAGCAACTTCCTCGCCACCCAGACCGAGGGCGCGCTGCGCTGCGAGGTGAGCGCGGTGCACACCGGGCGTACCACCCAGATCTGGGACGCCGAGGTGATCGGCGAGGGCGGCCGCCGGCTGGCCCTGTTCCGATGCACCCAGATGATCCTGTGGCCCAAGGGGGCCTGACGCCAGCGTGCCAACGACGGGAGACCCCATGCGCGAACCGATCGACTTCTACTTCGACTTCACCTCGCCCTACGGCTACTTCATGAGCGAGAAGATCGACGCCCTGGCCGCCCGCTTCGGGCGCCAGGTGCGCTGGCATCCGGTGCTGCTCGGGATGGTGTTCAAGACCACGCGCACCGAACCGCCGGTGAGCGTGCCGCTCAAGGGCGACTACGTGAAGCGCGACTTCGCCCGCATGGCGCGCTGGCTGGAAGTTCCTTTCGAGCTGCCGGCCACTTTTCCGATCGCCACCCAGGCGGCGGCGCGCACCTACTACTGGCTGCACGATCAGGACTGTGCCCTGGCGCGGCGCTTCGCCCATGCCGCGTTCCAAGCCCTGTTCCGCGACGGGCGCGATATCTCCGCGCCGGCGACGGTGGTCGACATCGCCGCCGGCCTTGGCGTCGATGCGCAGGCACTGAGCGCGGCGCTGCAGACCGACGCGGTCAAGGCCCGCCTCAAGGCCGAGAACGAGGCGGCCATGGCGCGCGGCGTGTTCGGCGCGCCCTACGTGATCGTCGACGGCGAGCCCTTCTGGGGGGTGGACCGTCTGGCGCAGATCGAGCGCTGGCTCGAGACCGGCGGGTTCTGAGCCATGGCGACGCTCCCGTTCAAGCGCATCTGCGTGTTCTGCGGCTCGCGTCACGGCGCCCGTCCGGACTACGCCGCGGCCGCCGAGGCCCTGGGCCGCACCCTCGCCGCCGACGGGATCGAGCTCGTCTATGGCGGCGGCAACGTCGGTCTCATGGGCGTGGTGGCCGACGCCTGCCTGGCCGCCGGCGGCAGCGTGACCGGCGTGATCCCGCAGGCCCTCAAGGACTGGGAGGTGGCCCACGAGGGGCTCACCCGTCTGGAGGTGGTCGACTCCATGCACACCCGCAAGGCGCGCATGGCCGAGCTGGCCGACGGCTTCATTGCCCTGCCCGGCGGGCTGGGCACCTTCGAGGAGCTGTTCGAGATCCTCACCTGGGCGCAGCTCGGCTTCCACCGCAAACCGGTGGCCCTGCTCGACGTGGCCGGTTACTACGCCCCCATGCGGCAGATGATGGCGGCCGGGGTGAGCGAGGGCTTCATGAAGCCGCAGAACGCCGAGCGCCTCCTCATCGAGGCGTCGATTCCGGCCCTGCTGCGGGCCATGGCGGCCTATGTGGCGCCGCACACCGATGCGCGCATCGACAACACCGATCAACTCTGAGCCGAGAGCCTCCATGAGCACCCTCCAGTCCAAGATCAATGTCCGCTCGGAAGAATTCCGCGCCAACGCCGCGGCCATGGACGCCGTGGTCGCCGACCTGCGCGCCAAGGCCGCCCAGGTGGCCCTCGGCGGCGGCGAGGCCGCGCGCGACAAGCACCTGGCCCGTGGCAAGCTGCTGCCGCGCGACCGCATCGGCCATCTCATCGATCCGGGCACGCCCTTCCTCGAGATCGGCCAGCTGGCCGCCTTCGGCATGTACGACGGCGATGCGCCGGCAGCCGGGGTCATCGCCGGCATCGGCCGGGTGGAGGGCACCGAATGCATGATCGTGGCCAACGACGCCACGGTGAAGGGCGGCACCTACTACCCGATGACGGTCAAGAAGCACCTGCGCGCCCAGGAGATCGCCGAGCAGAACCATCTGCCGTGCCTCTATCTGGTCGATTCGGGCGGCGCCTTCCTGCCCAAGCAGGACGAGGTCTTCCCCGACCGCGATCATTTCGGTCGCATCTTCTTCAACCAGGCCAACATGTCCGCCAAGGGCATCCCCCAGATCGCGGTGGTGATGGGCTCGTGCACCGCCGGTGGCGCCTATGTGCCGGCCATGAGTGACGAGACCGTCATCGTCAAGAACCAGGGCACCATCTTCCTGGGCGGACCGCCGCTGGTGAAGGCGGCCACCGGCGAAGTGGTGAGCGCCGAGGACCTGGGCGGCGGCGATGTGCACACCCGCCTGTCGGGGGTGGCCGATCACCTGGCCGAGAACGATGCCCACGCGCTCAACATCGCCCGGCGCATCGTCGCCAACCTCAACCGGGTCAAGCCGGTGGACCTGGCCGTCGGTAGCGTGGAAGAACCCATCTACGACCCGGCCGAGATCTACGGCATCATCCCCACCGACACCCGCAAACCCTACGACGTGCGCGAGATCATCGCCCGGGTGGTGGACGGCTCGCGCTTCGACGAATTCAAGGCCCGCTACGGCACCACCCTGGTCACCGGCTTCGCCAAACTCTATGGCTACCCGGTGGGCATCGTCGCCAACAACGGCATCCTCTTCGGCGAATCGGCGCAGAAGGGCGCGCACTTCGTCGAACTGTGCGGCCAGCGCGGCATCCCGCTGGTGTTTCTGCAGAACATCACCGGCTTCATGGTCGGGCGCAAGTACGAGAACGGCGGCATCGCCAAGGACGGCGCCAAGATGGTCACCGCGGTGTCCACCGTGCAGGTGCCCAAGATTTCCGTGCTCATCGGCGGCAGCTTCGGCGCCGGCAACTACGGCATGTGCGGGCGCGCCTACAGCCCGCGCTTCCTGTGGATGTGGCCCAACGCGCGCATCTCGGTCATGGGCGGCGAGCAGGCCGCCAGCGTGCTGGCCACCGTGCGCCGCGACGGGATCGAAGCCAAGGGCGGGCAGTGGAGCGCCGAGGAGGAAGAAGCCTTCAAGGCGCCGATCCGCGACCAGTACGAAGCCCAGGGCCATCCCTACTACGCCACCGCGCGGCTGTGGGACGACGGCGTGGTGGACCCGGCCCAGACCCGGCGCCTGCTCGGGCTGTCCCTGTCGGCCGCGCTCAATGCGCCGATTGCGCCGACCAGGTTCGGCGTGTTCCGGATGTGAGCCATGTACTGTCCGCGCCATTTTTCCATTGAAGATCCGGCCTGCCTGCATGAGTTCATGCGCGCGCATCCGCTGGCCACGCTCGTCACCCACGGGGCGGACGGACTGGACGCCAACCATGTGCCCCTGATGGTGCGCGGCGCCGAAGGCGCCGAGCGCCTGGCCGGCCATGTCGCCCGCGCCAATCCGCTCTGGGAGGACCATGACGGCGAGCATGTGCTGTGTGTCTTCCAGGGGCCGGATCACTACATCAGCCCCTCCGCCTACCCGACCAAGGCCGAGACCGGCAAGGTGGTGCCCACCTGGAATTACGCGGTCGTCCATGCGCGCGGCATCCTGCGCGTGATCGAGGAGCGCGACTGGCTGCATGCGCTGGTCACCGATCTGACCCGTACCCACGAGGCCGGCCTGCCCACCCCGTGGCAGGTGAGCGACGCGCCGGACGACTATGTCGAGCGCATGCTGGGCGCCATCGTCGGCATCGAGATCGAAGTGACCCGACTGGTCGGCAAATGGAAGGTCAGCCAGAACCAGCCGGAGAACAACCGCGCCGGGGTCGTCCAGGCCCTGTCGACCGGCGACGAGGCCGCACGGGCCATGGCCGGTCTGGTCGAGCGCTTTGCAAAGGATCGCCCATGAGCACCGAGTTCGAGACCCTGACGATCGAGTGTGACGGCGGCGTCGCCACCGTGTGGATGAACCGCCCGGACAAGCACAACGCTTTCAACGCAACCCTCATCGCCGAGCTGGACGCGGCCTTTGCTGCGCTGGAGGCGGACGACACGGTGCGGGTGGTGGTGCTCGCCGGCCGCGGCAGGAGCTTCTCCGCCGGGGCGGACCTGAACTGGATGAAGGCGCAGGGCGAGGCCGGCGAGGCGGCCAACGTGGCCGACGCGCGCCGGCTCGCCGACATGCTCGCGCGCCTGGCGACGCTCTCCAAGCCGACCATCGCGCGGGTGCATGGCGCGGCGCTGGGCGGGGGCATGGGGCTGGCCTCGGCCTGCGACATCTGCATCGCCTCGGCGCGGGCGGTGTTCGCCACCTCGGAGGTGAAGTTCGGCCTCACGCCCGCCACCATCAGCCCCTACGTGCTGCGCGCCATCGGCGCGCGTCAGGCGCATCGCTACTTCCTCAGTGCCGAGCGCATCGATGCGACCCGCGCCGCCGCGCTGGGGCTGGTGCATGAGCTCGTGGAGGACGATGCGGCGCTCGATGCCAAGGTGGCCGAACTGGTCGCCGCGATCCTGCAAGGCGGACCGCAGGCGCAGGCGGCAGCCAAGGACCTGATTCGTGCCGTGGCCCATCAGCCGGTGACCGAGGCGGTACTCGACGACACCGCCCGGCGCATCGCCGCGCTGCGTGCGACGCCGGAGGCGAAGGAAGGCCTGGCCGCGTTTCTGGAAAAACGGCCGGCGGCGTGGGTGCCCGGACGTGGGGCGTAGCCCGGCCGAGCGCAGCGACGCCGGGAACGCGGTGCCATCGAGGCGCGGTGGCCCCGGCGTCGGGCCTGCGGCCCTGGGCCGGGCGACGTGAGAATGAGAGGGGGAGACATGTTTGAAAACATCCTGATCGCCAACTGCGGTGACCCGCCGCGAAGCGGCGCAGCGACGCAGTCACATCGCCATGTCCGCATCGCGGACTCAGGCGATTTTGCCGCGGAGGGGCACCATGTTTGAAAAAATCCTGATCGCCAACCGCGGTGACCCGCCGCGAAGCGGCGCAGCGACGCAGTCACATCGCCTTGTCCGCATCGCGGACTCAGGCGATTTCGCCGCGGAGGGGCACCATGTTTGAAAAAATCCTGATCGCCAACCGCGGCGAAATCGCCTGCCGGGTCATCAAGACCGCGCGGCGGATGGGCATCAAGACCGTGGCGGTGTATTCCGAGGCCGACGCCAGCGCCCGCCATGTGCGCCTGGCCGACGAGGCGGTGCTGCTCGGGCCGGCGGCGGCCCGGGAGAGCTATCTGGTGATCGAGCGGATCATCGCCGCGGCGAAGGAAACCGGTGCCCAGGCCATCCACCCGGGCTACGGCTTCCTGTCCGAGAACGAGGCCTTCTGCCATGCCTGCGAGGCGGCCGGCATCGTCTTCATCGGCCCGCCGGTGAGCGCCATCCATGCCATGGGCTCCAAGTCCGAGGCCAAGAAGCTGATGGAAGCGGCCGGTGTGCCGCTCACGCCGGGCTATCACGGCGACGACCAGGACCCGGCGCTGCTGGCGAGCGAGGCCGAGGCCATCGGCTACCCGGTGCTCATCAAGGCCGCGGCCGGCGGGGGCGGCAAGGGCATGCGCCTGGTCGAGCGCGCCGAGGACTTCGCCGACGCGCTCGCCTCCTGCAAGCGTGAGGCGGCCAGCAGCTTCGGTGACGACCATGTGCTGGTGGAAAAGTACGTGCTCAAGCCGCGCCACATCGAGATCCAGGTGTTCGGCGACCGCCACGGCAACTGCGTCTATCTGTTCGAACGCGACTGCTCGGTGCAGCGCCGCCACCAGAAGGTGCTCGAAGAGGCGCCGGCCCCCGGCATGACCCCGGAGCGGCGCGCCGCCATGGGGCAGGCCGCGGTCGATGCGGCCCGTGCGGTGGGCTACGTGGGCGCCGGCACGGTGGAGTTCATCGCCAGCCCGGACGGCAGCTTCTATTTCATGGAAATGAACACCCGCCTGCAGGTGGAGCATCCGGTCACCGAGATGATCACCGGGCTCGACCTGGTCGAATGGCAGCTGCGGGTGGCCGCCGGCGAACCGCTGCCGCTGGCGCAGGAGCAGCTGCAGATCCGCGGCCATGCCATCGAGGCGCGCATCTACGCCGAGGATCCGGACAAGGGCTTCCTGCCCTCCACCGGCACCCTGGTGCACCTGTCGCCGCCGGTCGAGGGCCTGCATGTGCGGGTCGACACCGGGGTGGAGGAGGGCGATGCCATCAGCCCCCACTACGACCCCATGATCGCCAAGCTGATCGTGTGGGACGAAGGCGAGGGCTGCCGTGACCGGGCGCGCTCGCGCCTGCTGCAGGCGCTGGCCGAGTACCGCATCGTCGGCGTCGCCAACAACGTCGGCTTCCTCTCGCGTCTGGTGGCCTGCCCGGCGTTTGCCAGTGCCGATCTCGACACCGGCCTGATCGAACGGGAGAAGGCCTATCTGTTCCCCGAATCACGGCCCACGCCCGACGAGGTGTGGCAGGTGGCGGCGCTGGCGGAACTGCTGCGCGAGAGCGCCCGCGGCCGGGCCAGGGCGCGCCGCGACGAAGATCCGGGCTCGCCCTGGCATGCACGCGATGGCTGGCGGCTCAACGCCACGGCGCGGCGCGACCTGATCTTCCGCCTCGGTGAGACCGAGCAGGTGGTGACGGTGGCCTACCGCCCCGACGGCTACACCCTCAGCCTAAACGGCCGGCGCGCCGAGGCGCGCGGGCAGATGGACGAACGCGGGGTGATGCGCATCGACCTGGACGGGCGGCGCATGGACGCCACCGTGGTGGTCGCTAGCGAGAAGCGCCATGTGTTCGTCAATGGCCGTGCCTGGCAGCTCACCCGGGTCGATCCGCTGCACCACAGCGGCGAGGGCGGCGGCGCCGAAGGGGCGCTGGTGGCGCCCATGCCGGGCAAGGTGATCGCGCTGGTGGCCGCCGCCGGGGCGACGGTGGCCAAGGGCGCGCCGCTGCTCATCCTCGAGGCCATGAAGATGGAGCACACCATCGCCGCGCCGGCGGCCGGCACCCTCAAGGCGCACCGCTTCGCCGTGGGCGACCAGGTGGGCGATGGGGAGGAACTGGTGGAATTCGAGATCACGCCGTCGGTCTGACGGAACAGCCACGGCCGGCGGCAGGCACGGGCGAGGATACGCCCGGCCGGCGCCGGCCCCCACCCCCACCCCCACCCCCACCCCCACCCCCACACAACCGGAGGAGATTCATGAACGCATCGAGTTACGTGCATGGCGCATCGCAGACGCCGCTGATCGGCGAGACCATCGGCCGCTTCTTCGACGCGGCCTGCGCCCGGCACGGCGCGCGCGATGCGCTGGTGGTGCGTCATCAGGGCGTGCGCCTCAGCTACGCGGAACTGAAGCAGAAGGTGGACGCGCTGGCCTGCGCGCTGATGCGCCTGGGCCTCGCGCCCGGCGAGCGCATCGGCATCTGGGCGCAGAACCGCATGGAATGGACGCTCACCCAGTTCGCCACCGCCAAGGCGGGGCTGGTGCTGGTGAACATCAACCCGGCCTATCGCCGCGCCGAGCTCGAGTATGCGCTCAACAAGGTCGGCTGCCGGGCGCTGATCCTGTCGCCCGCGTTCAAGACCAGCAACTACCTGGAGATGATCGCCGACCTGGCGCCGGAGCTGGCGCACTGCGCCCCGGGGCAGCTGGTCAGCGAACGCCTGCCGGCGCTGCAGATGGTGATCCGCATGGGCGCGGAACGCAGCCCCGGCATGTTCGGCTTCGACGCGCTGCTCAAGGCTCCGACCCGGGACGAGCTGCAGGCGCTCGACGCGCTGGGCGAGACGCTGCAGTTCGACGAGCCGATCAACATCCAGTTCACCTCCGGCACCACCGGCCATCCCAAGGGAGCGACGCTGTCGCACCACAACATCCTCAACAACGGCTTCTTCGTGGGCGAGGCGATCGGCCTGACGGCGGAAGACCGGCTGTGCATTCCGGTGCCGCTGTACCACTGCTTCGGCATGGTGATGGGCAACCTGGGCTGCCTCACCCACGGCGCGGCGATGGTCTATCCGGCCGAGGCCTTCGAGCCCCTGGCGTGCCTGCAGACCGTGGCCGAGGAGCGCTGCACCGGGCTCTACGGCGTGCCCACCATGTTCATCGCCATGCTCGACCACCCCGAATTCGCCGGCTTCGACCTGTCCACCCTGCGCACCGGCATCATGGCCGGCAGCCCGTGCCCGACCGAGGTCATGAAACGGGTGGTGGACAAGATGCACATGGGGCAGGTGACCATCGCCTACGGCATGACCGAAACCTCGCCGGTGAGCTTCCAGAGCGGCATGGACGACCCGCTCGAGCGGCGCGTGTCCACCGTCGGCCGCATCCAGCCCCACTGCGAGGTGAAGATCGTCGACACCGATGGGCGCATCGTGCCGCGCGGCACGCCCGGCGAGCTGTGCACCCGGGGCTACTCGGTGATGCTCGGCTACTGGGGCGACGAGGCCAGGACCGCGGAGGCCATCGACCGGGCTGGCTGGATGCACACCGGCGACCTGGCCACCGTCGACGCGGACGGCTACTGCAACATCGTCGGCCGCATCAAGGACATGGTCATCCGCGGCGGCGAGAACCTCTACCCGCGCGAGATCGAGGAATTCCTCTACCGCCACCCGCAGGTGCTCGACGTGCAGGTGGTGGGCGTGCCCGACGAAAAATACGGCGAGGAGCTGTGTGCCTGGATCATCGTGCGCGAGGGCGAAGCACTCACCGAAGAGGCGGTGCGCGCCTTCTGCCAGGGGCAGATCGCCCATCACAAGATCCCGCGCTACATCCGCTTCGTCGACAGCTTTCCGATGACGGTCACCGGCAAGATCCAGAAATTCCAGATCCGCGAGCAGATGAAGCGTGAGCTCGGCCTGGACGACGCCCGCACCGCCTGAGCACCACAAGGACGCGAATCCATGAGCCTGCCCACCACCGTCACCCTGCTCGATGTCGGCCCCCGCGACGGCCTGCAGAACGAAAAGCAGATCATCGCCACCGACATCAAGGTGGACCTCATCGCCCGCCTCGGCGCCGCCGGCCTCAGGCACATCGAGGCCACCTCCTTCGTGTCGCCCAAGTGGGTGCCGCAGATGGCCGATGCCGCCGAAGTGATGGCCCGCATCGTGCGCCTGCCCGGCGTGAGCTACCCGGTGCTCACCCCCAACCTCAAGGGTTTCGAGGCCGCCATGGCCGCCGGCGCAACCTCGGTGGCCGTGTTCGCCGCCGCCTCCGAAACCTTCAGCCAGAAGAACATCAACTGCGCCATCGCCGAGTCGCTGCAGCGCTTCGAACCGGTGATGGCGGCCGCACGGGCCGCGGGCGTCCCGGTGCGCGGCTACGTCTCCTGCGTGCTCGGCTGCCCCTACGAGGGCGAGATCGCGCCGCAGGCGGTGGCCGATGTGTCGGCGGCGCTGTTCGACATGGGCTGTGACGACATCGGCCTGGGCGATACCATCGGCACCGGTACCCCGGGCAAGGCCCAGGCCATGATCGCGGCGGTGGCGCGGCGGGTGCCGGTGGACCGGCTCGTGGGGCATTACCATGACACCTACGGGCAGGCGCTGGCCAACATCTACGCCTCGCTCGAGATGGGGCTGAGCCACTTCGACACCTCGGTCGGCGGGCTCGGCGGCTGCCCCTACGCCAAGGGCGCGACCGGCAACGTGGCCACCGAGGACGTGGTCTACCTGCTCGACGGCCTCGGCATCGCCACCGGCATCGACCTGGAGGCGCTGGTGGACACCGCCGCCTGGATCAGCGAACAACTGGGCCGCCCGCCGGCCTCGCGCGTGGCGCGGGCGCTGCTGGCCAAACGCGGTGCCTGTGCACCCGCCAACGGAGAGTGAATGAGCATCGAATCGCCCTGCATCAACATCTGCAAGCTGGACGAAGCCACCGGCTACTGCATCGGCTGCTTTCGCAGCGTCCACGAGATCACCGTGTGGAGCCGGCTCGACGAGGCCGGCAAGCGGGCGGTGCTGGACGCGGTCGCCGAGCGCGAGGCGGCGCACGATCTGTTCGAGAATGACCTGCGCGGTGAGTGCGAGCGGTAAAATGCCGCTTTTGCTTCACCGGAACCGCCCCCCATGTCCGAATGCATCGGCATCTGTGAAATCGACCCCGACTCCGAGACCTGCATCGGCTGCGGGCGCTCGGCCGACGAGATCTTCGGCAACGACCACAGCGACGACCCCACCGACGGCGCCGCGCAGCCGCCCGCGGCCGACCACGTGCCCATCACCCCGGACGACACCCCGCCCGTCGCCGGCTGAGCCCGCGCGCCGGGAGCGCCCATGAGCACGCCGCTGCCCGACGACATCCTCGTCTTCGAACGCGGCTGGCTGTCGGCCAACAACATCCTGCTGTTCGACGGCGGCGAAGCCACGCTGGTCGACACCGGCTACCTGAGCCACGCCGAGCAGACCGTCGCCCTGGTGCGCGAAGGGCTCGCCGGGCGCACCCTCACCGACATCGTCAACACCCACTCCCACTCCGACCACATCGGCGGCAATGCCGCCGTGCAGCGGGCCTTCGGCGCGCGCATCACCATCCCCGAAGGCATGCACGCGGCGGTGGACCAGTGGGACGAATCCGCGCTCCTGCTCACCCTCGCCGACCAGCGCGGCGAGCGCTTCCGCGCCGACCATCTCGCCCATGCCGGCGAGACCGTCGCCATGGGCGCGCGCCCCTGGCAGGCGCTGGCCGCGCCTGGCCACGACATGGACGCGCTCATGTACTGGAATCCGGAGACCGGCATCCTCATCTCCGGTGACGCCCTGTGGCGCGACGGCTTCGGCATCCTGTTCGCCGAAGTGCTCGGCACCGGCGACGGCATCGGCACCGCGCGCACCACCCTCGACGCCATCGCCCGCCTGCCGGTGCGCACCGTCATCCCCGGCCACGGCGCCCCCTTCGTCGAAGTGGACGAGGCCCTGGCCACCGCCTACGCCCGGCTCGCGGCCTTCGAGGAAGACGGCGCCCGCATGGCCCGCAACGCCATCCGCGCCTGCACCACCTTCGCCCTGCTCGACCTGCGCCGCATGTCCATTGACGCACTGCCCGGCTGGCTGGAGCGGACACCCCTGTTCGCCGAGGCCAACCGGCGCTTCCTCAACGAAACGCCGGAGCGGCTCGCGGACTGGTTGATCGACGGCCTGGAGAAGGCGGGCGTGGCGAAGCGGGAGGGCGGGTGGTTGGTGGCCGCGTAGGGCGGAAGCGTCGACGGCGTCATCCACCGCTTGGGATGATGACATACGCAAGTAACTTCTTACGCAGACTAATGCGCTCGTAGTGGAAGACCAAACAGGCGTCGCAAGAAGTCTTCGAGGTCAACCAAGGCAGATGGTTGATTTGCTAACAACCAATCAATCAAACTGGGCGTATCGCGAGTTTTTCTAAACTCTAGCCTCGCCTCAGATAACTTTGAAAAGATATTTGAAAGCACCTCAGATCCATTTGCAGAAGCCAAATTTTCATACGAATATGAATCCAATTCGGCCCTGACCGTGTCGCTTGCGATCGGCTCCCCTAATTCCGTCAAAACCGCTGATATTGCGTCAGGATGCAAGACATAGTTTTCAAGCATCTTACGCTCCAGAAAATGAATTGCGCCTGACGATTCTTGGCAGATTTTCTTGCATTCACTGCTCTTTCGATTTTCCTTGTCCAATAGAATGGCGACCATAGGCGGCACTAGTGCGGATGACGCGGTTAGCCTTTGATAGATTTTGGCGACTTCCGTTGGCGAAAGGCCTTTCTTTTCAAACGCTCCCGTGTGCTCAACTCTTAATACTGCAGTGCCTGCCGCCACTTCTGGGCAGAAATGACGCAGCAGCACAGGTATTACAATTTCTTCAGTCTGCCCCTCCACCCAAAGCACCCTATCCTGCCCATGCAAATCCGTCATGCGAATTCCGAGATGCGCCAAATCAGTTCGCAGCGATGGAAGGTCTTTTCCTGAAACTTGTTTGGTTACTGAGTATGTCTCATTGAGTGAGAACATTGTGATTGTCGCCGGAGAAACAGCAGTCAATACGTCTGGAGAATGAGCTGTGAGAATGTATTGATGTTGTTTCCCTTCCTGTGAAAGTATTCCCAATAGCTCTCGAAGAGCTTTGGGGTGAAGGAATGAGTTGGGCTCATCGATCGCAATGACTTGCGGAAATCTAGAGGTGAGAACGACGTACAGTATCGCGATGACGTTGCCAATTCCGCTTCCCATTTTGTCCAGCGATACTGCAAGATCGTGCCGCCGCTTGGAGGGGGCTTCTGGTAGGCATTGGAGTTGGAATGCTTGATTTCCTGGAATGGGAGGAGCCTGAATCCATTTCACCGACGGAAATATTCGATGTACCCAGTTGCACAGTATGCGATGGCCTTCGGCATCGTTGGAATGAAGATGGTTGATGCAATAGGGAAGATTTCCCGCGTTGCGCTGAAGTACGGGATCGCCTGCTGTGGAAGAAGTATCTGCCGGCAGCCTTTGTGCAGAAAACCTGTATATTCTTGATCGATATTTTTCTCGAATTGATGCTAAGTGGCGTTCAATTCCACCGGAATTGGCTACTTGTGCGTTTTGAAGCGTCCCGTCCGAAGGGTTAAAGTCCATATAGATCGAGCATATTGTGTCGTTGTTTGATTTTGAATTGACGATTTTAGAAAATCCGTGGCATGTTTTATATGCGGTCCTTATATTCCCGCCATGGATTTCTATGAAGATGACTATCTCTGGGGATTCGCAGATTCCATCGTAGAGTTGTCGGGCAGCAACATTCCCATGGCTAGAAATATTTTTGAGAATCTCATTTGGAATAGGAATCTGAATATTTGTTGTAGAAATTCCTCGATATTCATTCAGAGTTGTTGTAAGTGATAATTTAAGCCGGGAGTGGGGTGAGGGAGATGCGCCGTACTCAGGCAAGTTTGCAACGGATCGGTGGGGCGATGAAATAGTCGAATCTAGGTCGAGTGCTTCAAGGGCCGTTGTCTTTCCCGAGTTGTTTGCCCCTACAAACAAGTTAAATCCTGGCGCCAAAAGAATCTCTTGTGGCTTCAAAAAACACTTGTAATTCTCCATTTCTATGGAATTAACGTACATGGCGGCTATTCTTCCTAGTCGAACACTGATGGCGTTTCCCACAAATATCGCTATGCATAGTACATTCGTTTCATGCGAATTTGCAGTGAATTCAGCTTTCCGAAGAGGTTGCCGCTTGCGGTCTGTCTTTTTCTAACAGTTCCCATGACCACTTCGATCAAATGGTGGTTTAGGTTGCCAAGCGGGTGTCTGAGCGACTTCGCCAGTCGAACGGTGCCTGTTCCCGATGAGCAATGGGCCTATCTTTTCGCATAGGCGCCCGCAGCCTACGGGTTAGGACCAATCTCAACTCACAAAACCAGCATCCCGCCGTCACTCCCGGGTCACGGGCAGCCGCTAGCTTCGGTCCTTTCCCGACGTCCCGATTCAGGTCCCGTAGATACTGTTATCCGCGTCAAGTCTCGTGAAGCGTCGGGTCGAACGGCTTGCCCGACTTGAGCACACCATAGGCCACCTGAAGCAGTTTTCGCATCATCGCCCCGATGATCAGCTTCGGATGCTTCCCGCGCCGCACGAGGCGTTGGCGGAATCGGCCACCCCATGTCGTTTTGTACGCGGTCACAACCGCTGGCATGTATAAGGCCTTGCGGATGAACGCATGGCCGACCTTGGACAGATGCGAACGTCCTCTGACGCTCGAACCGGATTCGTGCTGGCGCGGATCGAGCCCGGCAAATGCAACGGCCTGGCGCGCATTGCCAAAGCGCGCCGGATCGGCATAGAAAGCAAGCAAGACCGCGACCGTGCGCTCGCCCACACCGGGAATGGATTCGAGCAACTGTCGTTTGTCATGCATGTCCGGATCATTGTCGATGTGATCGTTGATCTGGCGCACCAACTGGGTAATCTGTTCATCAAGCCAGGCCAGATGCGCTTCGATGCCCTCGCGCACGGCATCGCGGGCGACCAGCAAACGGTTGCTCTCCTGCCGATGCATGTTCTGCAACGCCTCCAGGCGCAGCACCATGGCGCGAAGCGCCTGCTCTTGGGCACTCGGTGCTTGCCAGGGTGGCGGGCAACGCTCGGCGCAGAACTGGGCGATCAACGAAGCATCGACCTTGTCGGTCTTGGTGCGCACCAATCTCGATGCACCGAACGCCTTGATCTGGGCTGGATTGATGACGCTGACAGTCGTGTGCTCGCGACCAGACAAGTACTCTGCCGAAGCTTCCCAGTAGATGCCGGTCGCTTCCATGCATACGTGCACTTGGCCAACGCCGCGCTGGGCGAGCCACTCGTCCAGCCGCTTGAAGCCCTCTGGCGCGTTGCTCACCACCTTGTGGCGCAGCTTGCCATCGGGCAGCTGTAATGCGCAGTCGAGCTTGTCCTTGGAAACATCGATACCCAACACAAAAGAACTCATCCCGATTCCTCCCGTGATCTACCTTGTTCATCCGGGCTGCCGGCCATGCCGGGCCAAAGATACTGTCCGATCTATTGGTGAGGGTGAGCGGCTGGTGCATGGATCTACGCGGCGGGCTCGCGGCCCAAGGGCGGAATCGGCATCCAGCCGCTCGGCTCGGGGGATCCCCCGAGCCGATCTGAGAACTGCCAAAGCAGAAGATATGGCAATCTCAGATCTGAGGAAAACAATACAAGGGCGGAAAAGCGAAGCGCCTTCCGCCGCATGAGGTGATCGAAGCGGGCGCTTTCGGCGGATGACGCTACGCTTGTCCGCCCGACCCACCTTCGGAAACGCCGTCGGCGGCCACACGCTTCCCAGGGTGTTCATTCCGGGCCCGCCGGACCAACCACACGACCCACCCCGGCGACCCCGCCCCGGCGCCGAACGGCGCATGCCCCGTTCGCCAAACCGTCATTCCCGCTTCACCGCCAGGTCACGCCGCCTCGTTAGCGTTCGGGTCATTGCCCCTATCGCTTGTGGAGTGCGTCATGGCCTTCGATTCGCAGATGTCCCGTCGTCGTTTCATCCGGACCCTCGGGGCCGGCGCTGTGGCCGGTGCGGCGCTCTCGAGCGTGCCGGCGCTGGCGTCGCATCGGCGTGCGCCGGTGTCGCTGCGCAATTTCACCCATGGCGTCGCCAGCGGAGATCCGCTGCCGCATGCGGTGATCTTGTGGACGCGCCTGAGCCCGGTCGGGCGGCGCGGGCAGGTGCCGGTGTTCTGGGAGGTGGCGGCCGATCGGGCGTTTCGCCATGTGCTGCGCCGGGGGGTGGCGCGCACCGATGCGGGGCGCGATTTCACCGTCAAGGTGGATGTGGACGGGCTGCCCGCGGGGCGGCGTTTCTTCTACCGCTTCCGCTCCGGCCGGGCGGTGTCGCCGGTGGGTGTGACCCGGACGCTGCCGCGCGGGGCGGTCGACGAGGTGCGTCTGGCGGTGTTTTCCTGTGCCAACTATCCGGCCGGATTCTTCCATGCCTATGGCGAGGCGGCGCGCCGGCGCGATCTGTTCGCCTCGGTGCATCTGGGCGACTACCTCTATGAATACGGCCGCGGCGGCTACGCGTCGGAAGATGCGGCGCTGCTCGACCGCGAGGTCGATCCGGAAGGCGAGCTGCTCGCTCTCGACGATTACCGCAGGCGCTACGCCCAGTACCGCAGCGATCCGGACTGCCAGGCCCTGCATGCGGCGATGCCAATGATCGCGGTGTGGGACGATCACGAGATCGCCAACGACACCTGGAAGGGCGGGGCCGAGAACCACAATCCGGGCGAGGGCGACTTCGCCGTGCGCCGGGCCGCGGCGATCCGGGCCTATCACGAGTGGATGCCGATCCGGGTGAGCGATCCGCGCCGGCCGGAGCGCATCTACCGCAGCTTCCGCTTCGGCAATCTGCTCTCGCTGCACATGCTCGACACCCGCGTCATCGCCCGCGACAGGCAGCTGGACTATGCCGGCTACCTGGGCAACGGCGGTTTCGACGCCGCCGCCTTCGCGGCCGACATGGCCGACCCGGCCCGCCAGCTGATGGGCACCGAGCAGCGCGCCTGGCTGCAGGGGCAGATGGCGGCGTCGTCGGCCACCTGGCAGGTGCTCGGCCAGCAGGTGCTGATGGGGCGCATGCACATCCCCGCGCCAGTGGCGCTGCAGTCGATCAGCTTCGGCGACTATTCGGCGTTGCTGTACAAGGCGCAGACTGCGCCGGGCACGCTCACCCCGGCCGAGCAGGCCGTCCTCGCGCAGCCGGCCATTCCCTACAACCTGGACGCCTGGGACGGCTACGCGGTGGCGCGCGAGGTGGTGCTGGGCATGGCGCGGGCGCTGGACAAGAACCTGGTGGTGCTCGCCGGTGACACCCACAACGCCTGGGCCAGCGACCTGGCCGATGCGCAGGGCAACGCGGTGGGGGTGGAGTTCGCCACCGCGTCGGTTTCGTCGCCGGGCCTGGAGGCTTATTTCCCCAACGAGGATCCGGCGGCGGTGGCGGCCGGGCTGACCCGGCTCATCGGGCCCCTGCGCTACGCCAACACGGCCGATCGCGGCTACATGGTGCTCACCGCCACCGCCGAGGCGTGCACGGCCCAGTGGCACTATGTGAGCACCATCAAGTCGGCCGACTATGCGGCCATCGACGGGCCGGTGTGGGCGACCCTGCCGGGCGCCGGCAACCGGCGCCTGTTCGCGGTCTGAGCGTTTCGACCGGGCGATGCGATTCCGGCGGCCATCGGCCGCCGGAATCTTGCGTGTCCCCGCTCAGGGGATCAGTTGTACACCAGGCTGGGCAGCCAGGTGACGATGCCCGGAATCAGGATGCACAGCAGCAGCCCCAGCGCCTGCAGGCCGAGGAACACCAGCGAGGACTTGAAGATGGTGGCCATGCTGATCGACTCGGGGGCCACGCCGCGGATGTAGAACAGGGCGTAGCCGAACGGCGGGCTCAGGAAGCTCATCTGCATGTTCACCAGGTAGATCACCCCGAACCACAGGGCCACCTTGTCGCCGGGCACCGGGGGCATGCCGAACAGGCCGTCGAAGGTGAGCGACTTGATGATGGGCACGAAGATCGGCACCGCCAGCAGGAGGATGCCGACCCAGTCCAGGAACATGCCCAGGATCACCAGCAGCACCATCATCAGGAACAGGATGCCGTAGGGCGAAAGACCCGTGCCGAGGATGGCGTCGCTGATGAATTCCTGCCCGCCCTGGAGGATGTAGAAGCCCACGAAGATGGAGGCGCCGAAGATGATCCACAGCACCATGGCCGAGGCCTTGACCGTGCTCACCGAGGCTTCCTTGAGGGCCACCAGGTCGAAGCGCCCGTGCATGATGGCGACGATGATGGCGCCGAAGGAGCCGATGCCGGCCGCTTCCACCGGGGTGGCGATGCCGGCGAACAGCAGGCCGAGCACCAGCACCACCAGGATCAGCGGCGCGATCAGCTTGAGCAGCAGGCGGAACTTGGCTCCCAGGGTGATGCGCTCCTCCACCGGCACCGCCGGCCCCATGGAGGGCCGCAGCCAGGTGCGGATCAGCACGTAGGCCACGTACATGCCCGAGAGCATCAGGCCCGGCACCAGCGACCCGAGGTAGAGCTCGCCCACCGATTGCTGCGCCACCACCGCGTAGAGGATGGCGAGGATCGACGGTGGGATCAGGATGCCCAGGGTGCCGCCGGCCATGATCGAACCGATGGCGATCTGCGGGTCGTAGTTGCGCTTGAGCATGGCGGGCAGGGCGATGATGCCCATGGTCACCACCGCCGCGCCGATCACCCCCACCATGGCGGCGAGGATGGTCGAGGCGATGATGGTGGCCGCCGCCAGGCCGCCGCGCAGGCCGCCCATCCACTGGTAGATGACGTCGAACATCTCCTCGATGAGCCCCGCCCGTTCGAGCATCGAAGCCATGAAGATGAACAGCGGGATGGCCGCGAGGTCGGAGTTGGTCATCATCGGGAAGATGCGCGAGGGGATGATGTTGACCATCACCTGCCCGCCGATGAGGTAGACGAACACCACCCCGAGGCCGCCGGTCACGAAGGCCAGCGGCAGGCCCAGCATGAGCAGCACCAGCAGCGAGCCGAACATGATGTAGGTGAGCTCTTCGATGTTCATGTCGCCGAGCATGCCGGCGGTGGTGAACAGGAAGTGCTCGTCGCCGTAGGGGTCGTAGAAGAGCACGTTGATCAGTTCCACGGCGCACACGAAGAGCATGGCGGCGCAGGTCAGGATCAGCAGGATGGTGCCGGCCTTGCCCATGGCGCCGGACGGATGGCGGGTCGCAGCGGCATTCATGGTCAGCCCTCCTGGCCCATGCGGTGGAACAGCACGATGTCCTTCACCAGCTTGGAGATCCCCGCCAGCAGCAGGAGGACGGCGCCGAGCACCATCATGCCCTTGACCGGCCAGTACTGGATGCCCCAGGTCTCCACCGTGGTTTCATGCATGTGGTAGGAGTCGACGAAGAAGCCCCACGAGGTGCCGAGCAGGGCGATGGCGAAGATGAAGAAGAAGATCGAGGTGAAGATGTCCATGCCCACCCGGCCGCGCGGGGCAGCTTGATGTAGAGCACGTCCACCCGCACATGGCCACCGGTGAGCAGGGTGTAGGCGCCCGCGAGCAGGTATTGCATGCCGAACAGCAGGAAGCAGGACTCGTGCACCCAGATGGTCGGCTGGTTGAAGAGGTAGCGCATGACCACTTCGTAGAAGTAGGCGCACACGGCGTTGACGGTCCAGAACGCGACGAAGATGCCCGACCACTTGCTCAGGGCGTCGATGATGCGGGTGAAACCGTTCTCGACGTGCAGTGCCGGATCCTCCTCGGCGAGCAGATCGGCGGCGAGTTCTTCGTCGGGGGTGGGGGTGTGGGGCTGGCGCTGCTCCTGCCACCGGCTCAGGAAGATGAAGACGATCGGCATGATCGCCAGCCACCCCCAGTAGACCATGTGCGGCAGCACAAAGCCGAAATCGGGTTCGTTGTTCATAGCGTGAGTCCTCGCGCAGGCGTGACCTGCACGCTGCCGGCCATGGCGGGCCGGCAGCGTGCAGGGCGTCGATGGTGTGGCGAAAGCGGGTTAGAGGCTCAGCCCCTTGATGTCGGCCGCATCCACGTAGCCCATGATGGGGTTCATCATGTAGTCGAGTTGCAGCTTGAACACCGCGGTCGCGTCCGCGTCCTTCTTGGCCCACTTGAACCAGATCGGGATGGCCGCCTTGCGGAAGGCCTGCAGGTCCGCCTCGCTCAGGCGGTTGATGACGCTGCCGGCCTTCTCGAACTTGACCAGCGCTTCCACGTTGCGCTTCTGGATCGACACGTAGTGCTTGACCGAGTAGGTCTTCACCCGGTCCTCGACCAGCCGCTGCATCTGCGGCGACAGGCCCTTCCACGCACGCATGTTCACGGTCAGGTCCATGAGGTCCACCGGCTGGTACACCGACATCAGGCCCGGGGGGCCGAACAGGATGTACTTGGTCACCTGAGCGAAACCCAGATCCCAGTTCACCGCCGGGCCCACGTAGTCGGCCGCGTCGATGGTGCCCTTCTCCAGCGCCGGGAAGATGTCCGAGCCGGGCAGGCTCACCGTGGAGGCGCCGAACTCCTGGAACACTTCCGAGACCATGCCGCCGGGCACGCGCAGCTTCAGGCCCTTGAAGTCGGCCACGCTGGTCACCGGCTTCTTGGAGTGGATGATGTTGGCGTCGTGCTGGATCGGGCCCACGTACACCAGACCGAATTTCGCGTAGATCTTGCGCGTCATCTCCAGCAGGCCGAGGCCGTAGAACATGGTGTCCCACTGCGCCGGCTGGTCCGGCCCCACCGGGTAGGAGGACAGGAACACCGAGGCCGGCATCTTGCCCGACCAGTAAAGGGTGAAGGGATTCATGCCGTCGAGCACGCCGGTGCGCACCGACTCGAACAGGGCGTTGTTGTCCGCGGCCACCGCCTTGGCGCCGAAGGGTTGAATCGACAGCTCGCCGCCCGAGGCCTCCTTGAAGCCGTGGCACCATTCCTCGAACAGGGCGTAGCCGGTGGTGCCGGCGTCCCAGGTGGACTGCACTTTCCAGGTCTTGCCTTTGGCCGCCTCGGCGTTGCCGATGAACGGGGCGCCGGTGATCGCGGCGCCGCCGATGATCGCGGTTTTCTTGAGGAAGCCTCGCCGGTTGCCGGCTGTGTCTACAGACTGCGCGTGTTGCGTGGTTGTCTTGCTCACAGGTGTCTCCTCCGGTTGTGCTTTTTGAGCGGGCTGTCGACCCGCATTTGCGTATGCGTCCCGCCGCGGCAGGGTACCGATCGGCCGACCTTGAACCGACGGTGAGACCGAAGAAGTAAATCAGACTGTAGGAATTTTCTGAACTAGGGTCGACACGTATACCCGCCCGGCCGGGCAGGGCTGTCGCAAGGATGAAATGAGGGGCGGTTACCTATACACTCGTTTCATTCCCCCGAGAGCCCGCCCATGCAAATCGTCCTCATCAGTGGCCTGTCCGGTTCGGGCAAGAGTATTGCCCTGAACGTGCTGGAGGATGCCGGCTACTACGTGGTGGACAACCTGCCCGCCACGCTGCTGCCGCAACTCATCTCCACCCTGCGCGGCGCCGGTTACCAGCGCCTGGCGGTGGCGGCGGACGTGCGTGCCGGGGCCTCCATCTCGGCCCTGCCGGGGCAGATCGAGCGCCTCCACGACATGGTCGACGACCTGCGCTTCATCTTCCTCGAGGCGCGCGACGAGACCCTGATCCAGCGTTTCTCCGAGACCCGGCGGCGCCACCCCCTGGCCGAGGAGAACCTCACCCTGGGCGAGGCCATCGCGCGCGAGCGCGACCTGCTCGAGCCGATCTCGCACCTGGGCCACCGCATCGACACCAGCGATACCCAGGCCAACACCCTGCGCGCCTGGGTCAAGGATTTCATGCAGCTGGAGCAGACCGCGGGCCTGACCCTGCTGTTCCAGTCCTTCGGCTTCAAGTACGGCATCCCGGTGGATGCCGACCTGGTGTTCGATGTGCGCTGCCTGCCCAATCCGCACTACGACCTGAACCTGCGCCCGCTCACCGGGCGCGACCAGCCGGTGATCGACTTCCTCGAGAAGATCCCCGAGGTCGGCCGCATGTTCGACGACATCCGCGGCTTCGTCGCCAACTGGCTGCCCGCCTACATCCGCGACAATCGCAGCTACCTCACCGTGGCGGTGGGCTGCACCGGCGGCCAGCATCGCTCGGTGTACTTCGCCGAGCGCCTGGCGAACCACTTTCGTGACACCGTGCGCGTGATGGTGCGCCACCGGGCCGGCGCCCGCCGCGCCCACGACGGCCGCACCGGCAACGGGAGTGGCGCGGCCAGATGAGGAGTGCGAAGTGGCGCGAGTGGCTGGGCGAACTGCGGCCCGGTGACGGGCTCGTGGTGCTCGGCGGTCTGGCGTTCGCCGCGCTGGCGGCCTGGCATCTGTGGCAGGGCGGCGCGGCGCGCTGGGCGGAGGTGCGCGCCCATGGCAAGGTGGTGGCGCGCCTGCCCATCGACCGGCCCGGTACGGTGACCGTGGACGGCCCGCTGGGCAAGACCCTGATCGAAGTGGCGCCCGGACGCGCCCGGGTCAAGAGCGATCCGGGGCCGCGCCAGTACTGCGTACGCCAGGGCTGGCTGACCCATGCCGGCGCGGTGGCCATCTGCGCGCCCAACCAGGTCAGCCTGCACGTGCTGGGCGACTCGCCCGCCTATGACACGCTCAACTATTGAACTGCCGGTCACGGCCGCCGACCAGCGCGTGGCCCGCTACGCGGCGGCCGCCATCGTCCTGTCGGTGGCCGAGGCGGCGATCCCGATGCCGCTGCCGGGGGTCAAGCCGGGGCTGGGCAACATCATCACCCTGGTGGTGCTGGCGCGCTGGGGCTGGCGCGAGGCGGCCTGGGTGGTGTTGCTGCGGGTGGCGGCGGCGAGCCTGCTGCTCGGCCAGTTCCTCGCCCCGGGATTCTTCCTCAGCCTGTCCGGTGCCCTCACCAGCCTGCTGGTGCTCGGCGGTGCCATGCACCTGCCGCGGCGCTGGTTCGGCCCGGTGAGCCAGAGCGTGCTGGCCGCCTTCGGCCATTTCAGCGGGCAGTTGCTGGTGGCGCGTCTGTGGCTGGTGCCGCACGAGGGCGTGTTCTACCTGGTGCCGGTGTTCGCCCTGGCGGCGGTGGTGTTCGGCACCGTCAATGGCCTGGTGGCGGCGCGACTGCTGCACGAGCTGCCGCCGCGGGCGGCTTAGTCCACGTCGGACCACACCGCCAGTTCGTTGCCGCTGGGGTCGGTGAAGTGGAAACGCCGGCCACCGGGAAAGTCGAACACCGGGCGGATGAGGGTGCCGCCGGCCGCTTCGACCTTGGCCTGGGTCTGCGCCAGGTGCTTGCTGTAGAGCACGATCAGCACGCTGCCCTCGGCGGTGCGCGCGCGCTTGTCCGACAGGTAGAAGCCACCGTCGATGCCGGCATGGTCGAAGGCGGTGTATTCCGGCCCGTAGTCGGTGAAGCTCCAGCCGAACACGGTCGAGAAGAAGGCCTTGGTGGCCTCCAGGTCGCAAGCGGGCAGTTCCAGGTAGTTGATCTTCTCGTGGGTGTTCATGGGCGTCTCCTCCTCGTCGGTGACGCCCATTATGCCCACCCCCGATGCCGTGCGCATGACAGCCGCACCCCCGATGCCGTGCGCATGACAGCCGCACCCCCGCCCGGTCGGGCATGGGTCGGCTCAGACGCCGTGCTGCCGGAGCCACGCGAGCATGCGCTTCCAGCCGTCCCGGGCCGGACCTTCGCGGTAGCTGGGGCGGTAGTCGGCATTGAAAGCGTGGCCCGCGTCGGGGTAGATGATGATGTCGAATGCCTTGTGCGCCTTGGCCATGGCGCTGCGCATGGCTTCCACGTCGTCCACCGGAATGCCCTGATCCTGGGCGCCGTAGAGCCCGAGCACCGGCGCCTTGATCTCGTCCACCAGGTCGAGCGGATGATGCGGATGCAGGTCCGAGGGCACGCCGTCGAGGCGGCCGTACCAGGCCACGGCCGCCTTGAGCGCCGGGTTGTGGGCGGCATACAGCCAGGTGATGCGCCCGCCCCAGCAGAAGCCGGTGATCGCCAGGCGCCCGGGGTCGCCGCCCTGGGTGGGGGCCCAGGCGGCGGTCTTGTCCAGATCGGAGAGCACCTGCGCGTCCGGCACCTTGGCCACCAGGTCGGCGAGCAGGTCGGCGATGTTGTCGTACTTGCGCGCGTCGCCCTGGCGGAAATACAGCTCCGGCGCGATCGCCAGGTAGCCGGCCTTGGCCAGGCGGCGGCACAGGTCGCGGATGTGCTCGTGCACGCCGAAGATTTCCTGCACCACCAGCACCGTGGGCAGCGCCTTGCCCTCGGCCGGCGCGGCGAAATACACCGGCAGCTCGCCCGAGCCGGTGTCCACCGTCGCGTCGCCGGTGCGCAGGCCGAGCTCGTCGGTATGGATCATGGTCTGGGCGCTCACGGGTTGCACCGCGAGGGCAAAGCCCGCCGCCGTGGCGGTGACGATGAAATCCCGCCGGGTCAGGCGCGCGGCCGGCAGCAAACTCTCAAGCTCTGCAGTCTCGTTCATGGTCCATCTCCTCGTCGTGGATGCGCGGTTGACTCCGCACGGGCAGGCCCGGTTCCACGGGGCGCTGCTGAGGAGAGCTTAGTCCGTCCTTACGCCGGGGGCCACCCGATGCGCATGGCGCGATTCAGCCCGCCGGGGGCAGGCACACCCAGCCGTCCATGAGCATGCGCGCGCTGCGCCGCATGACCGCCGCTTCGAGCACGCGCCGGCCGTCGTCCGCGCGCACCGTGGCGCCCACCTCGGCACGGCCGGAGGGATGGCCGATGCGCAGCGGGCCGGCCGGTTCCGCGCCGAGCTGGCGCGCCACGATGGAGCCCGGAATGGCTGCCGCCGCGGCGATGGCGATGGCCGCGGTGCCGGGAATGGCATGGTGGAACACGCCCATGGACAGCACCCGGGTGAGCAGGTCGGTGCTCTCGGCGGCGAAGGCGCGCCCGTCCGCCGCGATGAAGTCCGCGCTCGGGGCCATGAAGGCGAGCTTGGGGGTGTGTTGGCGGGCGGCCGCCTCCTCGGGTGTGGCGGCCAGCCCCATGGCCAGCGCACCGAGGATGCGGATCCGTTCGCAGCGCTCGCGCAGGGCCGCGTCCGCGTTCAGTTGCGCCTGCGGTGCGGTGCAGTCGATGCCCAGGGTGGTGGCGGCGACGAACACCATCGGATTGCCGGCATTGACCAGCGAGGCTTCCAGGGTCGTGCCGTCCGCCAGCGTGAGCGTATCGACCCCGCGCCCGGTGGGCAGGATGCCGCCATCCGCCGCGCCACCCGGGTCGAGAAAGCTCAGCGTGATCGCCGCGCCCGGATGCGCCACCCCGTCGAGCACGAAGGTGCCGTGCTCCACCGCCCGGTGCCCGGCCACCGGCACCCGCGCGAGAATGCGCTTGCCCAGGTTGCCCTGCCACAAGCGCACCGTGACCTCGCCCTGTGCCGGCGCCTCGATCAGCCCGCGGTGCAGGGCGAAGGGCGCCACCGCGGCGGTGAGATTGCCGCAGTTGCCGGACCAGTCGATGGTGGTGCCGTCGACCGGCACCTGGCCGAACCAGTAGTCCACGTCGCTGTCCTCCCGCGCCGAGCGGGCCACGAGCACCACCTTGCTGGTGCTCGAGGTCGCGCCGCCGAGCCCGTCGATCTGCTTGCCGTAGGGGTCGGGGCTGCCCATGGCGCGGACCAGCAGCGCATCGCGCGCCGCCGGATCGGTCGGCAGGTCGTCGGCGACCAGGAACAGGCCCTTGCTGGTGCCGCCACGCATCCAGGTGGCGGGGAAACGAAGCTGTGTCATGGGCGGAGAATAGCCGAGAACGGGGCAGGGGCGTGGCTCGACATGCTTTCGAGCCGGTGGCGCGCTGCCGGCAAGCGTAGGATGCATCCTATGCCGCCATCGTCCGTGGATCGCCCGGGCGGTGCGTTGGGCTCGTGAAGGTGAAAACGCGATGAACACGGAGTTTCCCACAGGGCTGTCCGCGGCCGAAGCGGCGCGGCGCCGGGCCCGGGAGGGGCCGAACGAGCTGGGCGTCGAGCGCCGGCGGACCGTGACGCGCATTGCCCTGGAGGTGGTGCGCGAGCCGATGTTTCTGCTGCTGCTCGGCGCGGGGGCCATCTACCTGGCCATGGGCGACGCCCATGAAGCGGTGATCCTGCTCGGCTTCGTGGTCATCATCATGGGGGTCTCCATCCTTCAGGAGATGCGCACCGAGCATGCCCTGGAAGCCCTGCGCGATCTGTCCAGCCCGCGGGCCCTGGTGATCCGGGACGGGAGCCCGAACCGAATCGCGGGGCGCGACGTGGTGCGCGGCGACATCCTGATCCTCGCCGAGGGCGACCGGGTGCCGGCGGACGGTGTCGTGCTTCAGGCCCACGAACTGGCGGCGGACGAGTCGATGCTCACTGGTGAATCCGAGGCCGTGGACAAACACCCGGAGAGTGACCGGGTGTATGCCGGGACGCTGCTCGTTCGCGGGCAGGGGCTGATGGAGGTGACCGCGATCGGCACCGACACCGAACTGGGGCGCATCGGCAAATCGCTGGAGCGCATTGACGCCCAGGCCTCGCCCCTGCATGACGAAGTCGGCCGGCTCACGCAGCGCCTGGCGCTGATCGGGATCGGCGTGTGCGTGGCGCTCGCCCTCCTTTACCGCGCCCTGCGGGGGGGCTGGATGGACGGCTTGCTGGCGGGCATCACCCTGGCCATGGGCATCCTGCCGCAGGAATTCCCGGTGATCATGATCGTGTTCTTCGCCCTCGGCGCGCGGCGCATTGCCCGCCAACGGGTGCTGACCCGGCGCCTGAATGCGATCGAGACCCTGGGCGAGACCACGGTGCTGTGCGTCGACAAGACGGGCACACTGACCCAGAACCGGATGGCGGTCGCGGCCCTGGCGGTGGGCGAGCGGATTCTCGAGGTCCGGCAGCTCGGGACGGATGCGCTGCCCGAGCGCTATCACGAGCTGCTCGAGTATGCGGTGCTCGCCAGCGAGATCGATCCCCACGATCCGATGGAGCAGGCCTTTCACCGCTTCGCCCACGACTATCTGGCGAGCACGGAGCACCTGCATCCGGACTGGTCGCTGGCGCGCGAATACGAGATGTCCCCCGAACTGCTCGCCATGTCGCATCTGTGGCAAGGCAAGCCGGCCGATCCGGCGGTGGTGGCGAGCAAAGGGGCACCGGAGGCCATCGCCGATCTTTGTCATCTCGACGACGCCGGGCGGCGACGGATGGACCGGCAGGCCGAAGCCCTGGCGGACCGTGGCCTGCGCGTGCTCGCCATCGCCAAGGCGACGTCCGGCCGCGGTGCGCACTGGCCCGAGATCCAGCACGATTTCGATTTCGAGTTCGTCGGCCTGGTGGGCCTGGCCGACCCGTTGCGGCCCGAGGTGCCCGAGGCCGTGGCCGAATGCCGCCGGGCCGGCATCCGGGTGGTGATGATCACGGGGGATCATCCGCGCACGGCCTGTGCGATCGCCACCGCGGCCGGCATCGACGGCGACGTCGTCCTCAGCGGTGCCGAACTGGCCGGCCTGGATGCCGGCGAGCGCGCGTCCCGGATCGCGTCGGTCGGCGTGTTCGCCCGCGTGACCCCGCAGCAGAAGCTCGACATCGTCGAGGCGTTCAAGGCGCGTGGCGACGTGGTGGCGATGACCGGCGATGGGGTGAACGACGCGCCAGCCCTCAAGTCGGCCCACATCGGGATCGCCATGGGCAAGCGGGGGACCGATGTGGCCCGTGAGGCCGCGTCGCTGGTGCTGCTGGAAGACGACTTTTCGGCCATCGTGGCGGCCATCCGGCTGGGGCGGCGCATCTTCGCCAACCTGCGCCAGGCCCTGGTCTACACCCTGGCCGTTCACGTGCCCATCGTCGGCCTGGCCGTCCTGCCCCTGATCTTCGGAATGCCGGTGATTCTGGCCCCCATCCATATCGCCTTTCTCGAGCTGGTCATCGATCCGGCCTGTTCGGTGGTTTTCGAGGCACAACGGGGGCGCGACGACCTGATGGCACAGCCGCCGCGCACGCCGGCCGAACGCCTGCTGCCGACCGTCCAGCTGGTCTTCAGCCTGATCCTGGGCGCCCTGACCACGATCGTGTGCCTGCTGGCCTACCGGGAGTTCCTGGTGCGCGGCACGGCGCTGGAGGTCGCACGCGCGCTGGTGTTCGTGGTGATGGTCGTGGCCAACGCGGCGCTCATCTTCTCGTGCCGTTCGCCCGATCCGCTCTGGCGCCGTGCCGGCGGGGGCCTGTCGGGTGCGCGCGCCTGGGTGGTCGGGAGCACCCTGGTCGCGCTGGCGGGGGTCACGCTGGTGCCGCAGATCGCGGCGGCGTTTGCGTTTCAGGTGCCGTCGCCGGTCCTGTGGGCCGCGGCCTTCTGCGTCGGGATCGGAACGCTGGCGTTGTTCGAGGTGGCGAAAACGGCGTTGAACGCGATGCACCGCCCGCGGACGGGGTGACGTGAGCGCCAGCGCCCGGTGCAACCGCCGGTGAAGGCGGCGGCGCCGGGCATCGTGCGCGGGCGCCTCACCAGGCCTTGTAGGGCAGGAACTTGCCGTTCATGGTGATCACGACGCGATCGCCCTTGGGGTTCTCTTCCTTGCCCACGTCCAGGGAGAAGTCGATGGCGCTCATGATGCCGTCGCCGAATTGCTCCTGGATCACTTCCTTGAGCGTTTCGCCATACACGCCGACGATTTCGTAGAGGCGATAGATGAGCGGGTCCTGGGGGACCGCCCGGTCCCAGGTCTTGGTCGGGTATTCCATCAACACCGTCTTCGCCTCGGCGGGCAGACCCAGCACCGAGCACAGCTTGTCGGCCGCGGCCTCGCCCATGCTGTTCATGCCCAGGCAGGCCGAGGTCGTCCAGACCGGATTCATGCCCACCTCCGCGGCAATGCCCTCCCAACTCAGGCCCTTGGCCTTCTTGGCCAGGATGATGGCTTCGATGACGTCTTCACGCTTCATGTGCTCGCTCCTCGATGACGGATTCAGGATGGTTGAAGCCCCAAGCCAGTGCAGTCTCACGCCTCATGCACCAACACAAGGCCCCTGTCTGCCGGCGACCGGCCGCAAAGGCCGTGCGGAAGCTCAGGTCCACCCCCGTCGACGCAAGGGACATGCCTGTTGCACGCGAGCGCAGGGAAGCCCCGCCCTGTCCGAGACCGGAGGGGCGCACGGCCGGCCATCCCGCCGAATTGCCCGCGTTGGCGGCAGCCGGTAGTCTGGAGCTTCCCTTCACCTGCCGGACGCCGACATCTCCAAGCGGTTGCCGGGTTTCGACTGGCGCGCCATTTCACGAGGGCCCGTACGGCCATGCTGAGCATCGACAATCCCTGGTTCGTGCCGCAGTTGTACCTGCTGGTCGGCACGACCTGCGCGCTGGCGGCGCTCGCCGGCTTCTGGGCGCAGGCCTGCCCGCCCGCCGACGCGCGGCCGAGCCTTCCCTGACGCCGGCCTGGCCGGCATGGACACGCGGGCGGCGCCCGCCCCTCAGGCGCGCGCGTCGCGCCGGTCTTCGCGAATCATCTGCGCGCCGCGGCTGGCGATCATGATGGTGGGCGAGCTGGTGTTGCCCGAGGTGATGGTGGGCATGATCGAGGCGTCCACCACCCGCAGGCCGGCGATCCCGCGCACCCGCAATCGGCTGTCGGTCACCGCCGTGTCGTCGTCGGCCCGGCCCATCCTGCAGGTGCCCACCGGGTGGAAGATGGTGGTGCCGATGTGCCCCGCCGCCACGGCCAGATCCGCGTCGCTGTCATAGCCCGGGCCGGGCAGATGCTCCTGCGGCCGATAAGGCGCCAGCGCGGCCTGTCCGGCGATGCGCCGGGTCAGGCGGATGGCCTTGGCGGCCTTGATGCGGTCGGCCTCGTGGGAGAGGTAGTTGGGCGCGATCCTGGGCGCCGTGGCCGGGTCGCGATCGCGGATGTGGATGCTGCCGCGCGACTGCGGGCGCAGGTCGCACACGCTCGCGGTGAAGGCGGGGAAGGTGTGCAGCGGGTCGCCGAACTTGTCCAGCGACAGCGGCTGCACGTGATATTCCAGGTCGGGGGTGGCGACCGTCTCGTCGGAGCAGGCGAACAGGCCCAGCTGGCTCGGCGCCATGGTGAGCGGGCCGCGCTTGAACAGGGCGTAGTCCAGCGCCATCTTCATTTTCCCGAACAGGCTGTTGGCCTGCCGGTTGAGGGTGTGGATGCCCTGCACCTTGTAGATGCTGCGCAGCTGCAGGTGGTCCTGCAGGTTGTTGCCGACGCCGGGCAGGGCGTGCGCCACGTCGATGCCGAGCGACTGGAGCAGCGCCGGGTCGCCCACCCCCGAGCGCTGCAGGATGCCGGGCGAGCCCACGGCGCCAGCGGCCAGCACCGTCTCGATGCGGCACGTCGCCACGCAGGTCTCGTCGCCGCGGCGAAATGCGATGCCCGTGACCCGCGCACCGTCCATCACCAGCTTGTCCGACAGGGCGCCGGTGACGATGTGCAGGTTGGGCCGCTGGCGCACCGGGTCGAGGAAGCCGCGCACCGCGCTCCAGCGCGTGCCCTTCTTCTGGTTCACCTCGAAGGGGCTCACCCCCAGATTGTTGCCCCGGTTGAAGTCCGGTGTCGCCGGCACGCCGGCCTGCGCGGCGGCCTCGGCAAAGCGGTCGAGGATGTCCCAGCGCAGGCGCTGCTGCTCCACCCGCCATTCGCCGCCGCTGCCATGGTGTTCGCCTTCGCCGTGCCAGTGGTCTTCCACGCCCTTGAACACCGGCAGCACCTGGTCCCAGGCCCAGCCGGCATCCCCGGTGAGCGCGGCCCATTCGTCGTAGTCGCGCGCCTGGCCACGCAGGTAGAGCATGGCGTTGATCAGGGTACTGCCGCCCAGGCCCTTGCCGCGCGCATAGAGGATGCTGCGCCCGTTCAGGCCCGGCTCGGGCTCGGTCCGGTAGCACCAGTCGGTGCGCGGGTTGTTGATGCAGTACAGGTAGCCGACCGGAATCTTCGTCCAGATCCATTTTTCGTCGTTGCCGGCCTCGAGCAGCAGCACCGAGATGTCCGGATCGGCCGAGAGCCGGTTGGCCAGCACGCAGCCGGCCGCGCCGCCGCCGGCGATGATGTAGTCGAATTCGCCGAAGTCTTTCATGGTCGCCATCCCGATCAATTCACGGGCATGACGAATTCGGGGCCTTTCGAGCCGCTGTCGGGCCAGCGCTGCATGATGCTCTTGTAGCGGGTGTAGAAGCGCACGCCCTCTTCGCCATAGGCGTGGTGGTCGCCGAACAGGCTGGCCTTCCAGCCGCCGAACGAATGCCAGGCCATGGGCACCGGGATGGGCACGTTGATGCCCACCATGCCGATGTGGATGCGGTTGGCGAATTCCTGCGCGGTGCGCCCGTCGCGGGTGTAGCAGGCCACGCCGTTGCCGAAGGCGTGGTCGTTGATGAGCGCCACCGCCTCGGCGAAGGTGTCCACCCGCACCACGCACAGCACCGGCCCGAAGATCTCTTCCTCATAGATCTTCATGCCCGGCTTCACCTGGTCGAACAGGGTGGCACCGGTGAAGAAGCCGTGCTCGCGGCCCGGCACGGTGAGGCCGCGCCCGTCCATCACCAGGGTGGCGCCTTCCTTGACCCCGGTGTCGATATAGCCCTCGATGCGCGCCTTGGCCTCGGCGGTGACGATGGGGCCCATGTCGGCGCCCTCGGCCTCGCCGTCGTTGATGGTGAGCGCGGCGGCGCGGGTCTGGATCTTGTCGATCAGCTCGTCGGCAATGTGGCCCACGGCCACCGCCACCGAGATCGCCATGCAGCGCTCGCCGGCCGAGCCATACGCAGCGCCGATGAGGGCGTCGGCGGCCTGGTCCAGGTCGGCATCGGGCATCACCACCATGTGGTTCTTGGCGCCGCCCAGGGCCTGGGCGCGCTTGCCGTGGTGGGCCGCGGTCTCGTAGATGTAGCGGGCGATCGGGGTGGAGCCCACGAAGCTCACCGCCTGCACGTCCGGGTGGGCGAGCAGAGTGTCCACCGCCCGCTTGTCGCCCTGCACCACGTTGAAGATACCGTCGGGCAGGCCCGCGTCCTGGAACAGCTCGGCGGTCAGCAGCGAGGGCGACGGGTCGCGCTCGGAGGGCTTGAGGATGAAGGCGTTGCCGCAGGCAATGGCGACGGGCGCCATCCACATGGGCACCATGAAGGGGAAGTTGAACGGGGTGATGCCGGCGGTGACGCCCAGCGGGTGGCGCTGCGACCAGTTGGCGATGCCGCCGCCGACGTTGTCCGAATACTGGCCCTTGAGCAGCTGCGGGATGCCGCAGGCGAATTCGATTACCTCCAGCCCGCGCTGCACTTCGCCCTGCGCATCGGGCAAGGTCTTGCCGTGCTCGCGGGTGATCAGGCGGGCGAGGTCCTTCGAGTGGCGTTCCACCAGCGCCTTCATCCTGAACATCACCCGCGCGCGGCGCTGGGCGGCCATCTCGCCCCAGGCCACCTGGGCCCTGGCGGCGCTGGCCACGGCGGCGTTCACATCGGCCTCGGAAGCCAGGCCGACCTGGCGTGCCACTTCGCCCAGGGCCGGGTCGAACACCGGTTTGTGCGCATCGCCGGTCGCCTCGACGGGTTTGCCGTCGATCCAGTGGGGGATCGTGTCCGGGGCCTTGATGTAAGTGAAACTCATGGATGTCTCTCCGCGCTCGTGAAGGGGTTCGGGTGTGGCATGTATTGAAGCCCTGATTCTTCAGGGCGTCCAATGACTTCTGCTTGATTGAGATATATCGATCGCTTATAACGTGGCATGGATATCCAGTGGCTCAAGGCCTTCGTCACCGTCGCCCGGGAGGGCAACCTCACCCGCGCCGCCGAGCGCCTGTTCGTCACCCAGCCGGCCCTGAGCCTGCAGATCAAGAAGCTGCAGGCGGGGCTCGAGCTCACTTTGTTCGAGCGCACCCCGCGCGGCATGCGCCTGACCGAGGCGGGCCAGCGCCTGCTGCCGGTGGCCGAGCGCGCGCTCGGCGGGGTGGCGGAGTTTCGCGCCGCCGCTGCCGGCCTCAAGGACACGGTCAGCGGCCGCCTGCGCCTGGGCACCATCGTCGATCCGGAGTTCCTGCGTCTGGGCGCCTTCCTGAGTGCGCTGGCGGAGCGCCATCCGGCGCTGTCCTTCGAGCTCTCCCACGGCATGTCGGGCACCGTGACCCGGCGGGTGGAGCAGGGCGAGCTGGACGTGGCCTATACCCTCGGGCCACCGGGTTTCCCGGATCTGGCCGGGCGCTTTCAGGTCGTGGGCCTCACCGATTTCAGCTACCGCGTGGTCGCCCCGCCCGGCTGGGCCGGGCAGGTGCGGGGCAAGGGCTGGCGCGAGCTGGCCGCGCTGCCCTGGATCGAGACCCCGCCGGACTCGGTCCATAACCGCCTGCTCACCAAGGTGTTCGCCGCCGAGGGCGTGCATCCGCATGTGGTCGCCCGGGTCGACCTGGAGCCTTCCATGCTCGATCTGGTCCGTTCCGGCGTCGCCCTGGCGCTGGCGCGCGACAGCCTCGCCCTGCGCGCCGCCCATGCCGAGGGGGTGGTGATCGCCGATGCGGTGTCCCTGGCGGCGGAGCTGGGACTCGTCTGCCGGGCGGACCGGAGCACCGAGGCGCCGATCAAGGCGGCGCTGGCGGTGGTCGAAGGGGTGTGGCGGGGCTGAGCCGGTCGCGCGGGCACTGCCGCGACGCCCGGCACTGCGCGTCCGCGGGTGTGCGCCGCTGCCTCAAGATGCGGGGCCATCTGGCCGTAAATACCGGTTGAGTGAATTCCATGGTTCGGCCACGGATTTCGCGCGCGAAGTTCGCTCCGGGAGATCGTGCTGTCGACGACACCGGCGCGACGCCACGCCTTTTGCCCGGAAACCATGGACCCCACGATCGAACCGGACGGCGACCTCGAGGCCGAAGTGCAGCGACGGCTCACCGAGCTGCTCTACCGCAACGCGCGTGTGGCGTTGGTCACCAACGTCGTCACCGGTGCGCTGCTGGCCTATGTCAACGTGTCGACCCATGTCAGCCCGGCGCTGGCGCTGACCTGGTGGCTCGGTGTCTGTCTGGTGTCCGGCGGACGCTTCATGCTCTCGGTGCGCTTTCGCGCGGCCCGGCCCTCGACCGCGCAGGCGGGCCGGTGGCGTCGTCGCTATGTCATCGCCACCGGGATCCTCGGGGCGCTGTGGGGCGTGGGTGCGGCGGCCTTCATGTGGGCCGCCCCGGATGCCGTGCGCCTGTTCACGGGTTTGCTCGCGGCCGGGCTGGTGGCCGGTGCGGCCACGGTGCTCGCGCCGGTGCCGCGGGCGCTGCACGCGTTCACGCTCCTGATCAGCCTGCCGATGCTGGCCGTCATCATCTGGCAGGCCGAGGCACCGCTCGATGTGGGCTTCGCCGTGATCATCGTGGTGATGGTCGTGGCGATGTTTTCCGGGACCCGCTACCTCCATGCCACCATCGCCTCGTCCATCCGCCTGGGGCTGGAAAACGGCCGCATGGTGCGCGTGCTCGAGAAGGCGACGGCCGCCGCCGAGGCCGCGAACGAGGCCAAGAGCGCCTTTCTGGCGACCATGTCGCACGAGATCCGCACGCCGCTCAACGGCATCCTCGGCATGGCGCAGCTGCTCCTGATCCGGGACCGTCTGACCGACGAGCAACGCACCGACTATGCGCGCACGATCAACAGCTCCGGGCAGCTCCTGCTGACGATTCTCAATGACATCCTGGATATCTCGCGCATCGAGGCGGGCAGAATGGAACTGGTGCCCACGCGCGTCGATCTCGCGCGGCTGCTCGAGGAGACCACCGAGTCGTTCCACTCCATGGCCACGGCCAAGGGGCTCGAACTGACGGTCGACCGGACATGCGCGTCGGCGGACGCTTACACCGGCGATGTCACCCGCCTGCGCCAGATGCTGTCGAACCTGCTCGGCAACGCCATCAAGTTCACACGGACCGGGTTCGTCCGTGTCGAGGTCTCGGAAGTGGAGGCCACGGCGCACGAGGCGGTGCTCGAGTTCGCGGTGACCGACAGCGGCATCGGCATCGCCCCGGAGGTCCAGGCGAGGCTGTTCCAGCCGTTCACGCAGGCCGACAGCTCGACGACGCGCGAGTACGGTGGCAGCGGTCTGGGGTTGTCGATCGTGCGCCGGCTGGCGGAACTCATGGAGGGGACGGTCGGGGTGGACAGTGACGTGGGCCGGGGCTCCCGGTTCTGGTTTCGCGTCCGCCTCGAGCGCGCGGAAGACGCCGGGGATGAACAGATGACTTTGGCCGATGGGGGCTTGATGGTGCAAGGGGACAGCAAGGCGCGGGACGGTGTGGTGCTCGTGGTCGACGACAACGCGATCAATCGCAAGGTGGCGCAGATGGTCCTCAAGCGGATGGGCTTGCAGACCGTGAGTGCGGAAAACGGTGAGGAATGCCTCGCCGCACTCGAGGACGGCCTCGACCCGGCACTCATCCTCATGGATGTGCAGATGCCGGTCATGGACGGGCTGACGGCCGCCCGCCGGATCCGCGCCCGGGAGCACGCATCGGGGCGCCCGCCGACGCCGATCATTGCCTTGACCGGCGGCGTGTTCGAGGAAGATACGGCGCGCTGCCTGGAGGCGGGCATGAACGACTTCCTGGCCAAGCCGCTCGACATGAAAGCACTCGACGCTGCGATCACCCGCTGGCGCAGCTGAGCGGCGGCTCACTGGCCGTCGGTGCTCGGCCGCCGATGGTTTCACTGGCGTCATGCGCATGTCTGCCGGATGGACTAGGCTTCTTGCAGAAGTCATTTCACCGGAGCGCCCCATGAGCATTGCCGAACCCCGGGTGGTCGAATCCGACTGCCGCTTCGAGGCGGGTTGCGACGCCGTCGACCTGATCATCACGCCGCGAGACAAGGATCTGGGCGGATTCTCGGTGCGCCGGGTGCTGCCGACGGCGCAGCGCCAGATGGTGGGGCCGTGGATCTTCTTCGATCACATGGGGCCGGCCGACTTCCCCGCCGGCTCGGGCATCAACGTGCGTCCCCACCCGCACATCAATCTGGCCACCGTCACCTATCTGTTCGAGGGCGAGATCCTGCATCGGGACTCGCTCGGCAGCCTGCAGGCCATCCGGCCCGGCGACATCAACCTCATGGTCGCGGGCAGCGGCATCGTCCATTCCGAACGGGAGCGCCCGGAGGTGACGGCCGCGCCGCACCGCCTGCACGGCCTGCAGCTGTGGCTTGCCCTGCCCGAAGCGGACGAGGAGATCGCCCCGGCCTTCATTCACTATCCCGGCGCGGACATCCCGGCGCGCGAGGTCGGCGGCGTGCGCGTGCGGGTGATGATGGGGCAGGCCTACGGGGTGCGCTCGCCGGTGAAGACCTTCGCCGAGACGTTGTATGTCGAAGCGGATCTGAAGGCCGGCCAGACCCTCGCCCTGCCCGACGCCCCGGAGCGCGCGGTGTACCTGGCGAGCGGTCGCGTGCACGTCGGCGCGACGGCGCTGGCGCCACATGCCATGGCGGTGCTCAAGGAGGCGACCGGGGTGAGCGTGCGCGCCGACACCGATGCCCGCATCGCCCTCATCGGCGGCGAGCCGCTGGGGCGGCGCTTCATTGAGTGGAACTTCGTCTCCAGCCGCCAGGCGCGCATCGACCAGGCCAAGGCGGACTGGCGCGGTGGGCGTTTCGCCACGGTGCCGGGCGACGAGACCGAGTTCATTCCCTTGCCGGAATGAGGCGGGCGCAGTCTGCGCTGATAGCGTGAATCAATCTCGTTCATTGTTTTAATTCGAAATTTAAATAACTACACTGGTTTCGTGAGCACGGCACGGAGGCCTGCGGGGCCATGACCTTGCCGTATCGGCGGGGCGCCTTCAGGTGCTCGCCGGGGCGAACTTCAACCAATGCGGCAAGAACGAGGAGACGAACATGGGTGGCAATGACATGAAAACCGGCGGCAAATGCCCCGTGATGCACGGCGGCAACACGGCGGCCGGTATCTCGAACATGGACTGGTGGCCGAACGCGCTCAACCTGGACATCCTCCATCAGCACGACACCAAGACCGATCCGATGGGCGCGGACTTCGACTATCGCGCGGCGGTGAAGACGCTCGACTTCGACGCGCTCAAGCAGGACATGCGCGCCCTGATGACCGACAGCCAGGCCTGGTGGCCGGCCGACTGGGGCCACTACGGCGGCCTCATGATCCGCATGGCCTGGCATGCGGCCGGTTCCTACCGCACCGCGGACGGTCGCGGCGGTGGCGGCACCGGCAACCAGCGCTTCGCGCCGCTCAATTCCTGGCCCGACAACGTGAACCTGGACAAGGCGCGGCGCCTGCTGTGGCCGATCAAGAAGAAGTACGGCAACAAGATCAGCTGGGCGGATCTGATCATCCTCGCCGGTACCGTCGCCTACGAGTCCATGGGGCTGAAGACCTTCGGCTTCGGCTTCGGTCGCGAGGACATCTGGCATCCGGAAAAGGACACCTACTGGGGCTCCGAGAAGGAATGGCTCGCCCCCAGCGGCAGTGAAGGCAGCCGCTACTCGGGCGAACGCGACCTGGAGAACCCGCTCGCCGCGGTGATGATGGGGCTCATCTACGTGAACCCGGAGGGCGTGGACGGTCAGCCCGATCCGCTCAAGACCGCCCAGGACGTGCGCGTGACCTTCGCCCGCATGGCCATGAACGACGAGGAAACGGTGGCCCTGACCGCCGGTGGCCATACCGTGGGCAAGTGCCACGGCAACGGCCAGGCGCAGAATCTCGGCCCCGAGCCTGAAGCGGCCGGTGTCGAGGACCAGGGTCTGGGCTGGATCAACAAGACCACCCGGGGCATCGGCCACGACGCGGTCACCAGCGGCATCGAGGGGGCGTGGACGACCCATCCGACGCGGTGGGACAACGGCTACTTCGACATGCTGCTGGGCCACGAATGGGCACTGAAGAAGAGCCCGGCCGGCGCCTGGCAGTGGGAGCCCGTGGACATCGCCGAGGCGGATCGCCCGGCGGACGTGGAGGATCCGTCGGTCCGCCACAACCCGATCATGACCGACGCCGACATGGCCATGAAGATGGACCCGGAATACCGCAGGATCGCCGAGCGTTTCCACCAGGACCCGGCCTACTTCTCGGAGGTGTTCGCCCGCGCCTGGTTCAAGCTCACCCACCGCGACATGGGCCCGAAGGCGCGCTACCTCGGCCCCGACGTGCCGGCCGAGGATCTCATCTGGCAGGACCCGGTGCCGGCGGGGCCGACCGCCTACGACGTGGCCGCGGTGAAGGCGAAGATCGCCGCCAGCGGCCTGAGCGTGGCCGACATGGTCGCCACCGCCTGGGACAGCGCCCGCACCTATCGCGGTTCCGACATGCGCGGCGGCGCCAACGGCGCGCGCATCCGCCTCGCGCCGCAGAAGGACTGGGCAGGCAACGAGCCGGCACGCCTGGCCCGGGTGCTCGGCGTGCTCGAAGGCATTGCGGCCGACAGCGGTGCCAGTGTGGCCGACGTGATCGTGCTGGCCGGCAACGTGGGGGTCGAGCAGGCGGCGCAGGCCGCCGGCGTCGAGGTCTCCGTGCCATTCGCGCCGGGGCGGGGCGATGCCACCGACGCAATGACCGACGTCGCGTCCTTCGAGGTGCTCGAACCGCTCCACGACGGCTATCGCAACTGGCTCAAGCAGGACTACGTGGTCAGCGCCGAGGAGCTGCTGCTCGACCGCACCCAGCTCATGGGCCTCACCGCCCCCGAGATGACCGTGCTGGTCGGCGGCATGCGGGTGCTGGGGACCAACCATGGCGGCACGAAACATGGCGTGTTCACCGATCGGGAAGGCGTGCTCACCAACGACTTCTTCGTCAATCTCACCGACATGGCCAACACCTGGGTGCCGGCCGGCAAGGGCGTCTATGAGATTCGCGACCGACACAGCGGCGCGGTCAAGTGGACGGCGACGCGGGTGGATCTGGTGTTCGGCTCGAACGCGATTCTCCGCGCCTATGCCGAGGTCTATGCGCAGGACGACAACCGGGCGAAATTCGTCACGGATTTCGTCGCCGCCTGGACCAAGGTGATGCACGCGGATCGCTTCGATCTGGCCTGAGGGGCGACGGACCTCCCCGCGTCATGCCTGTTCCTCGGCGTGGTGATCCACCTCGCCGGGGCCGCCGTCCTGACCGCTCACCTCTGAGGCGCATCCGCGCGCCCACGGGCGGGCGCCGTCTCAATATCCCAGCGCCTCAGCGGCGCCCATCAGGGTCGCCACGCCGAGAACCGCGAAGATGCCTGCGGCGATCGTGTGGACCAGTTTGACAGGCACCGCGTGCGCGATCCGGTCGCCCAGCAGCACGGCAGGAACGTTGGCGATCATCATGCCGATCGTGGTCCCGGCGACCACGGGCACGAACGCGTGAAACTGCGCTGCCAGCGCCACGGTGGCCACCTGGGTCTTGTCCCCCATCTCCGCCAGGAAGAAGGCCACCAGCGTGGTACCGAACACCCCGTACTGGGTCAGGCGGGCTTCATCCTCATCGAATTTGTCCGGAATCAGGGTCCACAGGGCCATGCCCAGAAACGACAGCCCGAGGATCCAGCGCATGATCCCGGGCGCCACCTGGGCGGTGATCCAGGCGCCGAGCGCCCCTGCGAACGCGTGGTTGGCGATGGTCGCCGCCAGGATGCCGAGAATGATGGGCACCGGCTTGCGAAACTTGGCGGCGAGGATGAAGGCGAGCAGTTGGGTCTTGTCGCCGATTTCGGCCAGGGCGACGATGCCCGTCGAGACGAGGAAGGCTTCCATGAACAGATTCCGGGCCGGACATGACGAATGACCACGCCCCCTCGCCGGCCTCGGAAGGTAGGGTGGTCAAAGGTCTTGCCAAGTCGTGGAACCGCTTGCGCCATGTCGGGTCGGCAAGTGTGTTGACGCAAGCCTCTTCGTGGTGAAGAGAGGCTACTCCCCAATGACGGGCACGAGTATGCCACATTGGCCCCGGGGCGAGCGCCGGGCGTGATCGGACACTGCGCCATCATGCTTGCGTGACGTCGTGCCCGGGCGGGCGCCGGCGCCGCGAGCGACGCCGACGGGCGGGCCGGACGTTGCCATTGCAGCGCACAGGCACCAGGCGTATAAATGACTTGTTGGTCATTTATGTCCGAAGCCCGTGCTGAACCGAAAGAAACCCTCGCGCTGGCAACGCCGCGCGGACGCCCGTCCGCAGGAGCTGCTCGACGCCGCGCTGGCGGAATTCGTCGAGCGCGGTTATGCCGCGACCCGGCTCGACGCCGTGGCCCGGCGCGCCGGCGTGGCCAAGGGCACGCTCTACCGCTACTACGAAAACAAGTTCGAGCTGTTCAAGGCGGTGGTGCGCCATGCCCTCGTCCCGGGCTTCGACGAGGTGGCGCAGCGGCAGCACGAACAGCCCTCCGGTGCGCGTGCGCGCCTGGTGCTGATGCTCACCACCTTCATGGAGCGGGTCGCCGGCTCGGCGCTGTCGGGCATCCCGAAGCTGGTGATCGCCGAGGCCGGCAACTTTCCCGAGGTGGCGCGCTTCTATTACGAAGAAGTGATCTCGCGGGCCCGCGACATGGTGGCGGGCACGTTGCGTGAAGGCGTCGCGACGGGCGAATTCCGGGCCATCGACGCGGACTACGCGTGGCGCATCGTGGTCGCGCCGCTGCTGATGTCCATCCTCTGGCGCCACAGCTTTGCCGCCTTCGAGGCCGAGCCGCTCGACCTGCGGCATCACCTCGAGGTGCATCTCGATCTGCTGTTCGACGGGCTGGCCGCCGACGGCACCGACACGGAACGAACATGAACAAGAAACTGCTGGCCATTCCCGTCGTGCTGGTGGCGGCCGCGGCCGCCGCCTGGATGGCGACCCGCGACCATGCCGAGACCGCCAACGCCCTGGTGCTCCAGGGCAACATGGACATCCGCGAGGTGGACCTGGCCTTCAACGCCAGCGGCCGGGTGGCCGAGGTGCTCGTGCGCGAGGGCGATCCGGTGCGCAAGGGGCAGGTGCTGGCCCGGCTCGACACCACCCGTCTGGCCTTGAGCCTGCAGCAGGCACAGGCCCAGGCCCAGGCGCAGCGCAGCCAGGTGGCCAAGCTCAAGGCCGGCTCGCGGCCCGAGGAGATCCGGCAGGCGGCGGCAGAGCGCGACGCCGCGCAGGTGGCGGTGCGCGAGGCGCGCCAGGTGTATGAGCGCCAGCGCGGCCTGCTCGCGAAGCACTTCATCGCCCAACAGCAGGTGGACAGCGCCAGAAACGTGCTGGCGGCCGCGCAGCAACGCCTCAAGGCCGCCGACGAAAGCTACCGGCTGGCGCAACTCGGTCCGCGGGCCGAGGATGTGGCCGCCGCCGAGGCCGGTCTTGCCGCGCAGACGGCCGCCGTGGCCGGGCTCGAGCATGATCTGACCGAAGGCACGCTCGTGGCGCCCGAGCCCGGCGTGATCGAGAACCGGGTGCTGGAGCCGGGCGACATGGCCTCGCCGCAGAAGACCGTGCTCACCCTGGCGCTCACCGAGCCGGTGTGGGCGCGGGTGTATCTGCCCGAAGCGGCGCTCGGCCGGGTGCCGCCGGGCGCGCGGGCGGAGATCACCACCGACAGCCATCCGGATCGCAAGGTCGCCGGCTGGGTCGGCTACGTGTCGCCGAGCGCCGAGTTCACCCCGAAGTCGGTGGAGACGCCGGAGCTGCGCACCAGTCTGGTCTACCAGGCGCGGGTGTTTGCCTGCGAGGGGCAGGCGGCGCTGCGCCAGGGCATGCCGGTGACGGTCACCATCGACTACGACCAGCCCGCCGGCCAGCACTCGCCCTGCGCGGGAGCGCGGTGATGGCCGAGGCGCCGGTCCTGGTCGCCGAGGGGCTGCGCAAGGCCTTCGCAAGCGGCACCCGGCGCGTGACCGCGCTCGACGGTATCGACCTGCAGGTGCGTGCCGGTACGGTCACCGGGCTGATCGGTCCGGACGGGGCCGGCAAGACCACCTTCATGCGTCTGGCCGCCGGCCTGCTCGGGCCCGATGAAGGCCGGGTCTCGGTGCTCGGGCGCGATGCCACCGGCGAGGCGGCGGCGGTGCAGCGGGCGCTGGGCTACATGCCCCAGCGCTTCGGCCTCTACGAAGACCTGAGCGTGCAGGAGAACCTCGATCTGTACGCCGACCTGCAGGGCGTGCCGCGCGCCGAGCGGGCCGCGCGCTATGACGAACTGATGCGCATGACCGGCCTGGCGCCCTTCACCCGACGCCTCGCCGGGCGCCTGTCCGGCGGCATGAAGCAGAAGCTCGGGCTGGCGTGCACCCTGGTGCGGCCGCCGCGCCTGCTGCTGCTCGACGAGCCGACGGTGGGCGTGGACCCGGTATCGCGGCGGGAGCTGTGGGCCATCGTGGACCGGCTGGTCAAGGGCGAGGGCATGAGCGTGCTGCTGGCCACCGCCTACCTGGACGAGGCCGAGCGCTGCGCCGACGTGATCCTGCTGCACGAGGGGCGGATGCTCGATCAGGGCGCCCCGGCCGAACTGAGCGCGCGCCTGGCCGGGCGCACCTGGCGGGTGACGCGCGCGGAGACCCGGCCGCGCGACCTGATCGTGCAGATCGAGGCCATGCCCGGCATCGTCGACGCGCTGGTGCAGGGCGAGCATGTGCGCGTGGTCACCGCGGGCGACGCGCTGCCGGAGGCGGTGACGACGGTGGCCGGCACCGAGGTCGAGGCGGTGCCGCCGCGCTTCGAGGACGCCTTCATCGACCGCCTGCATGCGCAGCAGCCCCGTGCGGGCGCCACGGCCGCCATGGCCGACGCGCCGGTGGCGCAGGTCGATCCGACCGATGTGCCGGTGATCCGCGCGGTGGGCGCGAAGCGTCGCTTCGGCGACTTCTGGGCGGTGGACGGGGTGGATTTCGAGATCCGCCAGGGCGAGATCTTCGGCCTGCTGGGCGCCAACGGCGCCGGCAAGACCACCACCTTCCGCATGCTGTGCGGCCTGCTGCCGGCCAGTGCCGGGCAGCTGGAGGTGGCCGGCCTCGACCTGCGCCGCGCCGCCTCGGTGGCGCGCGCGCGCATCGGCTACATGTCGCAGAAGTTCTCGCTCTACGGCAACCTCACGGTGCGCCAGAACCTGGACTTCTTCGCCCGCGCCTATGGCCTGGCGGGCGACACCCTGGCCGCGCGCATCGCCTGGGCGGTGGACGAATTCGACCTGGGCGCCGCGGCCGAGCAGCTCAGCGGCGAGCTGCCGTTGGGCTACAAGCAGCGCCTGGCGATGGCCTGCGCGCTCATGCACCGGCCGCGCATCCTGTTCCTCGACGAACCCACCTCCGGCGTCGATCCCATGGCGCGGCGCGAGTTCTGGCGGCGCATCAATGCGCTGGCGCGCGAGGGCGTCACCGTACTGGTGACCACCCACTTCATGGAAGAGGCGGAGTATTGCGACCGGCTCGCCATCATGGCCGCCGGGCGCATCCTCGCCCAGGACGCGCCGGCCGCCATCAAGGCGCAGGCGCGTCGGCCCGGCCGGCCCGAGCCGAGTCTGGAGGACGCCTTCATCGGCCTCATCGAGGCGGCCGAGGCCCAGGCCACCGAGGCAGCGGCATGAGCGCGGCGCGAGGCGGGCCGGCCATGCGCCTGGGCGGCCTGGTGCGCAAGGAGTTCCTCCAGATCGTGCGCGATCCGAGCAGTATCGCCATCGCCTTCCTGATGCCCATCTTTCTGCTCGTGCTGTTCGGCTACGGGGTGTCGCTGGACGCGGATCATGTGCCCATCGCCACCGTGGCCGACGCGCCCTCGCAGGACAGCGCCGACTTGTTCGCCGCGCTGCACGGCTCGCACTATTTCGACGCCCGCCCCATGCCCTCCATGGCGGCCGCCGAGCAGGCGCTGCTGGCGGGCGAGGTGCGCGGCATCGTGCGCCTGCGGTCCGATTTCTCCCGCCGGCTGCGCCAGGCCGACGGCGCGGCCATCCAGGTGATCGTCGACGGCGTGGATGCCAACACCGCGCGCCTGGTCGAGGGCTATGTGCAAGGGGCGTGGAGCGTCTGGCTCGCCGCGCAGGCGGCCGACGCCGGGCAGACGCTGCAGATGCCGGTCGATCTGCAGCCGCGCATCTGGTTCAACAGCGAGCTGCGCAGCCGCAACTACCTGGTGCCGGGGCTGGTGGCGATCATCATGACCCTGATCGGCGCGCTGCTCACCGCGCTGGTGATGGCGCGCGAGTGGGAGCGCGGCACCATGGAGGCGCTCATGGTCACGCCCGCGAGCATGAGCGAGGTGCTGCTGGGCAAGCTGGCCGCCTATTTCGTGCTCGGCACCGGTGGCATGCTGCTCACCGTGGGCCTCGCGGTGGGGCTGTTCGCGGTGCCGCTGCGCGGCTCCTTCTGGGTGCTGTGGGGCTGCTCCAGCCTGTTCCTGCTCGCGGCGCTGGGCATGGGGCTGACCATCTCCACGCTGGCGCGCAGCCAGTTCGTCGCCGGGCAGGTGGCCATCATCGCCACCTTCCTGCCGGCTTTCCTGCTCTCCGGCTTCATCTTCGACATCGGCAGCATGCCGCCGGTGGTGCAGGCGATCACCCACGCCATCGTCGCGCGCTACTTCGTGGCCATCGTGCAGACCCTGTTCCTGGCCGGCAACGTGTGGTCGGTGATCGTGCCCAACGCGCTGGCACTGGCGCTCATGGCGGCGCTGTTCCTGGGCATCACCTGGCGCAAGTCGAGAAAGCGGCTCGACTGACATGCTCCAGCGCATCCTCGCCCTCATCCACAAGGAATTCCTGGCCCTGCTCAAGGACCCGAAGAGCCGCATCGTGCTGATCGTGCCGCCGCTGATCCAGCTGCTGGTGTTCGGCTACGCGGCCACCTTCGACCTGAAGCAGGTGCCCTACGCGGTCTACAACGAGGACCGTGGCCTCGCCGCCCGTGAGCTGCTGGCCCATTTCGACGGCTCGCCCAGCTTCCACCGGATCGCGACCCTGCGCAGCGAAGGCCAGGTCGCGTCGCTGGTGGACGCGCGCCGGGCGATGGTGGTCATCCACATCGGCCCCACCTTCAGCGCCGACCTGCAGCTCGGCCGGCCGGCGCCGGTGCAGGTGATCATCGACGGGCGCAACTCCAACACCGCGATGATCGCGCTCAACGACGTGCGCAGCATCATCAACCGTTTCAACGATGCGCAGATCGAGGCCGGCGGCCTGCGCGGCCCGCCGGCGCGGCTGCACATGCGCGCCTGGTTCAACCCCAATCTGGAGAGCCGCTGGTTCTTCATTCCGGGCATCATCGGCATGCTGACGCTGGTGGTGACCATGCTGGTCACGGCGCTGACCGTGGCGCGCGAACGCGAGCAGGGCACCTTCGACCAGCTGCTGGTCACGCCCCTGCGCCCGGGCGAGATCCTGGTGGGCAAGTGCGTGCCCGGGCTGGTGATCGGCATCGTCCAGGCGACGGTGATCCTGCTGGTGGCGACCCTGTGGTTCGAGGTGCCCTTCCTCGGCAGCCTGGCGGCCTTCTATGCCGGGCTGTGCCTGTTCCTGCTCTCCGCGGTGGGCATCGGGCTGCTGGTCTCGGCGCTGTCGGCGACCCAGCAGCAGGGGCTGCTGGGGGCGTTCCTGTTCATGGTACCGGCGGTGATCCTCTCCGGTTTCGCCACGCCCATCGCCAACATGCCGCGCGCGGTGCAGCTGTTCACCTATCTGGACCCGCTGCGCTACTTCCTCGTCATCCTGCGCAAGACCTTTCTCGAAGGTGCGGGTTTCGCCATCCTCGCCGACCAGTTCTGGCCCATGGCGCTGATCAGTCTGGCCACCATGCTCGCGGCCAGCTGGCTGTTCCGGCATCGCATGTATTGAGGGAGGCTTTCCCCCGTCGTCAGGGAGGTGTGTCGGTGTGCTAGCGGAGCCGGTAGCCGCTGTGGCACTGCACGCAGGCCGCGGTCACCTCGGCGAGGCCCTTGAGTGCGGGCGCCAGATCGCCGGTCACGCCGGCGTCGCGGGCGGCGATGGCGAAGCGGCTGGCGCTGTGGTGCATCTTCGACCCGGCCGCCTGCATGCCTTCGGGCATGAACTTCGACGACTCGGCGGCGCCGTGGAGGACGAGGGCCGACATGCCGAGGCGCTGTTCGGCGACCTCTGCGGCGTGGTCGTAGTGGCCCGAAGCCAGCGCGGCCTGGATCTCCTGGAGCGCGGCTAGGTGGTCGCGCATGCTCGCGAGGGTGTGCGCGACCATGGCGTCGGGAAAGTGGACCCGTTCGCGCGAATCGGCTGGCGCAGCCATGCCCGGTGTGTGCGCATGCATGGCGGGGTCGTGCTGCTGGGCATGGCCCGGGAGCGACAGGAGCAGCATCGTCAGGGGCAGGGCGTAGCGCACGGGGGGCCTCGGGGTCGCGATGGGATCCGGAAAGATAGTCCGAATCGGGGCTCATCTCGTATGATTCAAATCATATGAAGGCAAGCGACCCTCCCTCCTGGCCGGCACACCCGGCGTTCGATGCGATGCCCGCCGACCTGCGTGCGGCCGCCGTGTGGCGGGCGTTCGGGCGTGGCGCGCGCCTGTTCGCCCTCGGCGCGCCGCCGCGCGAGATGTGCTTCATCGCCGAGGGCGAGGTGCATCTGTGCCGTCTCTCGCCGGACGGCACCGAGCTCGTCCTGCAGCGCGCCCGGGGATCGTTTCTGGCCGAGGCCAGCGTCGAGGCCGATCGCTACCATTGCGATGCGATAGCCGCCACGCCGGGGCGGGCGCTGGTGTTTCCCATGCGCGAATTCCGCCGTGGCCTCGCAGGCTGCGCGGTGTTCCGGGACCAGTGGATGTTCCATCTGATGCGTGAAGTGCGCAAGAGCCGGGCCCAGTGCGAGCGCCTGGGATTGCGCAGTGCGCGGGCGCGCATCCTGCACTATCTGGAGACCGAGTGTCCCGACGGACGGCTGACGCTGGCCGGGTCGAAGAAGGCCTGGGCGGCCGAACTGGGCCTGACGCACGAGGCCCTCTACCGGGCGCTGGCGCGGCTGGTCCGGGAGGGCGTGATCGACGTGGACGAGCGGACCGTGTATCGCCGCTAAACGATGGCGTATCCGTGTCGGATGACCGCGCGGGCGGTCTGGGTTAAAACTAAAGTGATAGAAATGATCAAGCCGGAGTGCGGCCATGTCTGAGCAGAATCCCCAGCGGCTTTCGCAGCCGACGGCCTATGCGGTCACCTTGATGGAACACATGGTGGTTCCGACCTTCGTTCTCGACGCCGACCGACGGGTCATCGTCTGGAATCGTGCCTGCGAACGGCTGACGGGCATTCCCGCGGACCGGATGATCGGGACCCGGGATCACTGGCAGGCCTTCTACGAGGCGGAGCGACCCTGCCTGGCGGATCTGGTGGCCACCCAGGACTGGAGCACCATCGACAAGCTCTACACCACTCACGACGACCCGGGAACGCCGGCCCATGGCGTGCATGCGGAGAACTGGTGCGCCATGCGCCACCGGGGCGAGCGACGCTATCTGGTGGTGGATGCGGGGCCGGTGTTCGACGAGGCAGGACGTCTGATCGCGGTGGTCGAAACCCTGCGCGACAACACCGAAAACCAGCTGGCCGCCGTCAAGGTCAGAGAACAGGCCAGCAAGCTCAAGGCCTACTATGACACCCACGAGCGCGAGGCCGATCTGGCGCGGCGCATCCTCGACCATCAGATCCGTAGCGAGCTGACCCGTCAGGCGGGGGTGCGCTACCAGGTGAATCCGGCAGACAATTTTTCCGGGGATCTGGTGCTCGCCGCGCGCAGCCCCGACGGCCGCCTCTGTGCCCTGCTGGCCGATGCCGTCGGCCATGGCCTGGCGGCCGCGGTGAGCGTGCTGCCCGTGGTGCAGGAGTTCTACCGGCTGGTGGAGCAGGGCGAGGCGCTTGGGACCCTCGTCGAGTCGATCAATTTCGTCCTGGCCAACGCCCTGCCGGTCGGCCGCTTCGTGGCGGCGGCCTTCGTGTGTGTCGATCCCCGGTCGCGGCAGGGCGAGATCTGGGTCGGCGGGATCCCCGACGTGCTCATGGTCGATGAGGGCGGTCGGCTGCTGCGTCGTTTCAGCTCACGCCATCTGCCGCTGGGGGTGAGCGAAACGCTTGAGGCCGGCGAGGCCACCGAGCGTTTCGACTGGACCGCGCCCGCCCGGCTGGTCCTCGTGTCGGACGGCGTGATCGAGGCGATGGCGCCCGATGGCGAGGCTTTTGGCGAGACGCGACTGCGCGCGGTGCTGGGCGAGGCGCCGGCGTCCACGGAGGTCGATCGGCTTCACGATGCCCTGGCCAGGCATCTGGGCCCGGCGCCCGCGCATGACGACATGTCGGTGCTGGTGGTGCCGTGCGCCGCCGGGCCCGGCGCACCGGACTGAACGCGGGCGATTTTCTCGCAAGCGCCCGCGCGGTGTCGCGTCAGTGGCGTGTCTCCAGCTCGGCGATCGACAGGTCGTGCTGGATGAAGTGCCGGTGCCACATGTCGTCCATCAGCTTGCGCAGATCGGCAATCAGGACCACGGTCTGGGTCGTGCCGATCGCGGTGATGATGCGCAGGATTTCTGCGGTGATGCGGGCGTGGTCCTCGACATGGGCTGCGTAATCCGGATGGGTGGCAGCCGCGCACCCGCGCGCCTTCATGTAGGCCTCTTCCTCCATGAAGTGGTCGCTCAGAAATTCGAGGAAGCGGCCGAGCGTGTCCTGCAGATGCTCAATGCATTCGAACACCAGGTGGGCGCATCCGGCGCAGCTCAAGTGCCATTCGTACTTGTCGCAGAGCGCCTCGACCCTGTGGATGTGCGGGTAGGCCGCTTCGAGTTCGCGTGACAGGAGCGGATGATTGGCGACGCGCGCAATCACCGCTGCGGGTAGGGGGGACGGATTCATCTCTGACCTTGTGTTTTTTTATGTCTTATTGCGTAGACCGGGGTCTTCGCCGGGTCAGTATTGTCTGTCGTTCATATGACGTCAAGATGTGCTTTCGGCATGGTCCGGCGGCGGCTTGTCGTATGGCCCGCCGCTGCGCTTCTATGTCGAACGCCCGATGATTTCCGGCGGACGCCATGGCCGCGGCTGCCATCCTCATGGCGCCAGTGAAAACGGGGCTGCCGGACGGCAGCCCCGTTACCTGATGCGTCCGCTTCAGCCGTGGCTGTGCAGTGCGCCGGTCTCACTGCGGCTGGCGTTGACCAGCACTTCGCTGATCTGCAGTTGCGGTGCCAGATCGGTGTAGTTGGGGATGTCGCCGAGGATGTCGTTGGCGACCGGCCCGAAGGCGTCGTTGAAGGCCTCGACGGACTCGAAGTACAGATGGGCGATGGCGACGTACGGTGCCGGCGCGTCCGGCGCGCCACCGGCCAGCCCCTTCTCGGCGGCCACGCCCTTGCAGGCCTCGCCGAGCTTGTCGCGCACCATCGGCAGATGGGACTGGGTGTAGTAGTCGAAATCGAAACGCGCGCCCGTCTGGTTCGGGTAGAACACGCTGACCTTGATCATGTCTGTCTCCTTGTTGTTGGGGCGGCCGGCCGGCGTGTCCGGGTTGGCCGTGGACGCATCCTAGCACCGGCCCGGCATGACGGTGACGGCGCGATGTGGAGCGGGGCATGGGCGAAAAAAAGCCCGTCACTGTCGTGACGGGCTTCTGGCAACGTGTTGCCGGTTCAGTTCGACGATTCGACCTTGAGCAGCTCGATGTCGAAGATCAGCGTGCTGTTGGGGCCGATGGTGGTGCCGGCGCCGCGCTCGCCGTAGGCGAGGTTGGCGGGCACGTAGATCTCCCAGTGGTCGCCTTCGTGCATCAGCTGCAGGGCCTCGATCCAGCCGGCGATCACGCCGCGCACCGGGAAGGTGGCCGGCGCGCCGCGCTTGCGCGAGCTGTCGAACACGGTGCCGTCGAGCAGCTTGCCGGTGTAGTGGGTGGTGACCCGGTCGTCCAGCGTCGGCTGCTTGCCGGTGCCGGCCTTGATGACCTTGTACTGGAGGCCGCTGGCGGTGGTCTTCACGCCGGGCTTCTTGGCGTTCTCGGCGAGGAACTGCTTGCCGGCTTCCTCGTTCTTCGACGCCTCGGTGCCGCGTTTCTTGTCGGCGGCTTCACGCGCGGCCATCATGGCCTTGCGCGCCTCGTCCTGGCTGATGCGTGGCTCCTTGCCCGCCATGGCGTCGCGGATGCCCAGGAACAGGGCGTCCAGGTCCGGCTCGATGCCTTCGTGCTTGAGCGACATGCCCATCTGCACACCGACGGCGTAGCCCAGCTTCTGGTCCTGGGTGTCGAGCTTGGGGTCGGCGGCCGTGGCGTTCAGGGTGAAGGCGCCCAGCAGCAGGGCGCACAGGAGGGTTCGCTTCATCGGGAGTCCTTTCGGGTGGGTGTGTGTCGCGCATGGTAGCGGAGTTGGCGGCGATGTGATCGCAAAGCGTGCCGATGCGACGCGACTTTATTTTTGTAGACGACCGGTCTAATATTCTCCCATGACGACCGACACCCCCGTCGCCCGCCGCCGCGGGCGCCCCCCAAAGCGCATCGAGGCGCACGTCGACACCCGGGACGCGCTGGTGCGTGCCGGCCTGGCGGTGCTCACCGAAAAGGGCTTCGTGGCCACCGGCATCGACGAGGTGCTGCGCCAGGTGGGCGTGCCCAAGGGCTCGTTCTACCATTACTTCGAGAGCAAGGAGGCCTTCGGCCGGGCCGTGATCGACGCCTATGCGGACTACTTCGCCCGCAAGCTCGACCGGGCGTTCGACGCCGCGACCCTGACGCCGCTGGCGCGCCTGGGCGCCTTCGTGGACGATGCCGCCGCCGGCATGGCGCGCCACGGGTTCCGCCGCGGCTGCCTGATCGGCAACCTGGGCCAGGAGATGGTCAACCTGCCCGAGTCGTTTCGTGAGCAGCTCCAGGCCGTGTTCCGCGACTGGGAGGCCCGTCTGGCCGCCTGCCTGGCGGCGGCCCGCGAGGCGGGCGAGATCCCGCCGGAGACCGACTGCACGCGCATGGCGTGCAGTTTCTGGATCGGTTGGGAGGGGGCGGTGCTGCGCGCCAAGCTCGAGCGCAGCGACGCGCCGCTCTTCCTGTATGCCGACACCTTTCTCGCGGCCCTGCGCCGCCGAGATCATTCATGACACTGGAGAGGAGAACCCTCATGTACAAGGCCATCGTGATCCACAAGGACGAGGCCGGCTATCGCGCCGGCCTAGAAACCCTCGACGAATCGGCGCTGCCCGAAGGCGACGTGACCGTGAAGGTCGACTACTCCTGCCTGAACTACAAGGACGGTCTGGCCATCACCGGCAAGGGGCCGGTGGTGCGCCGGTTTCCGATGGTGCCGGGCATCGACCTGGCCGGCAGCGTGGTGGCCAGTGAGCACCCCGACTTCGCGGTGGGCGACGCGGTGGTGCTCAACGGCTGGGGGGTGGGTGAGGTCCATCCGGGTGGCTTGGCGCAGCTGGCGCGGCTCAAGGGCGACTGGCTGATCCCGCTGCCCGCCGGCATCACCCCGCGCCAGGCCATGGCGGTGGGCACCGCCGGCTATACCGCCATGTTGTGCGTGCTGGGGCTGGAGAAGGCCGGCGTGACGCCCGATCAGGGCGAGATCGTGGTGACCGGCGCGGCCGGCGGGGTGGGCAGCGTGGCGGTGGCGGTGCTGGCCAAGCTCGGCTACACCGTGGTCGCCTCCACCGGCCGTGCCGAGGAAGCGGACTACCTCAAGGGCCTGGGGGCCGCCGAGATCATCGACCGCAAGACCCTCTCCGAACCGGGCAAGCCGCTGGCGCGCGAGCGCTGGGCCGGCGCCGTGGACACGGTGGGCGGGCACACCCTGGCCAACGTGTGCGCCAGCACCAAATACCTGGGCACCGTGACCGCGTGCGGCCTGGCGGGCGGGGCCGACCTGCCGGCCACGGTGATGCCCTTCATCCTGCGCGGCGTCACCCTCAAGGGCATCGACAGCGTGATGGCGCCGCGCGCGGCGCGCCTGGAGGCCTGGACCCGACTCGGTCGCGACCTGGACATGGCCAAGCTGGAGATGATGGTCACCGAGATCGGCCTCGAGGACGCCATCGACACGGCCGGCCGCCTGATCGAGGGCAAGGTGCGCGGGCGCACCGTGGTGAACGTGAACCCGTAACCGCAGCGGCGGCCGCAGGGCCGCCCGCCGCCTTCGACGAGGAGATACCGAATGACCAAATCCATCAGCCGCTTCGCGGTGCCGGATCTGAACGACGTGCCCGCCGACATCCGCGATCGCATCCTCGCGGTGCAGGAGAAGGCCGGCTTCATCCCCAACGTGTTCCTGATGCTGGCGCACCGGCCGGCGGAATTCCGCGCCTTCTTCGACTACCACGACGCGCTCATGGAGAAGGACGTGGGGCTCACCAAGGCCGAACGCGAGATGATCGTGGTGGCCACCTCGGGCGCGGGCCAGTGCCTGTATTGCGTGGTGGCGCACGGCGCGGTGCTGCGCATCCGTGCGAAGGACCCGCGCATCGCCGACCAGCTCGCCACCAACTACCGCAAGGCCCCGCTGACCGGGCGCCAGCGCGCCATGCTCGACTTCGCCATGAAGCTGTCCACCCGCGGCGGCGAGATCGAGGATGCGGATGTGGAGGCCCTGAAGGCGCACGGTTTCGACGACGACGCCATCTGGGACATCGGCGCCATCACCGCCTTCTTCAGCATGAGCAACCGGCTGGTGCATCTGACCGGCACGCCGCCGAATCCGGAGTTTCATCTGATGGGGCGGGTGCCGAAGGGCCAGTGAGGCACCGGTGCCGCGGCGGGCAGCGAAGTGTGGTGCAATGGACACCTCGCCCGCCGTCGCCGACGCCATGACCGACTCCCCCCTGTTTCGCCGCGTGCCCCCCATGCACGCGCTCGCCGCCTTCGAGGCCGCCGCGCGGCTGGGCGGCTTCGCGCCCGCGGCGGAGGAGTTGTGCGTCACCCCCAGCGCGGTGAGCCACCGCATCCGCCAGCTCGAGCAGCAGCTGGCGATGCAGCTGTTCGAGCGCACCCCCACCGGGGTCAGGCTCACCACCGCCGGGCGCCTGTACCTGGCGCGGGTGCGCGAGGCCTTCGTCTCGCTTGCCCATAGCCGTCCCGACGCGCACGGCCCGCGGGTGCGCCTGCGGATCTCGGTGCCGCCCACCTTCGCGCGCCAACTGCTGATGCCCCGGCTGCCGGCCTTCATGCGCCAGCACGACGGCCTCGACCTGGAGGTGCACGTGGCCAATCCGGTGGCCGTGGCCACCGACGAGCCGGCCGACGTGAGCATCCGCTGGAGCACCGGCAACGATCTGGGCGGTGTGGTGCACCGGCTGTTCGATGAGCGCATCGGCCCGCTCGCCGCGCCCGATCTGGTGGCCGAACTGGGGCTGACGAGCGCCGCCGAAGTGGCCGCCGCGCCCCTGCTGCGCACCCCGCTGCTGCCGTGGACCCCGTGGTTCCAGGCGGCGGGGCTGAACCTGCCCGAGCCCGAGCGCGGCGCCGTGTTCAACGATCTGGGCCTGGTGCTCGAAGCGGCCGGCGCCGGCCTCGGCGTGGCCATGGGCTCGCGCCGCCTGGCCGCGGCCTGGCTGGATTCGGGCCGCCTGGTGCCGATCACCGACATCCTCGCCGACTCGCCGCACAGCTACTTCGTCACCTGCGCCCATGAGGCGGCCGCGCGCCCCGAGGTGGCCGGATTCATCGACTGGCTGCGCGCCGGCTTCGCCGAATGAACTTCCTCGCCCACCTGTGGCTCGCCGGGCCGGCGGTGCCCATGCGCCTGGGCGCCGTGGCCGGGGATTTCGTCAAGGGGCCGCTGCCCGCCGGCCTGGCGCCGGACATCGCCGCGGGCGCCGAACTGCACCGCGCCATCGACGCCTTTGCCGACCGGCATCCCGCCTTCCAGGCCTCGCGCGCGCGGGTGAGCGACGCGCGGCGGCGCTTCGCCGGCGTGATGGTGGACATGTTCTACGACCATTTCCTGGCCGCGCACTGGGACGCGTACCACCCCGACGAGCCCTTGCCGGTGTTCGCCATGCGCCAGTACGCGTTGCTCAACGAGCACCGGCATCGCCTGCCCGAAGCCGCCCGCCCGGTGGTGGCGCGCATGAGCGCGCACGACTGGCTCACGGCCTACGCCGAGGCGAACACCATCGAGCTCGCCCTCGACCGCATCGCCGCCCGCCTGCGCCGGCCGGGCGCCTTCGTCGGCAGCGGTGAGGAACTGCACGCCCACTACGCCGCCTTCGAGGCCGACAGCGCCCGGTTCCTGCACGAGGCGATGGCCTTCGCGCGCGCGACTCGGGCGCGGCTCGAGGTGTCGTAGCCCGGCTGGAGGCCACAGGCCGGAATCCGGGAGCGGTGTGGCGGACTCGGGAGGTGGTTTCCCGGATCCCGCTTCCCGGATTCCACGTCGCGGCAGCCGGGCGACTTTCCTGAGCAGTGGCTCCGTGGTCTTCGCTCGGCAGAGCCCAGCTTACGAGTTGAGTTCCTCGAAGAGCGACCAATAGCGCTCAACCCACTCCCGACCTTTGTCGGTTGGCGTCACGGTACAAAACGAACACTGCTCGGAACGGAACAACCTATCCAGTTGGGACAGGCCCTTGGGAGCGGCAGCGCTTTCATCCAAATGCTCACCGACGGTGATGTCGATCAGGTGGTGATCACGCATTTCAGCCATCGCCTGGACCGCAAATTTGATGGAAAGCGCATCGTTGCCGCACACGTTCTTAATGCAGCGGACGACTTCGTAAAGAAAACAAACATCACGGACAGACTCGAGCAGCACATGGCTGTTGACCTGCTCAATCGTCAGCCCACGATCAGCACATGCATGCGCCGCGGTCCATGCGCCCCGAGCTCCACGGTCTGCTCCACGTCGGCGGTGCGCGAGGGGCCGGAGATGAAGTTCATCGCCCGGGGCGCGCCCTGGCCGGCGCTTCGCAGGTCGGCCCAGCAGTCCTCGTAGTGGCGCACGATGCGCTCCACCGGCACCACCACCACATGGTTTTCGGGCACGAAGTTGTGGGTGATGGGGCTGTCGGGGCCGGAGCACATCATCACCGCGCCGGTCTCGGCCACGCCGCGCCAGGCCAGCGACACGCCGAGGGTGGCGTCGCTGGTGGCCGCGCCGTGGTCGATCTGCCAGCCCTCGGGCCAGTTCAGCTCGCCCAGGGCCCGGCCGACCACGGCGGTGTGGGGCAGGCCGAGCTTTTCGGCGAGCACCGCGACGGCGCCGGGCACCTGCGCCAGGCTGGTCAGGCGTGCGGTGGTGCCGGCGCGCGATTCGAAGCGCTCGATGAAGCGCGCCACCCGATCGGCGTCGTCCACCGGCGGGCGCACATGGCGGGGCGGTTCGGCGCTGCGCTCGTCGAGGCGGCGGCGGGTGGCCTCGTCCAGCGCGCCCCGGCCGAGGGCCTGGCGGATGTCGCCGAGAATGCTGTCGCGGCTGCTCATTGCTCACCTCGCTTGGCGTGCCACAGTTCGAGGAAGGTGCGGCCCGTGGGGGCGGGCAGGTCGCGGGCGCTCGTCCATCCGGTGGCGAGCGGCAGCTGGCGCAGCTTGCCCTTGCCGTCGGCCATGGAGGCGAGGATGCGTACGCCGAGGCGTTCGGCGAAGTGATAGAGCCGGGGCCGCTCGGCCACGTAGCGCCACAGCTTGAGCGCCTGTTTCTGGCGCGTGGGCGTCATGTCCTTGCGCCACTGCTTGTGGCGCAGTTCGCGCAGCAGGTCGGGCAGCGGGATGCGCACCGGGCACACCGAACCGCAGCGGCCGTTGAGGGTGCACGCGTTGGGCAGGTCGTAGGTGCCGTCCATGCCCTTGATGAGCGGGGTGAGCACCGAGCCCATGGGGCCGGGATAGACCCAGCCGTAGGCATGGCCGCCGATGGAGCCGTAGACGGGGCAGTGGTTCATGCAGGCGCCGCAGCGGATGCAGCGCAGCATGTCCTGGAAGCGGGTGCCGAGCATCTTCGAGCGGCCGTTGTCCACCAGCACCACGTGGTATTCCTCGGGGCCGTCGATGTCGCCCGCGCGGCGCGGGCCGGTGGAGTAGGTGGTGTAGCACTCGGTGTCCTGGCCGGTGGCGCTGCGCGCGAGGATGCGCAGGAACACCGACACGTCGTCCAGCGTGGGGATGACCCGCTCGATGCCGCTGGTGACGATGTGCACCCGGGCGAGGGTCTGGGTGAGGTCGCCGTTGCCCTCGTTGGTGACGATGACCGAGGAGCCGGTTTCGGCCACCAGGAAGTTGCCGCCGGTGATGCCCACCTCGGCGGTGAAGTACTTCTCGCGCAGCATCTGGCGCGCCTCGCCGACCAGCTCGGGCACGGTCTCCTTGCGCGGCAGGTGATGGTGTTGCTCGAACAGGTCGGAGACCTGCCGCTTGGTCTTGTGCACCGCGGGCGCGATGATGTGCGAGGGCGGCTCCTCGGCGAGCTGGATGATGTATTCGCCCAGGTCGGTCTCGACCACCTCGTAACCGTCTTCGAGCAGCGCCTCGTTGAGCCCGATCTCCTCCGAGACCATGGACTTGCCCTTGGTGATGCGCTTCGCACCCGCCGCGCGGCAGATGTCGAGGATGATGGTGCGCGCTTCCTCGGCGTCGGCGGCCCAGTGCACCCGGCCGCCGGCGGCGGTCACCGCGGCTTCGTACTTTTCCAGATAGTGGTCGAGGTGCTCGAGCACGTGGTTCTTGATGTCGCGGGCGGTGTCGCGCAGGGCCTCGAACTCGGGCATGGCCTCGACCTGCTGGGCGCGCTTGCCCACGAAGCCGCCTCGGGCCTTGCCGAGCGCCTGTTGCAGCTCGGCGTCGTGGAGGGCGTGGACCGCGCGGCCCTTGAATTCGGGAGAGCGGAACTGCATCAGCGGCCTCCTTCGGGCGCCTCGCCCAGGCCCGGCCCGTCGGCCAGTCCGGCGAGCACTTCGGCGGTGTGATAGACCTTCACCGGCAGGCCGCGGCGCTGGATGCGGCCGGCCAGATGCAGCAGGCAGCCCAGGTCGCCGCCGAGCAGGGTGGTGGCCTCGGTGGCGGTGGCATTGGCGAGCTTGTCGTCGGCGAGCTTTTCGGAGATCTCCGGGTACTTCACGCAGAAGGTGCCGCCGAAGCCGCAGCACACCTCGGTGTCGGCCATCTCGCGCAGCTCCAGCCCGCGCACGCTGGCGAGCAGCTGGCGCGGCTGGCCCTTGATGCCGAGGCTGCGCAGGCCGGAGCACGAATCGTGGTAGGTGACCGCGCCGTCGTAGCGCGCATCGACTTCGGTCACGCCCATCACGTCGGTGAGAAAGGACAGCAGCTCATACGACTTGGCGGCCAGGGCCTCGGCGCGGGCGCGCCAGTCGGCCAGGTCGGCGAACAGCTCGGGGTAGTCGTGGCGGATGGTGGCCATGCACGAGCCCGAGGGGCCGACCACGTAGTCGAAGCCCTCGAAGGCGGCGATGACCTGGCGGGCGAGGGCGCGGGCACCGTCGGCGTCGCCGCTGTTGTTGGCCGGCTGGCCGCAGCAGGTCTGGGTGGGCGGCACGATCACTTCGCAGCCGGCGTCTTCGAGCAGCTTGGCGCTGGCGAAGCCGATGTTCGGCCGCATGGCGTTCATCAGACAGGTGGCGAACAGGCCGACACGGGGTCGTGCGCCGGGGGCGTCTTGCGACATGGTTCCAGTCTCCCTCACCGCCACGGCGGTTGGTTGTCGTTCTGTCCGAATCTTAGTCAGCGCAGGGCGGCGCCGACAAGCGAAGGGTTTTGCGCGGGGGGGTGAGGCAGATTCACCCCACCGGTGTCACCCCACCAGCCGCCCGCCGCGCCGGCGCATGCCGGCGGTGGCCAGGGCGCCCAGCCCCATGCCGCCGTGGGCATGGCAGATGGCGCAGGCGAGCGCGTCGGCGGCGTCGGCCTGGGGGGTGTCGGAGAGCGAGAGCAGGCGTTGCACCATGTGCTGGACTTGCTCCTTGTGCGCCTTGCCATGGCCGACCACGGCCTGCTTCACCTGCAGGGCGGTGTATTCGAGCACCGGCAGGTCGCAGGAGACCGCGCCGCAGATCACCGCGCCGCGCGCCTGGCCGAGCAGCAGGGTGGATTGCGGGTTCACGTTCACGAACACCTTCTCCACCGCCACCTGGTCGGGCTGGTAGGTGTCGATGACCTCGCGCACCCCGTCGAGCAGGGTCTTGAGGCGGCCGGGCAGCTCGCCGTCGCGAGTCTTGATGCAGCCGCTGGCCACGTAGCGCATCTGCTGGCCGAGGGTGTCGATGACGCCGAAACCGGTCACCCGCAGACCCGGATCGAGGCCGAGGATGCGGGTGGCGGTGATCCGGCTGGCGCTGCTCACGCGGCGTGGCCCTCGTCGCCCAGGTCGGGGATGCGCAGCAGCAGGTCGGTCGGGCCCATGTCCACGCCGGATTGCGACAGCAGGGTGGTGACCTGGCCGCGATGGTGGGTCTGGTGGTTGAAGAAGTGCATCAGCAGGGCGAAGAAGTTGCGCGTGGCCGGCACCCCCTTGCTGTTGCGGTAGGCGAGGTCCACGTCCAGATCCGATTCGGTGAGGGTGTCGGCCCAGTCGGCGATCACCGCGTCCAGGCGGGCGCGCCGGTCGGCCAGCTCGGCCAGGGTGTCGCACAGGCGCTGGTCGAGCGCCGTGGGCACGGGTTCGTGCTGGATCGGGGCGAGGGCCATGGCGCCGGTGGGGTGCGTGGCGAAGCGCTTGAGCCAGAGCAGATCGGCCACCATGAGGTGGTTGAGGGTGCCGAACACGGAGCCGAAGAAGGCGCCCCGGTCGTCGTGCACGGCCGCCTCGTCGAGCGTGGCGGCGGCCGCGTACAGGCGCGCGTTCATCCACCGGTTGTAGTCGGCCATCAGGCGGACATGGGCGCGGCGCTCCATGCTCAGACGATCACCGCGGTGCCGCTCACGCACACCATGAGCATGCCGTTGTCGGCGCCCAGCACCTCGTAGTCCACGTCGATGCCGACGATGGCGTTGGCGCCCAGCTGCTGCGCCGCTTCCTCCATTTCGCGCATGGCGATCTCGCGGGCGTCGGCCAGGGTGCGCTCGTAGGCGCCGGCGCGCCCGCCGACCACGTTGCGCACGGCGGCGAACATGTCCTTGAAGATGTTGGCCCCGATGATGGATTCGCCATTGACCACGCCCAGGTACTGCTGGATCGGGCGGCCTTCGAAGGTGGGGGTGGTGGTCAGCTGCATCGGATGTCTCCGGCGATGGATGTCGACGGCATTGTAGCGCCGGCGCGGCCATGTCAGCTTTTGCCATCGGTGCCGGTCTGATGCACAGTGGGGCCATCACGGCTGGACAACCACCGAAGGGAGAGCGGCAAGATGAAGACGACGAGCGTTGGCTTGGCGGCCCTCGTGACGGCATTGATGGCCGGGCCGGCCATGGCATGGGATCTGGACGGGACCAAGCAGATCGAGCTGGTCCGCAGCGACGGTAGCGCGGTGCATCTGGGGCAGGTGGTGTTCACCCCGGCCGACGGGCGCGTCGCGTTCCAGTTCAAGCGGGACGACAAGGCCTTCCAGGACTACTTTTTGTCCATGAAGGAATTCAAGTGCATCACCGGCGAACAGGAAGTGTTCTGCCACGTGCCCTATCCCTACCCCAACCCGAAGAGCGTGACCCGGGACGACCTGGCCTGGCTGGAGCATGCCTTCCTGTTCCTGCACAAATCGCCGACCGAGTTCGGCGCGCGATTGTGGAACGGTGTGATCTACAAGATGAGCATCACCGACGACGGTATCGTCGGCCGGCCGCAGGCGGTGGACCTGAACGCCATCAGCTCGCCGCCGACCGACCCGGCACCGCCCTATGGGCCGGGCGAGCGCAGCGACATCGAGCCGTCCTCGCGCGAGTTCGGCCAGCTGCGCATTCGCTGAAGGCGGCCGTGGTCAGGAGCGTCGCGCCAGCCACACCCCGGTGACCGCGATCCCCATGCCGGCCATGGCCATGGGCGAGAGGCGCTCGTCGAACAGGCCCCAGGCCATCAGCGCGGTGACCGGCGGCGTCAGGTAGAACAGGCTCGCCACATGGGTGGCACTGCCGGCGCGGATGAGCAGGTTGAGCAGGCTGATGGCGCCGACCGACAGCACCAGCACCAGCCACAGCAGGGCGAACACGAAGTGGCCGTCCCAGGTGATGTGCATGGTCTCGGTCAGGTGCGCCACCGTGGCGGTGGCCAGCAGCGTGGGCACGAACTGGATCACCGCGCCGGTGCGCAGATCGAAGCTGGGGCAGTAGCGCTTCTGGTACAGGGTGCCGGCGGTGATGCCCGCCAAGGCAGCCAGCGCCGGCCACAGCATGCGGACGAGCGCGCCGGCATCGAGCGCCCCGAAGCGGGCGCGGCCGCCCACCACCAGCGCCACGCCGGCGAAACCCATCAGCAGACCGAGCCACTGGCGAGCGGTGACGCGCTCGTCCAGCAGCCAGCCGGCCCCCACCGCCGTGAGCAGCGGCTGCATGCCCACCACCAGGCTCGCGATGCCGGCCGGCAGGCCGTGCTTGATCGCGGTGAACACCCCGCCCAGATACACCCCGTGGACCAGCAGGCCGGTGATGCCGATGTGCATCACCGTGCGACCGCTCTTCGGCCATGGGGCACGGCTGACCAGGGCGACGAAGGTCATGATGGCGATCACGAGCACATAGCGCGTGCTCAGAAAGGTGAGCGGCTCGGCATAGGGCAGGCCGAACTTGGCCCCGATGAAACCGGTGCTCCAGAGCAGGACGAACAGCAGGGGGTAGAGACGTTGTGTCGGCATCGGCAGGGCACCGGACAAGATGCCGGGATTCTGCGCGGTTTGCACGCGGGATGCCCGGCACGCTTTATCGATGGGCGGGCAGGCCAGTCCGCAATGGGGGGCCAGGAATGCCGTCACGAACAGGAATGCGAATTGTTCTTGTTATCACTTTTGTTCATGTGTAAACTGTGCCCGCCACCACCGGAACCGGACACCATGAAAACACTGATTGCCATCCTCGCCTTGCTCCCCGCCATCGCCGTCGCTGCCGACCTGGAGATGACCCTGACGATCAAGGATCATCGCTTTTCCCCGGCCGAGCTCAAGGTGCCGGCGGGCAAGAAGGTCAAGCTCGTCGTCGACAACCAGGATGCGACGGCCGAAGAGTTCGAAAGCCATGAACTCAATCGCGAAAAGGTGATCCCGGGGAACCGGAAGGCCAACATTTTCATCGGCCCGCTGCAACCGGGGCGTTATCCGTTCTTCGGGGAGTTCCACGAAGACAGCGCCCAGGGCGTGATCATCGTCGAGTAAGCCATGTTCGCATCCGCCGTCATCGTCTTTCGTGAAACCCTGGAAGCCGCGCTGCTGCTCGGCATCATCGCCGCGGCCGCGCGTGCCCTGCCGCATCGCAACCGGTGGCTGCTGGCCGGGGTGCTGGCCGGGCTGGCCGGTTCGGTGGCGGTGGCGGCGCTGACCGGCACCATCGCCGAGATGGCCGACGGCATCGGCCAGGAGCTGTTCAACGCAACCGTGCTGGGTCTGGCCGTGCTGATGCTCGCCTGGCACAACATCTGGATGTCGCGTCACGCCAGGGAGATGGTGCAGGGGGCCCGGGCAGTCGTCGGGGCGGTCGAGCACGGCGAGCGCGATCTGTCGGCGATCGCCATCGTGGTGGCGCTGGCGATCCTGCGCGAAGGGTCCGAAACGGTCCTGTTCCTGTTCGGGCTGGCCTCCGGTGGCGCGCCGCTGGCGCAACTGGCCGGTGGCGGCATGCTCGGGTTGGCGGCCGGTGTCGGTGCGGGATACGCCCTGTATGCCGGCCTGCTGCGGATTCCGGTGCGCCATTTCTTCTCCGTGACCGCCGCGCTGGTGCTCGTGCTCGCCGCCGGGATGGCTGGCCAGATGGCCCGGTTCCTCGTCCAGGGGGATGTGTTGCCGGCGCTGGCAAGTCCGTTGTGGGATACCTCCACCTGGCTGCCGGTCGATTCCGCCGTGGGCGCGGTCCTGCATGTGCTGGCCGGCTACGACGCCCGTCCCAGTGGCATGCAGGCGCTGTTCTATGGCGTGGTGCTGGTCAGCATTCTCGTCGGCATGCGCCTTGCCCGACCGGCGCCGCGCCCGGTGCCCGGCTGATATCCCGGTCGTGGCCGGATGGCCGCGGCGCCTTCGTTTTCTTTCTCTTCCTTCTGGAGTTCTCATGAAGTCTTCCGCAGTGTGCGTCGCTGCGCTGGCCTCGCTGTGCCTGCAGCACGCGGTGGCCGGTCCGGCCGACTATGTCTATACCCCGACCGTGGAATACGGTGAGCGCGAGCTCGACTTCAAGTTCGGTACCGCCAAGGAGCCCGGTGAGGATCGGGCGTCGGCGGCCAGCCTCGGCCTGGGTCTGGGCGTCACGCCCTACTGGTTCACCGAGGTCTATGCCAAGTTCAATCGTGTCGGGGGGGATGCCACCAAGCTCGACGCGGTGGAGTGGGAGAACAAGTTCCAGCTCACCGAGACCGGCGAGTATCCCGTCGATGTCGGGCTGGTCGTCGAGCTGGAGCGCCCGCAGGATCATGCCGAAGGCTGGGAGGTGAAGTTCGGCCCCCTGTTCCAGGCCGACCTGACGCAGAAGGTCCAGGCCAACCTCAACCTGCTGTTCGAGCGCCACTTCGATGCCGAAGAGGACAGCAAGACCGAACTGGGCTACCAGTGGCAGCTCAAGTATCGCTGGAAGCCGGAAATCGAGTTCGGTGCCCAGGGCTTCGGCGAGGTGGGTGAATGGAACGACTGGGAGTCGTCCGACGAGCAGTCGCACAAGGCCGGTCCGGCCGTGTTCGGCAAGCTGCCGATCGGCGATCATCAGGCCATCAAGTACAACGCCGCCTATCTGGTCGGGCTGTCGGATCATGCTCCCGACCATACCTTGCGGATGCAGGTCGAGTACGAGTTCTGACAGAACTGCGGGACATCACGGTATCAAACGAAACGCCGCCCCTCGGGGCGGCGTTTGTTCGTGTCGGCGAGACCTGACGGTCAGAGTCCGGCGCCGGCGCGCAAGGCCTCCGCCTTGTCGGTCGCTTCCCACGAGAATTCCGGCTCCTCGCGGCCGAAGTGGCCGTAGGCGGCGGTCTTGGCGTAGATCGGGCGCAGCAGGTCGAGGGCCTGCACGATGCCTTTCGGGCGCAGGTCGAAGTGCTCGCGCACCAGCGCTTCGATGCGCGCTTCGTCGATCCTGCCGGTGCCGAAGGTGTTGACCATCAGCGACACCGGCTGGGCGACGCCGATGGCGTAGGCGACCTGGACCTCGCACTTGTCGGCCAGACCGGCGGCGACGATGTTCTTGGCCACGTAGCGGCCGGCATAGGCGGCCGAGCGGTCCACCTTGGACGGGTCCTTGCCGGAGAAGGCGCCACCGCCATGGTGGGCGGCGCCGCCGTAGGTGTCGACGATGATCTTGCGGCCGGTCAGGCCGCAGTCGCCGTGCGGGCCGCCGACCACGAAGCGGCCGGTGGGGTTGATCAGGTAGCGCACGTTCTCGCCCATCAGTTCCTTGGGCAGCACCGGCTTGATCACTTCCTCGATCACCGCCTCGGAGAGCTGGGCGTGGGAGATCTCGGGGGCGTGCTGGGTGGAGACCACGACGGTGTCGATGGCGGTCGGCTTGCCGTCCACGTATTTGACGGTGAGCTGGCTCTTGGCGTCGGGGCGCAGCCACGCCAGGCGGCCGTCCTTGCGCAGCTCTGCCTGGCGCTGCATGATCCGGTGCGCATAGTAGATGGGCAGCGGCATCAGGCTGGGGGTCTCGTTGCAGGCGTAGCCGAACATCAGGCCCTGGTCGCCGGCACCCTGGTCGAGGTTGTCGTCGTGGGCATGATCCACGCCCTGGGCGATGTCGGGCGACTGGCGGTTGATGGCGGTGAGGATGGCGCAGGACTTGTAGTCGAAGCCGATGGACGAGTCGTCGTAGCCGATGCGGCGGATGGCCTCCTGCGCGACCTCGCGATAGTTGATGTGCGCGGTGGTGGTGATCTCGCCGGAGATGACGACGAGGCCCGTGGACACCAGGGTTTCGCAGGCGACGCGACCGGCCGGGTCTTCGGCGAGGATGGCGTCGAGGATGCTGTCGGAGACCTGGTCGGCGACCTTGTCCGGGTGACCTTCCGAGACCGACTCGGAGGTGAAGAGGAATTCCTTGGCCATGGGGCGATGACTCCAAAAAACAAAAATCCCCGTGAGTTTCCGGCGAGGCCGGCTCCGGGGATTCGTTCGAGCGGCGACGCTTTAGCAGTATTTGTTGCCGCCGGTGGCGGCCCGCCCTGCAAGTTGTCTTTAACTCGGCGGTATCGCCGGATTATAGGGGTTTGTTGCGCAATTACAAAACCGGGGCGCCAAAGTGGCGCTCAGGGGGCCGCGAGAGAGGGCGAAAATCCCGCCAATCGGGTATAAACGCCACGTGCTCACGCTTGTCATCGCCCGTCTCATCGCTGCCCTGCCACTGGCCTGGGTGCACCGCCTCGGTGCACTGCTGGGCTGGATCGTCTATGCCAGCTCGCCCAAGTATCGCGAACGGCTCAAGGGCAACCTGGCGCTGGCGCTGGGAGAGGCGGCGGAGCGGGTGCGTCCCGGGGCCATCGCCGAGGCGGGCAAGCAATCGCTCGAGCTGCCGTGGATCCTGCTGCGCACCCATGAGGAAGTGGTGGCCAAGGTGGTCCGGGTGAGCGGTTGGGCGCAGGTGGAAGCGGCCGAGGCGGCGGGCGAGGGCATCCTGTTCCTGACCCCGCATCTGGGCTGCTTCGAGATCACCGCCCAGCATTTCGCCGACCACGCGCCGGTCACGGTGCTGTACCGTCCGCCCAATTTCGAGGCCCTGGTGCCGCTGATCGAGGCCGGGCGCCAGCGGGCGCTGATGGCCATCGCGCCGGCCAACGTCACCGGGGTGCGCAAGCTCATCCGTGCGCTGCGCCAGCATCAGGCCATCGGCATCCTGCCCGACCAGACCCCCGACGAGGGCGAAGGCATCTGGTCACCCTTCTTCGGGCGCCAGGCCTGGACCATGACGCTGGCGGCGCGCATGTCCGAGGTCAGCCATGTGCGCGTGCTGTCCATCTGGGCGGAGCGGCTGCCGCGCGGCGAGGGCTATCACGTTCACATCACCGCGCCGCGCGAGGCGATCGAGGGCGACACCGAGGCGCGGGTCCACGCCATCAACCGGGAAATGGAACATCTGATCCGCGCCTGCCCGGCCCAGTACCTGTGGGGCTATCACCGCTATCGTCGCCCGCGCGGTGTGCCCCCGCGACCGGAGGATGCGGCATGAGCCGTCTGTTCATCGCCTTGCTGTGGCTGCTGCACTGGCTGCCGCTGAGCGTGCTCTCGCGTATCGGCGAAGGCTTCGGGTTGCTGCTGTATGCCCTGGTCGGACGTCGGCGCCGGATCGTCAAGACGAACCTGTCCAACTGCTTTCCGGACCTGGACGAAGATGGCCTGCATCGCCTCACGCGGGCGCATTTCCGCATGCTCGGGCGCAGCTTTCTGGAGCGCGGTCTGCAATGGTGGGCGCCGCGCGAGCGCCTGGAGCGGCTCGTACACCTGCATGGGGCCGAGCATGTGCGCCGCCTGCTCGACGAGGGCACGCCGGTGATTCTCATGGTGCCGCACTTCGTCGGCCTCGACATGGGCGGGCTGGCCATCTCCATGCACTTCGACGTGGTGAACATCTACGCGCGCCAGAGCAACAAGGTCATCGATCGCTGGCTCTACCATGGTCGATCGCGCTTCGGTCACCAGATCCTGCTGCCGCGCGACGAGAGCATCCGCTCCGTGGTGCGCGAGATGAAGGCCGGCCGGCCGTTCTTCTATCTGCCGGACATGGATCACGGGCGCAAGGACTCGGTGTTCGTGCCCTTCTTCGGCATCCAGGCCGCCACCATCACCGGGCTGCCGCGCTTCGCCCGCATGGCCAAGGCGAAGGTGGTGCCGGTGAGCTCGCGCTTCCTGCCCGGCGGGCAAGGCTACGAGATCACCCTGGGCGAGCCGTGGGCCGATTACCCGAGCGGGGATCTGGAGGCCGACGTGGCCTGCATGAACGCCCGGATCGAGGCCATGGTGCGCCCCATGCCCGAGCAGTACTACTGGGTGCACCGGCGCTTCAAGACGCGCCCGGAAGGGGAGCGGGGCTTTTACTGAGCCTCGTCCGCGCCGGCCTCTTCCTGCGCCGTGAGGCGGGCGATGACCAGCGGAAAGCCGGCGCTGCCGACGAGAGCGACGCCGGAGACGACGATCGCCAGGCCGGCGCCGCTGCTGCCCAGCAGGGGGTGCAGGCCGGTGCCGATACCGAGGAGCAGGGCCAAGCCGAACAGCAGGCAGGTCAGCCCCGACAGCCCCATGATCCAGGCCGACAGCGGCCAGCGGTAAGATCGAGTGCCCATGGCACGGATTCCGTGGAGGTGCGAAGGCGTCATTGTAGCGGGGCGGTGCGCCGGCAGTGGACGCACCGCAGTACCTGCGGGACAATCCCGCCATTCATGTACCACCAGAGCCTCGCTTCCATGCGCCTTCCGTTTTCCAAGATGCACGGCCTGGGCAACGATTTCGTGGTCCTCGACGCCACCGCCGCGCCCATCGAGCTGACCGCCGAGCGGGTCCGCTTTCTCGCCGACCGCCATTTCGGCGTCGGCTGCGACCAGCTGCTCGTGGTCGAGCCGGCCTCGCGCCCGGACGTGGATTTCCGCTACCGCATCTTCAATGCGGACGGCGGCGAGGTGGAGCAGTGCGGCAACGGTGCGCGCTGCTTCGTGCGTTTCGTGCACGACAAGGGGCTCACCGACAAGACCGCGATCCGGGTCGAGACCCGTTCCGGCATCATCGAACCGCGCCTCGAGGCCGACGGCTCGGTGACCGTCGACATGGGCGTGCCCGAGCTGGAGCCGGCGCGCATCCCCTTCGACTCCGGTTCCGACGCCGTGGTGCAGCCGCTGCAGGTGGGTGACACCATGGTGCCCATCACCGCGGTGAGCATGGGCAATCCGCATGCGGTGCAGGTGGTGGCCGACGTGGACGCGGCGCCGGTGGCGACCCAGGGGCCGGCCATCGAGTCCCATCCGCGCTTCCCGGCGCGGGTCAATGCCGGCTTCATGGAAGTGGTCGACGCCCACACCATCCGCCTGCGGGTGTACGAGCGCGGCGCCGGCGAGACGCTGGCCTGCGGCACCGGCGCCTGTGCCGCCGTGGTGGCGGGCGTCCTGCGCGGCCTGCTGGAGAGCCCGGTGCGGGTGCACACCCGCGGGGGCGAGCTGAGCATCGCCTGGCAGGGGCGGGGCACGCCGGTCATGATGACCGGGCCCGCGGTGCGGGTCTTCGACGCCGAGATCGAACTGGACTGAACCCAAGCGCCGGCAGGCGACAGGAGCAAACGCAAGCAATGAACACCGACGACGTTGTCCGATTCCTGCACGAGAATCCCGACTTTTTCGAAGAAAACGCCGAGGTGCTCGGTGCGCTCAACGCGGTCCATCCGCAGCGCGGCGACGCCATCTCGCTCACCGAGCGCCAGCTCCATGCGCTGCGCGAGAAGATCCGCCAGCTCGAGGGCAAGCTCGCCGAGCTGATCCGCTTCGGCGAGGAGAACGACGAGATCAGCGAAAAGGTGCACCGCATGGTGCTCTCGCTGCTCGATTCGGAAAACTTCGAGGCGGCGCGTGAGGCGGTGTTCACCCACCTGCGCGAGGACTTCGCCGTCCCCCATGTGGCCATGCGCATCTGGAACAGCGTGCTCCAGCGCGAGACCATCGAGTTCGCGCCGGTGTCCGAGGACGTGCGCTTCTACGCCGGCGACCTCAAGCATCCCTACTGCGGCGCGCCCGGCAATCTGGAGATCATCGACTGGTTCGGCGAGGCCGCGCCGCATGTGCGCTCGGTGGCGCTGGTGCCGCTGATGCGCGACGGCCGCGCCTTCGGCATGCTGGCCATGGGCAGCGAGGACGCCGAGCGTTTCTATGCGGAAATGGGCACCCTCTACGTGACCCGCATCGGCGACATGGTCAGCGCCGTCATGCGCAGCCATCTGGGGTAAGCCACGTGGCCGAGGGCCTTCCGCCCGGCTTCGAGGCGCAGATCGCCGCCTATCTCGACTATCTGCGTGCCCAGCGTCGCGCCAGCGCGCACACGCTGAGCAACTACCGCCGCGATCTGAACCGGTTGGTCGAGCTGGCCGGCGGTCGCGGGCCGGAGACGGTCACCACGGCCCAGATCCGGGGCTTCGCCGGCCGCCTCCATGCCGGCGGGCTCGCACCGCGTTCGGTGGCGCGGGCGCTGTCGGCATGGCGCGGCTTCTTCCGCTGGCGGGTGCGCCAGCACGGCGCCGCGCTCAACCCGGTCGAAGGCATCCGCCCGCCCAAGGCGGCGCGGCCCCTGCCCAAGAGCCTGGGGCCCGACGCGGTCGGTGCCCTGCTGGACGCCCCGGTCGAGAACGATCTCGACGTGCGCGACCGCGCCATGTTCGAGCTGCTGTACTCCTCCGGCCTGCGTCTGGCCGAACTGCTCGCGCTCGATCTCGATGCCCGCCTCGATCTGGCGGCGGGCGAGGCCACCGTGACCGGCAAGCGCGGCAAGACCCGGATCGTGCCCATCGGCCGCGCCGCGCTCGAGGCCCTGGCGGCATGGCTGCCGCTGCGCGCCACCCTGGTGGCGGCCGACGAGCCCGCGCTGTTCGTCACCCGCACCGGCACGCGCCTGTCGCAGGGCGCGGTGCGCAGCCGGCTCGACCGCTGGGTGCTGCGCCACGGCGGGGGCACGCATGTCCATCCCCACATGCTGCGCCACAGCTTCGCCAGTCATGTGCTGCAGTCCAGCGGCGATCTGCGTGCGGTGCAGGAGATGCTCGGCCACGCCAGCATCCAGAGCACCCAGGTCTACACCCACCTGGACTTCCAGCATCTGGCCAAGGTGTACGACCAGGCCCATCCGCGCGCCAAGAAGCGCTCCTGAGCGCCGGCCTCAGCGCCGGGGCGGCGGCGCCATGCGCGGGGCGTGCTGCCCCATGAGGGTGAAGAAGCGGGTGTAGAAGGCCGGATCGGTGACCGTCTGGGCGCCCACCTTGACCAGCGACTCCTTGCTCGAGCCCCAGGGCAGGGAGATGGAGCCGATGCGCGAGACGCTCAGCCCGGCCGAATCGGACTTCTCCTTGAGCGCGTATTCGGTCTCCACGGCGTTGGCGTAGGCGACGCTGCCGTGCGCGATCGGGGCGCACACCACGGTCACGTCGAGCACCACGTGTTCGTCCTCGTCGGGCTGGAACGCCTTGCTGCCGCTGATCGAAGTCTCGTCCGTACTCGACACCGCGTAGCCCTGGCTGAGCAGGGTGCGCCGGGCCGCTTCGCAGGTGGCCGCCGGGTCGGTGGTGAAGCGCGCCTCAAAGGGCGAATTCTCCCGGAAGCTTTCCTGGCGGTACATGGCGCTGCTGCAGGCGCCGAGCCCGAGCAGGGCGGCCAGTGCGACGGCGGTCATCAGGCGGCGTGGCATGACAGGGCTCCCGAACCCCTTGTTCACGGTTCAAGCATAGGCCTGTCGCAGGCTTGGCGACAATGGCGCGGGCGGCGTAAACTCGCGGCTTTTGCGCAAGGTCAAGCCTTCATGGCCCAGCTCATCCTCAAGCCCGGCAAGGAACGCGCGCTGTTGCGCCGGCATCCGTGGATCTACGACTCGGCCGTGGCCCGGCTCGAGGGCCGCGCGCGCGCCGGCGACACGGTCGCCGTGCTCACCGACGGCGGCAAGGCGCTCGGCAAGGCCGCCTGGTCTCCCGACTCGAAGATCCGCGCGCGCATGTGGAGCTTCGACCCCGAGGCGGTCATCGATCACGCCTTCTTCAAGCGCGCGGTGGCGGCCGCGGTGGCCCGGCGCGCGACGCATCCGTGGCTGGCGAAGCAGGATGGCGTGCGCCTCATCCATGGCGAATCGGACGGCCTGCCCGGGGTGGTGGTGGATCGCTTCGGCGCGGTGGTGGTGATGCAGCTGACCAGCGCCGGCGCCGACAAGTGGCGCGCGGCCATCGTCGATGCGCTGGTGCAGGCCACCGGCTGTGCCGCGGTGTACGAGCGCTCCGACTCCGATGTGCGCGGTCGCGAGGGGCTCGAGCCGGTCACCGGCTGTGTCCATGGCGAGTTGCCCGACACCCTCACCATCGAGGAACACGGCATCCGCATGGAGGTGGACGTGGTCGGCGGCCACAAGACCGGCTTCTACCTCGACCAGCGTGACAACCGCCGCCTTACCCGCGACCTGGCGGCGGGGCGCCGGGTGCTCAACTGCTTCTGCTACACCGGCGGCTTCAGCCTCCAGGCGCTGGCCGGCGGGGCCGCCTCGGTGCTGTCCATCGATTCTTCCGCCCCGGCGCTGGCCACCGCGGCGCGCAATCTGGCGCTCAACCCGGCGCTGCCGGCCGAGCGGGCCGCCTGGCAGGAGGCCGATGTGTTCGCCGCCCTGCGCCAGCTGCGCGACGCCGGCGAGCGCTTCGACCTGATCATCCTCGATCCGCCCAAGTTCGCCCCCTCGGCCGCCCATGCCGAACGGGCCGCGCGCGCCTACAAGGACATCAACCTGCTCGGCTTCCGCCTGCTCGACCCGGGCGGAATGCTCATGACCTACTCGTGCTCGGGCGGGATCGGCGTGGAGTTGTTCCACAAGATCATCGCCGGCGCGGCGGCCGATGCCGGCGTCGATGCGCGCATCCTCCATCGGCTCGCCGCGGCGCCGGATCATCCGGTCGGCCTGGCGGTGCCGGAGGGCGAGTATCTCAAGGGGCTGGCCTGCCAGGTCGGGTGAGCCCGGCCGGGCGCGCCGGCGGAATTGTCCTGCCTCAAGGCGTGCCCCGAGGGGGGTCTCTATCGTGCGCACACCGGGTCGCGTCGACCCGGATTCCCGATGGAGAGACAACACATGGACGGACTTTCCCTGCTCAACGAGCGCGTGTTCGGCTTTGACGCCCGCGGCGTCGCCAAGCGCTTTCGCCATGCCTCGATCTTCGGTGCGCTCGAGTCGCTCACCGACGGCGAGACCATGCGCTTCGTGAACGACCACGACCCGCTGCCGCTGCTCGACCAGATCCGCGCCCGCTACGGCAATCAGGTCGGCATCCAGTACCAGGCGCGCGAGGCCGGCAACATCGTCATCGATTTCACCATCCAGCTGGCCGCGGCAGCCGAGCCCGCCGCCGAGGCCGCACCGGCCGGCGGCTGTGGCGGTGGCGGTGGTGGCTGCGGCTGCTCGGGCGGCTGACGGCTTCGGCATTTACGCCTCTTTACATCTGCCCAACCGCGCTTAACCTTTTCGCGTCGCACACTGTCCTCAACGGTGCGGGTCTGCGCCCGCCCGTCGTGAAGAGGAGAGTGGCATGTCGGTGTTCGCACAATGCTGTGGTCCGGCACGACTCGTCGCGGGGCTCTGCGTCGCCATCCTGAGCGGGTGTGCGACGCCGCGTACCTCGCCGCCGAGCGTGCCTGCGGCGGCCCAGGCGCCGGCCGTGATCGCCTATCCGGCGCGCGGCCAGAGCGACCGGCGGGCGCGGCAGGACCGCTACGAGTGCCACCTGTGGGCCGTGCAGGAAAGCGGCTATGACCCCGCCACCGCGACGGCCTCCGCCCGACCGGCGCCACGGGTCATCGCCGAACCGCCGCCGGGCACCGGCACGGTCACCGGCGCGGTGGCCGGGGCCGTGATCGGCGCGGCGGTCGCCAACCCCCACCACACCGGTGACGGGGCGGCCGTGGGCGCGGTCGTCGGTGCCCTCGCCGGTGCGGGCGCGGACGCCTCGCGCCAGGCTCGGGCCGACGCGATCCAGGCCGAATACGATGCCCGGGCGGCGCGCAGCGCGGCGACCGAGGACCGGCGTGCAGAGGCCTACCGGCGTGCGATCTCCGCTTGTCTGGATGCCCGCGGCTACCGCGTGCGCTGATCATTGGAGGCGATCATGAAAAGTGTTCTTCGTCGGCTGGCCGCCCTGGCCGCCCTGCTGATGGCCGCGGCGAGCGCAGTGCCCGCGCTGGCCGATCCCCCCGACCGGCGCCATGAACGCGATCGCCCCTCTACCCGCCATGACGACCGCGCGCGCGACGCCTACCGCTATCCCTACCGGGGCGCGGTGGTCCCGCGGATCCCGCCCGGACACCGGGTCTATACCTACCGCGGCCATCCCTATCACTATCACGACGGTATCTGGTACCGGCCCTTCGGCAGCCGCTTCATGGTCGTGCTGCCGCCGGTCGGGCTGGTGGTGCCCATCCTCCCCTCGGGGGCGGTGGTGCTGACCATCGGTGGCATCCCCTACTACCGCTACGGCGACGTCTATTACGTGCATGAGCACGACGGCTACCGGGTGGTCGATCCCCCCGAGAGCGCCACGTCGGCGCCGGCCGCTGGCTCGGACGAACTGTTCGTCTATCCGCGCAACGGGCAGAGCGGCAAGACCCAGGCCACCGACCGCTTCGAGTGCCATGAATGGGCCTCGGGCCAGACCGGCTACGATCCGACCCTCAGCGGCGGCGGGGTGGGCGAGGACGCGCGCAGCGCGCGCCGGGCCGACTACCTGCGCGCCATGACCGCCTGTCTGGAGGGGCGCGGCTACAGCGTCCGCTGAGCGTGTGCGCTCAGACCGCGTCCTCGGGCTCGGTGCGCCTCGGCACGAGCTCGCGCCCGTCGTCCTGCACCGCGTAGAACAGGCAGTCCGAGCGGGCGATGCCGGGGTGGGTGGTGATCATGAACAGCTTCAGCGGCCGGCGGGTGCGCAACTCGCCGCCGACCAGGCAGAGCAGATCCTCGAGCACGCAGGTGTGCGCCGTGTTGCGCGCCACGAACAGATCGCGCAGGCCCGCGCCGCGCACCCAGCCCAGATGCGTGCCGGCCGGGGTGATGCCGAAGTTCAGATGCTCGATGTCCGCGCGCAGGGTGAGGGGCACGTCGGTGCGCGGCGCCCGATCGTAGGCCAGCGTGCACGCCTCGGTCAGTTCCAGGCGCACCGGGTTGTGCATCACCTCGATGGCGCCGGGGTCGGGTATGTCCGCCCACAGCTCGTCGCGGGTGAAGAAGTGGTCGATGCCCGCCCAGGCGACCGTGTGGGCGGCGTCGTCGAGCCGGCCGCCACACTCGATGGTCACGGTAGGGACGAGGTGTTCGCTGATCTCCATGAGCGCGCCGAGGCGCAGGTCGGTGTGCACCAGGCGGCGGGTGAACAGCGACGCCAGCGTCCGGTGGCGCTCATCGGCGCTGATGGAGACGGCGAAGGAGGGGCCCGCCCCCGAGGTGTTGTGCACGTCCACCACCGCTTCCGGCGCCACCGATCCGATCACTTCGAGCAGGCGTCGGGCCAGATGGCCGGGCGGGTCGATGTCGAAGGGCGGGCGGAAGCAGCGGTTCAGGTCGCGCGCGCCGGGCACCGTCCGATGGGAGAAGCGCGGCGCCAGCTGCGCCGCCGCCACCGAGGCGATCAGGCACACCACGTGGGTGGCCGGGCGCTTGCCCTCGCGCAGCCAGCGATGCAGGGCGATGAAACCGGACGGTTCGTTGCCGTGCAGCAGGGTCACCAGCACCCGGGTGCGTCGGGGATCGGCGCCGGCGAGGGTGATGCACAGCGGCTGGTCGAGGCGTTCGAGCAAGGCCTCGGGGGTCGCCCCCAGTGCTTCCGGCGCCGGATCGGCCAGATGGCGGAAGCCGGCAAAGGGGGGGAGAGGGGTTCGGGGGGCATGCGTGTCAGTCCCATTCGCCGACCGGCGTGTTGCTCAGGCTGGCGGTGTCGTAGCGCGCCAGCATGGCCTGCGCGGCGCTGGCCGGATCGCCGTTTTCGGCGCATTCGGCGAGTACGCGGCGCTGCCACGCCGCCCCGGTCTGGCCGCTGCTCAGGCGCTGCTCGATGACCGCCAGGTAGCGCTCGGCCTCGTCGCCGGCGATGCCGATGGCGCGCAGGCCGTCGTGGGCCACCGGCAGCAGCGTGGCGAGCAGGTCGGTCACCGGGTACTCGTGGCAGCTGTTCTGGTCCGGCGCCGGCCACACCAGGCGCGCATCGAGTCCGTCCTGGGCGGCCCGGTAGAAGTTGTACTCGGCGAGCGAGAACGGCAGCGCCGGCAGCAGGCGGTTGATCTGCGGGCGCAGGCCTTCGGCCAGGCCGATGTAGAGCGCGGCGTTGGCCACCATGTCCACCGGCGTCGGCCCGGCCGGCAGGGCGCGCAGCTCGATGCGCAGATGGCCGCCCTCGGCGTCGTCGTAGACGGGCCGGTTCCACAGCCAGACGGTGCCTTGGTGCAGGCGCAATTCCTCCAGCTTCGGCACCAGGCCGCGAGCGACGGCGACGAGCGGATGCTCTTCGCCGCAGATGGGAAAGAAGGGCGGGTACAGCAGCACCGACTCGGCGAACAGCTCGTGCGCGCCCTGGCGCACCCAGCCGCTGCCGAAGCCCACCCGCGGGCTCTGGTGCCAGTGGTAGCGGTCCTTGATGCGGGTGTCGATGGACTGCTTGAACAGCGGGATGCGGGTCTCGCACCACAGGTCGTGGCCGAACAGGCCGGGCGAATTGCCGGCGATGGCGACCGCCAGCGGGGTGACCAGCTGTACCGCGTTGAAGGTGTCGGCGTAGGCGTCGGGGGCGACCCGGTAGTGGATCTGAAACGAGGTGTTGGCCCCTTCCAGGGTGACGTCGTCCATGAGCAGGTCGAGCGGATGGCGTCCGTCGATGTGCACCTCGAAGCGCCCGCCCCGGCTGCGCTTGAGCCCTTCGACGAGCACATGGTAGCGGCTGCGGTCGGTCATGGTCGCCGGGCCGAAGTCGTCGGGCGTGAGCGTGGGCAGGATGCCGATGGTGAGGATGCGCGCCCCGAAGGCCGCCGCCTTGTCGCGCAGCCACGCCAGACGTGCCAGCATCTCGCGTTCGGTGGCTTCGAACGGCCGCGCCGAGAGGCGGTGGGGCGAGAGGTTGTATTCCAGGTTGTAGCGGTTCAGCTCCAGGGTGAGCTGGGGGTCGCCGGCGGCGCCCTGCACTTCCTTATTGACGCAGCGGGGGCGGCCGTGGGCGTCGACCAGATACATCTCCAGCTCGGCGCCGAGCGAGCCCTCGCCACGGCCGAAATGGGGCCAGGCGAGCACCTGGCGCAGCGCCGTCAGGTTCTCCTGCAGGCGCAGCGCGAAGGCCCGCTCCATTTGCGGGGTGAAGCCGGTTTCGGCAATGTCGGTGCCCATGGCGTGGCCGATCTCCCGGAAGCGCTGGTCACCCCCATTGTGCGGACAGTCCGGGGCGTCCCGTCAAGGGGTTTGCGCAGCGCTCCGGTCGGCCCGGGCGTGGGCGGCGGGCCGGTGATCGGGGTTTGGCACCACCTCGGCGCCGATGAAGGCGGCCGTGAACAGGATGATGGTGAGGCTCACCAGCACGAACTGGCGCCACTGCCACTGGCGCGCCCGTGCCACCGGCATGCCGCTGGCCATGTGGCGCATGAAGTTCACCCCGGCCGCCGCCAGCGCGATCAGGGCCGCGCCCAGCAGGCGCGCCGCGAGGCCGGCGAAATGGGTGGCCAGGGACGGGTCGAAGCGGTTGGGCAGGTAGAAGTCGCCGCGTAGAACGATCCAGAGGCCGCCCACGGCGCTGAGCATGACCACGAACAGCGACACCGTGCGCATCATGCCGCGCCGCTCTCCTCATCGATCAGGCCCGCCACCACCGGCACCAGCGCATCGCCCAGGGTCTCGTGGCTGTGCGCGTCCAGATGGACGCCATCGACCGGACTGGCGTGGATGATGTGGCTGGCGTCGAAGAACGCGCACTCCAGTTCCTTCGCCACTGTCGCCAGGGCGTGGGGAAAGCCGGTGCATTTGAGGTCTCCGCCGGCGAACTTGTCGGCCATGGTGCCGGCCGGGATGCCGATTTGCGGTGGGGCCACGAGCAGGATCGGCGGCACCGGCATGCCGGGCTCGATGGGCGCGGCGCGGATCTCGCGCACCAGGGCGGCGTTGCCCTGGGCGGCGTGCCAGCCGGTGTGCGGATGCATGGACTGGAAGTCGTTGTTGCCCAGCATCAGGATCACCAGATCGAGGGGGCTGTTGACCTCGATGCGCTGGGCCAGGCCCTGCAGCCCGGCGCGGCCGGGCTTGAACGGATCGTCCCACACCGTGCGGCGGCCGTTGAGACAGTCCTCGATGACGCGCACGTCGGCGCCGTGCGCCTTCAGGCCCAGTTCCAGCCGCCCCGGCCAGCGCACGTCGAAGGGGTGGCGTTGCCGGGTGCCGGGGACGATGCCCCAGGACAGGGAATCGGAATACACCAGGATCTGTTTCATGTGGCCCTCCGTACTCGTTCAGTCGCCAGCGCAGCCGCTGCGACGAGGCCTGCCGTGATCCGGATGGTCACGGCGTTTGCGCACGGTCTAGCGGCCGCCGAACAGGTCCTCACGCCCGGGCGGGGTGAGGCCGAAGTGCTGCCAGATGGCGTGGGTGGCGATGCGCCCGCGCGGGGTGCGCTGCAGGTAGCCTTGCTGGATCAGGTAGGGTTCGAGCACGTCCTCGATGGTGTCGGTGGACTCGCCGATGGCCGCGGCGAGGTTGTCCAGCCCCACCGGGCCGCCGCCGAATTTTTCCAGCACCGCGCCGAGCAGCTTGCGGTCCATGAGATCGAGACCGAGCGCATCGACGTCGAGCATGGACAGCGCCGCGTCGGCCACGGCGGCCGAGATGTGGCCGTCGGCGCGCACCTCGGCGTAGTCGCGCACCCGGCGCAGCAGGCGGTTGGCGATGCGCGGCGTGCCGCGGGCGCGGCGGGCGATCTCCAGCGCACCGGCGTCGTCGATGTCCACGTTCAGCAGGCCCGAGGAGCGGCTGACGATGGTGCCCAGCTCGTCCGGGGTGTAGAACTCCAGCCGCGAGACGATGCCGAAGCGGTCGCGCAGCGGGTTGGTGAGCATGCCGGCGCGGGTGGTGGCGCCGACCAGGGTGAAGGGCGGCAGGTCGAGCTTGACCGAACGGGCCGCCGGACCTTCGCCGATCATGATGTCGATCTGGAAGTCCTCCAGCGCCGGGTAGAGGATCTCCTCCACCACCGGCGAGAGGCGGTGGATCTCGTCGATGAACAGCACGTCGTGCGGTTCGAGGTTGGTCAGCAGCGCGGCCAGGTCGCCGGCGCGCTCGAGCACCGGGCCGGAGGTCTGGCGCAGGTTCACGCCCATCTCGGCGGCGACGATGTGCGCCAGGGTGGTCTTGCCCAGCCCCGGCGGGCCGAACAGCAGCACATGATCGAGCGCCTCGGTGCGCTTGCGCGCGGCGCTGATGAAGATCTCGAGCTGCTCGCGGATCTTCTGCTGGCCGATGTAGTCGTCCAGGCGCTTGGGGCGCAGGGCGCGCTCGATGGCGTCTTCCTGCGTGCTGGCGGTCTGGGGGGCGATCAGGCGCTCGCCGCCAGCCTGGAGTTTGTCGGTCTCGATCATCCGCCGAGTTTACCGGATGGCGGCCTTCTTGCGGATAGGTACGGTGGCCCCGGCGCCGGGCGTCACACCTTGGCGAGCAGCTTGAGCGCCTCGCGGATGCCCGCCGATACGCCGGTGTCGGGCGCCAGATCCTTCATGGCGCGCAGCGCTTCCTTCTCGTTGTAGCCGAGCGCCAGCAGCGCATTGAGGATGTCGCTGTGGGCGTCGGCCGGCGCCGCGCCCGCCGCCGCGGTGACCGTCGCGCCGGTGGCGGGCAGGGCCTTGCCGAGCTTGTCCTTGAGTTCCAGCACCAGGCGTTCGGCGGTCTTCTTGCCGATGCCCGGCACCTTGACGATGCGCCCGGTCTCCTGCAGTGCCACCGCCTGGGCCAGATCGTTCACCGACAGGCCGGAGAGCACCGCCAGCGCGGTGCGCGCGCCGATACCCGACACCTTGATGAGCTGGCGGAAGGCGGCGCGTTCCTCGTCGCTGAAGAAGCCGTAGAGGAAGTGGCCGTCCTCGCGCACCGCCAAGTGGGTGCGCAGGGTCACGCTCTGGCCGATGGCGGGCAGCTGGTAGAAGGTGCTCATGGGCACGTCCACCTCGTAGCCGATGCCGCCGACGTCGACGAGGATCTGGGGTGGGTTCTTTTCCAGCAGGGTGCCGGTGAGGCGTCCGATCATGGGAGGGGGGCTTTCAGAAGTCGGCGGCCTGGAAGGCCGGCAGGGCCTCGGCCTCGGCCGAGTGACGGGTGATGCGCGGGCAGCGTTCGGCGTCGATCAGCTCGGGGACCGCGTGGCGGGCGAAGCGCCAGGCCACGGCGATGCTCACGTCGGCCAGGTTGGGGTCGCGGGTGGCGCTGAGCCAGCCGGCGTCGGGCACTTCGGGTTCGAGCAGATCGAAGGCGGCGCGCAGCTGGTCGCTCTTGCGCGCGATCCACTCGGGCCAGCGCGCCGCTTCGGGGCGCAGGCGGGTCTCGTAGTAGAGCTGCACCGCCTTGTCACAGGCGGCCAGGGCCACGCTGGTCAGGCGCATGCAGCGCAGCCGGGCCTCCGGGTCGGTCGGGGTCAGGCGCTTGGAGGGCGCGGCCAGGGTCTCCAGGTAGCTGACGATGATCTGGCTCTCGACCATCACCGTGCCGTCGTCGAAGACCAGCGTCGGGGCCTTGACCAGCGGGTTGAGGGCGCGGAAGTCATCCGCCTGGCGGAACACCGAGATCTGCTCGTTGTCGAGCGACAGGTTCATCAGATGGGCGCTGACGAGGGTGCGACGCACGAAGGGCGAATCGAGCATGCCGATGAGTTTCATTGGGGGCGCTGCAGGAAAATTGGAACGAACGTTTATTGGCGCGTGAACCGGGTGACCGTGTCAAGCCGGCACCGCTTGTTGCGGGGCGTATCGGCGCATAGGATGGACACTTGACGGTACGGCAGGTAAGCACGATGACGACGCATCCGCACGATCCGGGCGCCACGGGGCAGGACGACGCCCTGCGTCCGGAGCTTCTGGCCAGCCCGGCCATGCTCTGGGCCGGGGGCGAGGCATGGACGCGGGTGGCCCGTTGCGAGCCGTCGCTGGGGCGCACCTGGGGGCGGCTGGTCATGCCGTTCGCGGCCATTGCGCCGCTGATGCTGCTGTTCGCCTCGCATACCCACCCCCAAGCGTTCGGGCTCGCGCCCGAGGCGCACAACTGGGAATGGGTGGCGGTGCTCCTGTGGCTGGCCGAATGCGCCACGGTGTGGTTGATGGGGACGATGCTCCACGTCATGGTGCCGGAGTCGCCGGCGCGGCCCTCGCGCGAGCAGGCCTTTCTGCTCGCCGCGCTGGCAGCGGCGCCGCTGTGGGCCTCGGCCATGGTCCTCGCGGTGCCCAGCGTCGCGGCCCTGCTGGTCGGTCAGCTGCTCGGCCAGGCGGCCTGTCTGCGCATGCTGGTGCGCGGCTTGCGCGCGCTGCGCCCCGGGGCCGAGGCGCTCGAAGCGGTGCACCTGGCCGTCATGGTGCACAGCGCGGTGCTGGTGCTGTGGGTGCTGCTGTTCGGCCTGTTCCTGATCTCGACGGTGACGCCGTAGCGCGCATCCGGCGGTCAGTTGTCCGTGAAATGGGCGGCCACCTCGTGCAGGCTGGCGAGCACCGGGATGTCGGCGGCGCGAATGTCCTCGGCCGGGTCGAGCAGGTCCGGCACCATCACCACCGTCATGCCGGCCGCGTGGGCGGCGCGCACGCCGGCGTTGGAATCCTCCAGCGCCAGACAGACCGCGGGCGCGATGCCCAGGCCCGCGGCGGCGGCCAGATAGATGTCCGGGGCGGGCTTGCCACGGGCCACCTCGTCGCCGGCCACCACATGAGTCACGTGGACCAGCAGACCGGCCGCCTCGAGCTTGGGGAGCGCCCGGCTGCGGCGGGTGGAGGTGGCCACCGCGCTGGGCAGGCCGGCGGCTTCGAGGCGGGCGAACAGCTCGAGCACGCCTGGCTTGAGCGGGAAGCGGCCGCTGGCGATGCGCGCCTCGTAGCGGCGCCCGAATTCGGCCTGGTGGCGTTCGAGCGGATAGTCCGCGCCAAAGGCCCCCTTGAGCAGGGCCTCGTGCTCGCGCGAGTTGCGCCCGATCAGCTGCATGGCGACCTCGTGGGTCCACGGGATGCCCAGGTCGAGGCTGACCTGGCGGCCGATGTCGTAGGCGATGCGTTCGCTGTCGAGCAGCAGGCCGTCCATGTCGAAGACCACCGCAGCGATGCGGGCGGGGTCGAAGACGGGTCTCACGAGACCACTCCGGGCCAGCGCGCGAAGGCCAGCGCCGCGGCCAGGGCGAGGCCGTGGAGGTTGGCGGCGCCGATGGTCAGCTTGATCGCCGGCGCCAGCTCGGCCGGCTCTTCGGCATGGGCGAGCAGGTCGCGCCCGGCGCGGAAGGACAGCACCAGGGTGAGCGCGGCGGCGGCACATTTCTGCGGCAGCTGGTCGGTGCCCACCATGCCGACCAGCCAGGCATAGGCGAGGATGGCCATGAGCAGGTAGCCCCACTTGGCCACCTGCGGCCCGAGCAGGACCACCAGCGTGCGCTTGCCGGCGGCGGCGTCGCCCTGGTGGTCGGGAAACTGGTTGATGTAGAGGATGTTGGCCACCAGCATGGCGTAGGACAGGCCGGCGATGGCCGGCACCGGGCTGAGGTGGCCGCGCTGGACGAAGTCGGTGCCGACGATGACCAGCAGCCAGGCGGCGACGATGCCCAGTTCGCCGAGGCCGCGCGCCATGAGCTTGAGCGGGGGCGCCGAATAGGCCCAGCCCACGCCCAGACCGGCCAGGCCGATGGCGATGAGGCCGGGGCCGGACTGCCAGGTGAGGTACAGGCCGGCCGGGATCACCAGCGCCAGCAGCCCGTAGCCGAAGCGGGCGGTCTGCGCCGGCGTGAGCACGTCGTTCTGGATGAAGCGGCTGCCGCCGGTGAACGGGAACAGGCGCTCGCGGTTGGCCGCGTCGGCCCCCGAGACGGCGTCGTGATAGTCGTTGATGACGTTGCCGCCGGCGTGGGCGACGAGCGCGAACAGCACCGTGAGCACCGCATTGACCGGATCGAGGACAACCCCGCTGCCGTAGGCCGTGGCCAGCCCGATGAGGCTGCCGATCAGGGTCACCGAGAGGAAGGCCGGGCGGGTGGCGGCGACGTACCGGAGCAGCGGGTTGGCGCCGAAGCGCTCCAGGGTGGGTTCGGCGGGGCGGCTCATAGCAACACGATGTCGTACTGCTCCTGGGTGTAGCTGGCCTCCGGATGCAGCGAGATGGTCTTGTCGATGAAGTCGGAGAGCATGGCCAGGGCCTGGGATTCCTCGTCGAGGAAGAGGTCCACCACCTTGGGCGCGGCGAGCACGCGGAATTCGCGCGCGTTGTCGTACTGGCGCGCCTCGCGCAGCAGCTCGCGCAGGATTTCGTAGCACACCGTGCGTGCGGTCTTGACCTCGCCGCGGCCCTCGCAGGTGGGACAGGGTTCGCACAGGGTGTGGGCCAGCGATTCGCGGGTGCGCTTGCGCGTCATCTCGACGAGGCCGAGGGCGGTGAAGCCGTTGACCGTCATCTTGGTGTGGTCCTTCTCCAGCGCGCGGCGGAACTCGATCAGCACCGCGTCGCGGTGCTCGGCCGCCTCCATGTCGATGAAGTCGATGATGATGATGCCGCCCAGGTTGCGCAGGCGCAGCTGGCGGGCGATGGCCTGGGCCGCCTCGAGGTTGGTCTTGTAGATGGTGTCGTCGAAGTTGCGTGCGCCGACGAAGCCGCCGGTGTTCACGTCGATGGTGGTCATCGCCTCGGTCTGGTCGATGATCAGGTAGCCGCCGCTCTTGAGGTCGACCCGCCGCGCCAGCGCCTTGAGGATCTCGTCCTCGATGTTGTGCAGGTCGAACAACGGCCGCTCGCCGGTGTAGTGGGTCAGCAGCGGCAGCACCCGCGGCATGTACTGGCGGGCGAAGGCTTCGAGCTTGACGAAGTTCTCCCGCGAGTCGATGACGATGCGCGTGGTCTCGTGGGTGACCAGGTCGCGCAGGGCGCGCTGGCCGAGGGTGAGATCCTGGTATAGCGCCATCGGCGGCCTGGCGCCCCGGCTGCGGCTGTCGATCTCCGACCACAGCTTGCGCAGGTAGGCGATGTCGGCGGCCAGTTCCTCGTCGCTGGCCGACTCGGCCATGGTACGCACGATGAAGCCGCCGTCTTCCTCTTCACCCATGAGGCTGGTCAGGCGGGTGCGCAGGGCCTCGCGACCGGCCTCGTTCTCGATGCGCTGGGAGATGCCGATGTGGTGCTCCTGGGGCAGGTACACCAGCAGCCGGCCGGCGATGCTGATCTGGGTGGACAGGCGCGCGCCCTTGGTGCCGATCGGGTCCTTGAGCACCTGCACCACCAGGTTCTGCCCCTCGGCGAGGATGCGTTCGATCGGCTGCGCGGCCTCGCCGTTCTGGCGCTCGCTCCAGATGTCGGCCACATGCAGGAAGGCGGTGCGATCCAGACCGATGTCCACGAAGGCCGACTGCATGCCCGGCAGCACCCGCACCACCTTGCCCAGGTAGATGTTGCCGACGATGCCGCGGCTGCCGGTGCGCTCCACGTGCAGTTCCTGAACCACGCCCTGCTGCATGAGGGCGGCGCGGGTTTCCTGCGGGGTGAAGTTGATGAGAAATTCTTCAGTCATGCACACGCGTTCCTGGTGGCCGTAAGCGGTCGTCCCGGCTCAGGGCAGATCATGGGAGATTCGGAATCTAACGGGGGACGATGCCGAAGCATTCGAGCACCCGGGCGGTTTCATAGAGCGGCAGGCCCATGATGCCCGTGTAGCTGCCCTCGATATGCTGGACGAAGGCCCCGGCGCGGCCCTGGATGCCGTACGCGCCGGCCTTGTCCATGGGCTCTCCGCTGGCCACGTAGCGGCGGATCATGTCAGGGGTCAGGGGGCCGAAACGCACCGTGCTGATGTTGAGCGCCTGCTCGGTGCGCTCGCCGTCGGTGACCACGACGGCGGTCAGCACCCGGTGCTCGCGGTCGGACAGGCGGCGCAGGATGCGCGCGGCGTCCTCGGCGTCGGCGGGTTTGCCGACGATGTCGGCGTCCACCGCGAGGGTGGTGTCGGCGGCCAGCACCGGGCGGTGCGGCAGGCCGCGGCGCAGCACCCGGTCGATGCCACCGGCGGCCTTGGCCTGCGCCACCCGGCACACATAGGTTTCGGCGTCCTCGCCCGGTTGGACCGCTTCGTCCACGTCGGTGTCGGCACGGGCGCCGCCGCGGAACAGCAGGACTTCGAAATTCACACCGATCTGACGCAACAGTTCCCGCCGGCGCGGGCTGTTCGAGGCAAGGTAAATGGCTGAATGCATGGCGGGATCGCGTTGTATTTTCGCCATTTTACCCGGATATTCGGGGTCGCCAGCGATGGCGCTATATCGATCGGCCTATTCGCGGTGGTAGGGATGGTTGCGGGTCAGGCTCCAGGCCCGGTACAGCGCCTCGGCCAGCAGGGGGCGGACCAGGGCGTGCGGCAGGGTGAGGCTGGACAGGCGCAGGGTTTCGCGGGCGCTGGCCTTGAGCGTCGGGTCGAGCCCGTCGGGGCCACCGACGATGAAGGCCACGTCCTCGCCGTCGCCCAGCCAGTGCTCGAAGCGGGCCGCCAGCTGCGTGGTGCTCAGGTCCTTGCCGTGTTCGTCGAGGATGACGCGCCGGCAGCGCGCCGGCAGCACGGCTTCGATGCGCGCCGCCTCGGCCGCCATCATGGCTTCGACGGTCTTGCCCGTGGTGCGCGGTTCGGCCTTGACCTCGACGAGTTCGAGGCCCGCTTCGCGCGGCATGCGGCGGGCGTAGTCGTCGAAGCCGGCACTCACCCAGGCGGGCATGCGCGTGCCGACGGCGACGATGAGCAGCTTCACTTGGCTTTCGCGTCGGGACGCCGGCCGGGGGCCGCGTTCCACAGTTCCTCGAGGTTGTAGTAGGCGCGCACCGCCGGCTGCATGATGTGGACGACGATGGAGCCCAGGTCGACCAGCACCCAGTCGCCGCTGTCCTCGCCCTCGATGCTGTTGACCGTGCCGCCGGCCTTCTTGACCTCTTCCTGGACATTGCGTGCCAGGGCGCGGGTCTGGCGGCCGGAGTCGCCGCTGGCGATGATCATGCGATCGAACAGGGCGGTGAGCTTGGCCGTATCGATGACTTCGATGTCCTTGGCCTTGATGTCCTCGAGGGCGGTGATGACGGTCTGCTGGAGTTGGTCGAGTTCCATTGAATCCTGGGGTCCGGTCGGGCATGCGCCCGGAATGTCAGTGTAGCCGATGATGTCGGGCCGGCGAGGGGCCGTCCGGCGGCAATCAGGTGCCCGCGTCGGCGTCGCGGTACAGATGTTGCGCGGCAATATAGTCGAGAACCGGATCGGGGAGCAAATACCGGGCGCTGTGGCCGTGGTGCAGCAGGTCGCGGATGAGGGTGGCCGAGATGGCCAGGGGCGTCATGTCGAAAGGCAGGATGCCGCCGGCCGGGGCCGCGCGCAGGGCGGCGGCGTCGGCGAGCATGCGCCCGTCGCAGGCGGCGGCCAGCTCGGGGGACAGCACCTGCGGCCAGCGTCGGCCGTGGGGGGAGTGGCCGGGGCGGTTGGCCACCGCGATGTGGGTCAGTTCGAACAGTTCTTCCCAGCGATGCCAGGTGGCCAGGCCCTCGAAGGCGTCGGCGCCGAGAACGAGCACCAGCGGCCGCGTCGGGCCGAGCTGTTCGCGCAGGCGGCTGAGGGTGAGTACCGAGTAGCTGGGCCCGGCATGGCGGATCTCGATGTCGTCCACCTGCAGGCCGGGGTTGCCGGCCACTGCGAGCCGGGCCATGGCCAGGCGATGGCGGGCGGGCGAGCGCGGGGTGTCGCGATGGGGCGGCTCGCCCGCCGGGATGAGTCGCATCTGCGCCAGACCGAGCGTCTCTCGCGCCTCCTCGGCGAGGCGCAGATGACCGAAGTGAATCGGATCGAAGGTGCCGCCGAGCAGGCCGACGGGGGCGTCAGGCGGCAACTTCATGGCCCGGGATGTCATGGCCGAAGATGTCGAGCGCGTTGGGCAGGAAGGTGGCGAAGACGATGGGGATGGCCACCAGCGGCAGCGGGATGGCGAGCAGGCTGGCGAGGGTCGGCGAGGCGGTGGCGATCACCGCGACCAGCAGCGAGGGCGCGCCGATCACGACGAAGAAGATGCCCATCGAATAGAGGAAGAAGGCCGGCCAGTTACGCCAGCAGGCCACCAGGCTGAAGAACATGGCCTTGGGGGCGGAGACCTTCTGCCAGCCCACGAGCATCGGTGCGAACCAGTAGGCCATCATCAGCGGGGTGGTCAGCGCCACCGTGATCAGCGCCGCGGTGAACAGCCCCGGGGCGTTCATGGTGTCCTCGTCGGGGGCCCGGAAGCCGGTGAGGATCTGCAGCAGGATGCCGCCGTCGGCGATCGCGGAGGCCGCGAGCGCGAGCAGCGAGCCGATCAGGTAGAGGCCGCCGACGGTGACCAGGGCATGGATGTCCGACTTGAAGCCGGAGAACAGCACGTCGGGCCCCACCTTGCGCTTCTCGTGCACCGCGAGCAGGCCGTTGAGCACGCCGAGCGAGACCGCGGGCATGACCAGGGCGGCGATGACCTGGCCGATGAAGGGGATGGTGTTGATGACCACCAGCATCAGCAGATAGCCGAAGGTCAGGTAGGTGACCAGGGCCGGATTGCGCTTCCACAGCGCGAATCCCTGAGCCACCCAGGCGATGCCATGGGAAGGAGTACGTTTGTAGGCTTGCATGTCAGCTCGGCGAATCCGCATGCCCGGGCAGGGCGCGGCGGACGGCAAAGATATCAAGATACGCGGCGTGATGCGCGCCCGCGATCACCGGGATCAGCACCACCAGGCCGAGCCCGGCCGGGATCACGGCGACCCAGGCGAGCACGTAGAGGGCCAGGGCGAGCACGAAACAGACCGGCAGGTTGCGCAGGCAGGCGTCGACGGAATGGGTCAGGGCGTCGATGGGGTCGGCACCGTGAAAGCGGATCAGCGCCGGAGCGAACCACAACGCCATGATCACGAGCAGCCACAGGGCGGTGAACACGACGACGGCGAGCATGAGTCCGCCGGTGGTCAGCCCGACGGCGGCGAGCGGGCCGATGAGGGCCCCGGTGAGGGCGGCGCTGGCGCCGATCAGCGCGGCGACGAATCCGATGACCAGCACCGCGACCAGATGAAAGACGCCGACCATGACATGCTTGCCGGCATCGGCGCGCAGGCCGTCGAACAGGGCCTCGATGCGCACCCGGCCGCTGCCGGCCGCCTCGTCGGCGACGGCCACCAGCCCGGCGCCGAGCACCGGGAAGGTGAGCAGGGTGATCGCCCAGCCGATCAGGGGCACCACGCCGATGGCGACGAGAATGATCACGAACAGGGCGCCGACCACGGCCCAGCGCGCCGGGTCGCACAAAAACAGCCGCCAGCCGGCGGCCAGCCAGTCGAGGCAGCGGGCGGGGGAGACGGTCACGGCGGAGGGCAGGGGCGCGTCGGTCATGGGCGTCGGTCGGTGCGGCGGGCGGTCCGCTCCCATTGTCGCGCCGCCGGGCGGCTCAGTCGACCCACGGCAGACTGTCGCCGGCGGCGATGCGCAGGTGCAGCAGATCCCGGTATTCGTTCGGGTCCTTGACCAGCACCATCTCGCCGCTGCGCGGCAGGTGGAAGTCCTCCGCGCGGGACAGCCAGAAGCGCAGCGCCGCGGCCCGCAGCATGGCCGGCCAGGCGGTGCGTTCGGCCGCAGTGAGCGGGCGCTCGGCGTGGTAGCCGCGCAGCAGGGCGCGGGTGCGTTCGGCATTGAGTTCGCCACCGGGCTGGCTGCACCAGTCGTTGACCGTGACCGCCAGGTCGAACAGCAGGGCGTCGTTGCCGGCGAAATAGAAGTCGATCACGCCACCGATCTGGTCTTCGTCCCAGAGCACGTTGTCGCGGAAGGCGTCGGCGTGGATCACGCCCTCGGGCAGGGCGGAGACGTCGATCGAGGCCTGGAAGCGTAGTTCGGCGTCGAGCAGGCGCTGCTCGTCGGCCACCAGATAGGGGCGCACCGCCTCGGCCGTGCGCTCGCGCCATTGGGCGCCGCGCGGATTGAGCTGGCGGCGGCCGAAGCGCTGCCCGGCCAGGTGGAGACCGGCGAGCATGGTGCCCATCTTGCGGCAGCGTGCCGCGTCGGGGGCCATGTCCGAGGCGCCCGACAGGCGCCGCACCAGCACCGCCGGCTTGCCGGACAGGGTGCCCAGGTACTCGTTGTCCAGATCCGCGATCGGCGCCGGCACCGGCAGGCCGTGGCGCGCCAGGTGGGCCATCAGGTGCAGGTAGAAGGGCAGCTCGGAACGCGGCATCGTCTCGAACAGCGTGAGCACGTAGCGGCCCAGGCGGGTGGTGACGAAGAAGTTGCTGTTCTGGACGCCCGCGCTGATGCCGCGCAATTCGACCAGACGGCCGATGGCGTAGTTGGCGAGCCAGTCGCTCAGGGCGGCGTCGGAGACGGGAGTGAAGACGGACATGGGGCCGGCGGCGGCGTGCGCCGCCGCGGTTCAGGAGCGGCTTACCAGGACTTGATCACCCACATGGGGACACTGAGCTTGTGCTCGGCGGTTTCGCGTTCGAACACGCCGTCGCCCTTGCGATCGACCAGGTAGTAGGGCACGCCATGGGCCGGCGTCACCTTGACCATGTACAGCTTGCCGTGGACGCGGAATTCCTCGACCGTCTCCTCGCCCCGCTTCTTGATGGTCACTTCCGGCTGGAAGTCCTCTTCGCTGACGCCGGCCGGGATCGGGGGCGGTGCGGGAACGGCCTCGAGGTTGGGGGGCGGATCCTGGGCGAGGCTGACCCGGGGCAGGAGCAGGGCCAGAAAGGCGAGCAACGCGGCGGTTTTCACGGGGGGCATCGGAATCTCCTTGAATGACGACAGTGTATCAAGCCTCGGGCCGTTTCTGGATGTCGTGCCGTGACGATGGCGTCTGAGCGGCGCACGATGGTACGCGAGCGGCACGCTCGTGCGATTGTGCGGGCAAGTCCGTCAGCGATGTCTATAATGCCTTGAGTGCCAGTTGCCTCTGCAGAGCCGGGCGGCGTTTGCCGACCCGCCGTGAGCTTGGCGCCCGTGCAAGCCCGATAAACACAATCAGGACCAGACATTCAGTACCGGCACGTCAGTTGCCGGGCTGTTCGGGAGCGAGGAGACACCACCCGGTCCGGCCTGCACCGACGGGAAAGACCATGTCCACACCGACGCCCAATGCGGTTCGGGGACACGTCCATCGCATTCACGACATTCTCGAGCGTGAAGGCGATGCCGGCGTCCGCGACCTCGTCAGCAGTTCCTGGCGACGATGCCTGCGCGACTACCAGCTGGATCCGTCCGCGCCCGCGTTTCCGACCATTCTCACCGATCACGAGCTCGCCGAGCGGCGCACCTGTGCCGAGGACATCATCGAATGCGCCAAGCACGAGATGACCACGCTGTTCCAGCAGCTCGGCGATCCGGAACTGGCGGTGGTGCTCGTCGATACCGGCGGGGTCATCCTGCACATGGTGGCGGCGCCCAACTTCAGCGAGGAGGTGGGCCGCGAAGGCTTTCGCGTCGGCGCGGTGTGGAGCGAGGGCGAGATCGGCACCAACGGCATGGGCACCTGCCTCGTGCTCGGCGAGCCGGTGGTGGTGCGCCAGCACGAGCACTTCTTCGCCAAGTTCACCGGGCTGACCTGCTCCGCGGTGCCGATCTTCGATCCGGACGGGCGCATCGTTGCGGTACTCGACGTGACCAGCCGCTCCACGCTCATGCAGCAGCACTCCCTGGTGCTGCTCGGCATGACCGCGCAGATGATCGAGAACCGGCTCATCGACCGGCGCCACCGGGAGGACTACCCGGTGCATTTCCACAGCCGGCCGGAGTTGGTCTATACGCTGCACGAAGGCATGCTGGTGGTCAGCGAGGACGGTCACATCCGCGCCGCCAACCGCAGCGCCCTGTTCCAGCTCGGTTTCGACAGTGTCGAGTCGGTGCGCGCCAAACGCCTCGACGAGGTGTTCCAGGTCTCGCTCGACGACATCGTCAGCCGCAGCGTGCGCAGTTCCTTCCATCCGGTGCCGGCCTTCAGCGCCGGCTCGTCGAGCCGCTTCTTCATGGTGGCGCAGGAGCCCGCCTCGCGTGCGTCGCAGGAGCGCCCCCGGGCCCTGATCGATGCCGAAGCCCCCTCGCGGCCGGCCGTGCCCGCCGGGCATTTCAGCGACGCCCGGCTCACCACCCAGCTGGCCCTGGCGGGCAAGGTGGTCGCGCGTGGCATCCCGGTGCTGCTGCATGGCGAAACCGGCGCCGGCAAGGAGATCTTCGCGCGCGCCCTGCATCAGGCCAGCCCGTGCAGCGACGGTCCGTTCGTGGCGGTCAACTGCGCCTCGCTGCCCGAAGGGCTCATCGAGAGCGAACTGTTCGGCTACCGGGCCGGCGCCTTCACCGGCGCCCAGCGCAGCGGTCGGCGCGGCAAGATCCTCCAGGCCGACCGCGGCACCCTGTTCCTGGACGAGATCGGCGACATGCCCCTGTCACTGCAGGCGCGGCTGCTGCGGGTGCTCGACGAGCGCATGATCACGCCGCTCGGTTCCGAGGATCCGGTGCCGGTCGAATTCCAGCTCGTCAGCGCCAGCCACCGCCACCTGCCCGAGCGGGTCGCCGAAGGCTTGTTCCGCGAGGATCTGTATTTCCGCCTGTGCGGCCTCGAGGTCGCGCTGCCGCCGCTGCGCGAGCGCACCGACCGGCGCGAGTTGATCGGGCGGATGCTCGACGAGGAGGCGGGCCGGTCGATGGCCATGTCGCGGGCGGTCGAGACCCTGCTCATGGACTACCCGTGGCCGGGCAACCTGCGCCAGTTGCGGCACGTGCTGCGCACCGCGGCCGTGTTGTGTGACGGCGACTGCCTGGAGATGGCGCACCTGCCGCCGGCGGTCAGGCCGGCGCAGTCCGTTGTGCTGGGGGACGGCGAGCCGTCGCATCCTGCCGAGCCGGTGCGCGAACTGAACCCGATCGAGGCCAACGAGCGCCAGGTGTTGCTGCAACTGCTCGACGAGCACCACTGGAACGTGAGCCAGGTGGCCAAGGCGCTGGGCGTCAGTCGCAACACCCTGTACCGCAAGTTCCATCGCCTCGGCATCGAGCTCAAACCGCCTCAGTAGGGTCGCTCGGCCACTGTCCGGTGGATCGGCTCGACTCTGCGGCGCCACCGGACAAAGCTGCGCAGACCCCGGCGCGCCTACTCCGCCAATCCCTGGTGGCGGTAGCGGTGCAGGGTGGGCGAATCGATGAGCATCTCGTGCAGCGCCGCGCGATGGCTGCGGTCGAGCACCGTGACCGGCGTGTCGGCGGCGCGCGCCGCGTCGGCGAACGGTGCCTCGACGACACCGGCTTCGACCAGCGCCGCCCAGTCCGCGTGGGGCGGCAGCGGCGAGGACTTGACCAGCACCAGCTTCTCCGCATTGAGGCGTTCGGCCAGCCACAGCGCCAGACCGTCGGACGAGGCGTGGCTGCCCGGTGGCATCTGCGCGGCGTGGCGCAGGTGGGCCAGAGGCATCCAGATGGCGATGCGTCCGGCGTGCAGGGTGTCGAGGATGTCCTCGTCGAGGGCGCACAGGCTGAACTCGGGGCGCAGGGCCTGGAGCATGAAGGCGAACTGCCCCATGCCGAGCACGGCGATGTTGTGCATGGTCAGGGTGTCGACCTGCCAGGTGTCACGCATGCGCCAGGCCTGACGGGCGAAGTCGCCGCCGCCGGGTACGAGCACCACACGCCCGCCGCCGAGATCGGCGATCTCGTCCAGCCAGTCGGTGAGCACCGGATCATCGGCCAGCTGTCCCCCGATCTTGATGACCCACATGGTTGTTGTTCTCTCCCGGGCACGTGTCCGCGTATCCCGCGCAGGCAGGGACGGAAGGTGATGACGATGGCGCGCCGGAGCGGCGCGCGGCTTCCTGCTTTCCGATACACGAACCGTGCCAAGCGTCGGGGGGCGGCTCGATCCGGCGGCCCGTGGCGACCTTGGCGTGTCGGTCGCGCGTGTGTCGGCGTGATGTTCTGGTCAGGCTGTTGCAGTGCCGGCGCACTGTGTCACGCCGGGTGTGTCAGCACCGGGATGACCTGCGGCACGCGACCCGCCGCCACGCCCATGTCCATGCTCGCAAGTCATGCCGGCTGGCGGGTGAAATCCCTTGTTTCATCGCCCTTCCGGCCGCGGTGCGTATCGCGTCGGCGGGGGGCGTGTCCGTGGTGGCACGTGACTTGCACTTCGGCAGTGCGGAGGTGTGAAACGTGGCCTCCCGATGTGCCGTTGCCGCTTCGCGCCGCGAGCGGATTTGACGGCATTGCCGGCGGACGGGTGGACTCTGGTGCCACGTTCGGGGGCTTGCATAAAAAACAAGGAGACATTGAATGAAGGTTGGGCTGAAGCAGAAACTCGCGGTCTCGATCGCATGTCTGTTTGCCGCCGGAATGGCCTATGCCGATGCAGATCTGGACAAGGCCATGAAGGATCCGAGCAACTGGGCCGCACAGGCGGGTGACAACCAGAACCACCGGTACAGCACCCTTAAACAAATCAACGCAGGCAACGTGAACAAATTGCAGGTGGCCTGGACCTTCTCGACCGGGGTGTTGCGCGGTCACGAGGGCTCTCCGCTGGTCATCGGCGACATGATGTACATCCACTCGGCGTTTCCCAACAACGTGTTCGCGGTCGATCTGAACACGCAGGAGATCGTCTGGAAACACACGCCCAAGCAGGACGACGCGGTGATTGCGCAGATGTGTTGCGACACCGTGAACCGGGGCCTGGCCTATGGCGACGGCAAGGTCTTCCTGCAGCGGGCCGACTCCGTGCTCGAGGCGCTCGATGCCAAGACCGGCAAGGTCGTCTGGTCGGTGGTCAACGGCGATCCCAAGCTCGGCGCGGTGAACACCAATGCGCCGCACGTGTTCGGAGACAAGGTCATCACCGGTATCTCCGGCGGCGAGTGGGGCGTGCGTGGCTACATCACCGCCTACGACATCAAGACCGGCAAGCAGGTGTGGCGTGGCTACAGCACCGGTCCGGATGACGAGATGCTGATGGATCCGGAAAAGACCATGACGTGGACCGACGGCAAGCTGGCGCCGGTGGGCAAGGATTCGTCGCTGAAGACCTGGCAGGGCGATCAGTGGAAGATCGGTGGCGGCACCACCTGGGGGTGGTACAGCTACGACAAGGATCTGAACCTGCTCTACTACGGGAGCGGCAACCCGAGTACCTGGAACCCCGCCCAGCGGCCGGGTGACAACAAGTGGTCGATGAGTATCTGGGCGCGTGACCTCGATACCGGCAAGGTGAAGTGGATCTACCAGATGACGCCGCACGACGAGTGGGACTACGACGGTGTCAACGAGATGATCCTTGCCGACATCAACGTCAAGGGCAAGCCGACCAAGGCGCTGGTGCACTTCGACCGCAACGGCTTCGGGTACACGCTCGATCGCACCAACGGCGCGCTGCTGGTGGCCGAGAAGTACGACCCGGCGGTCAACTGGGCCACGCATGTGGACATGAAGACCGGTCGTCCCGAGGTCGTGGCCAAGTACTCCACGCAGCACAATGGCCCGGACGTGAACAGCAAGGGCATCTGCCCGGCGGCGCTCGGTTCCAAGGACCAGCAGCCGGCCGCCTTCGATCCGAAGACCGGCCTGTTCTACGTGCCGACCAACCACGTGTGCATGGACTACGAGCCGTACGAGGTCGACTACACCGCCGGCCAGCCGTATGTGGGTGCCACCCTGGCCATGTATCCGGCACCGAACAGCCATGGCGGCATGGGCAACTTCATCGCCTGGGATGCGGGCAAGGGCAAGATCGTCTGGTCCAAGCCGGAGAAGTTCTCGGTCTGGAGCGGTGCGCTCACCACGGCGGGCGATGTGGTCTTCTACGGAACGCTCGAAGGCTACCTCAAGGCCGTAAGCCTCAAGGACGGCAAGGAGCTGTGGAAGTTCAAGACCCCGTCCGGCATCATCGGCAATGTCTTTACCTATGAGCACAAGGGCAAGCAGTATGTCGGCGTGTATTCGGGTATTGGCGGCTGGGCCGGTATCGGCATGGCTGCGGGCCTCGAGAAGGACAGCGAGGGCCTCGGCGCCGTGGGCGGTTATCGCGATCTGCAGAAATACACAAACCTCGGTGGCTCGCTCACCGTTTTTGCCATCCCCTAAAGGGCGGCTTGCCGGCACTGGATTCCTCCTGCCGGTGCCGGCCCTCTTTCAACCCGCAGCCCTGCCGCCCGGCGGGGCTGCACCAGCAATCCAACCTGACGACAACACTCGAACAAGACCGGAGAGAGACACCATGAAACGATACCTCGTGCCCTTGCTTGCCATCGGAACCATCGTGGCCGCGCTGCCGGCGACCGCCCTGAGCGACGACAACAAAAAGCCGCTGTACACGGTGGTCGATGGCGACAAGGTGGATGCGCATACCTACGAGGGCTTCAAAACCTGGCGCGCGGCGGCCTGTGCCCGCTGTCATGGTGCCAATCAGGAGGGCATGGTCGGGCCGTCGCTGATCGACAGCCTCAAGGTGCTTACCTACGAAGAGTTCAAGACCACGGTGCTCGAGGGACGCCTCGAGAAGGGCATGCCCAACTGGAGCACCAACAAGAAGGTGGTCGAGAACCTCGATGCCCTGTATGCCTATCTCAAGGGGCGGTCGGACGGCAAGATCACCAAGGCCCGTGTCCACCGGATGGACAAGGACAAGTAAGGATCACGAGCGCGGGGGACCGACATGAAGATCAGTCGCATTGCTGGCGCTGCACGACGGTGTCTCGCCGTCGCGATCGCGCTGAGCCTGCCGGTCGTGGCTGCCGCCGCGGGCGACATGGATCGCAAGGCCTTCCGGGTCTGCAAGGATGGCAACAACCTGCCGTTCTCCAACACCGCGGGAGAGGGCTTCGAGGATCGCATCGCGGCGCTGTTCGCCGAGGATCTCGGCGTGCCGGTGAAGGATTTCACCTTCCCGCAGCGGCTCGGCTTCATCCGCAACACCTTGCGCAACAAGGTGCCGGGTGAAGACTACCCCTGCGATGTGGTCATGGGCGTGCCTGCCGGCTGGGGGCAGGTGGCTTCGACCAAACCCTATTACCGGTCCACCTGGGCATTGGTGTTTCCGCCCCGGGGGGCGCTGGCTGAGGTCACCACCGAAGATCAGTTCCTGCACAACGATGCGGTGCGCAAGAATCAGGTGCGCATCGGCGTCTTCGACCGCTCGCCCGGGTCCGCCTGGTTGTCGCACCACCATCTGGTGGACGCCGGCGTGCCCTACCGCAGCATGCATCCCAACCCCGACGTGACGCCGGCCGACCTGGTGGCGACGGACCTGAAGGACGGCAAGATCGCCGCGGCCGTCGTGTGGGGGCCGATCGCCGGTCATCTGGCTCGCGGTGTGGGTGAGGGCAAATGGCGCGTGGTTCCGCTCAACTCCGAACCCGGCGTACGTTTCGATTACGCCATGGCCATGGGCGTGCGCCGCGGCGAGGATGCCTGGCGCGCGCAGATCGAGGCGCTGATCGACCGGCATCGCGACCAGATCGCGGCGATCCTGGCCGAATACCAGGTGCCCACGCTGCCGCTCGAGGAGGCCGGCAATGCGGCGCGCTGAGCCGATCGGCCGATGCCTGCGGCGCCCGCTGCTGATGGTGTTCCTGGCGCTGTTCAGTCTCGTGGTGCGGGCCGGCGCCGGTCCGTCGCAGGCGGAGCGGGCGATCTTCATGTCGCCGCATCTGGCCGACATGCATGCGCCGGCGACCCTGCACTACGCCTATGTGCTGCACGAGGGCAGTGCGCCACCGGTGCGCGACAGCGCCGACCTGTCCGTCAAGGGCGACGGCAAGGCCGGCTTCCGGGTCTCGGCTCGCTTCCTCAGCGGTGAGCGGCAGCTGCAGCTGCCGACGATCGATGCGGCCAAGGCCAACCCGGTCGTGCTCTACTTCCTCGAATACGACGTGCGTCGCATGCATGCGGAACTGGGTGGGTCGACCAACTACTTCCGCCGCCACATCCGCATGGCGCTGGCCGACGCCGCGAAGGTGGAGCCGGTGCGCTTCTCGTTTGGCGGCGTTGCTCATGACGGTACCCGGGTGCGTATCGAACCCTTCCGTGATCTGCCCGAGGCGGGCCGCATGAAGGACCAGGCGCACAAGTTCTACGAGTTCATTCTGAGCCCCGCCGTGCCCGGTGGGGTGTTCGACCTGCGGAGCACCGTGCCGGCAGCGGATGGCACCGTCCTCGAGGAAACTTCGCTGACGCTTGACGTGGGAGGCTCATGAAACCGCACCCGTTCATCCTCAGATGCGCCGTGGGCGTGATGGCCGGGGCGCTGGCCGCCATGGCCGGCGCCGCCGGCACAGGGCATGACTATCCGACCGTGAGCCGCGTGGAGTACGTCGTCGACTGCATGCGCGATGCGCCCAAGGCCAGCCGTGAATATCTCTACAAGTGCAGCTGCGTGATCGACCAGATCGCCCAGCGGCTCAGTTACGACGAGTTCGTCAATGAATCGACGGTCGCCAATGCCCTCACCATCGGTGGCGAGCGCGGCGAGGTGATGCGCGACCTGCGGGGCGGACGTCAGGTGGCCCGGCAGTTCCACGGCGTGGAGAACGAGGCGCGCAAGGCCTGTTTCATGCCGCCGCGCGGTTGAAGCGGGGCACGCGCATTCAGCGCTTCGTCGGCGCGACCACCTGCTGTCGTTGCGTCCCCAGGCCGTCGATGCCCAGTTCGACCACGTCGCCAATATTCAGGAAGCGTGGCGGCGTGCGCCCCATGCCCACGCCTGGCGGCGTGCCGGTGATGATCAGATCGCCCGGCTCGAG